>JBARJF010000102.1:0-27522 GCA_049800135.1 Candidatus Sulfotelmatobacter sp.
TCGGACTGCGTCGCTTGCGCCTGCGGAGATTGAAGTTTGTGCGGGAGCAGTTCTTCCTGGCAGCAGCGGCGCAGAATCTCAAGCGACTGGTGCGGTTCCTCAGCCAACCGATAACCCCGGCTATGGACGCCACCTCTTAGCTGAAGTGAAAGGAAAAACTCGATAGCAGCGATAATTCGCGGCGAAGAGTTCCTTCCGACCACCGACTTTTTCAACACCCACGGGATACTACGTCAACAATCACTCCTACATAGGTTATTGGTAGTGGTGCAGTCTGCAACCAGGGCTCGATCTCGTATTCACGGTCTGTGACAACGCGGCGAACGAATGCCGACCTCTGTGCGCGTTTGGCTGAGGCTGAATAAAGAACGGCGCCAGCTCGCTGGTTGCGGCTCCATACCGACCCAGATCCTAAGTACCCGTCCTCTTAGCTTGCGCCGGTGGGGGAACGCCCAATGCTGTTGCCACCCGGGTTCCGATCGGCGATCCGAGGCCCGCACATGCGTCCCATCCCGGACGGGCTGAATAGGCGCCATTATTGCCAGAGATGATGTCATAAGACAAGATTACAGCAGCGGCACGGACGCCCCCGCGCCCCTGTCGCCTACGTTGCGGGCAGCGATCAGCAGGAAGACTCCGAGCGAGATGTAAATAGTGAGGATCATCTGGTCTTTCCTATTGATCTTCGTTGCCACGCCGTCCCGGAGCGCGCCGGTGAGCGGGTAAAGGCCGGCCAGGCAAGCTAATCCCGACAGAACCAAGAGAACCCAAGTGCGCGCTCTCCGAGCATGATCAATTCTCTGTTTTTGCAAATCGATCAGGGTGCCTTTCAAGGCCGCGCTCTGGAACTGATACGTAATGATACGAAAATGGAGACAACCGCGAAAACCTTGGAAACTGTAGCGGAACTTCTGAATGCGCTTGAAGCCAGCATAAACACTAGCTATAATCGCCAATTGTCCGCATCACCATGACTTGCAGGAAAAAGCGACTTTAGAATTCCTCTCTCTGCCATTATTTTGTTATCCAGCGCCTGCTTCAATACCTGGACTGGCACCAGAATCAGGAAAGGTCACCGTTGTTCCGCGATAAACTTCGAAGTTTACCGGCCAGATCATAGAACTGCAGGCATATCACGATGCTTCTGAGGTCACACTGACTCCCCACGGAGAGCCCTAAACGCTGCCGCTAGCTGCGCTCTCGTCCGCCCCATTCTCCAGTTTCATCTTTGATAGAAGTTGGTAGATAGTCGCGCGGCCGATGCCCAGGATTTCCGCGGCGCGCACCTTGTTGCCTCCAACTCCCTCCAGCACATGCAACACGTGACGCCTTTGTACCTCGTCGAGCGAGAGGTAACCCTCGTCCATCAAAGATTCGGAGCCTAGAGGGCCGCGAAGTCTTTCCGGCAGATCATCAATATCGATCAGAGTCCCGTCCGTCATCATGCAAGCGTTGCCGATTACGTTTTCAAGCTCGCGGATATTTCCTGGCCAGGGATATGCTGCCAGGCGAGTCTGCACCCTGCGGACAAGACCCGCGATCGGCTTCTTGTACTCAGCTGCAAATTTCTCAATAAAATATCGCTGAAGAAGCGGCAGATCTTCCCGTCGGTTGGCCAGCGTTGGAAGCGCAATTTCGACCACGGAAAGACGGTAGTACAAGTCTTCGCGAAAGGTGCCATCGCGCACCATGGTTTTCAGATTGCGGTGGGTGGCGGCGACTACCCGCACGTCTATATTACGGGGGACGACTGATCCAACTCGCTGGACTTGACGGTTTTGGAGCACTCGCAGCAGCTTAGCCTGTGCGGCGGGAGACAGTTCTCCAATCTCATCCAGAAAAATGGTTCCGCCGTCCGCATGCTCGAACATCCCCGGCTTGTCCTGGGCAGCACCGGTAAAAGCTCCCCGGACGTAGCCAAACAGTTCGCTCTCTAGAAGGTTCTCTACCAGCGCCGCGCAGTTACAAACCACAAATCGCCCACGCGCGGCGGGGCTAAGGCGATGCAGTGCAAGCGCCACCAGTTCTTTCCCAGTTCCGGTCGCGCCATTCACCAGTACTGTCCGAAAGTGAGGTGCGATGCGACGAATCCTCGCGAACACCTCCAACATCAAGGGACTACGTCCGACCATTCCTTCGAATTGACAATTATCCAGCAGCTCTTGGTCGAGGCGTAGGGTCATTCGGCGTTTTTCCGCTTCGAGCATGAGGCTAGCGACCCGGTTGCGCAGCTTTTCCACGTCGATAGGCTTTTTCAAGTAGTCACAAGCGCCTTTCTGAACTGCCTCGACCGCCGATTCGGTGGAATAATGGCCCGTAATCAAGATGACGTCCACCCCCGCATCAACTGCGACTATTTTTTCCAACAATTCCATTCCGCTCATTTTCGGCATGACCAAGTCGAGCAAGACGATCCTCGGTCGAAGCCGCAGGAATGTTTCGAAGCCGACTTCCGGGTCATTCTCCGTTATTATTTCTAAGTTTTCGCTCTCGAGCGAAGCCGTAATCAAAGCCAGATTATCTGGATTGTCATCAATAGCCAACAGCTTTAGTACGTTCGGCGGGCTCATTGGGCACTCCGACGATCGAGACTCTCATCACAGCAGCGAAAGCTACGAAATACGAGGGACGACATTGATAAGAGGCTTATAGCAAATCGTTCGGCTGAGTCAAGGAGAAATGCCGTGTGTCGGCTGCGAACGGAGTGACAAAGCGGCTGCCCGAGCCGCAACAACAAGCTCAATCCGCAGATCGGCACGCGCCCGATTTACCCGCCCCTATCCTTCGCCAGTTATTGACAGAGCCTGTTCTATTTCAAATTCGATGCGGTTACGCCCTTGACGTTTCGCGGCGTACAGAGCCGCATCTGCGCGAGTCACCAGCTCACTGAAATCAGGGCACGCCCTGGCACGGATGCCGGCAATTCCGAAGCTGGCGGTCGCAGCGAAAATGCGGTGCCCGACAGTGAACTTCTGGGCTGCAAATTGCTTGCGGATACGCTCAATTGCAATCGCGGCATTTTCCTTTTCTACATGCGTGATGACCACCAGAAATTCCTCGCCTCCAAGGCGTCCGCAGATGTTTGAGCTGCGAGTGTTGGACTTGAGAATCTCGGCGAAACCCTTGAGCACGACGTCTCCGGCATCATGCCCGTGGGTGTCATTGATGCTCTTGAAGTGATCCAGATCAGCCATGACCACCCAGACGGGAAAATCGTGACGCACTGCCGCGCTCAGTTGGCGGCTTGCCCAGAAATCGATTGCACGACGATTGGGCAGGCCGGTGAGCGAGTCGGTCAGGGCCATTTCCTCCAGTTGTCGATTCTTGTCCTGGACTTCGCGGTGGAGATCAACGAAACGGCGGCCGACTCTTACGCGGGCTTGCAGTTCTCCGGGATGGAACGGTTTAGTCAGGTAGTCATCGGCCCCGGCGGCCAGACCTTCAATCACTTGCTCTTTGTCGGTGTTGCCGGTAAGCAGGATGACGTAGGCATAGAGCTCTTTATGGTCGCGGCGGATACTCTGGCACAGTTCAACGCCGCTGATGTCGGGCATGCTCCAGTCGGTGATCACAATTGCAGGCTGGTGTTCGATAAACAGATCCACGGCTTGACGGCCGGTCTTGGCAAAGAGCACGGTGTAGTGCTCTGGAGCAAGCGACTGCTCGACGAGTTTGCGATATATCGGGGAATCATCCGCTACCAGAATCTTCAGATCGCGGGAAGAGGGGTCCATTGTTTAGCCTCGATTACGCTTCGGTTCTTCAACAAGCGGCTTAAGTAAAACTTATCATGAGAAACAAAATTTCGTAATTGGTTCGTACGAGACACGCCAGCCGCACTCACGCTTCCGTTGATCAGACTGTAGGACGGAACGTCTTCTCCGGAGGATTCACATCCGGGTCGAGCGATGCTTCGTCGAGCCGTGCCTCCCCGCGCAAACCGAGTCCCATTCTTGTTACGAAAACCGAACAAGACCAATGAAATGACTTACGTAATTAGCGGTTACTAATCTGTTGTGCCACGCTGGCGGTAACTTCTGTTGGAGTTAGTAGGTAGTCGATGTTTAGTAAATCCGCACAGGCTGTCACGGGCACGATTTTAGTCGCTGACGACGAAGTGTCCAACCGCGAGCTTTTAGAGGAATTGCTCAGCGCCCAGGGATTCAAGGTGGCGACCGTTTCAAATGGTGCAGCCGCGTTGGAACAGTTGTCCATCATGCCAATCGATCTGGTGCTCCTTGACGTGATGATGCCTCATCTTAACGGCTTTCAGACCTGCGAGAAAATCAAAGCCAACCCAGAAACTTATTTGATACCCGTAATTCTGATAACGGCACTCTCTGATAAGCAGGATCGCATTGAAGGTATCAAGGCCGGGGCTGACGACTTCCTGACCCGTCCGGTGGACCGGACCGAATTGCTTGCCCGGGTGCGCTCGCTCGTGAGACTCAAGCTTCGTACTGACGAGCTTGAACGCGCAGAGTCAGTTCTGTTCACCCTGGCCCGGAGCATTGAAGGGAAGGATCCGTACACGCATGGTCATTGCGAGCGTTTGGCGGAGTATTCAGCTTCTTTGGGAGAACATCTCAAGCTTTCGGAAGACCAGGTTACCGCTCTGCGACGTGCGGGCGTGGTTCACGACATCGGAAAGATCGCGATACCCGATGCGATTATCTTAAAACCAACCAGTCTTTCCCCAGACGAATGGAAACTCATGCGGGAGCATCCTGTGGTCGGGGAGCGTATCTGCGCACCGCTGAAGTCCTTTCGCTCTGTACTGCCGATCATTCGCCACCACCACGAAAAGTTTGACGGCTCCGGATATCCAGATGGACTTGCAGGAGAAGCCATCCCGGTTACAGCCCGAGTCCTGCAGATTGTGGATGTGTACGATGCGCTTACGACGGTAAGGCCCTATAAGCCCGCCTTCTCTATCACTGACGCATTGCAGACCATGAAGATGGAAGTGGCCAAGGGATGGTGGGATCCGCAGATCTTCAGCCTGTTTGAGCAGTTTGTGAGGAACGGCACGGCTGATTTCTTATCGCGCGGCGCGGCGGCGGGAGCGAATAGCTAGAAGCAGGACAACTTTTCGAAAGATGAGCCGAGTCATGAATATGCGAGCACGCCCCGTGACCGACGCCTGGAAGGACGGTGATGACACCACGGCCGAAACCGGTGTATGGCGCGTTGCCACATTGGTGCGGCTCACCGCTCCCGTTGTCCTGCTCGTGCTTGCAGGGCTGGTCAATCCGAGTTTCGCCGCTGCGCAAGGAGGCCGAGTGAATGGCGAACCTCTCCAGCAACTGAGCCTGGCGGAACTCGGCAACGTGGAAGTGACCACAACCTCCAAGGAGCCGGCCCAGGTGTGGCAGACCCCGGCCGCGATCTATGTCGTCACTCAGGAAGATATCCGGCGTTCCGGGGCCACCAGCATTCCGGAAGCCTTAAGGCTGATACCCGGCGTTCAGGTGAGCCGAATCAATGAGGATCATTGGGCTGTGGGGATCCGAGGATTTGCCGACCAATTTTCCAAGTCGATGCTGGTGCTGATTGATGGGCGGAGCCTTTATACGCCGCTGTTCGCTGGCGTCTATTGGGCCCTCCAGGATGGAATCATGCTAGAGGATGTGGAGCGCATCGAGGTCATCCGCGGACCCGGGGGCACTATATGGGGTGCTAACGCTGTTAACGGAGTGATCAACATCATTACCAAAAGTGCGAAGGATACGCATGGCGAGCTCGCCTCTGCCGGGGGCGGAAGCGTTGACCATGCCATTAGCGGGTTCCGTTACGGAAGCGGAAATGGCAAGAACTTCGACTACCGGGTGTACGGGAAGGGATTCAGCCGCGGAACCGAATACGATCCTGACGGCGCGTCGTATGACGAATGGCGATGGGGACAGGTCGGGTTCAGGACGGATTGGCTCGCAAGCGGCCGCGACCACCTAACCATACAAGGAGATACGTATAAGGGCGGTGTGGGCGAAAGTGTGGGAGTGGGATCGTTCTCTCCGCCCGCTGAACTTATCGAGGACCAGGCTGTGGCGGTATCGGGAGGCAATCTGCTGGCGCATTGGCAGCACGATCTCCGCCAGGGCTCTGACATTCAGGTGCAGGCATATTACGACCGGACTTATGCCCTCGCGCCGCACTATGGTGAAACTCGCAACACATTCGACATCGACTTCATTCACCATTTGACTCCGCCCTGGCGTCAAAATTTCATATGGGGAAGCGGCGTCCGCCTGAGTCCCAGCGAGTTCGTGCAGACGCTTCCCACACTCAATTTCGTTCCCCATGACATCGCGAACAATGTGTACAGCGGATTCCTGCAGGATGAAATCGCCATTGTCCCCAACAGATTTTCGCTGACGGCTGGCTCAAAGCTTGAGCACAACAATTACACCGGATTCGAGATCGAGCCGAGCTTACGTGCGCTGTGGACGATATCTTCACGGCAGACATTTTGGGCGGCGGTCACACGAGCTGTCCGCACGCCCTCTCGCATCGAGGAGGATTTTCAACTTACGGATTTTGCACTGGCCAACCCGCTGCTCTACGTGGTAGTCGACGGCAACCACCAATTGAAGTCCGAAAGCTTGATTGGTTTTGAGGTTGGGTACCGGAAGCTGGTGACTCCGAAGTTATACGTGGATATTGCAATATTCCACAATAGGCATGACGACCTTATTAGCCTGGGAGCGCCCGTGTTGGCTCTCGCGACTACTCCTGCTCCGGCCCACTTAACCTTCAGCTTTCCCTATGTCAACGGACTCAAAGGGGATAGCGATGGTTTCGAGATTGCTCCGGATTGGAAGCTCAGCTCCTGGTGGGAGCTGAAGGCTACATATTCATATCTGAACCTGCATCTGGAGAGTGAGCCAGGCATTGTGGACGGAGGCGGGTACATCAATCTAGACGAGGGGTCAAGCCCGCATAATCAGGTCACCTTCGAATCGCAATTCAATTTGCCCAGGAAGTTTGAGTTTGACCAGACCTTTCGCTATGTCAGCGCTCTGCAGGCGCAAGCGGTCAACAGCTACAGCACGGCCGACACGCGATTCAGTTGGTTCTCCTCCCGGCAGATGGAATTTTCGGTGGTTGGGCAGAACCTGCTGCAGCCGCGGCACGCGGAGTTCGGAGGCGATCCCGAAGGGTTGGTGGGAATCAAGAGGAGCGTCTACGTGCAGTTAACGTGGAGACAGGCCGCGGATTGATATTCATGAGGTACGTTCATGGCACAGACTTCCCCCGGAGCGTTCCCCAAAGCCAATCGACTCGGCGGGGGAGTCGTCTTCGTCTGTTGCTCATGGCTATCGCAATTGCGTGGGGACTCCTTTCCGTTCCCGTCGCAGGCGCGCAGGGCTCGAAACCGACCGACTATCAAGTGAAAGCTGCCTACCTCTACAACTTTGGACGTTTCGTCGAATGGCCGCCGACGGGCACGACCGCCCAGACCAACCCGTTTACCATTTGCATCCTGGGCGAGGATCCGTTTGGGCAAGCCCTCGACGCGACGCTTGCAGGAGAAACGATAGGGAACCAAAGAGTCGTCCCCAGGCGAATATCGACTCCGCAGATGTCGGGCGACTGCCAGATCCTCTTCATAAGCTCGTCGGAGGCTAATCGCCTCAACAAGATCATCGAGGCATTAGACAAAAGCGCCATCCTGACCGTCAGTGACATCCCGCAGTTCTCGCAGCGTCGTGGCATGATTCAATTTGTCCTGGAAGAAAATCGAATCCGCTTCGAAGTTAACCTGACCGCAGCTCAGCGTGCGGGACTGACGCTCAGCTCTGAGCTGCTCAAGGTGGCGACTGTCGTCAGAAGGAACCCTCAGCCAGGAGATTGACACACCATGCCCAGAAACCAGCAATATTCCATCTCCAGGAAACTCACCTTGATGAACGTGCTGGTGAGTGCTGTGGCCTTGCTTCTGGCATGTGGCGGCTTTTGCACCTACGACATGTACAGCTTTCGCCTGGCCCTGGTGCGCAATCTTTCCATGCAAGCCCAGATCATAGGGGACAATACCGTTTCCGCTCTGGTCTTCAACGATCCGAACTCTGCCGAGAAGACGCTATCAGCACTCCGCGCCAATTCCAACCTCATGTACGCTCAAATTTACACGCGTGACGGCCAGCCTTTCGCAGGATACTGGCGTGGTCGCGCGGGCGGGACTCGGGCCTTGCCCGTTATTCCAGCCGGCCAGACCCAGAGCTATTGGTTTAAAGATGGGCATCTGGGAATGGCGCGCGCTATCACGTTCCAGGGAGAACCGACGGGAACCGTGTATATCCGTTCCGACCTGGGGGCGATCAACGACCGGTTGCGGAGCTACGGTCTAATCGTCGTTGCTGTTTTGTTTGTCTCTCTGCTCGTTGCCCTGCTTGTCGGCCTCATGATCAACCGTTTCATGGGCTCGCTCTATTCCAAGCTGGAAACTGGCAATCGCTTCATGGATCTATCGGTTGATCTGTTTTGTGTTGCTGGATTCGATGGATTCTTTAAGAACTTAAACCCCTCCTTCGAGAGGACGCTGGGCTTCACTACGAAAGAACTTATGGCGAAGCCTTACCTGGAGTTCATACATCCTGACGATCGTCGGGCGACTGTCGAAGAAAAGGACGGGCTAGAGGAAGGAAAAGTCACGTTCGCATTTGAAAACCGCTATTTGTGCAAGGACGGCTCATACAAGTGGCTGTTGTGGAATGCAGTTTCCATACCCGAGCAGGAAGCTATCTATGCGGTGGCGCGCGACATCACTGAGCGCAAAAAGGCAGAAGAAGCCCTGCAGAGAACCAAGGAAGATTTTCGGAGCCTCCTCGAAGTGGCCCCCGACGCGGTGGTTACGGTCAACGACCAGGGAAGGATTGTCTTGGTTAACGGCCAGACCGAAAAGCTGTTTGGCTATCAGCGCGACGAATTGCTCGGGGAGCCAGTGGAGAAACTCATTCCCGAGCGAGCCCGCGCTGGGCATTCACAGCATCGAGAAGGTTACGCCGAGGATCATCGGCCTCGCGCCATGGGAGTCGGCTTAGAGCTTTATGCGCTCCGCAAGGATGGCACCGAATTCCCTGTGGAGATCAGTTTAAGCCCGATTCATACCAGCGAGGGCTTTCGGGTAATCAGCTCCATCCGTGACATCTCGGAGCACAAGAGCACACAGCGCCAAATCGAGCAACAGAACCGCCAGCTTGAGTTGCGCAACCGTGAAATCGAGCGGACCACCCAGATGAAGAGCAAGTTTCTAGCCAGCATGAGCCACGAATTACGAACCCCCCTGAACGCGATCGTCGGTTTCTCAGACCTCCTGGCAGAAGGAACTTCGGGCGCCCTTAACGCCAAGCAGAAGCGATTCGTGGATCACATCAAGCAAGGTTCAGCCCACCTACTGCAGTTGATCAATGACATTCTCGACCTCTCCAAGATCGAGGCGGGTCAACTGGAGCTGCGTATGGAAGAGTTTCTAGTGGAGGACGCTTTACCAGAAGTCCTTTCCACCATTGATCCTCTGGCCATGGCCAAGAACATCCGAGTGGAACAGAAACTGGAGAGCAAATCGCTGGTCAAGGCAGATCGTGTGCGCTTTAAGCAGATCCTGTACAACCTGCTCAGCAACGCGGTCAAGTTCACGCCCAAGGGCGGCCAGGTCAGCATCGAGTGCGTCGACAATTGGGACTTCGTTCGCGTGTCGGTAACCGACACCGGAATCGGCATCCGCCCTGAAGATCAAACCGTAGTCTTCGAAGAGTTCCGGCAAGTCGAGGGAAGTGCTGGTGACACTCAGCAGGGTACAGGACTGGGGCTGGCCATTACTAAGCGGCTGGTCGAGCAACAGGGAGGCCAGATTTCGTTGGAAAGCGAGTTGGGAAAGGGCAGCAGGTTCACCTTTACTCTCATGGCAGTTGAGCCGACACCCGAGGTTCGCCCAATTCAAGAACCGGCAAAATCGCCGCTCATAAAGGTTTCAGGCCGTCTCACGCCACTGGTGCTGATCGTTGATGACGAGGTGCCGGCTCGTGAGCTTTTGGCCAGCTACCTCGAGCCAGAATACCGCGTCGCCATGGCCGAATCAGGCGTCGCAGCTATTGAAGAAGCTCAGCGACTGCGGCCGGACGCCATCACCCTTGATGTGATGATGCCGGGCAGCAATGGGTTCGAGACCCTTGTCGCACTTCGGAAGAACCCCGCAACGGCTGACATCCCGGTGATTATCCTCTCCATCGTGGATCAAAAGCAGGTGGGTTTCGCCTTGGGTGCGGCTGACTATCTCATTAAACCGGTTCGCAAACCCGTGTTACTGGAAACGATTCGCAGGCATGTGCCGGCTCCCGCCGACGACGATTCGTCCATTTTGCTGGTGGACGACGACCCCAAAGCTTTGGAACTGCTTCAGGAGGCCTTGCGCTCGGCCGGATATGAGGTTCAAAGCGTGCGCTGCGGCGCCCGGGCCTTGGAGGTGCTGGCCAACAAAGTAGTGAGCGCAATCCTGCTCGATCTGCTGATGCCTGGGATGGATGGCTTTCAAGTAATTCGCCATGTCCGGCAGGAACCGACCTTGAAGGATCTGCCCATTGTCGTCATGACCGCCAAGAACTTAAGCCAGGAGGAGATTGCTCTTCTGAACCGCGAGACCCAAGGGCTCCTGCAAAAAGACGGCTCCTGGAAACAACAACTCATCGCCGAAGTTGGCAGAGTAACCGGAGTCCACAAGCGGGCCAAATCTGCGGGGCAGTCATGATCCGAATTCTTGTTGCCGAAGACAACGCCGGAAACCGTGAACTGCTGCGCGAATTGCTGGAAGCTCGCGGGTATACGGTCTCTGAAGCCTGCGACGGTCAAGAGGCGCTTCGCATGATTGAACAGTCCCAACCAGAACTGCTGCTGCTGGATATCGGCATGCCGATACTGGACGGCTTCGCGGTCATACGCAGAATCCGCGAGAATCCTCGGCTCGCGCCACTGCCGGTCGTGGCAGTCACGGCATATGCCATGCGAGGTGATCGGGAAAAAATCCTCAATTCAGGGTTTGATGGTTACCTGTCGAAACCGCTCAACCCATCCTCTCTGGCTGAAGAGCTTGATCGCCTCCTAACCAAAAGCACTCAGTCTGCAGACCTAGATCAGGGCAATGGGGGCCAACCTGGGGACAAAGCGGCGGCTAGGCGTGCGTTCACGGGTGGTGCCTAGAGCAAGCGCGTCAGGCCTCGACCCTAACGTTCCATGTTTTCAACCTCGGCCATAAATTGGCGAATCGACTGCTCACTCTGCGCACTCAGATTTGTGAACTGGATCCCTTGCCGGTTCTCCTTTCCCCACACGACGACGCCGGCGGCCTCAATGACCACACCGGAAACTGGTAGTTTAAACGACAGTCGGACGACGTCTTTTGGTTTCAAGCCACCCACTTCCACCTGCATTCCCCCGTGGCTGAGGTTCCAACTCGTCCCGCGCACGGTTCGAGTGCCCACGGTGCACGCAACATCGGCCTGGATCGGAACGCGCGTGTACTTGCGCCTATTCTCGAGCATTCCGCCACTCACGGTCCGGAACAGGGCGCTCAGCTTCTGCCTGTCAACAGGCTTCTGGAGGAAAAAGGTCGCCCCAATGGCAAACGCTTCCTGCATGGTTTGCCTCTCATCGCGTCCGGTTACAATTACGATGGGTGTTGATTTGTTCCATGACGACTTGCGCACGAGGCGCGCCAGGTCGAAACCATTCAGGTGTGGCATTTCCAAATCCAGAAAAATCCCATCGAACTTCTCCTGATTGACGATTGCAACCGCTTTCTCGCTCTCGCTTATGGGGCGCACTTCGGCCTTTAGAGACGTGAAGACCTCAGTGATCAGTTCCAAGCTTGGGATGTTATCCTCTACGACTAGCAGTTTCAGCGGTTGCATGCACCCGACCTCATCTTTCACGACCGTTCCCTGTACTATAGTTCGCTGATCGCTTCTGTTCTAGGCCTAACCACCAGTTCTCGCGTTTCTACCCGGAAATCCGATCTGGCTGTCTCCGCGTCATCTGTCTTGCGGCCGCATCCAACCTGCGTTACGAATCGGGAAAATTGCATCTTGAATCTCACTCCACACATCGAGATCCGATTCTATAAGATCAGGGGCAGGTATTGCCCAAGGGGGAAGCACCAGTACGGTGACCACCGGCTTCGGAACTGGGGGAGTTCGCGGAAACAGCGCACGAGGCCCGGAGTTGAGCCCGCTTTTTGTCAGGCAGAAATCGCTTGCCACCACGGTTCCCCGTGGTCTCTAATGCCTTGATTCGCTCTCCGGAGAAGCGACCGGTGTTTTAGTTAGTGCCCGAGGTTCGAGCTTACGATTTCGCTTGCTGGTAGTTCAGCGCCGACCGCGAAGGTCAGTTCAATGCTGCAGGTGAGTATGCCCAACTCTCAGGGGCAGGGTCAGCCATGAAAATCCTGCTGGTTGAAGATTCAGCCATCGACCGCCACATTATTACCAAACACCTGAAGTCCTGGGGCTTCAAGGTTGCGGTTGCGACGAGTGGTGCTCGAGCACGAAAGATTCTGCAAGGACACGACGCTCCAAGGCTGGTTCTCCTCGACTGGATGCTCCCTGACATGGACGGCATAGATCTTTGTCGCGACCTCCGCAACCGTGGGGCAAACGAGCCTTATGTTTACGTCGTGATGGTGACCGCGAGAGAGAAGAAGAATGACTTGCTGAAGGCCATGGAGGCAGGAGCGGACGATTACCTGGTAAAGCCAGTTGACGGCATCGAGCTAAGGGCTCGCCTTCTGGCTGGACGGCGCATTGTAGACCTGCACGAGCAACTACTCGTAGCGGGCGAGTTTTTGCGATTTGCGGCCACCCACGACCCCTTGACGGGACTGTGGAATAGAGGAGAAATCCTGAGTTTCTTGCGTCGAGAATTGGTGCGCTCAGATCGGGAGCGCAGACCGCTTGCCATCGTTATCGCGGATGTTGACCACTTCAAGAAGTTGAATGATACCTTCGGACACCTTGCCGGCGATTCGGTTCTCAAGGAAGTTGGGAAGCGGTTGCAGTCGGGGGTGCGAGTATATGACGGCATCGGTCGCTATGGCGGCGAGGAGTTCCTGCTCGTACTTCCGGGGTGTGACTTGAAACCCGCCGCAGTCCGGGCTGAGAGTCTACGATCTCTTGTGTCCGACAAACCAATAAGGGTTTCTTCGGCTGAGGTAACGGTCACGGTTAGCTTGGGAGTGACGGTCACTCTGTGTTCTTCAGACGGGAACCCTGAAGAAGTCCTGCAACGGGCTGATGCGGCCCTTTACGAGGCCAAGGCAAAGGGCAGAAACCGAGTCGAGGCCATCTCCAAAGCTTCCGGAACAGTTGGCGGTCATAACGCCGAAGAGAAATCGAGGAGGCGAGGGAAGGTCACGGAAGCCGCGAGGTAGTCGCAAGGATTGTTTAGCAGTCGTGCGTGAAAATGTTCTTTTTCAATCCCCTTCAGTGTTGGCCCGCTGCACCTGAAAAAGAGAGCGGGCGAGCTCGCTCGCGTATAGCGGGTGGAACAGCCCGACCCAACCCTTCAACTCTACAACAATGACCTCGAGTGGCTTTTCGCTCTTGCTCTCCGACAGTTGGGTCAAGGCCGTCCATTTGCAACACCATTCCGGCTTTCGCATTGATGTCTTTCGAACGCCCGCCCGGATGGCTGAACTTGCAACGGGCGTTTGTCAGGACGGCACCACTTAGGGCGAACTCGATGATTCTCCTCTTCGTTGTCCCCGGTCATGCTGCAAGTAATATAGTTGGCAGCTATTTTTAGTTCCGCCGCAGGATTTTTCGACAATGGGTCTTACGAGACAATCGGTTTCGGAACAAACGAATAGTAGACCGCTTGCGCCCCTTCGGGTTCTTGCGGACCAGGCCTTTTCACGAGCTGCCGGGGCTCCTCTGATACCGGGGAATAAGGTGCGCCTCCTCCGGGATGCGATCGAGAACTATCCTGCATGGCTGGAAGCGATCCGTTCAGCCGAGAGCAGGGTTCACTTCGAAAACTACATTATTCATTCTGATGAAGTCGGCAGGCAGTTTGCTGAAGCTTTCGCTGACAAGGCACGCCAGGGGGTACGGGTAAGACTGATCTACGACTGGCTGGGAGCGCTGGGTGCAACGTGGTATCAGTTCTGGGAGCCATTGCGGCGAGCAGGAGTAGAAATAAGGCCTTTTAATCCACCTCGCCTCGACAGCCCGCTGGGCTGGCTGAGTCGCGATCACCGCAAGATGCTTTCGGTCGATGGTCGGATCGCTTTCATTAGCGGGCTGTGCGTGGGCCGCCAGTGGGTGGGTGATCCGCTCCGGGGCATCGAACCCTGGCGGGACACCGGCGTTGCAATCGAGGGACCCGCGATCGTCGATATCGAGCAGGCGTTTGCAACCATGTGGGCAACCCTTGGCTCGTCGATCCCGGAAGAAGAGCTGCCTCTCGACCCGGAAGCCGTTCCGGCAGCTGGTGACGTTGCCTTACGGGTCATCGCCAGCATGCCCAACACCGCCAGCGTCTACAGGCTGGACCAACTGATCGCGGCGATCGCCCGTCGTTCCATCTGGCTGACCGACCCCTATTTTGTGGGAACGACGCCGTACGTGGAAGCCCTCAAAGCGGCTGCGATGGATGGGGTGGACGTCAGGCTTCTCGTACCAAGGGCCAGCGACATTCCGGTGATGCGTGCAGTCTCACGAGCCGGGTTCCGAGGCTTGCTGGAAGCAGGAGTACGGATTTTCGAGTGGAGCGGTCCAATGGTGCACGCGAAGACCGCGGTCGCTGACGGTCGCTGGGGGAGAGTGGGTTCGACCAATCTGAACCTCTCGAGTTGGATCGGCAACTGGGAGCTGGACGTGATCGCGGAGGACGAAGCGTTTTCGCAGAAAATGGAGAACATGTATCTGCAGGACTTGAGCCATTCGATCGAGATTGTCCTGCTTGAGAAGAACAAAGTGCGCCCAGCAGGCGGGGGGAGTGGCCCTCCGCAAAAAACCGCAGCCGGAAGCGCCGGACGTGCTGCCGCTGGCGTTCTTCGAATCGGGAACACAGTAGGAGCGGCCATCACCAACCATCGCGTCCTGGGCCCGGCTGAAGCCAAAATCATGTTCGTCGCGGCCTGGCTGCTATTGCTGCTGGCTGTAGTCGCGATTCTCTGGCCGAGGCTGGTGGCGGTGCCGATTGCTGTATTGGGCGGGTGGCTAGCTATCTCCCTGCTGGTCAGAGCTTATCGACTTCGTGCTCGCCGCAAAGGGTAGTCACACGGGAAATCGCAAAGTAGGAGATTAGCAACCTGTGCTGAGTCAGTGTGCGCTGATACTCTTGTGGATCGCCGACTACTTCGTCCGACAAGTCCAAAATTCTCTGGCTATGCCGGTGTTTGAGATTTATGAGTAGAATTAATTATAAAAATATGAACCGCCAGGACTCGCTGGGAGCTTCATGTATGCCATCCGCTCACAGATTGCCGAAACGAGGGGGCCGTGCTAAGAAAGAAGCCAAACATTTTGACCCGAAAGCGTACCTGGCGAATGTTGGAGTCGGAAAAACGGTTCATCGCTATCGCCCAAGACAAATCATCTTTTCGCAGGGAGACCGTGCAGACGCTGTGTTTTACATTCAGCAGGGGAAGGTGAAGCTCAGCGTGCTTTCGAAACAGGGCAAGGAGGCTACGTTCGCGTTACTCGGCTCCGACGATTTCCTGGGTGAGGGGTGCCTTGCGTCGGATCAACCCCTGCGCCTGGCAACCGCTAGCGCACTTACGGACTGCTCCGTCCTGAAGATCGAGAAGAAACGGTTGCTGCGCATGCTCCACGAGGAACACGATTTTTCCGACCTGTTTGTTGCGTATATGATCGCACGACACAATAGCACCCAAGCAGACTTGGTCGATCAACTATTCAATTCGAGCGAGAAGCGGCTGGCGCGAGCGTTGTTAATACTCTCCCGCTTCGGAAAAGAAGACAAGCCCGAAACCGTGATCCCACCGGTGAGTCAGGAGACTCTGGCGGAAATGGTTGGTACCACCCGCCAACGGGTGAATTTCTTCATGAACAAGTTCAGAAAGCTTGGCTTTATCGAGTACAACGGCCGCTTGGAGGTGAACAGCTCGCTTCTCAGCGTTGTCCTGCACGAGTAGCCCGGGAACTTGATCGCCTACTTCGCCGGCAATGCATCGGAGAGTTCTCGTGTATCCACAAGTGGCTTGCTGCCCGACGGCAATCCATTTTCTTGCAGCAGGTAGGAGAGAATATCCAGCGACTGCTGAGTCGTGTAGGTGGTGCCGGCCTACCGTGCCATCGGCCCCTTGATTTCTCCCCACACCGTCAAAAGCGTTGCGCCTCCATGCATCTGATGCCATGACGCGACCTTCAACGCAGGCCCAGCGCTGCCTTCCAGCTTCGCACCGTGGCAGTTCGCGCACTGCGACTGGTAAAGTTTTTCGCCTGCCGCTGCCTGCTCGGTTGTATACCATCCATCGAGCTTCGCAGCGGGCTGCTCATACACATGACCAACATTCTGGTGACACTGGAGGCAATCGACATCATTGGCTTTGATGACGCCTTGATGAATCAGCAACTTCATCTGGCTGCGCGGTCCTCCAAACGCTTCAAGCGAATGGCAACCGCGGCAGGTAATAAAATTGTGCGCCTGCATATAGCTCTCGAACTCTGCCCGCAATTGCGGTTGGTGGCTCTCCCATTCTCCTTTGGTCGCAATGGTTTTGTGCGTCCCTTTCTGGTTTAAGTTCCATGCTCAAATCGTCCTTGCTAAATGATGTGCGGCTTCGGAAAATAAAGCAAAGATGGAACGCACAATTGCACAGGTGACGCTGACAAATCCGTTGATTCGTGAGGAAGGCATGTTTCCTGGGGGACATTTCCGTGGGTGTCCTATTTGGGACAGACAGATGGTTCTTCCGTTGTTTAGGTTTTTCTGTAGAGCTTCGTGGTGTCTTTTACTTGCTTGGGTAAAACGGGAAACCGTTGGATTAGGTGACTCTGTTTTATGCCCGCCCGAGCAACGGCGAGCCAGGTTCATCTTGCAACGGCCGGTATCGGAGATGTGGCTATGGACTCCCCCACTGTCCTGTGTGTTGACGACCGTCCTGAGTTGTTAGAGCTTCGAAAAGCTGTTCTTGAATCCAACCACTATTGCGTCAAGACCGCGTCGAGCGGTTACAGTGCCCTGAAAATACTGGAGGAGACACCTGTCTCTGCAATCCTCCTGGAGTACAGACAAGAGGGCATGGACGCGGAAGCGGTAGCCTGCCACATTAAGCAACAGTTCCCCGACCTGCCGATCATCCTGCTTTCAGCATTCTCTGAGATCCCCGGGAGAATCCTGTGGCTGGTGGATGAATACGTAATGAAGAGCGAACTGCCGGGAGGCTTGATAAGAATCATCGAACGGACGACGCACCCGCAAGACGTCGCACTTTCTGCGAGCCAGCGGCACTCGCATAGTGGGGTAGCGGCGTGACCTCTGGGTGCCTGTCCGATCATTAAGCCAGCTCCGAAAACATTGTGGTCGAGAGGGCATCAAGAACGTCAGGAGCTAGTAAACTTATGAAGATGATCGGAACCGTAGTCCTTACGCTGCTGCTTGTCTTGACTGCATTTGCCGCTGCTGAAGATGTTGTCAGCGCGGTTCACGGCACAATCACGAAAATCGATGCCGCCTCTAAAACTATTGTGGTAAAGACGGCCGATGGAACAGAGCACTCACTACATGTTCTCGACAAGACGGCGGTACACAGCGCCGACGCTTCCGGGAAACTTGCCAAAGATTCCTGGCATGGACTGAAAGACGGAACGGAGGTGGTGGCGCACTACACCAGCAAGGGAACCGAGGACACGGCTCTGGAGTTTGACAAAGTGGGGAAGGATGGTCTGAAAAAGACGGATGGTACGATCGAAGACGTCGATCGAGGCGGCAAGAAGCTGGTCGTCAAGTCCGACGATGGCGCCGAGTCGACCTTTCGTCTGACCGACCACGCTGCCGAGGATGGAGGGAAAGATATCGGCGAGGGAATGGAGAAGGGCACCAGGGTCACTGTCTACTACACAGAAGATGCAGGGAAGAAAGTGGCCCACTTTTTTGAGAAGGGCTAGACGCACTAAGTGAATCGACGATCATTGGTCGCATTCGCGGCTTGTCCGGAAACTAGCTTGATGGGCTGAGAATAACGGCAAGAACCCGAGGAGATACAGAGAGGAGATATGGAAATGTCCACGCAAAATTCAGTTGTCGCGGTTTATAACACTCACGCGGAAGCGGATCAGGCTGTAAAGGAGCTGCAGCGTGGCGGAGTCGACATGCACAAATTGTCGATCATCGGCAAGGGTTACCACACAGATGAGCAGGTGGTCGGGTACTACAATACCGGCGATCGCATGAAGTATTGGGGCAAGATGGGCGCGTTTTGGGGAGGCTTTTGGGGGCTTTTATTCGGCGCTGCTGTGTTTCTGATTCCGGGCTTCGGCCCGATCCTGGCGGCGGGACCGGTAGTTGGATGGATCGTGGCGGGGCTGGAAGGGGCTGTGGCTGTGGGTGGGTTGAGTGCTCTGGGAGCCGGACTTTACAGCATCGGAATCCCCAAAGACAGCATTTTGAAGTACGAGACAGCGCTCAAGGCGGACCAATTCGTCCTGATCGCCCACGGAACGGCGACGGAGGTGGCTCGCGCCCGAGACATCATCCAAACTACCCACCCTGCCGATTTGAACGTGCACTCAGGCGAGGCGGTAGCAGCATAGTGAGAACACGGGTGGTCAAGCAGATTTGAGATTCCGCCGAGTGCCGATGGACGAGCCACTCGGAACCTACGTCGGATCGCTCTCTAGCGAGAGGGAGGTGAGATTTGTTTCGGCATACGATTCCGATTGGCCGCATTCTTGGCATACCGATCGATTTAGACTTCTCCTGGTTTTTGATCGCCGCCCTGATTACCTGGATGTTGGCGGTTAATTACTATCCGGCAGAATTTCAGGGCGGCACGAGCATCGAATACTGGCTGATGGGCGCTGTAACAGCCGTTCTATTTTTTGCCAGTATTGTGGTGCACGAACTGGCCCATTCCTGGGTAGCCCTTCGGTACAAGGTACCGGTGCATCGGATTACCCTCTTCCTGTTCGGCGGCGTTTCGCAGATTGCCGGCGAACCTCCGAGCGCGGCTGCCGAATTCCTGATTGCTGTTGTCGGGCCGCTCACCAGTTTTGCGCTGGCGGCCCTCTTTTTCTTTTTGGAGTCGGTGCTCGCAAACCTCAGGCCGATCCTGGCGATCGCCAAGTATCTCGCGCTCATCAATGGCCTTCTTGCACTGTTCAACCTTATTCCAGGATTTCCTCTGGATGGAGGCCGCGTTTTTCGCGCCATCGTTTGGGGAGTGAACAAGAACTTCCGCCGCGCTACTCTGATCGCCGCCAGCACCGGCCGATTCTTCGGCTTTCTGTTTATCGTCTTCGGCGTATGGCAAGCGCTCAGAGGAAACGTGATCAACGGATTGTGGATCGCCTTTATCGGCTGGTTCCTCGAAAGCGCGGCCGCGTCGCAAGTCCAGCAGCAAATGATGCAAGGCTTACTGGCTGGCCACAGGGTATCGGAGGTGATGGGAAATGCATGCACCCACGTATCGGCAGGCGCCTCATTGCAAAACCTCATCGATCAGGAGGTTCTGACACACGGTCGACACTGCTTTCTAGTGGACCAGGGAGATCACGTGGTCGGATTTCTAACCCTGCACGACATGAAGGAGATCCCTCGAGCCTCTTGGTCCACAACCACTGCAGCCCAGGCCATGAAATCTGTCGAGAAGCTGAATGGGATCGATCCCAAAGCAGATCTATGGGCAGCAATGGAGAAGATGGGCCGAGATGGGATCAGTGAAATGCCCGTCATCCTGGGGAACAACTTCGTCGGCTTGCTTTCGACCGGCGACATCGTCAGGTATCTTCACACTCTGCAGCAAGTGGCGAGGTAATTCTCGGCGAGTTCCTGACAGCAGGAGCCCATGTCCGGTCATAGTCTGCAATTGAGCGCAATGTGACCGACACCGCAATTGCAGAGCTACAAGGTCGGTTGGAACTACAAACCCCGCGCCTCGATCACCCTCGACGGCGCAATCGATATCCATGAGAACCGGAACAACGCTCTTTGAAACAGCGGCGGAGAAGGCGAGAATAGCGCGTGCTCAAGGTTCGCGATTCTATTCCAGGACCAAACGAATGCTTAGTGCGCAACACAACCGCTAACGGCGGGTTCTAAAGAACGCTTGCAGCAACTCCGCGCCACGGCCTGCCAGCACGCCGCCGCGCACTTCTATGAGGTGGTTCAGTTGCGGATGGTTGACCACCTGCATCACCGAATGCACCGCGCCCGCCTTAGGATCGTCGGCGCCATACACCAGCCGTTTAATCCGGGCATGCACCAGCGCACCGGCGCACATCGCGCACGGTTCAATCGTAGCGAACAGCTCGCAGTCCGCTAGGCGATGGTTGCCAATGGTTGCGCCGGCCTCGCGCAGGGCGATAATTTCTGCGTGCGCCGTGGGATCGGAGCTGCTGATGTTGCGGTTCCAGCCTCGGCCTACGACTTTTGCATCGCACACGACCACCGCTCCGACGGGAACTTCGCCCGCTTCGAGGGCGCGTTGCGCTGAGCGCAAAGCTTCCTCCATCCAGAGTTCGTCTTTCATCGTCAGTCCGGTGTTTCGCCCTTGGTGGTTGTCGCTGGCAGGGAAAACCCTACCGAGCAAGCGTATCATTGAGAGGGCGTGATTCAGTCTTCCACCGCAAAAAGGATCAAGCTGGAAGGGAATTTCGATCCCACTGGTTTGAAGTCAGTTGGCTGGGAACTGGCGACTCGCGGCCGCACAGTGATATGCTTACCACGCTATGGAGATGCAGAGCCTGCTGCGCAGGGTATTTCTCATCGACCTTCTTCAGGGGCTGAAGGTCACCTTCCGCTATCAGGATCCCAAGGAGATTTATACCGAGCAATATCCCATGGAGCGGCCGCAGGTGGCCGAGCGGTACCGCGGCGCGCCCCGGCTGAACGTCAATCCCGATACCGATGAGACCATGTGCATCGCCTGCGACCTGTGCGCCATCGCCTGCCCGGAGAATCTGATCGTGGTCTCCAGCGTACGCAACGAACAAACCCGCCGCAAGGAACTCACCAACTTCACCTACGACCTTAGCCGTTGCATGTTCTGCGGGCTCTGTGAGGACGCCTGTCCCGTGGACGCCCTCGAACTCACCCAGGACTTTGAACTTGCCAGCTACACCCGCGATGGCCTCATCTGGGATCGCGAGATCCTGGAAAAAGGCCCGCAGCCTACGCAGTATAGGAAGTAGGGCTTCAGAACCTAGCTTCTCGCACCCCGGCCGCGGCGCAACCATCACTGATTTGTCATCCTGAGGAAGTGGAGTTGTTTGCGCGAAACGTCGTGCCCGTGGACTTGTCGTACCTCGTCCCAATCGAGATGGTGCAGGGATTGACTGGGCTGTGGTTCATCCGCAGTTGACGCGAGGACGGAGGGATATTTCGGTGCGGTGCCATAGTGAGGAAGTGAAAGTGGGAGTGAAGGCAACAGCAGATTCCTCGGTCGCCTCACCGAGCGAAGCTCGGCTCCGGACTTCGCTCGGAATGACAAAGTTGTTTGTTATTCGCTAAGAGTACGCGCCTCGCACATCGCAGTTCGTCACTTTCGGTACTCGCAACTCAGCACTTTGGTTGTTGCTGGCTCATGCAGTGCATGGTGCCGAGTCCCCAGATGAGGTCGCCAGAATAGATCGGTATGACTTCTCGCGTGGGGAACAGTTCTGCCAGCGTGTTCAGGGCGATGCGGTCGTTAGCATCGTTGAAGACGGGCACGAGCACCATGCCATTGGCAATGTAGAAGTTGGCGTAGCTTGCGGGCAGCCGCCGCTGCTCGAAAACGACCGGGCTGGGCATGGGAAGTTCGACGATGTTCAACGGTTTGCCAGCCTGATCGCACGCGGCTTGCAAGCGGCGAAGATTGTCGCGCATCGGCTGGTGATTCACATCGTTCGGATTGTTCTCGACCATGGTGACGACGGTGTCGGGAGAGACGAATCGGGTGAGGTCGTCGACGTGGCCGTGGGTGTCGTCACCGGAGATGCCTTTGCCGAGCCAGATTACGTGCGGGGCGCCGAGGTATTCGGCGAAGAGCTTTTCGTAGTCTTTGCGCGACATGCCTGGGTTGCGTTGCTGGACTTTGCTGAGCAGGCATTCTTCGGTGGTGAGCAGCGTGCCTTCGCCATTGACGTCGATGGAGCCGCCTTCGAGCACTACGCGGATGTTGTTGTGCAGTGCGCGGATCTCTTGGGTCGCGGCGGTGGTGGCCATTCGGGCGCCGAGTTTTTCGTCGTGACGGTAGTTGGCATATTTCGCCCACGCGTTGAAGCGGAAGTTTGTGGCTCTCAGGCTGGCCGCAGGGGCTAAAGCCCCGATCTTCTTCGGATCCTTATCGGCACGACCGAAGTCGTGCGCTTCCCGATCTGTGCGTTCCCACACAAAGATGCATCCTGAGTCGCGGAGCCAGGTGCGGTTGGTGGGCCAGCGGTGGAATCGGACGTTGTTCACTGGTGTGTTGGCTCGATCCAGATGCTTGCGAGCCAAGCGCTCGGAGGCTACGTCGTTGACGATCAAATCCACTCGCTCGTGGCGCGCGAGATTGCGGATAGTCTCGGTGTAGACCCACGGGATCGGCTCGAACTTGCCCGGCCAATCGCCGTGATGGTGCGGCCAGGCGAGCCAGGTGGCGGCGTGCGGTTCCCATTCGGCGGGCATGCGATAGGCGGAAGCTGCCGGAGTAGTCCTTAAAGTATTACTTGAATGATCGGATTGGGGCATTGAGGTAGTTTATTGCACGGGATGATAAATCGCGCATGTGAATCCTGAGGGTGGCATTGATCTTGAAGGTGGCGATTCTCGGTCAATGCGTGTAATGGCGATGCTTCACCAATCATGCTTCACCAATCACTCACGGCGTACGATCTTATAGCACAAACGGTATGAGGGCTCTGGTCTGCGATTTGTAACGCTGGTATGCATCAGGAAAATGCTTCGACAACAGAATTTCTTCTTTGCTCAACTTCCACCACGTTCCAAGAAAGGCAACAATTAAAGCGCCCAAACTGCTAGCGCTGCCGATCACTACGCCTGTACCGGCAATCATCAGCAAAAAGCCTGTATACATGGGATGTCGCACAAAACGGTATGGACCACGCTGAACTAACTCATGGCCCTCGCGATAGGTGACAGTGGCGCTCCAATTGGATCCCAAAGATAGTCGGGAGCAAATTGAGACTACGAGTCCCATGAATGTGATAATGCAGCCCGTAATCCGCAGTGCGCGTCCCAACGGCCAGAGCCGCGTGTTAATACCCGGCCACGGAATCTTCCCGAGCAAAAGCATGAATGTCAGCGTTAAGAAAGCGAAGTAGCCAACCTACCGGTCCAAGATTGACGCTCGGTTGCCGGCTTAACCGAGAAGGCTGAAACGATCCAAACAAGGACGAACAACCACCAACACAGGGTAATGAAATACGCGCCAATGAAGTGAAGTATGGCCATAAAGTGAGTACTTTGTTGCGACAATTTAGCCCGAAAGCCGAAATAGGGTCCGTCAGTCTCAGCCGATGCGACGAGCACTACCCGATACTTTCGGGGATGACGCCACTGTATGCGTGGTCTCAGCTCCTGTAATCAGGCCATTTACACTCGTTGACCCGAGTTTATCGTCCATCGAGCAGACGATTGGAGATTAGGGCGTAGGCGTCGATTCTCCGGTCGCGCAGAAACGGCCAGTTGCGGCGAATGTCTTCGAGGGCCTTCAAGTCGACGTCGCCCATGAGGATTTCTTCGCGGTCGTGGGAGGCTTCGGCGAGGACGCGGCCGAAGGGATCGCAGAAAAACGATGCGCCCCAGAATTCTAGTCCGTGGCCGGGGGTGGATTTGCCGCGGATGTTACCGGTTTCGAAGCCTACGCGATTGACTACTGCTACGTAGACTCCGTTGGCGATGGCGTGGGCGCGCTGGATGGTGCGCCAGGCGTCGTGCTGGGCCGCGCCGAACTCGGCTTTCTCGGCGGGATGCCAGCCGATGGCTGTGGGATAGAAGAGCACCGACGCGCCTTGCAGTGCGGTTAGGCGGGCGCCTTCGGGAAACCACTGGTCCCAGCAGACTAACGTGCCCAGGCGGCCTACACTGGTGTCGAGAGCGCGGAAGCCTAGATCGCCGGGGGTGAAATAAAACTTTTCGTAGTACAGCGGGTCGTCTGGGATGTGCATCTTGCGGTAGAGGCCGCTGAGGGATCCGTTGGAATCGAAGATGGCGGCGGTGTTGTGGTAGATGCCGGGGGCGCGCTTCTCGAATAACGACGCGATCAGTACTACGCCGTGCTGGCGGGCGGCAGCGGCCAGCTTTTCGCTGCTGGGGCCGGGGATGGGCTCGGCTAGATCGAACAGAGAGTGATCTTCGCGCTGACAGAAGTATTGGGTCTGGAACAGTTCGGGGAGGCAGACTACCTGGGCGCCGCGTCCGGCGGCGTCGGCGACGCGTTCCAGAGCTTTTTGAAGATTCTGTTCGGGCTCCGGGCCGGCGGACATCTGCACTAAGGCCACGCGGAATTTATCAGGGGGCACGATCTTCCTCTGGCGAACAATATAGCATCCGTTGCTGGTGGTTGGTCGCGGGCCATTGCCGAGACAAACGTGGGCGGATGTGAGCCGGGCTTGCGCGACGGGTCGGGGGGAGCGGGAGATCCTTCGCTCCGCCTGAAAAGCGGCTGCGCTCAGGATGACAGAACGGTGGCGACCCGCGGGGGAGATCCTGAGGGCTTGGCGCTCGTGGAATCCCACCCCTTCGGCGGGCTCAGGGCAGGCTCTAGTCGCAAAGGGCGCGACTAGGATGGGGCACCCGGCCGCAAAGGGCGCGGCCAGCATGGGGCACCTGGCTATTGTGTGCGCTTGAGCACCAGGTCCAGGGTGGTTCCGCCTTGCTTCCAAACGCCGGTAATTCTTGAGCTGTCCTTGTCCAGGGTGCCGTCATAGGCACACAGACCGGGCGTGCTTTCGAAATGCAAAGCTGACTTGCGATAAGTGATGGCCGTGATCTGAACGCCGGAAACATCCTGGTCAGGGTAGTCGATGGTGCCCCGCAGGCTGCCATCCTGCTCAGCGGAAATGTGAAGCACGACGTGCTTTTTAGGTTGGCCCCCGGGATTCAGCGTTCCCGTCCATTCTCCAACGACGGGCGGTGCGTCTTGCGCGGTGATACGCGGCACAATGCTAGTTGCGAGCATAAATGCCAATCCGAGGTAAAGCGCGAAGGATGGATGACGAAGGTGTTTCATACTGGAGTCTTCCTTATGTTAGGAAGATTACCACGGGCGAAGACTACGACGCGGGAAGACCCTCACGGAGGAACCGGACCACAGTCGGCGTGCTTGCTAACGTCCGCGTGGCAACGTTTCACGCTGTTCCTGTAAAGTAGTTCCTCGGAAAGTTTGCGAGTCGATTTGGAGGTGTCATCTTGAAGCAGAGCAATCATGGCGGTGGGCATCCTGCGGGGAAGTCGCATGGCAATTCGGGGCACGCGGGTGATGGGGTGGAGCGGCATCTACATAATCCGATTGAAGACCGGCTGATTCCGCTGGAGCCGCTGGATCTTGGCAAGGTGAAGTCGATTGACGACCTGGTTCGTGCCATGTCTAGGACTGCTTTTACCGGGCGGCAGCTGGGTGAGGCGGCCGACGTGCTTGAGGCTATGGCACGCGACGAGGATTGTTTCGTCGTGATGACTCTTTCGGGTGCGATGACTGTGGCCAAGCAGGGTCTGATCGTGACTGAGTTGATTGATCGGGGCATCGTGAATGCTGTGGTTTCGACCGGGGCGCTGATGGCGCATGGGCTGGTGGAGGCTACTGGGCGCGCCCATTTCCAGGTCAATCCTGGAGTTTCGGATGAGGAACTTTATGAGCAGGGTTACAACCGCGTGTACGACACGCTTGAACCGGAGCAGAACCTGGACGATGTGGAAGAAGTGATGTCGCGGGTGCTCGAGGGTTGGGATCACAACGAGGTGATGTGCTCCTACAAGCTGAATCATGCGATTGGGGCTTATCTGGCGAAGAACGTGCCGGAGCGAGGGATTTTGAAGTCGGCACATGACCAGGGCGTTCCGGTGTTTGTGCCGGCGTTCAGCGATTCGGAGATGGGGTTGGACACGGCTTTGAATAATCGGCTGCGCGAGTCGACCGGGCGGCACAAGATACGGTTTGATCCATTTCTGGATCTGGAGCACTTTGCGGCGACTTTGTTGCGGCAGAAGAAGCTGGGAATTCTGACCATCGGCGGTGGAGTGCCGCGGAACTGGTCGCAGCAGTTTGGTCCGTTCTGCGAGTTACGGCACCGGCGGCTGGGGGAGAATATTCCGCTGAAGCGGTATCACTATGGGTTGCGGATTTGCCCGGAGCCGGTTTATTGGGGAGGGTTGTCGGGCAGTCCTTATAGCGAGGCGATTTCTTGGGGGAAGTTTGTGCCTCCGGCGGAGGGTGGGAGATTTGGAGAAGTGTTTGTGGATGCTACGGTGGGGTTGCCTTTGATCGTTGCTGCGGTGCTGGAGCGGTTGGATAAGAAGGGGAGCAAGGCGGGAAGGGGGAAGACAGCTGCTGCCAGAAAGTGAAGTCGCCTGGGAGAGGTCAAATGCTGATGCGCAGAAGAATTCTCGCACTTGGTTTCTCCGCGGTTTGGGCCGCGAGTTGCGGCGGCGGCGGTGGCGGCGGCGGTGGCGGAAACACACCGCCGATATCAGGACCGGCAGTATCTGTGGTGGTGAGTACGAACGATGAGACACAACTGATGGCGGCTCAGCCCAGCGTCAACTTCACCGCCAGCACAGCGGACGCGGGAACGAACACCGTCGTCGTCGATCCAACGCAGCAGTATCAGTCCATCGAAGGATTTGGCGCCGCTTTTACGGATTCGGCCGCGTATTTGCTCATGGAAGTAGAGCCATCGTCGACACTTTCTGGAACGCTCAACGATCTGGTCACACTCAATGGCAATGGCATCGGCCTTAGCTTCATGCGCATTCCCATCGGCGCATCGGACCTCGCGCTGTCGGTGTATTCGTTCGACGACATGCCGGCAGGGCAAACGGATCTAACCCTGGCGAACTTCTCCATTGCCCACGATCAGACCTACATCCTGCCACTGATACTGCAAGCCAAGACGCTGAATCCCCAGATGAAGCTGATGGCCAATCCCTGGAGCCCTCCGGGATGGATGAAGGACCCGAGCTCCATGAGTCCAGTCTCCATGCTGGGTGGAACGCTGCTGATGACCGGTCCGAATGAGACAGCCTTTGCGAATTACTTCGTCAAGTACATTCAGGCGTATCAGGCTGCGGGCGTGTCCATCGATTACATTTCGCTGCAGAATGAGCCTTTGAATATCACTACGGCCTATCCGAGCATGGGGA
>JBARJF010000103.1:0-74791 GCA_049800135.1 Candidatus Sulfotelmatobacter sp.
GCGGTTCGTGTCGTTTCCGCGTCTCGTCAGACAGGCGTTCCGAAAGGCTTGAGCCGTATGAGGGGAAACTCTCACGTACGGTTCTTAGAGGGCTGGGCGGGAGCAATCCCGCCCGGCCACTCGACCGATGAGCGATAAGGCGTTCTTCGACACGAACGTCTTTGTGTACGCCATCATCCAAGATGATCCACGCTCCGACCGCGCCGAAGAATTGATTGCCCAGGGCGGAACCGTTAGCGTGCAGGTCTTGAGCGAGTTTGCCGCTGTGGCGCACAGGAAGACCAAGATGCCCTGGGTCGAGATTCGTCTCGCCTTAGACGGCATCAAGACCCTCTGTCCCGATCCGCTCCCCCTCACGCTTGCTACTCACGGAGAAGCGTTAGCAATCGCGGAAAAATATGGCTATAGAATTTACGATGCTCTCATCGTCGCCTCTGCCTTAGAAGCGAGATGCACGATCTTGTACTCCGAGGATATGCAGGACGGGCAGGTCATTGACCATCGGCTAACGATTCGAAACCCGTTCCCGTATCCCAAATAGCCTTACTCATCACTTGTCTCCGAATAACCAACTGACAAGGGCCACAACCACCATCATGAGAATTACGACTACGAAGCCGCACCCGACAAGCTGGATGAGGTCGATTATCCGCCGTCTCCCCCTTAGCTGAGGGAACTTTTCACCACGCGAAAGGATAACCTGCTCGGTGAGCGCCACGACCCTCGGGTATGACCTGTCTCCTGCCCACTGCGTGGAGTTCCCGAGGTTCTTAGGGTCGTCCGGCTCTACCTCGCTATCGAATGTTTGCCCGATCAGCTTTGTAAACTTTGCGTCCGATTCTTGCGCGACGACACACAGGGGTGGCGCGGATTCATCGAGAAGAAATCTTCGCTCCTCTTCGCTAAGCGGCGTCCCGATCTTTTCCGCCTGCGCAGCGATCAGGGCGACCATGTGCGCAGCTGCGTCCTCTTCGCTGGCGAACGGGCTTTTGTGAAAAAACCAACCCATGTGAACTCAACTAACCCAATCCAGGAACTTGTACCACAATCCTGCAAACGGCAAGAACCACGGCCTCCCGTTGTACAGACCAAGCGGCGCACCCGGGAACGGAATCCCAACAAACGGATTCTCCGGCTTGTCGCCCGCAATCAACTCCGCCATCTTCTGACCCTGGTACGTGGCCATGGCTACTCCGTGTCCGGCATAGCCGACGGCGTAGTACATGCCGTCGATCTGGCCGGCGTGAGGCATGATGTCGAAGGCGAAGTCGAGCGTGCCTCCCCAGACGTATTCCACTTTCGCGTCGCGCAACTGGGGATAGACATCGATCATGCCGCGGCGCAGGATTTCTGCGCTGCGGCGGATGGTCTGCTGGTTTTCGGGGAAGAATGCGGCGCGTCCGCCGAACAACATGCGGCGGTCGGGAGTGAGGCGATAGTAGTAAAGATAATTCTTCGAGTCGTAGATCATGCGGTTGCGCGGGCTGAGTTCATGGGCGAGCGCTTCGGGCAGGACTTCCGTGGTGATGATGAACGAGCCGATGGGGATAATTTTTCTTTGCAGCGCTGGAGTTGCTTCGCCGGTGTAGCCGCTGGTGCCGACGAAGACTTCGCGCGCCCACAGCGAGCCGCGTGAGGTGGTGATGCTCCAACCTTGTTCCCCTTGGTGGGCCGCGCGTCCGATTCGTTGCACACACGTGTTTTCGAAGAGATTCGCGCCGGCCTTCACGGCTGCGCGCGCGAGTCCGGCAACATAGCGCGCGGGGTTCACACCGGCGCTGACTTCATCGACCATGCCGCCAAAATAGATGTTCGAGCCGATTTCCGCGCCGAGCTCATTTTTCTGCACGACGCGGAGTTGGTGATTGAATTCGCGTGCTATCACTTCGGCCTGGCGTGCATAGTCGTCAAAGTGCTTTCGCTTGCAGGCCACTTCGAGATGGCCGCAGCGCGAGAAGTCGCAATCGATGCTGTCCTCGCTGATGATCTGCTCGACGCAATCGATGGTTGCGAGCGACGCGGCGTACATGCGGCGGGTGAGTTCGCGTCCGTATGTGGAGATGAACTTATTCACTCCCAGCTTCATTCCGGTAAGCACCATGCCGCCATTGCGCGAGCTGGCTCCCCAGCCGGCCGTTTCGCTCTCGAGCACGGCAACCCGGGCCCCGCGCCGGGCCAGCGTGCGGGCGGCGGAAAGACCAGTAAAGCCGGCGCCGACCACGGCAACATCCACGCGGTCGGGCAGTGGACGGGTTTCTATCCTGGGAAACTCCGTAGTCGTGAGCCAGTAGTTGTGTTCTTTCAGCGGCAACCGTTTACCTCGGTGGTTAAAGCCCCATTCTTAGAGGGACTCCCCACGGCGTGGCTTGAAGCCGCGCCTTTTCACAATTTCCCGCAGCTTGACACTGCGGCCGGTCAAAACCATCCCTACAGCACAGCGGTCTCATGAATCAGCCGGCCTTCGGCGAAGCGCGACAAACCGAGCAGCGAGGCATCGATCAGGTCGGTCTTTCCGCTGAGAACGAGATCGCCAAGAATCCTTCCGGTTGCTGGAGCATGCATCACACCGTGTCCGCTGAATCCGTTGGCGAGAAAGAGACCGTGCACGCCGGGTGCTTCGCCCAGAATTGGATGATGGTCCGGGGTCATCTCATAGAGACCGGCCCACGCCCGTTTGGGGTTTACCGGAAGATTGGCGAAGCAGGGCACGCGGTCGGCGGCGCGGATCAAGATCTTCTCAACAAAAGCCGGGTCGAAATCCGTTTTGAAACCTGGGGTTTCCTCCGGATCGTTCCAGGCCAGAAGAAATCCGCGAGCCTCGGGGCGGAAGTGAAATCCATTGGACATGTCGACGATCATGGGCGCGGTGTGCGGAAATCCGTCAAAGGCTTCGCTGGGGACCAGCATTCGACGCAGAGGTTGCACCGGTAAATCTACCCCGGCGAACTTTGCTACGCCGGCGGCCCAAGCGCCGGCGCAGTTTACAACGTTGCGAGTGGCCACCGACCCGCGCGTGGTTTCAACGGAGACAATGCCGGCGCCATCCTGCGTAAAGCCGGTGACGGTTGTGTTCTTCCATAATGTTGCGCCATGGTCGGCGGCCCAAGTCATGAATCCGGTCATGGCGCTGTAGGGATCGACAAAGCCATCGCTGGAGCAAAAACTTCCTCCGACAATATCGCCCGCGCGCAACTGCGGGAACAAGCTGCGGATCTCGTCGCCCGCCAGCAATCGCACGTTCTTCAACCCCAGGTTTACTTGCTGGGCGTAGTTTGTGCGCAGGTAGGCCATCTGACTCGATGTCGTGGCACAGAACAAATAGCCTTGCGGCCGGTAGTCGCAGGGGTGACCCAGCCGCTGCTCAAAGCTGGCATAGAAGGGAATCGAATAGAGCGACATCTGAATGCTGACGGGAGTGGAAAACTGCGCTCGCACTCCACCCATGCTTTTCCCGGTCGAGCCCTTTCCCTGCGACGATTCGGCCTCAACGACCAGAACGCTGCGGCATCCCTTCTCCGTAAGGTGATAGGCAATGCTGGAGCCGACGATTCCTCCACCGACGATAACGACATCCGCGGTCTGCATAGGCGTAGGGTTCGGGAGCGACCCAGCATTCTAGCGCAGGCAACGAGGCCGGGTCTGCGGGGAGGAAGAAACTCACCGGCTGGCGAGTCGACGGGCGAGAGCAAAATCCTAACGGACATGTACCGTCGCGCGCCAATTCGCAGCCACCCGGCCCCGCCCTTCCACCTCCGTAACTTGCCGAGGTTACTGCGACTGCCTAGTCTGGACTAGTATGCCCTTGCGCTGCCTCTTATTTTCTTCCAACGAGGAGATCGTCCAGCCGATTTGGCAGGTGCTCACTGATCTAGGAATCGAGGGAGAGTACTGCAAAAGCGGCGTGGACGCGGTGGAAAAGGTCACAACCCAGCAATTCCAAATTGTAATTACCGACTGGGAGGATCAGCCCGAGGCGGCATTCCTGCTAAAGACGGCCCGGGATTTGAAGGCGGCGCAGCGTCCGCTGACTTTGGCGATCGTCAGCGATGATGCCCGACTGCCGGAGGCCTTGCAGGCGGGAGCCAATTCAGTTCTAGTGAAGCCGATTCGCACCGAGCAGGTGCGGGATACGATGAGCACGGCCTGCGAACTGTTACGGGCCAAGCAGCAACCGGGGACACCGCAACGACCGGGGCCGCGAATCGCGGCGCCGATGGGCAAATCGCAGGTGGCGGAAACGGCCGCGATGGCTGCCGCGGCGTCAAGTGGTGCGTTTGCCGCACCGGCCTCGATGACGCAAATGCCAGAGAAAACCTTCCGAGCGGGAGAATTCCTGCAATCGCCGGGCGCCGCACCGGGGACACAATTCGATACGGAATCCGAGGTGCAGAAGTCGCTGGATGAAGCGGCGGGAGCGGAGGTTGACGCGCTCACCGAGCTAGAACCGACGGCCGCCGCGGTAGAGGATGCACCCGCAGAACCAGCCAAACCTGAGGACGCGCTCACCGGTTGGGCAGCTCTGCAAGCCCGGCTGACGAGAGCGGTACCAACGGTGGCCGAGGATGCCCCGGCGAAAAGAGAATTGCTCTCCTACGGGGAAACGCCATCGTCTGGGGCGCCGTTGGCTGTGGCTGAAGGCAAAGATCCCGCGAAAAAGGAGCCGCAACCGGAATCGGGGTCCGAAGCGGCTCTTTTCGCCTACATGTCAGGGGAGTCGAAAGAAGACGAGAGCCCGACTGAGCAGATGCCGCCGAGGCGCGGCAGACTTCTTCTGGCAGGCGCGTTGGCGGTTACATGCGTGGTTCTGGTTGCAGCGCCTCGAACCCGGCAGAGTTTGCAGATCTTCGGCCGTTACGCGGTGCGTGCGGGCGGGAGATGGCTGAATCCGCCGCCTGCCCCTTTGCCAAAGGCTGTGGTGCTGCATGACAGCTTTGGCCAGGATGGTGATGAATACAAGCTTCCGGTGGTGGGCAACATCCCGGATGCGACGACGGATCCCTCTAAAATTCAGGTGCTTCCGGTGGTTGACCCAACGGCAAAACCGAAGGGTTCGGACGCGAGCAACGGGCAGGCGCAAGCCGCGACGGGCGCGAGCAACCCCGCTGATCCAAACCAGGGAGCTCCAAACCAGGCCGTTCCACCCCAGACTGGACCGAGCGTGGGCGGACAAAGCCAGAGCGGGCCGGTGCAGGTTGTCGAAACTCCGGCTAACAGTCCGTCTGCGGTAAGCGCAGGGAATGTTCCAGCGAATGGGGTAGGAGCGTTGCCGGGTGCAGTGCCCGCCGCAGCGCCGGTGCAGCCGAATACGCCGGCGACTCAAGCGGCTGTGCCTCCGCCGCGTCCGGTTGCGCCGAAGCTACCGATCTCAACGCCGCATACAGTTTCATCTGGCAACAGCGCGGGTATTCCGACGAGCCTGAAATCGCAGACAGCTTCCACAACTCCTGAGGCCAGCGGGGCCATGCCGGCCGATGCCGCGATGTCATCGATTGAGCCGGTGAATCTGCCGGAATCTGTGGTCCGGGGACTATTAACTGAACCCGTCGATCCGATTTACCCAGACGCGGCGAAAGCCGGCGGGTTACGGGGCAACGTGGTTCTGCAGGTGCTCATCGGGCGCGATGGTGCGGTGCAGGATGCAAAATTCCTGCAAGGTTCGCTGGTGTTTGCGCAGTCCGCCATCGATGCCGTGAGGCAGTGCCGGTTCAAGCCTTATTCCATGAATGGCCGCCCGGTGTCAGTGCAGAGCATGATCACGTTGAACTTCAAGCCTCCGGCTCAATAGAACGTTGACGAACCCACGAATAGTGCGCTTTAACCAGTGGGGGCGCGAAACCCGGGCAAGTTACCGGAGGGGTACGGAACAAGGGCAGCCAGGAGACAAAAAACGGCATCTACAAGATATAATAAAAGAAGTTCCTCAGGAAGCGACTTCCTTTCCAGAAGAAGAGTTTGATGTCCATGAAAATTAAAGCTGCGATTTTAGGTTTGTCGTTTGCGGTGTTGTCGTTCGTTGTGGTCGGCTCCTTCGGGGGCGTACATGCTTCTTCCAACGACGGCGCCTACCGGCAGATGCAAGTGTATAGCGAAGTATTATCGCGGGTGCAAAGTGAATACGTGGTTGACCCGGACATTCCGAAAGTAACAGACGGGGCCCTGCACGGCCTGATGGAGTCGCTGGACGCGGACTCGAGCTACTTGACGCCCGCGGCCTACAAGGCGCTCAAGGAACACCATGTGGAGGCCAAGGGGGAGATCGGGGCGACGATCTCGAAACGCTTTGGATATGCGGACGTGGTTTCGGTGCTGCCGGGATCGCCGGCGGACAAGGCCGGGATTGAAGATACGGACATCTTCGAGTCGATCGAGGGCAGGAGCACGCGCGACATGTCCCTGCCGGAGATTCGCGACGCGCTCTCCGGGACACCGGGGACAAGCGTAAATGTTTCGGTGGTGCGGGCGCGCCGCGCTGAGCCGGAGAAGATGGCGATCATGCGGCAGCTGGTGAGTATTCCGCCGGTTTCCGACAAGATGCTGGAAGACGGTATCGGCTACATCAAGGTGGATACTCTGACCAAGGGCAAGGCGCAGGAGATCGCCGGGAAGATTAAGTCGCTGGAAAAAGCGGGAGCGAAGAAGCTGGTTCTGGATTTGCGGGACACGTCGGAGGGCGAAGAAAGCGAGGGCATTGCCACTGCGAATCTTTTCCTGAATCATGGCACGATCACATATCTGCAAGGGCAGAAGTTTCCGCGAGAGGCGTTCAATGCGGATCCGGCAAAAGCGATCACGACGCTTCCGGTGGCCGTGCTGGTGAACGAGGGGACAGCGGGAGCGGCTGAGATAGTGGCGGCGGCGATCCTGGAAAATGCGCGCGGCGATGTAGTCGGCGACAAGACCTTCGGAGACGGATCGGTGCAGAAAACGATCGACCTGCCGGACGGCGGGGCGCTGATTCTCTCGGTGGCGAAATATTATTCGCCCAGCGGGAAGGCGATTCAGGATGTGGCGGTAACCCCGAATGTGCTGGTAGCGGACGAGTCCGACAGCGTTTTTTCTGACGACGATGGAGAGGAATCCGTTCCCGCGCAAGCGGCCAAGCCTAAGGCCACGCCGGACGATCAGTTGCAGAAGGCCATCGAGGTATTGAAGAGCCGGACGAGCTAACCACGGGAAAGAGTTTGGATTCCGTGGTGAGCAGTTCGTGACACCATCTGATCCAGCACATCTGGTATCCGCCGCTTCCGGCTTGCTTCGTCTCCGGCTTCCATCTCAGCGTACTCGTTCATCGTGACGGTGTTAACTGCGGTGTCGTCCAGATCACCTGCCGCCCTGCTATTCTGAACATATCTCGCCATGAAGCCGCTCTATGAAGACCTTCCGCCGGTGGAAATTGCCGGGCGGAAGTTTGTGGGCCGCGTGTTGTTTGGCCTGCTGGCTCTGGTATCCGCCCTGGTGGGAGCCACGGCGGGACTTCTGCTGGTCTACACCACCGATCTGCCGCAGGTGGAAGCACTGGAGGCGTACCGGCCGAGCTCGACGACGGAGTTGTATGACGATCACGGGCGCGTGATTGGATCGTTTGCGCTGCAGCGGCGGGTGGTGGCCAGCTACGACGATTTCGCCCCGGTGCTGCGGGAAGCGCTGGTTTCCATTGAAGACAAGGACTTCTACCGGCACTCGGGAATCAACTTCTGGCGCATCGTGGGAGCAGCTTATCGCGACATCGAATCAGGCGGAAAGGTGCAGGGAGCGTCGACGCTGACCATGCAGTTGGCGCGCAACCTGTTTCTTTCACCCGACCGCTCGTTCCACCGGAAAGTGCAGGAGGCGCTGCTGGCGATCCAGATCGAGCGCCACTTCACCAAACCGCAAATCTTCACGCTGTACGCCAATCAGATTTTTCTCGGGCACGGAGTGTACGGGTTCGAGGCGGCTTCGGAGTTTTACTTCGACAAGCCGGCGCGGAACCTTACGCTGACCGAAGCCACACTGCTGGCGGGTCTGCCCAAGGGTCCGGGAGTGTATTCGCCGATCAACCATCCCGAGCGCGCGCTGAAGCGGCGGAACCTGGTCATCAACGCCATGCTGGAAGATGGAAAGATTACCGCGGCCCAGGCGGCGGATGCGCGGTCGGCGCCGCTTGGTTTGCACCTGCAACATGATCCCAACTCGCTGGCTCCCTATTTCGTGGAGGAAATACGGCAGTATCTGGAAAATAAGTACGGAACCGACCAGGTGCATGAAGGCGGATTGAAGGTGTATACCTCACTCGATGTTGACCTGCAAAAAGCCGCGAACCATGCGGTGCTGGACGGTCTGGCGGCTTATGAGCGGCGGCGCGGATGGAAGGGGCATCTGGAGAACGTGGTGGCGGAAGGAATTCCGATCAAAAAGTATGAGCACCCCGACTGGGAGGATGAGCCGGAAGTGAATGGATACGTGCATGCGCTGGTGACCTCATCCGGCATTGGGATTGCGACGCTAAAGTTTGGACGGTACTCGGCGGCTCTGGGACAAGCGGACGTGGCCTGGACTCATGGCAAGATGCAAAACCTGCTGCGGGCAGGAGACATCTGCTACGTCAAGATTCTGTCTCTGAACTCCAATGGATCGGCGCGCGTGAGCCTGGAACAGGATTCGGGCGCGCAGGGAGCGCTGGTGGCGATTGACAACGCGACGGGTGGAATCAAGGCGATGGTGGGCGGAAGGGATTTCAACGAATCCAAATTCGACCGCGCGACGCAGGCGTTGCGGCAGGTTGGGTCGTCGTTCAAGCCGTATGTCTACACCGCGGTGATAGACCAGGGGGGAAGTCCGAACGACACCGTTCTGGATGAGCCAGTCACGTTTGAGACCGGTTCCGGTCCATATTCGCCGCATGATTATGACGACAAATTCGAAGGGCTCATCACGCTGCGGCGTGCGCTGGCGCAGTCGCGGAACATACCGGCGCTGAAGCTGGCCGACAAGATCGGGATCAAGACCGTGATCGACTACGCGGAGCGTTTTGGAATCACCGCACGGTTGCCGCCGTACTTGCCGGTGGCGCTGGGCGCGGCCGAAATCACTCTGATGGAGCAGACTTCGGCCTACAGCGTGTTTCCGAATGACGGAGTGCGCGTTACGCCCCGCTACATCACCAAGGTGACCGACTACGAGGGGCGGGTGCTGGAAGAGGATTATCCCGACGTGAAGGATGTAGTCAGCGCGCGCACGGCCCGAATCATGACCGGGATGCTGCGGGAGGTGGTGCTGCACGGAACCGGAGAGGCGGCGGCGAAGATGCCCTATGCGATTGCCGGAAAAACCGGCACGACCAACGATTTCACGGACGCGTGGTTTGTGGGATTCTCGCCGACGATCACTTGCGGCGTGTGGGTTGGATTCGACGAAAAAAAATCGCTGGGCGATAGGGAAACGGGAGCCCGCGCGGCGCTGCCGATCTGGATGAACTTCATGAGCGCGGCCATGGCGGGAACAAACCCGGGGCAGTTCCAGCCGCCTCCGGACCTGCCGGTGACTGCGCCGAAAGTAGATACGCCGGATACGTCGCCGGGTGAGGATGAGACGCACTAATTGCGTGAAGTCGCAATCGACTCCGCGAATTTGCTCAGGACTGATTAAAATATAATCTGCACGTTTTATGAAATCTCTATTCCGCTTTGCGATGATGGCGCTGGTGCTGGTGTTTGTGGCGCTGGTGTCGGCGCTGACGGCGATGCGATTTGCCATTCATGGGCAAGAAGTGGAAGTGCCCGCGCTCATTGGTCTGACGCCTGCGGAGGCGGAACACGCCGTTGCCGGGCTGGGATTGCAGTTCGAAGTGGAGCGGCAGTATTACAGTCCGAAGATTCCCGAGGGAAAGATCATGACCCAGGTGCCGCTGCCGGAAACGAAAGTGCGGCGGGGTTGGGAAGTGCGCGTGGCGCAGAGCATGGGACCGCAGCGGGTAGTGATCCCGGACGTGACAAAGGAAAGCGAGCGCGCGGCGGAATGGAATCTGCGGCGGCGCGGGCTGGATGTGGCTTCGACGGCGGAGATGCAGTTGCCGGGAACACCCGCCGACCAGGTGCTGGCGCAAAGCCCGCCGGCAAATGCCAGCCAGGTGGCAGCGCCCAGAACGAGCCTGCTGGTAACCGCGCAGGCCAATCCGCCAGCTTACGTGATGCCGAGTTTTGTGGGACAACCCCTGGGCAGCGCGAGCCGCACGCTGCAGGATGCAGGCTTCAAGTTGGGCAACGTTGGGGTTGCGCCGCCGTCTCCATCCGGCGCGTCGTCTAAACCGTCACCAACCAGCATCATCGTGACGCAAACACCGCCGGCTGGACAGAAGGTTGTGGCGGGCGCGGTGGTGAACCTCGAAGTGGGTGAAACGCGATAACGGTTAAATCTTCTCCAGGATCGCGGCGAAAAAACCGTCGCAGGGATGAACCCCAGGCAGCGTGCGCAGGTAGGGACCGCGGGTGAGCGCGGAAGCATCCGGCCAAATCAGTTCGCCCTCTTCCTGGAGTCGGTCAAGCTCGACACCGCAATCGAGCACATGGAAGGATGAATTTTCCGCCAGTGTCCGTTCGATGACGTCTTCATTTTCTTCTTTTTCCAAAGAGCAGGTTGAATAGATGAGCCGGCCTCCGGCGGCGACTTGGGCCAGAGCCGAACGCAGAATCGCTAGCTGGCGCACTTGCAGGTCGGCGAGGTCCTGGGGCGTGAGCCGCCACTTGATTTCCGGGTTGCGGGAAAGCGTGCCTGTGCCCGAGCAGGGCACATCGGCGAGAACCAGGTCGAACTTTGCGGCGAAAGGCAGATCTCGCGCGTCGGCGGCGAGCACGCCGATATTGCTTAGCGGCTGGGTGGGTGCATCATGCGCCGCTAGTAGCTTTCGCAGCAGACGTGCGCGGTGAGGATGAAGCTCAATCGCCGTAATATCCGCGTTAGGATTGCGATCGGCAAGGGCCAGAGTTTTTCCTCCGGGCGCCGCGCAACAATCAAGAATCTGCGAGCCGCGCCCGGCGAGAGCTGAGACGAGCTGCGAAGCTTCATCCTGAATTGCATAAAGGCCAGCGCGGAAAGTGGAGGGTTGGGTGATGTCTCCGTGGTGCACTCGCCGCGCGGAGGCCAGCAATTTGCCGGGAGCGAGTTTGATTCCGGCGGCGTGGAGCTGGCTTTCTGCTTCAGCGCGTCGAAGACGGATTGCGGTCACGGGAACGGCTTGGTTGCAGTCGCAAATGCGAACAGCGGAGGCGAGCCCATAGGCATGGATCCAGCGTTCCACGAGCCACAGCGGGTGCGCGCTGGAGGCAGCGAGAGTCTCAGATGAAGCGCTGCCGATCGCCGATTGCGACGAGCGGTCAACGTATGAGGCGCCGGCGGCGAGCTTGCGTAGGACGGCGTTGACGAACGGGGCGGCGGAACGCTTGCGCGCGCGTTTGACGAGCTCGACGCTCTCGTTTATGGCGGCGCGGGCGGGAATGCGGCTGAGCCAGCCCAGTTGGTAAACAGCGAGGCGGAGCGCGGTGAGAATCTCAGGATCGAGTTTGGAGAGCGGCTGATTCGAGCCTGCGGCAATTTCTGAGTCAAGCATCGACCGCCAGCGCAGAACCCCCATGACCAGCTCCGTTGCCAAGGAGTGGTCGACATCCGTGAGCCCGTCATAAGTGCGGGAATGGAGGAGTTCGGATGGGTAAGAAGACTCGCGCTCGACGCGCAGCAGGATGTCGAATGCGGCGGCCCGGGCTGGAGAAACTTTGGAAAACGAAGATCGAGCTTCTGGTTTCACCATGGCCAGTATGACGGAAGTACGCGGCGCCAAGCAGAAATTCGTTCTGGCTAGGAGCTGAGCTTCTCGCCGGGCAGAGGGCGATAGCCGCGAAGAAAGTCAGAGGCAGAAGTGAGCCGCTTACCTTCCAGTTGGATTTCGAGGAGTTCGATTGCGGTGCTGTGGCCGCAGCCGGTAAATAGACGGTCGCCTTCCACCTTCAGTTCAGATATCGGCACAATTCCATCAAGCGCAACAGCCTTCCGTATTTGTAGATTCTTGCCGCGAAATTTCGAATATGCGCCGGGCCAGGGTTGAAAGCCGCGCAGGCGGTTCAGGATCTCGGCCGCGGGACGGGAGAAATCGATGAGGCCATCCTCTTTCTTGAGGATGGGAGCGAGGGTGGCTTGGGCGTGATCTTGTTGGCGGGGATGAATCACGCCAGATTGCAGGCCGCGCAGAGTTTTAGCCGTGAGGTCCGCTCCCACGGCCGCCAGCTTTGGGGTTAGCGTCTCTGCAGTGTCGCCGGGAGCGATTGGAAGCTCTTGTTGCAGAAGAATATCGCCGGTGTCGAGGCCGGCGTCGATCTTCATCGTAGTGACTCCGGTGGTGCTTTCACCCCGGGCAATGGCCCACTGAATGGGCGCGGCGCCGCGATATTTGGGCAAGAGCGAGGCATGCAGGTTGATGTTGCCGAGGGGAGGAAGATCGAGCATCCACTGCGGAATGATGCGGCCGTAACCGACTACGATTATGGCATCGGGCTTCAGAGCGGCGAGTTGAGCGCGGAAGGCAGAGTTGTTCTTGATGCTTTCTGGCTCAACGACCGGCAATTCAAGGTTTAGAGCGCGCTGCTTTACCGCGGAGGAAACCAGCGCGAGGCCGCGTCCTTTCGGCCGGTCCGGCTGGGTGACCACGAGTTGGATGTGGAATCCAGTCTCGACCAGCTTGTCGAGCGTGGGCACGGCGAACGGGGGTGTGCCGCAGAAGACGAGATTGGGGGATTGGGACATCCGGCGATTTTGCGACTGGGTCATCGAGCAATCACAATGCGCGGGCAATCGCAATTGCCCTATCGCTCAATTACCCAATCATAAATTCTCTACCATTCTCCGGCTTTGACCAGCTTGCGAATTTTGCGTTTGATCAAGTCTCGTTTGAGCGCGCTGATGTGGCTGATATAGAGCTTGCCGTTGAGGTGATCGGTTTCGTGTTGAAAGGCACGGGCCAGCAGGTCATCGCCGGTCTTCTCAAAAATTGTCCCGGTCAGATCCTGGGCGCGAACGGTGACTACGTGCGCGCGACTCACATTTTCGCGGAAGTCCGGAATGCTGAGGCAGCCTTCGCTCTGCGTATGCCGGCCTTCTTTGTGGATAATCTCCGGGTTGACGAGGACCACTTTGGCGGCAGGGTCTTCTTTGAATGTGACGTCGATAACTGCGATGCGGCGCGAGATCCCGATCTGCGGCGCGGCCAGGCCCACGCCCCGGGCAGCATACATCGACTCGAACATATCCTCGATCAGCTTCTTCAGTTCCTCGTCGAAGACCGTGACTTTCTCGGCCGGCTTCTCGAGGACGGGGTTTCCGAACTTCACAATGGGATAGATCATCAGTAGTTTTTCAGTTGCAGACAGTAACCCTGGAAATTGCGCAGGGTTTCTCCCATGGAATCGCCGCCAAATTTCTCGAGAGCGCAGCGCGCCAGGGTCAGCGCAACCATGGACTCGGCTGCGACTCCGGCGGCCGGGACAACACAAACATCGGAGCGCTCGTACGCGGCGCTTACGGGTTGGCGCGTGGAGAAATCGACCGATTTTAGCGGGCGGCGCAAGGTGGAGATCGGTTTGAGGTAGCCGCGCACGCGAACCTCCTCGCCGTTGGAGACGCCGCCTTCGATTCCGCCGGCGTTGTTGCGCGTGCGGGTGAAACCGCTCAAGGTCGACGGCGGATCATAGCCGATTTCATCGTGGACAATAGAGCCTGGCGACGCGGCTGCGGTAATGCCGGAGCCGATCTCAACTGCCTTCACCGCCTGCAGCGACATAACCGCGGCTGCCAACAGAGCGTCCAGGCGTTCGTCCCACTGCGCGTAGGTGCCCAAGCCGGGCGGGACGCCATGAGCAACCACTTCGAATACTCCTCCGACCGAATCGCCGGTTCTGAGAACTTTGTCAACTTCTTCTTTCATGCGCAACTCGGTTTCAGGGAAGGCGCAGTTCAGCAAAACTTCTTCCTGATCATAAAGAGCCTGAACACGCTCCCAGGGGACTTCCTGTGGCAGGGCCACGTTGCCGACGGCGATGACGTGGCTGAGAACGTCAATCCCGAGTTCGCGCAGAAAGGTCTTAGCCAGGCCGCCGATGGCGACGCGAGCGGCGGACTCGCGCGCCGAGGCGCGCTCCAGAACGTAGCGGGCTTCGGGAAAATTGTATTTCAGGGCCCCCGCCAGGTCGGCGTGCCCGGGACGCGGAGAGGCTACACGCTTGTGGCGGGCGGGGTCACCTTCGCCGACCGGCAGGACGTCCTGCCAGTTTTTCCAATCCTTATTTTCGAGTTGGACGGAAATAGGCGAGCCAATGGTGATGCCGTGGCGGACACCGGAGAGGATGTGGGCGGTGTCGCGCTCAATTTTCATGCGGCCGCCGCGGCCATAGCCCTGCTGCCTGCGCCAGAGTTCGCGATCGAGAAATGCCTGGTCCACTTTCAGCCCAGCGGGCAGGCCCGAGAGAAAGGCGACCAGAGCTTCCCCGTGAGATTCTCCGGCAGTGAAATAGCGCAGCATAAGTGCTCGATTCTACCTGATGCAGAGTCACTCCGGAATTTGGGTATGGAGAAAAGTTAGGTGCTGGTGAGGCGCGTGACCCACAAAAAGCATCCCCGGTGTGATTTTCGGATGCGCTGGATTGCGAATGGTTGTTACAATACCGAGACTCCGTGTTCTTTCGTAGTTTGAGGACGCCGAATCGTCCGCGTCATTTTGCAAACTCTGGCCAAACTAAGGAGGAACTGTGTGCCCCCACGCACAGAATTAAGGGAAGTAATTCTCCCCGGCAGGAATATTCGCTGTGTCCTGGCGTACAACCATGTTCTATTCCGGCAAGGTCTGCGGCGTTTGCTGGAAGATGAATCCGACCTCGAAGTCGTAAGCGAAGCCGGCAACGCGGCGGAGTGCCTGCGCAAAGCTTATCAGTTCCGGCCGGACGTCGTGGTCGCGGATGCCGCAATGTTCGGACTGCCTGCGCCCGAAGTAGAGCTATGTGTGGCACGGGAATCTCCTTGCACCAAAATAGTGTTCTTGAACCTGCAGGAACAGGCCGGTTCCGCATCCGGTGGCTTGCGGGAAGCAACAGGCTATGCGGTGCGGCAAACCTCCCTGGAAGAGTTGGTGGAGATGGTTCGGAACTCATGCCGGGGCAACGCGACCGACGAGCAGGAAGCATGCTCGGGACGCAACCCGCAGGGTACGGCCGCAACGCCGTTCCCGCAAGCGCGCGCGCTCACCGCCCGCGAGCGAGAAGTGCTGAAACTGCTGGCGGAAGGAAAGACGGTGCGCGCGGCGGCCACGGTTCTGAGCTTGAGCAGCAAAACCGTAGACGCACACAAGTTCAACCTGATGCGCAAGCTTGGAATCCACAACAAAGCCGAACTGGTGATGTGGGCGATCCAGAAGAGGGTCGTGAAGATTCCGGCCAACTTCTAGAGGATCACGACAGAGCGCAGGCGGCAAGCTCCGCCAGGCTCGACACCTGCAAGTCGGGTTGGCCTTCAACCGCTTTTACGGCGCCTACACCCGCTCGAGCCGATAGCCGGCTAACCCATACTGTGGCCAGGCCGAGCGATTGCGCTGGCACCACGTCATGATAGAGGCTCTGGCCAACGTGCAGGACGCGGTGGGCAGGAACACCGGTGCGGTTCAGGGCGAGCTCGAAAATCTTTAACGATGGCTTGTAAGCGCGTGCCTGCTGAGCCGTAACGATCTGGTCAAATTCTGCTCCCAGCTGAGACCGTGTGGCAGCGAAAAGATCGTCGTCGACGTTGGAAATGATGGCCAGTCGAAAGCAGCTCTGCAATTCGCGGAGTGCCTTCACGGTGTCGGGCCAGGGCTTCCAATTTGGCAGCGACTCAGACAACCAACCGGCCTGCTGCTCGGTGGGCGAGAATCCGAATTGTTCTCCGAACTGCCGCACCACAGACTCGAGAACCTCGCGATAGCGGCGATACTCTCCCTGCTCGGCGCGGGCTTCGAAATCGGCGTAGAGCCGCAGGATAGTAGCGGCGTCCTCGCTCTTGCCGTGGGCCGCAAGGATGCGGCGCAGGCAGCGAAGAATTCCCTCCTCCCAGTCGATGAGAGTGCCGTAACAGTCGAAGGTGAGAAGTTCAAACTGGCGGAAGTCGAGCATGGTTCGACGCCAGACCGCGGAAAGCTACGATTTTAGACCAGGCAAGATCGAGGTTTCTTCGTGAGATTCACCAGCACGATCCAAATCGTTCTCAGCCTCGGCCAGGGAGGAAGAACCGTCGGGAGGAGCGGCGGCCTTTGGAGAAAGAAACTTGGCGCTGTTCAGCAACGGGCGCCCGAGAGAAGCGTTGTAGCTGGTCCAGGGGCTCTCGAGGTCGGCCTCACGCTCGAACTGGGCGCGCATGGCCTCCATCTTGGAATCCAGATCGTCCATGTAGTGCAGCAGGAGCGCTTCGGGAAACATGGGCAGCTTGGGCGAGCCGAATTCGTACTGGCCATGGTGGCTGATGATCAGGTGTTCAAGCAGGGTCTTGAGTTCGATAGGAAAGTCCGGGACCATCGCCAGCTTCGCCTGCAACATCTCAAGTTCGATGATCATGTGCCCAAGAAGCTGGCCGCGCGTGGTGTAGGAAAACGAGCGGTTGTAGGCAAGCTCATGAATTTTGCCGATGTCGTGAAGAAATGCGCCAGTCAGAACCAAGTCGCGATTCACCTGGGGATAGTTTCTGCAGACCAGATCACACGAACGAAAAAGGGAGACCACGTGGTCGAGCAGGCCTCCGATATAAGCGTGGTGCAGGGTCTTGGCGGCGGGAGCATTGCGATACGCGGCCGCAATCTCAGGGTCGGACATGAAGGCCTGCACCAGAGACTTGAGATGTGGATTCTGAAAGGAGGCGACGAAGGCCGCCAGCGTCTGCCAGAGCTCGTCAATATTCTTGCTGGTTTTGGGAAGATAGTCGGAAAATTCGATTTCTGACTCGCCCAGCTTGCGCAGTTTGTGGACGGTGAGCTGGAAGCGGTTTTTGTATTTGTTAACCAGGCCCTTGATTTTTAGAAAATCATCCTGCTCGAAGGCATTGATCACTTCCTCCACGTTATCCCACATCTTGGCTTCGAGTTGTCCGCTGCGGTCGCCAAGCGTTAGAGCGAGATAAGGCTCACCAGTCTTTTTGGGCTTGATCTGCTTGCTGACCACCACGAAGTTGGAAGTGATGATCTTGTTTTCGTGGCGTGTGCAGTCGCTGATGTAGAACTCTTTCATTCTCCACATCAGTGTAAATCAGAAAGCAGGTCGCGACGAACAATGCGGGGAGCCGGGATGAGGAAACTGGATATGGATCTGCTCTCCGCTAAAGAACGCCTAGCACTTTCTTTTTCTTCTTTTTAAGATTCTTGGCGTTGGGCGTTTTGGCCGCGGTTTCAATCGGCTCGGTCTCATTCGGGCTGCGGCCGGAATCGATGTAACCTGGCTTGACGTAGATCGAGGCCTCTTCGCGCAACTTGGTCAGATAGGCGCGAACCGCGGGCTCCAGCTTCTGGTAGTAAATGGCGTTTTCGATGCGGGGCTCGACGTCCTTCAGCGCCGGGATGCCCGCGGTCTGGTGCTCGGTAACCTTCAAGATGACATATCCCTGCTTGGTCCGGATTACGTCGGTGACTTCACCGGCTTTCATGGCGAAAGTCTTATCTTCCAGCTCCTTGGCAAGCGTACCGCGCTTGAACTCTCCAAGATCGCCGCCCTGTGCGGCCGAGGGACCATCGGAATATTTTTTCGCGATATCCTCAAAGTTCGCTCCGGCGCGAATCTGTTTGAGCAGGTCGTTGGCCTTGACTTCGGCCGCAGCCAGAGCAGCAGGGTCGTTAGCCACGTCTGGGTTTTTTTCAGGGTCGCCAGCTGCGGAGGCATTTGGATCGCCGTTCCGGGCCGACGTAGGGGCGGCGGAGTTGGCGGCGACCAGCTTCTTCGGCGCGATCAGGATCTCGCTAAGTCTTATCGACTCGGGCTGCTTCAGCTCATCCTTGTGCTCGTCGTAAAACTTCTGTTCTTCCTCCGGGGTGATAGTGAGACGGGAGCCGACTTCCTGGCCGATCACCTTTTGAGTGATGATCTGGTTACGTATGTTCTGCTTGAAATCTTCGTAAGAGATGCCCTGTGCAGTCGCGGCTTTTTCCAGGTCCTCCATGGTGTCGAGCTTCATGTCTTTGCGCATTTGATCGAGACGCTTGATGAGGTCGGTATCGCCCGTGATGCCGAGGTCGTTGCCCTTTTCCAGCAGGAGTTGCTGGTCAATCAGATCGCGCAGGACGTCCTTCTCGCGCTCGGTGTAAAGCTTGTCGGCATTGGCCGGATCCTGCTGTTTCGCGTCATCACGGACCTGGTCCTTGCTGCGTTGGAACTCCGAAAGAGTAATAATCTGGCCGTTGACGCGCGCGACAATTTCTTCGACTACCTGATCGGTCTGACCCGCGGCCAATGCGGGCAGACATGCGACAGCAAGGAGTAACAGAACCAGTTTCTTCATAGGATTTTCGGTGGGCCGCTTCGCTGCCTGGACCCGCAGGCAGAAATCTTCTGGACATTTTACTACTTCTTGCCACTTCCGGCCGGACGCACGCCGACTTAAAATTAGGATGCGTTGGCCTGTCTGCCAGGTTGCTGAGGATGCGGGTGCTAGGCGGTTCGCACAAAGGTTAAGGCGGTCATGTCGTCTGGAACCAGGGGCTCGCACGTGAACTCCCCAACGCTGTTCAAAATCGATGCGCAAAGCGTTTGAGCGTTCCGCGAGGGGTCGTTCTGCAAGCGTTCCTTTACGCGTTCCAGTCCGAACTCCAGATCCTCAGACTTGTCGTCTTTGCACCTGCCCTCAACAACGCCCCGGGAAACCAGCAGAACCACCGCGCCCTTCTCCAGAGCAACAGTGGGAGCGTCGCTGGTGGCGTGGGAGAAAAGGCCAAGCGGCAGACCCGTGGACCCGAGTTCAATAATGCCGGAGCTGTCGCGGAGCAGGCCCGGCGTGTGCCCGGCATTGGTGTAGCAAAGAGTGCCGAATTTTTCGTGGTAGCAGCCCAGGAATGCGGGGCAGGAGTGAACCCCCTTGGCGGCTTCCATCAAGCCGCGGTTGAGTCGATGGCAGAGTGTGGTCATGGCTTCAGATTCGTTGATGTCCGGCGGCGAAAAAAGCTCGGTTCCGAGAGTTCGAAAGGCGGTCTGTGCGGCCGAGAGGATTGGCTGATTGCTCTCGCGGCGTCCAGCAACATCAAGCAGGCCAAACAATATCCTCTCCGGACTGACGCGCAGGGAGTCATAGAAATCTCCGGCGACTCTCTTGCCGTAAGTGGTGGCAGCAATCTCCGCGCCGTTAATCTTAGGAAACTCGCCGGAAACGGCCTCCAGCACGGCTGGAGGCTCGGGCGTGCGGGAGTGGAATAGAGCGTGCATAGGCAACTGGACCTGACTCCGAAACTAGCATAGCCGCTGGCAGGGAGCAAATGAGTCCTTCCAGATTCGGGAAACGCCGGCAGCTACTGGCCGTATTTTTCGCTGAGATATTGGCCGACCTCGGATTCGAGCTGGCCGTAATCGGAGTGGATGGTCGTACGCAGAGCCGCCTCGGTGGAACTCCCCTGGCTGAGGAGTTGCAGAATTCGCTGGATGTCGCCCATCCCGTAAGCATCGTTGATATAGGAAACCGTAGCCAGCGATTCCGCATAGGCCAGTTGAGCTTCAGACCCGGAGAATCGCATGAAGCTCCCTTCCAGCATATTCAGCGGGATGTTGCGCTGCGACTTAAACAACTGCGCCAGTTGGGGTCCATCGCTGCCCAAAGACTTCGGCTCCAGCATCTGAGCGATGCCCTCGTGCAGCCAAATCGGGCAGCGGCCGGCGGAGATCTGATTGATGAACGAGTGCGCCAGTTCATGTCTCAAAACCCGCGCCAACTCTGGTGTCATGGAATCGAGTCCGCTGATGGGGATGCGAAGCTTGCCGTCGTTCAGGGCTCCCGACCAGGAGGGAGCGCGCGTCACGTCGAAGAAAGCCTGCTCGGTGAAGAGCGTCACCTGAATGTCATCGCGTGGGGGCGTACCCAGATCGCGCGCCAGGTCGTCGTAATCGGATTCGAGCGCCGCCAGGATTTGTGCGCGAAAGGCTTCCGATGTCTGCTTGCCCTCGTAGTGTAGAACGAAGTGGCTGCTTTCGCGCTCGGCGAAATCGCTCTCTACGGTCTGTTCACGCTGCGCCTTTGCCAGGTATTGCTGCACCGCGGGATCGGGACGCAGTTCGAGGGAATGTTTCCACGAGGCAATGGCCTCCTTGGTACGGTCGCAAGCCTGCTGGGCATAACCCAGCACGGTATAGGCATCGGGCGACTGGGGCGCAGCGATCACGGCGCGCTGAGCGTAAGACAGTGCCTGCGAAGCGTTCCCGGTACGCACCAGCAGGGCGGCGTAGTAGATAAGGACGGTGGCGTTCTCCGGCTGGAAACCAAGGGCACTGTCAAAATAGCGGCGGGCGTGATCGATGTTGCCATGCTCGAATTCGAACTTGCCGGCGATGAAGTCCGCCGTAGCGCTCAAGTCGGGACTTCCTCTGCCTTCAAGTTTCGAAACCGCGTCCGGGTCGACCTGGCCGTCCTTGATAATCGTCTTGGGAAGGTTGCCCTGGTTCGCAAGACTGTCAACCGGAGTGAAAGTGGGCAGATCGGCGGGGGTTCTGTTGGCGCCGGATGAGACGGGGTTGCTGGCGGGCACGCCGCCGCTTTCTACGTGGTCTACGGAACTCTTGGGAATCGCATAACTGTCGTCGCCAATTTCGTATTCATAGTGATTTCCGCTTTCCTGGACATGGTCGGCGGGGATGGCGTGGCCATTCTTCAAATGGATCGTGTCAGCCGACGCTGCCGCGGAGGCAAGCACTATCCCTATGGCGAACAAACTAGTGACACGAAGCTGCATTGAAGCGCATTCTAGCAACTGTGGGGATGAGCACCTACGTAACGAAAGTACCGACAACCCCGCGCAGAGTGGGCATGGCGTTGGTCGCATGCCTTGCCGTTTTGGCGTTCCCGACTTGCGGGGCGCAAACGGTTCAAGCGCAGGCGCGCCGGCCGGGGCCGGCGGAGTCGCTCTATCTGCAGTTGAGCAGTATCGGGTTGGATCCTGCGCGGGTGTTCGGGGTGCGGGAAGCGTCGCTGGACCGGGCTGCGATTCATATCACTCTCGAAGATGGCACCATCGCCTTCACCAAGGATGTTCTGGGCAGGATCACCGGGGCATTTTTCGAGGGCGATGGCGAAGTGCTGCTGGTTCCCCCCAACGATGTAGAACGCAGATCGATGAGCCTATTCACCGGGATGCCAATCCTCGAGGAACGCTTCTCGACGGCCTACTTGCGCTTCAACGACAACACCGCCTCTGAGTTGCAGCCGGGGCTTAGGGCGCCGGAGGATGCCCAAGAGTTTGTCGCGCGGTGGGATGAGACGGCCCGCAATCTGGCGCAGGAGGATGCCATGAGATTGCTGATGAGTTTCAGCAAGATGCTACCTCTTGCCGGCGGAGGAATCTCCAGAGATTCAGCCCCCACAAGAGCTGCGGATCCCAACGATCACCTGTTGCATGCCCGGCTGCAGGGAGACAAACTCGGCGTTTTCGACGTTTTGTTCGACTCCGCGGCCGGGGAACAAATCGAGGCAGGTCAACCCAAGGCCACGGAAAACGGGACAGTGTATTACAACGTCTGGACTTCATTTTCGATCGAAGATGCCGGCCGACCCCGGTCGGGCCACGGACAGTCGCTTCAGAATCCGCCGCCGGAAACCGAATCTCAGGAGGATCCGATTTCTGTCCGCAGCTATAAGATTGATGCTCACGTAAAACCTCCGAAACGCTTGGATGCGCAGGTGGAACTGGAGCTCGATGTCGCGCGGGGAGGATTGCGTTTTCTGGCGTTCGAACTATCCCACTTTCTGAAGATCCAAGCCGTTGAGGCTGACGGCAAAGCGGTGGAATTTATTCAAAACCCCGCAGTGGAAGGCACCCGGCTGGCGCGCAGCGGCAACAACCTGGTGGCCGTGATTCTGCCCGAACCGCTACGCCAGGGACAGAAGATGAACCTGCGCTTCGTCTATGGCGGAGAGGTCCTGGCGGAGGCTGGCGACAAGGGCCTGCTCTACGTTGGTGCGCGCGGCACGTGGTACCCCAATCGCGGAATGGACATGGCCGATTTCGACCTTACCTTCCACTATCCGCCGGGTTGGACTCTTCTGGCGACGGGCAAACCAATGCCACTGGCACCGCCAACAACTTCGCCGCAGGACGCAGACGACGAGCAAGTGTCGCGATGGGTTTCGGAACGGCCCTTACCCGTAGCCGGGTTTAACCTTGGCAAATACGTTCGAGGCGCCGCACAAGCCGGAAGTGTCACCGTGGAAGCCTACGCCACGGCCGGCGTGGAACGAGACTTCCCCAAGCCCCCGCTACCAACACTGCCCGTCGACCAGAAGCCGGCGTTGCGGCCTCAACCCCCTCCAGTGTTGATCGATCCGCTTCCGCCTTCGCCGGCGCGGAGTACGACGGCTGTGGCCGACGCTACCGCTCGGGCCATTGAATACTATGCCGAGCGGTTCGGTCCATTTCCTTACAGTCATTTGGCATTGACTCAGTTACCGGGGCAGGAGAGCCAGGGCTGGCCAGGCTTGATCTTCCTTTCCTCCTACGCCTTTCTGACTCCGGAGCAGCGCCGGGATCTCCACATGAATGCTGCAGCCGCACTGATTGACGAACTGGTTCCCGCGCACGAAACCGCGCACCAGTGGTGGGGAGACCTTGTCACTTGGGCCACCTACCGTGACCAGTGGTTTTCGGAGGGTCTGGCAAACTATAGCGCGTTGATGATGCTGCAAGAGAAAGACCCGGAAGGTTTCCGGCTGATCATGGAGAAATATCGACGGGACTTGGCCGATAAGGATGAAAACGGCAACTTTCCCAGGGATGCCGGTCCCGTGACCTTGGGAAGCCGCCTCCTTTCTTCTCGTTTTCCCGAAGCGTACAACGTGATCAGCTACGGGCGGGGAACATGGTTGTTCCACATGCTGCGCTCGATGTTGCAGGACGCAGCCGAGGTGGATGAGAGAAAAGAGCCGAGCCGCGCAGCAGTGGAGGAACCGTTCGTGCGGTCTCTGCGCAAACTTCGTGAGCGCTACCAGGGAAAAGCCATTAGCACCCGCGAACTGCTGGACGTTTTTGCGGAGGATCTGCCGCCTTCGTTGCGATATCAAGGCAAAGCTTCGCTCGACTGGTTCCTGGATGGCTGGGTGAACGGCACCTCTCTGCCCAGGCTGGAGTTGCACGCAGTTAAGTTCGTGGCAAAGGCGAAGGCTACGCTGGTCTCGGGGGTGATACGGCAAGAGGATGCGCCGGATAATCTGGTGACGTCCGTCCCTCTTTATGCCGTGGTGCATGGCAGGGCTCCGGTGTTATTGGGCAGGGTATTTGCCGACGGGGCCGAATCTTCTTTTCGCTTGTCCGCACCCGTGGGCACACACAAGCTCTTGCTCGATCCCAACGAAACCATCCTGACCGCTCCAAAGTAAACCCCAGGATTCTCGAGAGCGATGCCGGCCAATCTCTCCTGATTTCGGAAGGGTTGGTGTTGGCGTGTCCTGGAACGGGACATGAGATTGCTATAAAGCTCCCTTTGCACTGCACCTTCTGCGGAGTAAATGACTGATTGCCTTCACTTGCGTCGCATTGTACTGAAAACCTGACGATGGCAACTGAGCTGCTGGATGGCGGACATAGTCCAGGAGCGAAAAGTTTGAATTCTTGCGCAGAAGTCGAGAGCGCGAACCAAACCAGCGAAACGCACAGTCCGCCGGGCATCGAACCAGGGGTCGCGACGGAATTGATGACAGTGCCCGCGTTCGCCGAATCCGGCCAGTGGGGTGGGCCGGAAACGATTCTCCTGGTGGAAGACGAAGCGTTTGTGCGGAAAGCGACGGCCGAGGTTCTCGAGTCAGCCGGATACAGACTGGTGATCGCCAGAAGCGCAGTCGAAGCATTGGATGCTTGCCAGGGCTGTTCCCAGCCGGTCGATCTGCTTCTCGCCGATATCGTCATGCCCGGGATGAACGGGCGTGAACTGGCAACGGAATTCGAAACCTTGAATCCACGCTCCCGGGTTCTGCTGATGAGCGGCTATGCTGAGCAACTCGCGGTGTGTGAGTTATCTCCCAATGGAAAGCAGTACCTGGCCAAGCCCTTCTCGATGCGTACGCTCCTGACGAAAGTGCGCCAGGTGTTGGACATGAACCCATTTAGTTCGGGAGCTCCGGCTTAACTCGCGCTGGTCTTGCGATAACGTGTGGCTCGCAGAATTTCATGGGGAATCTGGGAGAGTGGCACCACCCTGTCGAGGATCCCCATCTCGGCGCAAGCGCGAGGCATGCCGTAGACTGCGCAGCTGGATTCGTCCTGTCCAACTGTGAAGCCGCCTTCGCGATGAATGGTATTCATTCCCTGCGCACCATCGGATCCCATCCCCGTCATGATAATTCCCATTGCCAGAGAGCGGAATGCGGAGGCAACGGATTGCATCATAAGTGGGCCTTAATCACAGCCCGATTCTAGTTAGAGAAAGCTCAGTTGAGACGGAAACTGCGCCGCACGAAAGGGAGTGTCTGCAGAAACGGAGCAGCGTTTCAAAACAGGAGAGCACCTGTTATTTTCCTCATCCCCGCTTCCAGCCAATTTATGCTTCAGCCTCTGAACCAACCCATGTATCCTTATGATTCATGCCACCCATGCCGCCGTTTCAAGAGTCCAGACGAAGCAGTCGTGTCCCTTTAAAGGTGGTTATCACGGTTGAGGGCAGTGCTCCGAATCTCAAGTGTGGCGGGGAGACCATCGTCGTCAACTTACACGGAGCATTGGTCGCAACCGCAGTTGGGTTGACCTGCGGAATGAGAATTTCCATTCACGTCTACTTGACGAACAAGCAGGCTGCCGCCCGGGTTGTCTATATCGATTCTAAGAATCCGCTGCACTGCGGCATCGCTCTTGATGAGCCGCGAAACATTTGGGGCGTGCCCTTGCCGCCCCAGGATTGGGAAGACACCGCATTGGGCGCCGGACATTGAGTCCGCGACGTTCTCACAGCCAGCAAAGGGAGGCGCCCAGAACCGAGGCGAGTCACACGCACTCACGTTCCCCGTAAAACTTTAAGGTGGGTTACTCAGTCCCGATCTTCTCGCCACGCTTCAGCGTCCGGTCAAAGAACTCGGCCGTCGCGGTGTAGGTCCGCACCCAGCTTTTCCACATTAGGAACCCGTGGATCTCATCCGGCAAAATCAATTGTTCGAAGGGTACGCGCTGCGCCCGCAGGCGTTGCACCAGATCGATGGTCTGGGTGAATGGCACGTTGCGGTCGTCATCGCCTTGGATCAGCAGCACCGGCGACTTCCACGTGCTCACGTAGGCATCGGGTGAGGAAGCCCACGCCAGCTTGATCGCCGCGTCCGCGTCCGGCGGTCGCAGCGCCAGATTGCCGAAGTAGGGCCGCTCCGTCAGGAACACGCTCCAGTCGTGCACGCCGTGGAAATCTACCCCCGCCTTGAACAGATCTGAATTGCGGGCCAGGCCCATGGCGGTGAGAAAACCGCCGTAGGAACCACCCCACAACCCAATTTTTTCCGCATCCACTTCCGGCAGCGACTGCAAATACCGTCCTGCCGCCACAACGTCTTTATATTCTGCCGCTCCCCGCCAGATGGTGTTGGGCGCTTCCCGAAACGCGCGCCCGTACATGACGCCGAGCCGGTAATTCACCGACAGCACGGCGTATCCGCGGCTGGCCAGGTATTGATTCTCGGCATAGGCATTGTGGTAGTAATCCATGTAATGAAAGCCCATCAGCATCTGCCGGATCGGCCCGCCGTGCATGAAGACCAGCCCGGGAACCTTCTCTTTCACGTTGCGCGGCAGGAAAAGCTGGCCGTGCAGCGTAACTCCGTCTGCGCTCGTAAAAATCACTTGCTTCGGCCTCACCAGCGCGGCTGAGGGAAACTCACTCGGCAAAGCCCGCCGCGCGATCATCTCGCGGCCCTTCGCGATAAGTTCATAAGGCATGGCCGGCGAGGTTGCCGTGGAGCCCAGGCAAAGAATACTTTTCCCGTCGCCGGTCTGCACTGGAGACCACTCGATCGTCTCGCCCCCGGTCAGCCCCTGCTGCGGTGCACCGCCCGCCACCGCTACCCGCCACAAGTGCCGTCGATCCACGTCGTCTTGGTTCGACGAGTAGATTACCCAATTCCCGTCCGCGCTGAGCGTGACATCTTCCACGTCAAAGTCGCCGGGCGTGAGCAGTGTGGCCGCGCCTCCGCTTGCGGCGATCGAATACAGGTGATTGCGCCCATCTTGCTCGGAGGCGAAGACTATTCGCCCATTGCCGGCCACGTTGAGCGAGCCATCTTCGCTGATCCCGGGCAGTGAATCATCGGGCTTCTCGCCGCTGCGCCATAACAGGTGACCGGTGCCCGTGGTGGCATCGGCGATCCACAGCGACCAGGGCTCCGGGCGCACTGGAATCAGCGGTAGCTTCTGCTCATCGCCCGCGGTCCGAACAAAGACAATCCACTTGCCATCCCGCGACCAGCGCGGCATGGAATCCTTGTCCACGCTGGGCGCCAGGTAGCGGATGGAGTCGCCCCCGAAATCGTAGATGCAAACCAGACTGTGACCCTCACGCTCGCTGACGAACGCGATGTGTTTTCCATCCGGCGACCATTTCGGCTGAACCGCCGCTCCCCGCACCGAAGCGAGCTCCTTGGCCGGTTGTTTGCCATCAACGCTGGCCAGCCACAATTTCTTTTTCGCCGACCACACCGCCCACTTTCCGTCCGCTGAAACTTCAATGTCTTCGCAGCCCTCATCGGGGCAACCCATCTCGCCCAGCAGCCGGGGCTCCACGTTTTTATCTGTGGCATCCACATCCACGGCAAAGACCTGCTGCTTGGCTCCTCTCGTCCAGCTCTCGGGGTTGGCGCTCTCCTGCTCATCGTTCAACTCGCTGCCCAGCGCATAAACCGCCGTATTGCCGTCGGGCGTGAGCCGCAGGCTGGCGATAGGCTGGCCGTCGTCTTCGCTGTAATGCGTAAGTTGGCGGGCACTGCGGGAAAAATCCGGCCCCTCCGCCACCCACACATTGCGGACTCCTTCCGCATCGAACACCCACGCCACCCGGCTGCCGTGCGCGGCGGCCACCAGTTCGCTGGGAAAAGGCGAACTCAGCACCTGCTCCACAGTAAACGAAGATTGCCCCCAGGCCACCGTTGTGCAGCTCCAGATCAAAGTGAAAAAAATCAAAGGGAAGAAGACTAAATTGAAGATCAAGCTTAGAAAGGTCGCACCGGGAGCAGTGACATCGCGGCGAAGTTTGGGAAATGGCATAGGCCGCTAGGGTAAGCGAACCGCGGCCCGCCTGCCAATAGCATTTCCTTTCGGACGCACCGGCGCGCACATTTCGGCCCATATCCGTGCCGCGAGAAGGCCGGTCGATCGATTTTTCTGATCGCGAAACAACCCAGATTGCGCTTGACAACCGGCGCTTACTGTAAGTATAAGATCGAAATCGAAATAGATCGTAACCTCGGCCGTAAACAAAAGATGCACACGAAGAGTGCGGAGGGCCCCATGCGACTGGCCACGCCAGTTCTTCCTTGGCTTTTGGTAGCGTTTTTCTTTGCCTGTTCGCCTTCCTTCGTGGCTGCTCAGGGCAGCTATCGGGCCCAACTTCGGGGTGTTGTCTCCGATCCCTCGGGCGCCGTCGTTGCCAATGCCGCCGTGACCATCACGAACACGGGAACCAACATTGCCAGCGTCGCTCGCACCAACGACAAGGGCGAGTACTACTTCACCGGCTTGCGGCCATCCACGTATTCGGTAAAAGTTCAGCTGTCGGGTTTTCGGACCGAGGAGAAGACCGGCGTGGTGCTGGCCGTCGATCAGGAAGCCACGCTTAACTTCAGTCTTACTCCGGCCAGCGTGAGCGAGAAGATTGAAGTCACTACTGCCGCTCCCCTGTTAGACACGGAGAATGCGACGCTGGGCACCGACATCACCAATCAGTACATACAAGAGATCCCTTTGCTTGGCCGCGACTTCTTCGGCCTGACGTTCCTGGCGGCGGGCGTCACCGAGGTGGCCGGGTCGGGTACGGGGGATAACTATCCCGAGGGAACAAATTTCACTTCCAATGGGCAGCGCAACGCGACCGCCGAGGTACGGTTGGACGGCGCCTTGATCAGCGCGCCCGAACAGGGCGAGGGCGGAAACTCCAACGTCTACTACGAGCCCTTGCTTGATGGCGTGCAGGAATTCAAAGTCGAGAACAACAGCTTCTCGGCCGAGTTCGGCAACAACGGCGGCACCGTCGTAAATATGGTGCTCAAGAGCGGCACCAACGCCTTCCATGGCACGGGCTGGTACTTTTTGCAGCGTCCCCAGATGGACGCTCGCGATTTCTTTAATCCCAAGTATCTATTAGGTGATCCCGTACCCAACCCTAAGCCAGACAGCAAGCGCGACCAGGCTGGCTTTTCTCTCGGCGGGCCGATCAGGAAGGACAAGACGTTCTTTTTTGTTGACTTCGAGAAGGTGAGAAGCTCCAGCGCGTCCAGCGGGATCGTGACCGTACCCACCATGGCGGAACGGCAAGGCAACTTCTCAGGACTTGAGAATAACATCTACGACCCGAATGTGAATTGCACGGGGGATCCAACCAACATCGTCCGGCCGCAGGTTGGCTTTAACTGTAGCGGCCAGGCCATAGGCCCTGCCAATGTAATCCCAGCAGGCGAAATTAACCCCATCGGGTTGGCTGTGCTCAATCTCTACCCGCAGCCCAGCAACTCGAACGAATTCTATAACTATAACTACACCGCGGTAGCGAACGCGCCGGATTACCAGTTCGATATCAAACTGGACCACCAGATCAACGACCGGAACCACATCAGCGGCCGTTACAGCCGGGGCTGGAGCAACTACACTACTCCGCTCACCTTAGGCGACGGCTTCGATAATGACGGAATCGCGAGCGGTGTCACCGTGGCCCAAAACGGCTCGTTCGAATACAGCTGGACCGTGAACCCCCGGATCGTCTGGACCAGCCACGCGGCGATCGACCGGGTGCATGAACTGTCGCTACCCGGTATCCCCTCAATCTCCAGTTTCAACTCCTCGTTGCCGGCGGGCACTCAACCATTGGCGCAGGTGTTCCAGCAGGCCAACGGGATCGACGAGATGCCGACGTTTATGATGCAGGGGAATCTGCCGTGGAATGACCTGTACGATCAGTGCTGCATCTACACTAAGTTTGGCCACACGCTGGTGAGCTATTCGTCGCAATTGGTAATTTCCAAGGGATCGCACCTGATCAAGGTGGGCGGAGAGCAGAGAATTTTCTACAACAATTTCTGGCAGCCGAACAACCCGGCCGGACTCTTGACTTTTACGGATGAAGTCACGTCTCCGACTCCCTTCAACGACTATGATCCAAACAACTCGAATGTCACCACGGGCAACCCACTGGCCAGCCTGGCTTTTGGTTACGGCGACAACCTCAACGCTTCGAGTCAACTGATCGTGACTCCCTCGGTGGCCGACCGGTCGCTCGAGACGGGGCTTTATGTGCAGGATGACTGGAAGGTAAATTCGAAACTCACGGTGAATCTCGGCCTGCGCTACGAGTGGAGTTCGCCCTACACCTCGCGCAACAACCAGATCGAATTCAGCAATTTCACAGCCGACAGCGGGGTGAATATTAACCTTACCAGCCTTCCGCCCGGCGCCGCGAAGCAGGGGGCGATGAGCGCGCAGGCGACCATGCAGAGTATCCCCGGCCTGACTCTTCCGGCGACGCAGGAGCTGTACGGCACGACCCAGTTCGCCACTCCCAGCATGAGGACGATTCCGACCTACCGCAAGGACGTTGGGCCGAGGCTGGGCTTTGCCTATGCCTTCGACTCGAAGACGGTGGTGCGCGGCGGAGCCGGCATTTATTTTGGCATGAGCCCGGCCACAAACTTCCAGTATCCCGGCTCCGCATTCCGCAAGACCGCCAACGTGTTTTTTACCAACAACGATTTTGACACTCAATCGGCGACTCTGGAAAACCCGTTTCCCAGCGGCTTTACCGGTCCGCAGGGTACCCAGTACGGCCAGCTTGCCAACTGGGGCTATCAAAACCCGAACGATCTGGGCACCACTGCGGCGCGGGACGCCGACATTTACCAGTGGAATCTTGGCATGGAGCGAGAGTTGCCCAGCCAGATCATGGTTGGCGCCGACTACGTTGCCAACCGCAGCACTCATCTGCCCTGGTCGGGCACCAACAACCGGGCATTCATCCCATCGTCTTTGCTGGCGCAGATTTCACAGGCTGTGCGCGCCAACTACGAGAGTATGCCGGGGAACGGCCCTGGATCCTGCGATGCCAGCAATTGCGTCACCAACTTTCTTAACACCCTGGTTGGCAACCCGTTTTACAAGATGTTCAATACCCCTTGCACATCAACCCCTTCCAATCCTTGTTTCAATGAGGTTAATTCCAACTACGGCCAATCCACTCTGCCCTTGTCAACTCTGTTAACCACCTACCCCCAGTTCGCCGGGGACTTCGAGGGGCTGATGCTGGAGAGCGCGAATTCCTGGTACAACGCGCTGCAGATTCGCTTCCAGAAGCGCACCACCCACCACGTTAGCTTCGAGGGTAGCTACACCATATCGAAGGAAACCGACTATTCTTCGGCAGGCCGGAACAACTGGGTGGGCGCGCTCGGTCTCGGCCTTCCCCAACAACTGGACCGGTTGTCTGCCGAGCATAGCATCGGCGCCAGCGACACGCCCCAACGCCTCGCGGCCGCCGTGGTTGTAGACCTGCCCATCGGCCGCAAACAATGGATTGGCGGAGATATGAACCGAGCGCTCGATGCGGTCATCGGAGGCTGGTCGGTCGCAACCCTGATCACCCAACAATCGGGGCAACCCATGGCCATCGGCCTGGACAACCCGCTTCTGGCTAACGGCAGCCAGCGTCCCAGCACTGTCTGTTCCCAGCTCAAGAGCGGGACCAGCATGCACGACGTGGCCTTGAATTGGCAAACGAACCCGGGAGTGAATACCTTCTTCAATGCCAATTGTTTTGCCGATCCAGGAGACAATATTCCGGGCAACGCGCCCCGCTATTTTTCCGGCTTGCGCGTTGACGACATCCACAACGCGGATCTGAACGTTTACAAGTCGTTCGTGCCCAAAGAAGGCATGCGGCTGGAAGTGCGGGCGGAGATTTTCAACTTCACCAATCACCCGCGCTTTGGGCAGCCGAATTCGGCTGTAGGAAGCGGGCCGGCGGGAAGTTCGACTCAGACAAATCCGTTTTTCGGGACGATCTCCGGCGACGCTCCGGGGGAATTACCCCGCTACTTCCAGTTCGGAGTGCGGTTCGAGTTCTGACGCGGGATCCGGTTCAAGTTCTCACCGCTCGTTTTCCGTTCGAACTGTACCCGGCCGCGCTGGCCTCAGGAATGAATGCTCACGTTCTGTACCACTCGGCTGATCGCGCCATTGGGACTCGGGTGATCGGGCCGCAGGTTCCACCGCAGCGAAAAAAACAAACCCAGCAATTGTCCGAAAATCACGTCCACCGCCGGAAGGTAGTCATCGCCGATCGCGCTGCGCGCATTCAGCGTCAGGTAGTGCTCGGCGAAAGAGTCTCGGGCTGGGATTTCGCCCCCGGCCACGACAATCCTCGACCGCACCAGTTGTTTTTTTCCGACCTCCTCCAGCAAATCCCGCTCATACTGCTGGATTCGCCGGTCGCTCGATAGAAAACAAACGAATAGCGTGCTTTGATCCAGCGCCGCCATGGGACCGTGGCGCAGCCCCAGCACCGATTCCGACATCGTCAGGGTTTTCCCCGCGGTCATTTCCAGCAGCTTGAGCGCGCATTCCTTGCTCACCGCCCGCAGCGGTCCCGAACCCACAAAGCATGCCTTGGTGTAGTCTTCCTTCGCCAACCCCGCCGCGCAATCCGAGGCGCGTGGCAGAAAATCTCTCCCCGCCTCCACCATCCGCAACAACACTTCCTCATATCGGGCGGGATCGTTGGTGTGCGCCAGACACTGGCCGAAGATCACCATATTCGAAAACGAACTGGTCATCGCCAATCCGCGATCGTTCACCGCGTCATCCAGGCAAATCCCTAACACCCGCGGGTCGCCAGCGCTCTCGCGGATCATTCTTCCGTTCACGTTGCACGAGACAATAATATGATGAATGTCCGCGTGATTCCTGCGGGCACTTTCGAGCACCGCAACTCCCTCCGGGCTGTCTCCCGACCGCGAAAACGAAATCCACAGGTATTTCATCCCCGGAATCATCATGTCGTCCATGTGCGTCAGGAGGTCCGTGCTTGGAACCGCGACCGCTTCGCACTGCCAGCACTTGCGAAACAGATAGGTAAGGGATTGCCCAATATAGTCGGACGTTCCGGCGCCCACTAGGAACACCGTGAGCCCGCCCGCGGAACCTGCGCCCAGTCCCGCGCCTGCCAGGAATTCTGCAATCTCTCCCCGTTTTCTCCGGAACAGTTCAAATGTCGACAGCCATGCCTCCGGCTGCTGTGCGATTTCAGCAGGCGTGTACGCCAGGCCGCGAGCCCTTTTCTCGCTCTCCGGCACACTCAACAATTCAGATAGCGCATTCACTCGCGAGTCCCTCGTCGCTGCCATCCCGCCGCCGCCCCGCTTCCACCCGGGCCTTCAGCGGCTACGGCTCATACCAGAAAACTGCGCCCTTCTCGATTGCGGGAAGTTTGTAGCTGATGCCGGCTTCACCGGCTGTTCCCTTGAGCCGCTGCACTTCTCCGAGGAACGGAAGAAAGAATCCCTGCCCGCCGGTTGCCCCCGATACCGTCACTGAAACCCCGGTCTGGGGCGTCTGGATCGGATTCACCCCGCCTTGCAGTCCCGCGAAGTTCGCAAAAAACACGTGCGGCTTGCCGTCCACTCGGGCAATCGACGTGGCCACCATGTGCGAAGCCTCCACTCGAATCGGGGTCTCCGATCTCAAGCTATCAAGCAACTCGTGCTCTTGATCGGGGCTCGATCCTGCCACATCTTTTTGTAGTGCCGCGTAATAATCCTTCCCCGGGTCCTTGCCCAATCGGACCACATTCGCGGCGTCGCCAATTTGCGTCGCGTCTTCTCCTGTGATCACCAGCCTCTTCCCACCTCCCGCGTACTTTTGAATCAACTCCCTTTCGCCCGCGCTCAGCACCCGCACGTCCGGCAGAATCAGCGTAGGTCCCTGGAACTCCGCCAGTGTGCGCGGGGTCACCACCTGAAACTCCAGGTGCTTCTGCATCAGAAGAATAAGAATTCCGCGGTAGGACGTGATGAATTCGTCGGTGTAGAAATTCCGTGTCTCGGGAGAGAAGTAAACCCCGATAGGTGAGATCGTCGTTCGCGGCCGGTAGAAAGTATCCTGATGACCTTTGATCCACGCCAAAATTCTCTTCCGCGTCGCCGGATCGTTCGATCCCGCCATCGAATGTCCCGGCGCATCCCAGAAATTCGACCCGGTCATGATTTCCGAGGCGGCCAGATTCATCATGGCCTCGCGCCGGTCCACTTTCTGGTCGCCATCCCACGAGTAATTCAATATCCACGTTGCCTTGCCCTGCGCGAAGGCGCGAAATGAGTACATTCCCACCTGGTAATTGAACCAGTCCAGCGGGCGTCTCTCCGACGCCAGGTGGTGGCCGTTGCCGAATTCATATTCATGGGCAACCGCGTCCACCACCGGATACAGACTGTAGACATCGGCGCCAACCCGCACCGCCGCTTCCTCAATGCCCGGATAGATCTCGGGAATCGTCTTGATCGCCGGATTCACCGACTTGGCGTTCCGGTCAATCTCCTGCATGAAATCGGTGATGGTTTCAATTCTGAACTCAACCCACTTTCGAAAATTCGGATCGGCGAAGTCGCCCAGCTTCAAGTCTTTCTTCGCGTCCAGCCCGGTTTTTGCCTGGAACGCCGCCACCGTGTAATCGTCGAAGCTCGCCCAACTGTCTTCCCAGCCTTCGAAATGCGTCATCCAGTAAGGAATGTCCACATAGATGCCGTCAATGCCCGTGCCCGCAATCTGCCGCACCCGCTCCATATAAATCTTCCGCCAGGCCGGCGCGTACGGGCTGACCCACACATCCTCATCGCCCTTCTTGATCCAGAAAGCCTTTCCCCCGCCAAAGATCGCCGGTTCTCCGGTAATCTTCCGCTGAATCCAATCGGGATGCTCCTTGGCCAGCGTGTGTGGAGTTTGGTCCGCGTTTGCCGTAATGCACTCGGTCCCGGCGATGTAAACGAATGCTTTGTTCCCCGCCGCATGCGCCCTCTCCGCCACGGCGCGGATCGCCTTCAGCTTCTCTTCGGGATTGACAAAGCTTTCATAGCGGCCCTCTACATCGTTGTCGACTTCAATGCCAAATACGCCGTCTTCCTCCGCGCTGCGCACGATCTGCTCCGCGTTGTCGCTCCGCAGCCCATACGCCCCAATGCGTACGTAGTTGGTCCAGTTCTGCTCTACCGCGCCAGGACTCGCCTGCAAAACCAGCGCTTGAAAAACCAGGGGGAACACCCAGGCAACAGCCAGGGAATGAGCGCCCGCGCACCGCGCTCGCCAACGGCGGAGACCAGCAAAAGAAAGAGGAGCAAGGGCAAGACGCGCAAGGTTTCGGATCATTGCGTTTAACAACTTTTACTTTCGGACAGGCTCGCCTGTCAAGCGCAAAATGCGTCCTCCGGGCTTCAGCCGGCAAACGCTTATCGTGATTTTTTCGTGACCCGGAGGCTGATCCGCCTGGGGATGGAGACAAAGCCAGCGCCGTCGCTAAGTCGCGCTCGCCCGCGCCTACAGAATATATCTCGACAAATCCTGATCCTTCACAATATCGGTCAACATCTTCCGCACGTAATCCGCATCCACGACCACATGCTCGCCTTTTCTCTCCGGAGCATCAAAGCTGAGCTCATCCAGCACCCGCTCCATGATGGTGTGCAGTCGCCGCGCTCCAATATTCTCCGTGCTCTCATTCACTCGGAAGGCAAAATGCGCCACCTCTTGCAGCGCCTCCGGCGTGAACTCCAGCTTCACTCCCTCGGTATCCAGCAAAGCCGTGTACTGCTTCACCAGCGACGATTTCGGCTCGGTCAGGATGCGGACAAAATCCTCCATGGTCAGCGACTGCAACTCCACCCGGATCGGAAACCGCCCCTGCAATTCAGGAATCAGATCGCTCGGCTTCGAAACGTGAAACGCCCCCGCCGCAATGAACAGAATGTGGTCGGTCCGCACCATGCCATAGCGCGTATTCACCGTCGTCCCTTCCACAATCGGCAGAATGTCGCGCTGCACTCCCTCCCGCGAAACGTCCGGCCCATGCCCGCCTTCGCGCCCCGCAATCTTGTCAATCTCATCCAGAAAAACAATCCCCGAGTTCTCCACCCGGTCAATCGCCATCCGCGTCACCTGGTCCATGTCGATCAGCCGCTGTTCCTCTTCCTGAATCAAATACTCGAACGCCTCGTTCACCTTCATCTTCCGCTTCTTGGTGCGCTGCCCGAAAATATTCGGCAGCATGTCCTTGATGTTGATGTCCATCTCCTCCACACCCTGGTTCGTCATGATTTCGAAGGAGGGAAAGTTGCGTTCGCGCACGTCGATCTCCACCTGCCGCTCGTCCAGCTTGCCCTCGCGTAATTGCTGCCGCAGTTTTTCCCGCGTCCGCGAAGCGGACTCCGCCAGCGCGCTGTTGCCATCGATCACCACTCCGCCCGCCGTGGTCGGCTCCGCCGGACGCGCTGCTGGAGACGGCGGCAGCAGTATGTCGAGCAGCCGCTCTTCCGCATTCAGTTCGGCCTTATCGGTTACGTCTTCCAGCTTCTCCGCGCGAACATTATCAATCGCAATCTCCACCAGATCGCGCACCATCGACTCCACGTCCCGCCCCACATACCCCACCTCGGTAAACTTCGAAGCCTCAACTTTCAAAAAAGGAGAGTTAGCCAGCCGGGCCAGCCGCCGCGCAATCTCCGTCTTTCCCACGCCTGTCGGTCCGATCATGATTATGTTTTTGGGAATGATTTCTTCCGCCAGCTCGGGCGTCAGCTTTTGCCGCCGCATGCGGTTGCGCAGGGCAATGGCCACGGCGCGTTTCGCGTCCTTCTGCCCGATCACGTATTTATCCAGTTCGACTACGATCTCGCGCGGCGTCAGTTCGTCGAGCGCCAGTTGTTCTTCTTCGGCGGTGGAGGGTAGATAGATGGCCATAAATTCGTCATTCTCGTTGGTCGTTCGCCCTTGCACCTCAGCCCGCGGGTCACCTCGGTCGACCAACCGCTCTTACAGTTCCTCGATCGTTACCACATCATTCGTATAGATGCACATCTTGCCCGCAATCTTCATGGCTTCCTCGGCAATCTGCCGGGCGCTGAGCTGCGTATGCCGGGCCAGGGCTTCGGCTGCGGCCTGCGCGTAAGGTCCTCCGCTGCCGATGGCCGCCACTCCGCTGTCCGGCTCGATCACGTCGCCTTGTCCGCTGAGCAGAAACGTCTGCTCCTTGTCGCAGACCAGCAACAACGCTTCCAGATGCCGTAGAAATTTATCGGTGCGCCAATCTTTCGCCAGCTCCACCGCGCCCCGTCCCAGGTTGCCGTGGTATTGCTCCAGCTTCGCTTCGAAGCGGCTGAACAGCGTGAACGCGTCGGCCGTCGACCCGGCGAATCCGGCCAGAATCTTGTCGTTGTAGAGCCGGCGGATCTTCTTCGCCGTGTGTTTAATCACGGACTCGCCCAGCGTGACCTGCCCGTCCCCGGCCAGTACCACGCTGCCATTGCGGCGGATGGATAGAACTGTAGTGGAGCGAATCAGACGTTTCGTCGGCATGGGCGCAATCCTCAATTATAGCAGCGGGCACGCCAGCAATTCCTCGCAGCATGACTTCATCCCAAATGGCGTCATCCCGAAACCCGGGGGGCTGGCTGCCCCGTCCTTGTCCCTGCGTTCTTTGCAGGGAGAGGGCGGGGAATTTGATCTCCTATCGTCCGCTCCCAGTTTCGCAATCAGCGGGAAAACCCGGCGACGTCCCCCCAGTTATTTCCTTCCGAAATAGGCGCACGGCGCACTCAAGCCCGGTTTTCGCTTGAGTGGGGAGGCTCACGCGCCACGACCCCCAAATTATTTCGACAACCCCCTTGTGACATCTGACCTGTTCTTAGCGCACCTGTTCCTAGCGCTTGACTTCATATCGAGGCTATGGCAGCCTTGCTGCCGCCAAACAATCAAGAAATTCAACAAACAGGGAGAGCAACGTATGAAGAAGCTTCTCGCAATATCAATTTGCGCGGTTTGTCTCACCGCCGCAAGCATTGCCGCTCAAAAAGGCAGCGGCAGCAATTCCAAAGCGTCGTTCGACAAGTTCGTGGACAAGGCCAACAAGGCGCAAACCGACAATGACGCCAAGTGGATGGAAGCAAATTTGGCCGCCGGCTACGTCGAAGGCACGAGCTTCGGCACGTGGATTCCGAAGGCGGAACTGATCAAGGATGCCAATGATCCGAGCAACAATAAATTCACCAAGAGCGATATCAGCGATGTGCAAACCGAGGTTGTCGGAAATGTCGGGCTGGCGCGCTTCAAAGAAAGCTACGATGCTGTGATTGAGGGGCAGCACCGCGCTCGAACTATTATCTGCAGCATGACGGCTGTGAAGCAGGGGAGCGGCTGGAAAGGGCTGTCGTCCCACTGTTCGAAAATTGAGTAGGGAGCTGGCTCACTTTCCGTTCTTGGCGTTTGGCGGGCTGGCCCATCTTTGTCGGCACCATGCGAACTGAGGCTGGCGGGCTGCCCCGTCCTTGTCCCTGCGTTCTTTGCAGGGACAGGGCGGGGAATTTGATCTCCTATCGTCCGTTCCCAGTTTCGCAGTCAGCGGGAAAACCTGGGGGCGTCCCCCCAGTTATTTCCTCCCGAAATAGGCGCGTGGCGCACTCAAGCCCCGTTTTCGCTTGAGTGGGGAGGCTCACGCGCCACTGCCACCAAAATTATTTCCACAGCCCCCATGTGACATCTGACCTTGTGTTCAAAACAAAATCGCGCAACCATGGTCGAGGCCGTGACGGTCACATGAACTCGTATCGTCCCGACCCTAAGTCCTTTGTTTTGCTGATTTTAGTATCTAAGTCCTTTAGGCTCCGGATTTTGCCGGGATTTTCTTGCTAACTCGAAGATTCCATTAGACCGGGGGGGAGGGGGGGTATCGAGAGCAGGCCTCAATCTCCACCTAAAGAATGCGCACTCCAACTATTCTCCGCAAGATTTATTTTGCCGAAGAAATTCACCGCGAAGCGTTCGCCGTATCCGCAAGTCGTTGGCATCAGAGCAGCCCGCAGGTGCCCGACGCGAGAAATGGCCAGCCGAAGTTTTTGTCGCCGCAGAAAGCGGCAGAAATGGAAAAGGGGCCGTTCGTGGCTCCGGCCCCTCCAGCGCAAGAGCGCTGGAAACTTAGTTGTCTCCGCCCGACACGTTGCTTCCCCACAAGGCGTTGCTTCCCCACAACGCATTGCTGCCCCACAGAGCGTTCGAGCCCCAGAGCGCATTTGAACCCCACAGAGCGTTGCTGCCCCACAGTGCGTTCGAGCCCCACAGAGCGTTGTTGCTCGCCAGCGCGCTCGAAGCTGATTTAGCCCCGCTCGACACACTAGAGGTTCCGGCTACGAACTGCGAAGCTCCCCACACGGCCGCGTTCGACCAGGTCGACGACGTATTCCACACGGCCGAAGGATCGTCGGTCAGGTAAACCTGGTTGGTGTTCGAATTGAAGGTGGCGATCGGAGACATCGCCGTGCCCTTGGCAACCGCAGTGCTGTTGAGAGCAGCTTCGACATCCACATAACCAGCGCCGATCGTGAACACGTCATACTGATCGGTGTACGTAATGCCGGTCGTGGGATCAGTGGTGCTGCTGGTTTGAGGGAAGGTCTTGTATGCGGTCAGCATGAGGCGAGCCTTGACCTGATCGGGAGTAAGGCTCGGGCTCTTCTGCAGCAGGTCGGCGACGACTCCGCTGACCATGCCCGCAGCCATGCTGGTTCCGCTCAGGGTGAAGTAGCTGGTGGAAGAGGCGCTGCTTCCACCATTCACGTAGTCGCTGTAAGGGATCTGGTTGCCGGGATACTCGGTGTAGAGCGTGGAACTCGGCACAGCCAGCGAGACCAGAAGGTTGCCGGGAGCGACGAGATCAGGCTTCACCACCGCATCGACCACCGTTGGCCCCTTGGAACTGTAACTGGCGATGAGATCATCGGTGCGCGTGGGCGTGCCCATGGGCTTCATGGCGCCGACGGTGATGACATAAGGATCATCGCCCGGAGAAGTGACGGTGGCGTAACCGTCGGTGGGCTGATAGCGGCCGTTATTGCCGGCGGCGACCACGACAACGATTCCATTTTTCCACGCCTGCTCGACAGCCTGGCAGAGCGGGTCGAGCTTGTAAGTTTCGTAGATCGCACGGCCCAGCGAAAGGTTGATGACACGGATGTTGTACTTCGATTTCAGCGCGATCGCCTGGTTGATGGCGGCGATCACCAGGCTATCGGTACCGGCGCCGTTCTGGTCGAGCACGCGCAAGTTGACGATCTTTGCGCCGGGCGCGACGCCCTTGAAAGTCTGGTTGTAGAGAAGTCCGGTGGAGCTGAGACCATCGCCTGCAATCAGGCCGGCGACGTGAGTGCCGTGGCCGTATTGGTCATTGGTGCTGGAATTTCCCGGGACGAAAGATTGTTGGTACACAACGCGCGAAAGGGGAAGAATGCCCTGGTACAGATCGGGATGACTGCTCACTCCGCTATCGATCAAAGCGACGGCAACGCCGGTGCCGGTGTAGTTCGACTGCCAGGCAAAGGCCGCGTTCACGGCGCCGTTGGCATCGACGTCCGATGGCGTCAAGGGCCGGTCGCTGCTGATGTAGACGACATTCGACTGGTTGGAGAGAGTTTGGATGGCATTGCCATCGAGCTGGGCAACGACGCCGTTGATCAGCGGCAACTGGCCCACGATCGTGCCCCCGAGTTTGACGATGTCGTTGAGCAGGCAATCGACAAGACCGAGCAGTCCGGAGCAATTGAGCTGCGATCCAGGAGCATACTGAACGATGACCTGGGCCTGCTTGGTTGCGGGATAGTTTTGCAACTCGGGAGATAATTTGGGGTTCGCGGCATAGGCTAGAGGCGCGGCGGCGATCAACAACAGAATCAGCAGTCTCTTCATAATAGTCGCCATTCTTTCCAGTGACGCCCAAAAGGGGCGGCAAAGAAACCAATTCCCTAGTACTCCCGAGTGCAGGTGCCGGTCCAAACAGGGCTCGAATCAACCCTTATGATTCAATGAGTTAGCCTGGCGAAGGCGGCGGCGGATGGGACACTCTGTCCTCTCCCGCTGGGCACGGGACACTCTGTCCCGGACTTGGCCGGTAGCGCCCTTTCAAAGCGAGAGCAAAATGGGGGTTTTCCTGAGCCTGTCGAAGCCGTGTGCTTCCATACCGGACCGGGTAAGTGATTGACAGAGTTGAAGAACACGAGAGTAACCTCGGGAGCTCATTTTGGCCGACGGGACAGCTCGATTCGAGCAAGAATCTAGGAGCCACGTGGCGCTGTTGACATCCTGCTTTTTTCGCAGGTGACAGGTTGCATGCTTCGACTGCGGTTGAGCTTCGGGTTCGCGAATCACAATCCTCGCTCCGCCTGACAGAAACGGCGGAGGATGTCAACCGAGCCAGATGGCTTTTAGGAACCTTCTCATGTCCTGGGCCCGACAAATTGGCGCACGCGCCTACATCGCCGGAATGGCGGTGACGGCGCTGGGCTGCTTCGTCCTCGCGTTCTTTCACTGGCAGTCGACCGATCCGGTGAAGTTCGCGTGCTACCTGATAGCGGCGATGCTGGCATCGTCGCTGAAGGTGAGCCTGCCCGGAATTGAGGGGACGCTATCGGTCAATTTTCTATTCACGCTGATTGGCATTCTGGAACTGAGTTTGCCGGAGACCCTGCTGCTGGGAGTGGTGAGCACGCTGGCGCAGTTCTATTGGAAGCCGGCGCGGCGGTTGAAGCCAGTGCAACTGGTATTCAATGTGTCGCAAGTGACGGTGTGCAGCGCGGCGGCGTATGGGGCTTACCAACTGGTTTCGATTTATATTCTGCATGCTGCGGGACCGTTGGGGCTGCTGGTGGCGGCGGTGAGCTACTTTGCCTGCAATACGGCGGCGATGTCGGCCATCATCGGGCTGACGGAAGACAAACCCATGGCGAAGGTTTGGAGCGAGAGCTATCTGTGGTCGTTTCCCTACTACATGGTGGGAGCGGCGATTGCGGGGCTGGTCAGCTTTTTGAACCGGCACATAGGATGGCAAGCGTCGCTGCTGGTGTTGCCGCCGATCTACCTGATGTACCGCTCGTACCGGCTTTATCTGGGCAAGCTGGAAGCGGAAAAGCAGCACGCGGAGAAAGTTTCGAATCTTCACTTGCGAACCATTGAAGCGCTTGCCCTGGCCATTGAAGCCAAGGATCAAACCACGGGAGACCACCTGCAACGGGTGCGCATTTATGCGATGGAGCTGGCGCGGGAGCTGGGGTTGACGGAAGACGAAACGGAAGCGCTGCGGGCGGCTTCGGTGCTGCACGATATTGGGAAGCTGGCGGTGCCGGAACATATTATTTCCAAGCCGGGCAAGCTGACGCCGGAAGAGTTCGAGAAGATGAAGATCCATCCCATTGTGGGGGCCGAAATTCTGGAGCAGGTGGATTTTCCGTATCCGGTGGTGCCGATTGTGCGGGCGCATCACGAGAAATGGGACGGAAGCGGCTATCCGAGCGGACTGGAGGGAGAGGCGATCCCGATTGGGGCACGCATTCTGGCGGCGGTGGACTGCCTGGACGCGCTGGCTTCAGACCGGCAATACCGGAGAGCTTTGCCGCTGCACGAAGCGATGGCCAAGGTAGCTTCAGAGGCAGGGACGAGTTTTGATCCGCGGGTAGTGGGGATTCTGCAGCGGCGGTATGTGGAACTGGAGAGGCTGGCGAGGGAGCAACCGGTGCAGGCTCCGGCGAGATTATCGACTGACATCAAGGTGGAGCGGGGGTTGGCGCCGGCGGCGGGCTTCGCGAAATCCTCGGAGCCGGTGGCGCAGGAACGGGAGCTGGCCCAGGACTACGTTGGAGTGGTGGCGGCGGCGCGGCGGGAAGCGGAGGCGCTGGCAGAGTTTGGACTCAAGCTGGGCGCAGCGCTCAGCCTGGAAGACACACTCTCACTGCTTGCGGTGCGGGTGAAGCGGCTGGTGGCGCACGACTCCATGGCGGTGTATGTTCTGAGGAACGAGGTGCTGGTTCCGGAGTTGGTGAGCGGCGATAATTGCCGGCTGTTTTCTTCGTTGAGGATTCCGATAGGTGAGGGCTTATCGGGTTGGGTGGCGCAGAATGCCAAGCCGATCTTGAACGGCAATCCGTCGGTAGAGCCGGGTTACCTGAATGATCCGAGCCAATACAGCACACTGCGCTCGGCGCTGGCGGTGCCGCTGGAAGGAGTTGGGAGCGTGGTGGCCGTGCTGGCGCTCTACCGTGCGCAGGCAGATGGGTTCACTCCGAATGATCTGAGGGTGTTGCAAGCCATGGGATCGAAGGTGGGGTTGGTGGTGGAGGACGCCATGCAGCGTTCCGGCGGAGGAAAGGGTGTGGCGGCGCGGGTGGGGGGATGAGGGGTGGTGGGCTCAGGTTGCCGGTGTCCGGGGTCGCCACTTCTGGCAAAGGCGAGAAATGGGGCACTGCGGCATATCCCGCCGAGCCTTCGAATCCCGATGAAATTGTAGAACGATCAAATTGAGGAGCAGAGTTAAAGCGCTGGACAGGAGTGTCCGAGCTACCGGGGCGGGTCTTTGGGGGGAATCTAGTTCCTACCCTTAACTAACTCGTAATCAGGCTTTTATCCCGGTAGCATCCGTGATATAACCGCCCGTGAGCACTAAAAGTGGTCGATCCGCCTGTCAGGAGCGTATTTGATGGTATTGGCCCCGGTAGCGGAGGGAGAAGGACCAAGCCACAAAAGAGGAGGCACTGTGTCCGAAGCACGGACCGGAAAAAGATTTCCGCTGGAATTGCCGATCAAGATTCATAAGGAGAGCGCCAGCGGCGAAGCCCAAGGGCTTACGGGGAATTTAAGCGCGGCGGGAGTTTACATTCGCGCCGACGCAGCGCTGGAGATTGGTTCGCCGGTGGAGTTTGAGATCACGCTTCCACCCGATGTCACGGGGGGACAGGAGAACGTGGTGATCCAGTGCAAGGGGCGGGTGGTGCGCACTGACCCGACGGGGGCGAGCGCGGAAGGCAAGGGCGTGGCCTGCGTGATCGATTCGTATGAGTTCCTCAGGAACTCTTAGATTTTTGGAAGTTGGAGTTGTGCCGTTTAATAAGGAAGCGAGCCAGAGGGGCCCTTCGGTGGCCATCGCTCTTTCAGGGCAGGGCTCTGAGGGGCGCGGGGCTTGCCTGGGATGCTTGGGCGGGCAAAAGCGCCGCCTCAGAATGACACGGGAATTTTTGGAGCGTCGATAACATGCTCAAACTGATACTGGCCGACAACCAGGCAATCTTCCGCGCCGGCATCGCGAAGGTGCTGGCGGTGGAAGACGAGATGCGCATAGTGGCGCAGGCTCAAACGCCGGAGCAGATGTTCATGGCTCTGGATAAATTCCGCGCCGCGGTGCTGGTGGTGGCGGCGGGATTTCACAACGACTTTGCCGCGATTGTGCAGTCAGCCAACCGCGCCAAGACGCGCGTGGTGGTGCTGGCCGATACGGGCGAGAGCGCGCAGCGCCATATGGCAAACGGGGCGCATGGCGTGGTCTACCGCAACGTGACCAGCGCGGCGCTGGTGGACTGCGTGCGCAAGGTGGCGCGCGGGGAGACCTGGGTGCAGGACGTGGCGGTGCCCAGCGAGCTGACGGAAAACGATATGGTGGGACTGCGGGTTCGCGACCGGTTGACGGCGAAGGAGCTGCGCATTGTGGCGCTGATCGTGCAGGGTTACAAGAACAAGGAAATTGCCACGCAACTGGGGACGACGGAGCAGGTGATCAAAAATTATCTGCGCAACGTGTATGACAAGATTGGGGTTTCGGACCGGCTGGAACTGGCTCTGTTCACGATCCATCACCGGATTCTGAATGAGGCGGCCGCGGCAACCACCGCGGGGCCGGCGCCACAGCCGCCGGCGGGAGTTATGCCGTAAGGGAGTTTGCATTTCATTCTTTAAGGCCGCCTTTGCGGGCGGCCTTTTTGTTTCCGGGCTCGTGCGGAGAGGTTCCCTCAGCGGCTAAAGCCGGAGTCTATTCACAGTTCGAAACGGCACGACAGAAGTCGTGCCCTTCCCGATCTGTCCTCCTCCTTGAATTCAGCGCTCCCCATGAAGCAGTTTGAGAACTGCTTTTTGAGCGCATCGTCCTCTCGCCACTGGGCATCTAGTCTCTATGGAATTTAGAACGCTGGGACGCTCTGGGTTGAAAGTACCCGTGTTGAGTTATGGCACGGGAACATTTGGCGGGTCGAACGAATTCTTTGGCGCGTGGGGCGCGAGCGACGTGGCCGAAGCAACGCGGCTGGTGGACATCTGCCTGGAGGCGGGGGTGAATCTTTTCGACACGGCGGACGTTTATTCGGACGGGCTCTCGGAGACAATTCTGGGGAAGGCGGTTGCCGGGCGGCGCGATGAGGTTCTGATCTCGACAAAAGCGACGTTCCGCATGGGGCCGGGACCGAACGATCTGGGATCGTCGCGCTATCACCTGATCCGGGCTTGCGAAGCCAGCTTGCGGAGACTGGGCACCGACTACATTGACATCTATCATCTGCACGGATTTGACGCGCTCACGCCGGTCGAAGAAGTTCTGAGCACGCTAAATCAGTTGGTGATGAGCGGCAAGGTGAGATATATAGCGTGTTCGAATTTTTCGGGCTGGCATTTGATGAAGTCGCTCGACGTCGCCGACAAATATGGCTGGGCGCGGTACGTGGGCCATCAGGTGTATTACTCGCTGATCGGAAGAGAGTATGAGTGGGAACTGATGCCGCTGGCTTTGGACCAGGGAGTGGGGGCGCTGGTGTGGAGTCCGCTGGGATGGGGAAGGTTGACAGGAAAGATCCGGCGCGGGAAGCCGTTGCCGGCGGAAAGCCGGCTGCACAAGACCGCGGAGCAAGGGCCGCAGATGGCGGACGAATATTTGTATAAGGTGGTCGATGCCCTGGATGAGGTTGCGAAAGAGACGGGGAAAACGGTGCCGCAAGTGGCGCTGAACTGGGTGGTGCAGCGGCCTTCGATTTCGACGGTGATCATCGGGGCGAGAAACGAGGAGCAGTTGCGGCAGAATCTGGGCGCGGTGGGATGGAATTTGTCTGCGAAGCAGATTGCGAAGTTAGATGGGGCGAGCGACGTGGCGCCGGTTTATCCGTATTGGCATCAGCGGCAGTTTGTGGAGAGGAATCCGCTGGCGTTGCCGCTTGAAAAAAGTATCTAGTATCCAGTACCCAGTACCTATTATCCGGACGGGATGATTTTCACTTGGTACTGGGTACCCGGTGCTGATTCTCTAGATTTTTTCTGCTACGGATTTTGCCTGGGTGAAGAGATACAGGTAATCCGGGCCGCCGGATTTTGAATCGGTGCCCGACATGTTGAACCCGCCGAAAGGATGGGCGCCGACCATGGCGCCGGTGCATTTGCGGTTGATGTAAAGATTGCCAACGTGGAAGTCGCGGCGGGCGCGGTCGATCTTGTCGCGCGATTTGGTGTAGATGGCGCCGGTTAGCCCGAACTCGGTGTCGTTGGCGATTTCGAGGGCGTGGTCGAAGCCGCGCGCTTTGATCACCACCAGAACCGGTCCGAAGATTTCTTCCTGCTCGAGTTTTGACTGGGCGGGAATGTCGGCGATCACCGTAGGCTGGATGTAATAGCCTTCTCCCGCTTCGGTGGCGCGCTCGCCGCCGGTGAGCAGGCGGCCGTCCTTCTTGCCCTGCTCGATGTAGGCGAGAATCGTCTTCATCGAGCCTTCGTTGATTACGGCGCCCATGTTGGTATTTTCGGCAGGATCGCCGACGGTGATCTTTTCGACGCGGGTTTTGAGTTGTTCGAGAAATTTATCGTAGACGCGCTCGTCGACGATGGCGCGGGAGCAGGCCGAGCACTTCTGGCCCTGGAAGCCGAATGCGGCCTGGGCGACGCCCTCGACGGCGGAATCGATATCGGAATCGGCATCGACGATGATGGCATCTTTGCCGCCCATTTCTAAGATGGTGCGTTTGATCCAGAGCTGGCCGGCGGCTTGCGTGGCGGCGGTTTTGTTGATGTGGAGCCCGACTTCGCGGGAGCCGGTGAAGGCTACGTAACGCGTCTTGGGATGCGCGACGATGGCGTCGCCGAAACTGGCCCCGGCGCCGGGGCAGAAGTTGACTACGCCCTCGGGAATGCCGGCTTCTTCGAGAAGCTCGACGAATTTGGCGGCGATGGTGGGGGAATCGCTTGAGGGCTTGAGGATTACGGTGTTGCCGCTGACGATGGAAGCGACCACCAGGCCGGCCATGATGGCGCAGGGGAAATTCCACGGCGGGATGACCGCGCCGACGCCGAGCGGGATGTAGGTAAGCGAATCGCGCTCGCCGGGCATCTGCACGGGCGGTTCGGCTTTGGCGAACCGCAGAGCCTCGCGGGCGTAGAACTCGCAGAAGTCGATGGCCTCGGAAATATCGGCATCGGCTTCGGCCCAGTTTTTACTGACTTCGAAGACGAGCCAGGCCATGTGTTCCATTTTGCGGTCGCGCAGCAGATCCGCGGTGCGGAACAGAAGGCTGGCGCGCTCTTCGACTGAGGTGTTTTTCCACGATTCGAATGCTTTCAGCGCGGCGGCCATGGCTGGCTCTACATGCTCCTTGCCGGCCTTCTGGTGAATTCCGACTACTTGCGACGGGCGCGAGGGATTCAGCGATTTGATTTTGTCGGTGGTCTTGAGGCGCTGGCCGCCGATGATGAGGTCGTACTCGCCACCGAGCTCTCCGCGGACGCGCTCGATGGCGGCGCGCATCTTGCGGGCGGTGTCTTCGTGGCGGAAATCGTAAAAGGGCTCGTTAATGAAGGGGCCTTGGTGGTGGGACGTGCGCGGCGGCCGGACGGGGAGTTCTAGGGTTGCCATGGGAATCCTTTCAAAGGTAAACCGTCAATATCAGGGCTAAGCCAGTATTTTACACCGCATAAGCCGCCGAGGGGCGAGCCGCGGAGCGGCGCCAGAATGCAGCCCTCGGCGCAAGCCGTGGGTAGACGAGCCAGAACATTCAGCCAGCCCCGGAGGGGCGAAAGAAGTTAACGCCAGATATATCGCTCGTCGTAGGCGATCTTATTTTTCTTAAGGAACGCCACGTATTCCTCTTGAAACGTCCTCATCTTATGGTGCTCCTCTTGCATTGCGATATATCTGGAAACGGCGGAGACATTCGATTCGCTGACGCTGAAGGCCCCGTATCCCGTTTGCCAAGCAAAGCGCATGTTCCATTTCTCCTTTACCCAGCCCGAGGAATTGGCTTTCACGACTCGGGCGATCTCCGCCGCAGCGTGCACGGGACGCATGCGGATTAGCAAATGAACATGATCAGATGTGCCATTGATGATGATGGCGGTGCCGTGCATCTCGCGAATGATGCCACCAAGGTAAGCGAATAGATCGGTTCTGATTGCGGCGGTAATGAGAGGCCGGCGCTCTTTGGTGCTGAAGATCAGATGAATAACGAGATTGCCGGCGGTATGAGACAACTTTCTTTCGCTCCTTCGAAGCTTGCTTCTTCTCTCGGTTGCGTTCCCACGGCTCGCGCCGTGGGCTGCATTCGTGCGCCGCTTCGCGGCTGGGCCGAGAAGGTGCAAGGGGCAAGCATACGCCGCAACGACTGCATGGGAACCCTACGGCGGAAAATTGTGCACCTTCGCGTTCCATTTCGGACCTCCCGTATGTGGTGATAGACTCAAGCGTTTTCATTAGAGCAACGTTATGGAAATGAAACGTGTGGGAGTGATTGGCGCGGGCACGATGGGCAGCGGCATTGCACAGATATTTGCTGGCGCGGGTTATTCGGTCGTCTTGTGCGATGTGGAGCAGCGGTTTCTGAATCGCGGCCTCGAGACCGTCATTAAGAATCTTGACCGCGAGGTGACAAAGGACAAGATTTCCGCCGAGGACAAGGAATCGGCTTTGCGGCTGATCGATCCTGTGACCGACCGCGCCAAGCTGGCCGAGTGCGATTTCATTGTGGAAGCGGCTACCGAGAAGATTGAGATCAAGACGGAGATTTTTCGCGATCTGGACCGGGTGGCGCGGCCGGATGTCATCCTGGCTTCGAATACTTCGTCGATTTCTATTACTAAACTCGGCGCGTTGACCAAGCGTCCCGAAAAGGTGATTGGGATGCACTTTTTCAATCCGGTGCCGGTGATGAAGCTGGTGGAGGTGATTTGCGGGCTGGCTACTTCGGCGGAAACGTTTTATGAAACTCGCGATCTGTCGATAAAACTTGCTAAAACGCCGGTGGAGGTGAACGATGCGCCGGGATTTGTTTCGAACCGCGTGTTGATGCCGCTGTTGAACGAAGCCATGTATGTGGTGATGGAGGGCGTGGCTACGGCTGAGGCGGTGGATGAGGTGTTCAAGCTGGGGATGGCGCATCCCATGGGGCCGCTGACTTTGGCCGACTTCATTGGACTCGATGTTTGCCTGGACATCATGCGGGTGCTGCAGGAGGGGTTGGGCGATCCTAAGTACCGGCCTTGTCCGCTGCTGATTAAGATGGTGGATGCAGGGTGGTTGGGGAGGAAGAGCGGGCGGGGGTTTTATCAGTATTAGAAACCCCACACAGGGGCTAAAGCCGTTTTGATGTTGGAAGGTTGCGCGGCGCCGAAGCGTCGCTCTTCCACGTTACCGCAGGCGTTCATGCCTCTTCCGAGAACAAACGCTGGACCGAATGACGACTGAACCAGTTTCGCCGCGAGCCCGGAGCGATGCGCCGTTTTATCTGCTGGCCGCTCTTGCGGGCGTGGGCATCGGCTGGATGGACGTCACGGTCAACGATCTGCTGCTGACGGCTCTGCTGGTGCTGATGGCGTGCATGCTGCTCGGGCTGCTGCGCCAGCGCCGGCCGTGGCGATGGGTGGTGGTGGTAGGAAGTTTCATTCCTCTGACCGAGCTGGCAGCGTACCTGATTCTGGCCGTGAAGCCTACCCGAGCCCAGGTGTATGGATCGTTTCTGGCCTCGCTGCCGGGCGTTGCCGGGGCGTACGGTGGGTCGCTGATGCGCGGGGTTATCGATAATCTGCGGCAGGGGAAGTGAGTGGCGCGGGGTCTTGGGTTTGCAGGTAGTGGGTCGCGGGGGCGAGTTCGGCAATGCTTCCCACGTAGGACTTTGGGACCTCACACCCAAGGCCGGGCTTCCCGAAGCTGCGAACCTTCCGGGCTTGCGGTTCCAGCCGATGTGCCAAGGTATTGGATAACCAAAAAGTTACTCCCGGTTCCACAGGATGGGCGCGTATGCTGCCAGCATGGGTGTGACGGTTTCGATGCTGGCCAGCGGCAGCCGGGGAAATTGTGGGTTTGTGGCCAGCGCGCGCACCAGGATTCTGGTTGATGTCGGCATCTCGTGCCGGGAGACGTTCAAGCGCATGAAGTCGCTGGGCGAAGATCCGCAGACGCTATCGGCGATTCTGATTACCCACGAGCATTCCGATCATGTCTACGGTTTAGCAACACTGGCGAAGAAGTTGCGCATCCCAGTCTTCATGACCGAGAAGACCCACCGGGCATGGGCGAGGGCTTGCCGCAGCGCAAATGGTGAACGACCAGAGCTCGAAAGGTTGGAGGAGTTCAGATCGGGTTACGGGTTCCAGGTGGGCGACATTGCGGTGACCCCATTCACGATTCCACACGACGCTGAAGATCCGGTGGGGTTTACGTTTCGAACGGAGGGCGTCAAGGTGGGATTTGCCACCGATCTCGGCCGCTTGCTCGCCAATGTGCGCGACCAGTTGCGGGGCTGCGACATTCTGGTGGTGGAATCAAACCACGGGGTCGAGCTGTTGCGCTCAGGGCCTTACCCGTGGGCGGTGAAACAGCGGGTGGGAAGTCCCACGGGGCATTTATCGAACGAGAAACTCGCGGATTTCTTCGCTACCGACTATGATAATAATGCAGCATTTGTGGTGCTGGCGCATCTGTCTGAGCAGAACAATCATCCTGAAATCGCGCGGCGAGAGGCAGAAAGAGCGCTAGGCGAGCGGGGTGGGTTGTTTCGGAGCCGTGTGCGGGTGGCAGCGCAGTCGGCAGTTTTGCCACCTATTCAGATGTAGTTCCCTATGAGTCAGCAGTGTATCGATCCAATTGTGGGCAAGATCCTGGCGGGCTGGCGCTACGACATTTCCGGCCTGGCGCCGGAGATGCGCGGAGACTACGAAAGCCACTTTGCCGGATGCGAGCGGTGCCGCGGGCTGCAGCGCATGAACCGCATTATTGACGTAAGCCTGATCGCGCTGGCCTCGGTTTCCGGCGGCATGTTTCTGCTCGCATTCGGAGTGATCCGCCACTTCGTTCCGCGGCACGCATTCTGGCTGGAGATTGCGGCGCTCGCGGGTTTTGCCCTGTCGGCGCTTATCTGGCTGGTGGTCGCAGTGGCCACGCCCGCGCCGGTTACGGTGCTCGATGTGGCCAAGGAAGGCGCACGCCGCGTGCACGACCGGCTGCCGCAGGAGATTCGGGAACGCCTGCCGGAAGAACTCCGCGTGAAAATTACCGGGACCTGATCGCAACCCGGCCGGCCTCAACAGTGTTTGAAATGGTGCAGTTGAGCACGGTGTTTGCAGTTGGTAGGGAACAACCTGTGTGTTGCCTGCTCCCGGTGGCGCATTTACCAATGCCGGGTGGAATCCCGCCAGGTATCGCCTGATCCGGAACTGCCGCCTAGATTCTGTGATTTGCTGCGAAGATGAGATTGTCCAGGCGGGTTCCCGCGAAACATTTTTGACTACTCCCCGCGAACTGCGGGAGAATGTATGCAATGAGGGGAACCATTCGAACCCTGCGGGCGGTGCAGTGGGCGCTGCTGGGCAGCATTGTTCTCTATGCAGTCGTGGGTGAGGTGGTGGGCTCAGGCGGCAGAATCGCAGATCCTTCCTTGAGCTATGTCTTCACCACCGCGGGCGTGGCCATTGTGGGCGTGATCTTCGTGCTGAGGCGGACTCTGGTAATGCGTTCGGCGGAAAGCCTGGCTTCTCATCCCGATGATTCGCTTGTTCTGAATCACTGGAAGAGCGGCTACATTGCCACCTACGCACTGTGCGAGGCGCTGGCATTGTTTGGCTTCGTGCTGCGCTTTATGGGCTTCAATATTCAGCAGAGCCTGCCGTTCTACCTCGCCGGGTTTGTGATGCTTTTCTTCTTCGGACCGCGGGAACCTGTACGCTCTTGATAGGCTTGCCTGGACATAACAAGTTCCGGAGGTGATCTCACACATCCATCAACGGGCGGCCGGCTACGCGCATACGCTGGTGATCACATAGGGTGCGCCGATGCTGCTGACGGCGGCGTAGGATTAGGGGCGCGGCTGGAAGCGGCGCCCTTGCGGCGGGGTTCAGCTGGGTTGCGGATTTGCAGTGTGGCTAGGCCTTGATGTGGCAACTGGCCAGCCCACGCTTTTCCAGATACTGCTGGTGGTAGTCCTCGGCGGGATAGAACGTCACTGCAGGGACGATCTGGGTGACGATCGGTTTTGAGAAGCGGTGCGCTTTCTCGAGCGCCGCCTTCGAGGCTTGCGCTTCGGCCTGTTGCTCGGGCGTGTGGAAGAAGATGGCGGAGCGGTATTGCGTGCCCCAGTCCGGGCCCTGGCGGTTGAGCTGGGTGGGGTCGTGATTCTCCCAGAACACTTTCAACAGCTCGTTGTAGCGAACCTGGGAGGGATCGAATTCCACCTCGACTGCTTCAGCGTGGCCGGTACGATCGGTGCAAACCTCCTTGTAGGTGGGATTGTCGATGCTGCCGCCGGTGTAGCCTACGCGGGTTGACAGTACGCCCGGCATCTGCCGGAAAGTTGCTTCGACTCCCCAGAAACATCCTGCTGCAAATGTGGCTTTTTCCATCTTCAAGTCGCTCCCTCGCCGGGCGCTGATTCTCCCCGATTCTCAAACTCGTGTCTGGAACTCCTATTAGATAACGAATCTGGCGGAAAGTCACGTCCCGAGGCGACAGTGGCCTTATCGGGTAATTGACGCTGCCGACGATTCATTATAAAGTTCGGCAAGGTTGTCGCAGTGTTGTCCCAGGAGAAGTTCTGTGGTTTCTAGACCCAGCCGCGGCGGAAGCGTGCCGAAATTTGCCATGTGCCTGATTTTGGCGCTGGCAACGGCGCCAGCGGCGCTGGGGATCTCGGGTTTCGCGCCGCCACGCCGCGTCGGCTACAAGATCGGGGATCAGTGGGAGCCCGCGCTGGCGGCGGATGGCCACGGACACATCTACATTTTGTTTCCCCAGTATGGCACGGTAAGCGGCTGCCCGGCTTGCACCGTACCGACAATGGCCCTGCAGGTGAGCGACGACAACGGGTTATCATGGCAGGCGCCGCGTCCGCTGGTGCCTTCTTCGACCGGCCAGTTCGATCCGCAGATCGTGGTCGATCCCGTGGACCGGCAAACGGTATATGCCTCCTGGCTGCAGAACGACAAGCGCGACGTGATGGTGGCGAGGTCGCAGGACTTCGGGCGCACCTGGTACTTTACGATTGCGGAGCGCTCACGCGACGACGGAGCCGACAAACCGGTGCTGGCGGTGCGGGGCGCGGACGTATATGTGGGATTCAATCGCGGGCAGAAATTTATAGTTGCCGCATCGCTCGACTATGCGCAGAACTTTTCTTCGGTGACCGTGAATCCGAATGCGGAGCCGGGGTGGTCGCTGGCGGGCGGGGCGACGGTGGATGCGGGCGGCAATGTCTACTTCTCGTGGACGGCCTATGCGCGGCGGGAACTGAGCACGCGTCCGGCGAGCGTTTACGTGAGCCGGTCGGAGGACGCCGGCCGCAGTTGGAACACCGTTCTGCTGGACGTTTCGAGCGCGCCGCCGGGATGCGTGGCCCAGGGCTGCGAGCCCGAATTTCTGGGCGCGCAAATTGCTCTGGCATCCGATGCCGCGGGGACGGTGTACGCGCTGTGGAACGCCGGCACCACGAACCGCGGGCCCGAACGCATCTACTTTTCGTCTTCCACCAGCGGCGGGGCAAGCTGGTCCGCAAAAGCGGATGTCTCGGCCGCCGGCAACGAAGTGGAACACTGTTTCCCGGCGATTACTGCCGGAGCTGCCGGGGACGTGCGCATTGCCTGGATGGACACGCGTAACGCTCCTCTATGGAACGTTTTCGAGCGCACTTCGAGCAACGGCGGGGCTACATGGTCGGCCGAGACGCAACTCTCCAGGCCAGTGCTGGGCTACGACTATGTTCGGCGAGAGGGCTTCCGCTTTCCCTTCGGCGATTATTTCTCCATCGCCATCGATAACCTTGGAAACACGCAGCTGGTTTGGGGGGAAGGCCGCAACTACAAGTCTCCGGGCTCGATCTGGTACACGCACGGGCGTTAGCCGGCGGCAGTTCGACCAAGCATCTCTATTCCACGATCAGCCCGCCGATTAGGTCGGCGAGGCGGGTGATGCCGCGATCCGCGCACCAGCGCCGCAGTTCATCCACGATCTTCTCGGTGGCGCAGGGATCCCAGTAGCTGGCGGTGCCGATCTGCACTGCGCTCGCGCCTGCGAGCATGAATTCCACGACATCGGCCGCAGTTGAAATGCCTCCCATGCCGATCACCGGAATGTCGACTGCGTGCGCGGCATCGTAAACCATACGCAGGGCGATCGGTTTGATGGCCGGGCCAGAGAGCCCGGCGGTGACGTTGGCGATGCGGGGCTTGCGCGTGTCGGGGTCGATGGCCATGGCCACGAAAGTATTCACCAGCGAGATGGCGTCGGCGCCCGCCTCCTGGGCAATGTGGGCCATTTGCGCGATGCTGGTCACGTTGGGCGAGAGCTTCACAATCAAAGGCCGCCGCGCCGCACGTTTCGCCGTGGTCACCACTTCATCAAGAGAACGGGGATCGCTGCCGAATTGCAGGCCTCCGGAGGATGTGTTGGGACAAGAAACGTTGAGTTCATAGGCGGCAATGCCTTCGCCATCGTTGAGAATCTCGATGGTTCTTTCATAGTCCTCGCGGGTATAGCCGAATACGTTAGCGATCACCACAATATTCTTCATCTGCCGGAGCTTGGTCAGCTTCTCCTCGAGAAACGCCGCGGCGCCGATGTTCTGCAGTCCGATGGCGTTGAGCATGCCGGCCGCTGTCTCCCACAGACGGGGCGGAGGGTTGCCGATCATCGGTTCGCGGGAAAGACCTTTCACGACGAAGCCGCCGAGCTTATCGAGGTGGACTACATCTTCGAACTCGACGCCGTAGCCGAAGGTTCCGCTGGCCGCGATAATTGGATTCTTGAGAGGGATGCCAGCGCAGGTTACGCCCAGATCCGGGGAAGATTGGCCGCCACTTGCCGAGAGAGCGGTCATCGAGGCGCCCTTTTATGAGAGGGTGTGGTGGCGTTTTCGTGCTGCGGTTTGCAGGCGGAGGCGAAGCCGGCGGAAACGCAAGTGGCGATGAGGCCGCCCATCAGCGGAAGATGCCGGCACACAACGATGGAGCGGGGGGGGAATCTCATCGCGAAGCTAGTTTACACAGTTGAACCTTTCCCGCCAAAGACGTTTCGGTTCGACAGCCGCTTCGGGAACTGTGTAAGATTTGGCGACGCGCAGTTGCATCTCTCGGTTCAGGAGTTTCTCATGCGAAAGACGATCGGCTTTGGTGGAATCGCGTTGTTGTTGCTCGTGCCTCTTATGCTAGGGCAAAAGCCACGGCCGAGGCCAAGGGGCGTTTCCTCCGCCTTGATCGCGCACGGCAAGTACCTGGTGGAACGAGTTGGACTGTGCGGCGATTGCCACACCCCCCACGATGACAAGGGTGAACCGATTCAGGGGCAATGGCTGCAAGGGGCGCCCATCCCCTTCAAGCCGATCGTGCCCATGCCCGTGTGGGCTTACAAGTCGCCTGCAATCGCAGGCCTGCCGAGGTGGGAGAAGGAAGCGGCGATCAGGTTTTTCATGACCGGCATCGCCGACAGCGGATTGCCAGCCCGTCCGCCAATGCCGCAGTACCGCTTCAACCAGCCGGATGCGGAAGCCATCGTGGCGTATTTGAAGTCGCTGGCGCCGGGGAAATAAATCACGAGCTTGGCCCTTGGAGTCAGAGGGCCAACGCCGTCAAAGCGCGCCAGCGTGCATTCCCCGCCCGGTTTCCGATAAAGTAGTTGTTCTCATGCTTGATCTGAATTTTGTCCGCGACAATCTGCCTCGGGTTGAGGAAATGCTGCGCCAGCGAGGCGCTGATCCGGCTGCAGTGCTCAAGGATTTCGGCGAGGTCGATACGGCGCGGCGCCAGGCTATCACCGAGGCCGAGACCATGAAGGCGCGGCGGAATAAAGCCTCGGAAGACATTGCAAAATTGAAAAAGAGCGGACAGGACGCTAGCGCGGCCATGGCCGAGACGAAAGAACTGCGCGAACTGATTCAGGCGCGTGAAGAAACTGCTGCTGGCCTTGATGCCCGCCTCCGGGCTATTCTCGCTCGAGTCCCCAACATGCCGCCCGCCAGCGTTCCGATCGGCAATAGTGCGGAGCAGAATGTGGAAGTCCGGCGCTGGGGCGCGCCGCCGAAGTTCGAGTTCACACCCCAGCCGCACTGGGATATAGGCAGGGAACTGGGCGTACTGGATTTGGAACGCGCGGTGAAGCTGACCGGCGCCCGTTTTGCGGTTTACTGGGACCTGGGCGCGAAACTGGAGCGCGCGCTGGCCAACTTCATGCTCGATCTGCACACGCGCGAGCATGGATACACGGAGGTGCTGCCGCCGTATCTGGTGAATTCCGAGTCGATGTATGGCACGGGACAGCTACCCAAGTTCGCGGCGGATCTTTTTCGCGTGCCGCACGGGGAAAAGGATCTCTGGCTGATTCCCACGGCTGAAGTTCCGGTGACGAATCTCTATCGGGATGAGATTCTCGACGCTGCGCGCCTGCCGATCTCACTTACCGCCTACACTCCGTGTTTCCGCAGCGAGGCGGGATCTTATGGCAAAGACGTGCGCGGCATTATCCGGCAGCATCAATTTCAGAAAGTTGAGTTAGTAAAATTCTCGCGGCCGGAGAACTCGTACGAAGAACACGAGAGGTTGACGCGCGATGCCGAGACCGTTCTGCAAAAGCTCGGCCTGCATTATCGCGTGGTGACGCTGTGCACGGGCGACATGGGGCCATCTTCCGCGAAGACGTATGACATCGAAGTCTGGCTTCCGGGGCAGCAGCTGTTTCGCGAGATTTCGTCGTGTTCGAATTTTGAAGCCTACCAGGCGCGGCGGGCCAACATCCGCTACCGTCCGGAGGGCAAGAACAAGACCGAGTTCTTGCATACCTTGAACGGAAGCGGGCTAGCCGTGGGACGAACCTGGGTGGCGATCGTCGAGAACTACCAGCAGGCCGACGGAAGCGTTATCATTCCCGAGGCGCTGCGGCCCTACATCGGAGCGGAGCGCATTACGCGGAGGAATTTCTAGCTCTTGGTTCTTAAGTGCCAGCGGTTGAAAGCTGCCTTCGCCATTGCCAAGAGAGGAAGCGGTCACTAGACTTGCAAAGTGTGGACATCAGTACGACGGCCAGTGGTACGCCGGCTCTACCGATGAACGCCTTCTGGCGGACAATTCGGAGCTACATCCTGTGGCAACACGAGCGTGGCACGCTGCACTACGACATCATGGTCACGCTGATCCTCATCTTTGTCGTCTTCTCGCCCCGGGTCATCAACTTCAACGACAAGCCGGCGCTCCGCATCCCGCATCCGGCGGATGTGCTGGTTGCGCCGGATGCGCAGGGCGATCTGCTCTACCAGATTTCGGCGAGCGCGATCACGCCGGGAGACGATCGCTCCGTGCGGGATCAGTTGTCGCATATTATTACGCCGATTTCAGGCGAAGTGTCGATCATGTCGTACGAAACGGTCGCGGACGGCAAGGGGCATCTCCAGACCTACAAGGTTCTTGTAAAGCGAAGCGGCCGATGATGAAATGTCGGGCGGCGCTACCTGCCGCCCGGAGTGAGGTTCCCCATTGAAAACTTTCTGCCGCATCTGCGCGACTTTCATCCTCGCCGGTCTTTTGTGCGGCTTCGGGGCGAAGCCTCAAACGACCTCTTCCGGCGTCTGCGGCCTGGAATGCGTCCTCAAAAAAATGGACGAAGCCGCGGCCAACTTCCACAGCGTGCAGGCCGATTTCGTCTGGGATCAATATCAGAGAGTAGTGGACGAACACGACATCCAGACAGGCACTGTTTATTATCGGAGGACGGGGGAAAAAATAGAAATGATGGCGGAGATTAAGTCGCCCTTGCAAAAGTTCATGCTCTACAAAGACGGCAAGCTTCAGGTGTATCAGCCCGGGATGGAACAGGTGCTGGTGTATCCGACGGGCGGCAATCGCAGCGAGATTGAGACCTACCTCGTGCTGGGCTTCGGAGGCAGCGGCGAAGATTTGACCAAGGCTTTCGACGTCAGTTACCTGGGCGAAGAAACCATCGGCAACATTGCAACGGGGAAGCTGCAATTGATTCCGAAGAGCGCCAAAATCCGCAACGATTACTTTTCGAAGGCATTGCTTTGGATCGACTTGAGCCGCGGCATCTCGGTGCAGCAGGAGTTCATGCAAGGCGAGGGCGACTATCGCCTGGCGAAGTATTCCGATATCCGGGTGAACACCAAGATCGGCAACGACGTGTTTCGCTTGAAGACCACGGGCAAGACGCAGTTTGTCTCGCCTCGCGGGTAAGTGCTTGAATTCAAAGCCGAAGAATGTCTACTGAAAAGTGCGCTGCGGGCGCTATACTGCCTTAAGATTCCCTTTCGAGTTTATTCATGGCCAAAGTTTTTACGATTCCTGTCCCGCCCAATCTGGGTCCCAGAAAAAGAGAGCGTACCTCCGATCCTCGCTACGTAGATGGGCAGCGCGTGCTGGTCGAAGCCATGAAGTATCTGGCCCAGAGCGACCCGGTGTCGAACCGTCCCGCCATCGAACTCATTTCCGAGCACGTACGCACCCGCTTCCGCATGAGCGATTCCCCACTGGCGTAGGACCTGGCGGGGAGTCCGCATCGATGGCGCCAGTCTCGATTGAAAAAGTTCTTCAGAACGCGAACCGCATGGAGAATTGCATCACGCGGGGCGTAGTCAGAGTGCGCTGGAACGTGCCAAAGCTGGTGATATCCACCAAGTCTTCGTTGTCCACAGCGTTGGCGGCGTCGAAGCGCACGGAGTTGGTAACGTTGAAAACTTCCCACGAAAACCTTATCAGCCGGCTTTCGTTGAGGTTCCAGGTCTTGCTGAGGCCGCCATCGATGGAAAAAAACCCAGGCCCGCGGAAGATGTTGCGCTGGCCGGCTTCGCCAGGAGCCGTGTCGCGGAAGAGAACCGGTCCCGTACCGGTCGGGGCATAGGGACAATAGCATTGGATGCTCTGGGAGTTTTGGAAGGCATTGGGATTGCCGCTGGAGTCGATGTAGACACCAGTCTTTGGCTTCGGGCCAATGAGAAACGATGTTCCCTCGAGTTCGAAATTGGTGGACCAGCCGTCGCCGGCGGAAACGCTGAAGGGGAAACCACTGGTCCAGCGGCCCAGTCCGCTCAATCCCCATCCGCCAAGCACGGAATTCACGAAACGGTTGGAAGAGCTCCAGCGCCGGTTTTTGCCATAGGGAACATCCCAAATCGTGTTGAAGTTGATCTGGTGGGTGGTATCGAAGTCCGAAACCGCACGCCATAAATCGGGAGACCACGCATTAATCGCCTGATCGTTGTAGGCAACGCCGCCCGCAGCTTCGAAGCCATTCACCCGTTCGGCATTTGAACTTTCGTCGATGGACTTGGAATAAACATAATTCAAGTCGAATTGTAGCCCCGCACTCATGGCGTGACGCAGCGTCACTTGCAGCGCGTTGTAGTTGCTAGGGCTGCGGGTTTGCCAGGCATATAGGGAAGAGAATTGGTCCTGGTAGTACCGATAGGCGGTGCCCGGGCCGTACCCGTACTGGTTTGTGCCCGTGGCGGTGCCAGCGCAGGCTGGGAAGCAGAACACGTCCGCGATTTCCTGTGCCGTGGTTTCGTTGCCGGCGAAACAATAAAATAAGTCGTACATGTTCTGCGTGGCGGTTGGGCTTGACGGAGCCAGGCCGGGCGAGCATGGAGTCGTCGGGCTTGTGCCGGAGAGCAATCCTGAGCCCGATGCCTGCGGGAATAGATCCTGCCAATACGGGATCGGCTTGATGTTGTTAATGGGAGTGTTGGTCGCCGCCGCATTGTGGAATTGCTGCGCAGCCTGGAAATACGACGTGCCACTCTTGGGGTCGACCAAGTTGAGCGGTTGCGCCAGGTCGACTTCCTGCAGCAGGCGACGCGCGAAACGGCCGGTATAGGTCGTCTCCAGCACGAAGTCGTGGGCAAATTCGCGCGTGATGGAGAAATCAATCACCTCCGAGTAAGGTGTCCTCAGGTGGTCATCAATGCCCCACGCGATGGCCAAACCATAGGTATTGGGATTGCCGGGAGGCGTGTAGGGAAAGCCGCTGGGCGAGGGGGAGATTTCGCTGGCAGGCAAATTAGCCAGCCCAAGAAGCCCCGTGTAGCGCGGCGAGTCATCCACTGTGGAAACGCCCGCCGGATTGCTGAAGGTCGAAGTCAATCCCCACGAACCGTTGCGGTCGAAAGTGTTGACCACCCCTTCGCCGAAATGATCGAAATAAATCCCGTAGCCGGCGCGAATAGAGCTTTTGCCGGTGTCGCCAAACACGCTGTGCCAGAAGCCGCTGGCCGCGTGGGGAGAATAGGCTACGGCAAACCGCGGGGCGAGGTTCTTATAATCCCAAGCCCAGTAGGGCTTGCCGCCGTTGGCTTGCCCGGAAAGGGCAAAAGTCAGATCGGGCTGAACTACGTTGCCCAGCGCAGCCTGTTCTCCGCGCGTCTTAAACCACTGGTCCATATTCACCGTGGGGGCAACCTGGTTGCCCGTGTTCTCAAAAGGAGGCTGCAGGAGCGAGTAGCGAGCCCCATAGGTAAGAACAAGGTTGGGGGTCACGTTCCACTTATCCTGCAAGTACATCTCGCCCTCAAAATTTTGGAAGTGGCGTGGAACCAGCTCGCCGTTGGGAATCTGCTGGCCTGATTTGTTCTGGTTGGCCTCGGTGTAGGTCTCGCTCAAAATCCCGGCCACATCCATGGCCGCGAAGCTGTAGGAAGTGCCAAAGCCGTTGTCAACGTCAGGATAAGGGCCCGGAGTCTTGGAGGAGGAGTCAAATTGGGACGGGTCGAGGCTAACATCCTGACCGGCGATGAACGACGGGTCTAACCAATAAAGGTTCGAGTAGGCGGTGGAAATGTTTTGCGCGTTGGATTCACGATTGTTGTGGATGAGCCGCCAATTGGTGCCAAATTGAATTGTGTGCGTGCCTCTGGTCCAGGACACGTCGTCAACAAAATTATGCACGGGAACGTTGGTCAGGATGGTTTGACTAGCAAGAGCTTGAGTGTCGTCCAGGCCGCGGAAGGTGACAAAGTCCTGGCTATTGAGCCCCCCGGTTCCGATTCCCTGGCGAATAAATGCGTAGCGAAAGTTATTGATCAGGTTGTTGTTGATCAACGCCGTGTACCCAGCGGCGATTCCTTTGCTGTTGTTAGTGAGGAAATCGTATGGAGGCTGGCCAGGAAACTGCGGCGGCTGCGACTCGTGGTCATTTTGGAGGTTGCCGCGCACGAACAGAGAATGCGTGCCGCTGGCATTGAGTTTGAAATCAAGCTTAACGATGTAAGTATCGTGCTTGACCGGATCGGCGCCAGGGAAAGTGTACGCCGCCGTGTTGAGCAGGTCGCCTTCGCTCTGGGAGTTGGGGAGCGGGTACTTTGCGAACAAGGCACCAGGATTGGCGCCGCCAGGATTAGCGGAGTCGGTAATGTCGGCGACCAAACCATTTACCCCGGGACCTTCAGGGTTGCCGGGCGTGGGAGGACAGGTGAGATTGTAGGCACAACCCATAGGCATGTTGTTCGGGCCCGGGTTGTCTATGCCCTGGTCCAGCGCCGCAATCTGGGCGGGTGTAAGGGTCGCAATGTTGAATCCCGCGAAGGTCTGACCGCCTCCTACGACGTTTATCGTTGGGTTGGTGGTGACACAATTGGGATCGCTGCCTGGATCGCAGAGATACTTCAAATATCCCTCGCGCAGGCTCTGCGTGGGCACCTCGCGCGTCTCCTGAGCTGTATCTGCCGTGCGCTGGCCCTCATAAGCGATGAAAAAGAAAGCCCGATCTTTCTTGATGGGGCCGCCGACCGTGCCGCCAAAGGTGTTGCGCAAGATAAATCCCGGCACGTTGGGCTGGTTGCTTTCCAGTTCTGCCTGCTTGTTGAACCAGTCGTTGGCGACGGTAAAGTTGGGTCGATAGTATTCATAGATCGATCCATGCACCTTATTGGTGCCGCTCTTGGTGACCAAGTTGACTTGCGCGCCGGAAGAGCGGCCGGAATCTGCGTCATAGTTGCCGGTGGTGACGCGGAACTCCTGCAGAGAATCGAGCGTGGTGCGCATAGCGCCTTCGAAGGCATAACCTTCGAGTTGATCGTTGTCGTCTAAACCATCGAGCGTGATGTTGGTCTGGTCGCTCCGCGCTCCATTGACCGCGCCGCCGCGGCTATCGGAGTCCTGCTGATCGTTAGTGGTGTTGCCGATGTAGGTGACGCCCGGCTGCAGGCTGAGAATCGTGACCGGGTCACGGCCTTCTGACGGCAGGTCAGTCAATTGGCGGGCATCGAAATTATTGCCCAGCGTGGCATCGGTGGTGTTCACCATTGGGGCTTCGCCGGTGACCTCGACGACCACCGAACTACCCGCCACCTGCAAGGTGAGATTCAGCGTGGCTGGATTGCTCACCTGTAGCACGATGTTTTCGCGCTTCAGCTGCGCGAAGCCTTGCGCCTCGACGGTGACCACATAATTGGCGGGAGGAACCTCAAGAAGTTGATAGATTCCCTGGCCGTCGGTCTTGACGGTGCGGGAGAATCCGGTGGCAGCGTTGCTCAGGGTTACGCTGGCTCCCGGGATCACCAAGCCTTTGGAGTCGGAAATCTCGCCGCGCAGCGATGTGGTTGCCGATTGGGCAAAGCTCAGGGTTTGCAAAATGAGAAAGAATGCGGCCAACAATGCCAGTGCGCGTAAGCGGGAACGCATGGAGATGCTCCTTTACCCGGGAGGGCGTTACATGGACGTTCTTCGCCCAGGAACTTACAATGCAAGACCCTGGGGACCTGATGGGGCGATATTGTGCAACTACTGGGCCACAATGTTCAAGGATAATCTTCAACGTTTCGAGCGTCTTGAGAGGCTTGCATACACCGTTTCACATAAGTGTTCCAGATTTGGGAGCCTGTTCATGCGGGTTTTTGATCGGTGCGATAGGATTTGCCGATGAATAGCGCTGCGGCCATGACTATGACCACGGGATAACATTCGAGCGTATAGCGCGTTTCTGGATTCTCCAGAGTTCCGAGGAAGAGCGAGCGCAGCACGAGAAACAAGACCAGGAATCCCATGCCGGATAATTCGCGCGAGCGCATCAGGCCGGCCGCGGCTGCTCCGACATAGCCTAAGTTCAACAAGCCGAAAACGATGCTCACGGTGAGCCAGGAAGCCTCGTCGTTGAACTCCCACCAGCGCGGGTCAGAGGGCAGCATCTCGGTTCGCGGCCGCAGCCACATATCGCTGATCCGCAGAGCGGGAAGCCACACATAGTAGCGCAAGGGCGCGGCATGAATGCGGGCCGCGGCCAGGGCGGCAAAACGGGCATCGAGTTCGGGAGTTACCTCATTATGATCGCTGTTGTAGTCGGCGAACAGTTGCTCCGTTTCCCTCCGCTGCGCCGGCGAATCAAAGGCACGCCGCGGCAAGCGGGAGATGTCGAGGACGGAGCCGGGGACGTTCCAGTAAATCTCCTGCACCGAGGTGTAATCCGCAATCCAGGTTTTCGTCCAGCGATTGAATCCCGCCATCACCGGTTCATCGGGATCGTTGGCATAGCGGGGCGCGAGTGGTTCGAAGCGGTGCAGGGTGTGCAGGTTGCGCAGTGTCCACGGGACCAGGGGGGCGAAGGCGCCGATGGTCAGCAATAATCCCGCACCCAGGATCGGACCAACGCTTGGCGCACGGGCCACCCCTCCGGCGATCCCCGCCAAGAACTGCCGCAGAAGAATGAGGAATAAGTACAGGCCGATGACGCCGAATAGAATGCCACCGTCCGGCCGCAAGAGAATACATGCCCCAACCGAAAGGCCGCATCCCAGCCATATTACCGGTGTCCGCTCCGAACCTGAGCCATGGCTAAGCCTTGCAAGTCCGCAAACGGTTAGATCCAGCGCCAATGCGGTAAAGAAAATCTCCAAAGTTTCAGTAAGCGCGGCCGCGGCGTAGTTGGCCAGGAACGGGCAAAGTGCGGTGAGCAGGAACGCCGCCTTCGCCGCCCGCTCGGAGAGCATTCGCCGGGCGAGATCGGCAACCAGCAAGCACGTTCCTAAATCGAAGAACACTTGGATCAGCAGGACCGCGCGGAAATTATTCAATCCGAAGACGGCGAAAATCGCCGCTAGAAACGCTGGATACCCGGGCAGCCGCGAGAAAGTTGGCATGAGCCGGCCGGAATTGGTGATGGCATAGACGCCATGCTGCAGCCAGTTCGTGGCGATATCGGCATAGAGCCGCGAATCATCCACCACGCCGGGAAAACAAAACACAAAGACCAGCCGCAGCGTTAGCGCCGCCAGGCTCGCCCCGAAAAAGAACCGAGCATTCTTCCGCACCAGCTCCAGCACGCTGAGAATATACGCGCATGCGGTCATCTTCTGGGTGAGAAACTGCATCTTAGGAGCGAAGGACTGCTGGTTTTCCCCTGCCCCACCGAGAATTGACCGTCCGCGGCCCGCGGCATACGATGAACCATTAACGCTCCATGCCCGAACCTGTCTTTTACGATCCGCAACGCGCTCGTTGGAAGCGCCTGAGGCGTCTGGTTGACGCGGCCGTCGCAGCCTTTTCGGTGTTGGTTATTTTTTTTGTGTACACCACGTTGCGCGACGAGCGCCTGCCTGAGCTGCTATTTTCTCCGCAGAAGCGCGCCTTCAAGGCCTTGAAAGAGAATGAGAAGGCAAAGGCCCGTGAACGCCACGGCAAGCTGGCCAGCCGGCCCCACCGCAAGTCGAAGTTGCCGGCTTCCGAGGTCAAGCTAAACCAGGAAGAAGGCATCCGCGCGGCCTTCTACGTTCCCTGGGACGCCGCGAGTTTTTCCTCGCTGCGCGATTATGCCCGCCAGATCGATATGCTTTATCCCGACTGGCTCCACGTGCTCACCTCCGACGGTCGCCTGCAGGCTGTGGACGACCAGACCAACAAGTTTTTCGATGTAGTGCAAAACAATCGAGTACGCTCGGTCGACGACCGGGTCATGCCCTTTCTCAACGCCGACGACACCAACATGGAAGTGTTCCCCATGGTGAACAACTTCGACGGCACCGACTGGGTGGGCGGAATCACCGACTTTCTGAACAATCCCAGCGCTCGCGCTCTGTTTTGCCGGCAGGTGGAGATGTTTCTGGCCAGCGGCCGCTTCCGCGGATTGATGGTGGATTTTGAGGCCTTCCCCAGTGTCGGGCAGCCCGGCTATATTGCCCTGCTGAACCAACTCTCGGCCGACCTGCATGCCCGCGGCATGAAGCTTTATGTCAGCGTTCCCCCGCACAATGAGGAATTCAACTACGCCGCGATCGCGGCCCCCGTGGACGGCGTGGTGGTCATGAATTATGACGAGCACTATCCCGGCGCGCCGTCGGGCCCGGTCGCTTCCCAGGATTGGTTTGTCAATAATCTTAAATTCGCCGTCAGCGTCATCCCTCGGGACAAGCTCATCTGCGCCATCGCCAACTACGGCTACGACTGGGTGCTCAAACCCAAGAAGGGCAAACTCCCTCCCGATGAAAAAGACCACAGCGTCTCGGTGCAGGAAGCCTGGCTGGCGGCACGCGATTCCGATGAAGACGTTACCTTCGACGATGATGCCCTGAATCCCCATTTCAGCTATCTGGACGAGCGCAACCTGCGCCACGACGTCTGGTTCCTCGATGCGGTTACGGCCTTAAACCACATGCGGGCCGCGCAAACCTTGGGCATCCAGACGTTCGCTTTGTGGCGGCTCGGCGGTGAGGACCGGACTCTGTGGCGCGTGTGGGATGTTCCCGGCGACCCCGGCGCTGCCAATAAGCTGCGGGACGCGCCTCCCGGCCAGGACGTGGACATGGAGGGCCAGGGCGAGATCCTTCGCATCGAGGCCCGGCCCAGCCATGGCATTCGCGACCTTACCATCGACCCCAAGACCAAGTTGATCACCGACGAGAATTTTCAGAGCCTGCCGGAGCCTTACCGCGTGGGCCGTTACGGTTACAGCCCGAATGAAGTGGCGCTCACCTTCGATGATGGCCCCGATCCCGAGTGGACGCCCAAGATTCTGGACGTGTTGAAGCGCGAGCATGCGCCCGCCACATTTTTCCTCATCGGCATTCAGACGGACAAGTTCTCAAGCCTGGCGCAACGCATTTATAACGAAGGCCATACCATCGGGAATCACACCTTCACCCATCCCGACGTGAGTGATATTTCGTCAACCTACATGAAGGTGGAGTTGAATCTTACCGAACGGCTGTTTGCCAGCCTCATGGGAATTCGGGCGACGCTGCTGCGTCCACCCTATGCCATCGACGAGGAGCCGGACACCGCCGACCAGGTGAGGCCGCTTGAGTTCGCGCAAGACATGGGCTACATCACCGTCGGCAACCGGATCGACCCCAACGATTGGAGCGACAAGGTTCCGGCTGCAAACGGCGGCACGCGTCACCATACCGCGGAAGAGATTTCTTCCTACGTGCTGGCGCATCTGCCCCCTTGCGCCGCCAGCGATCTACGCTGCGGCAATATCGTGCTTCTGCATGACGGCGGCGGAGATCGCTCCCAGACGGTTCGGGCTCTGCCCATGATTATCGAGGGCATTCGCGCTCGAGGGTACAAGATTGTCCCCGTTTTTCAGCTATTCGGCAAGACCCGCGCCGAGGTGATGGCTCCTTTGACCGCCCGGGAGCGCTGGGCTGCGCGCCTTGATGGGCTGGGCTTCTGGCTGTTCGACGTACTCGTTATAGGCATCGCCTCGATTTTTTTCGTCGGCGATCTTCTTATGACCGGCCGCCTGCTGTTTATCGGTACCGCCGCCATTTACGATCGTTTGCGAGAGAATATTTCCGGCCCGCCCTCCGAGGTCGCTTCTTACCAGCCCAAAGTAGCGGTTCTCATTCCCGCCTACAACGAAGAGAAAGTGATTGTGCGCACGGTGCGCGCCGCGCTCAATTCCAACTATCCCGACCTGCGGGTGATCGTAATCGATGATGGCTCCCGTGACCGCACCCTCGAAGTCGCGCGCGCGGCCTTTGCCAGCGAGGAGTCTGCCGGCAAAGTGCTGATTCTTACCAAACCGAACGCCGGCAAGGCGGAGGCTCTGAACTACGGCATCGAACATCTTGAAGACGCCGAGCTCTTCGTAGGCATCGACGCTGATACCATCATCGCCAATGACGCTATCTCGCGTTTGGTTCCGCATTTCATCAATCCCAAGGTCGGCGCCATCGCGGGCAATGCCAAGGTTGGGAACCGCGTGAATCTGTGGACCCGCTGGCAGGCCCTGGAATACATCACCAGCCAGAACTTTGAGCGCCGCGCTTTGGATGTTCTCGGCGCGGTCAGCGTGGTGCCGGGCGCGATCGGCGCCTGGCGGGTTTCCGCCGTGCGCGAGGCCGGCGGCTACCACCTCGATACCGTCGCCGAAGACGCAGATCTGACCATGGCTTTGTTGCGCCGCGCCTACCGCGTGGAATATGAGGACATGGCGCTCGCCTATACCGAAGCTCCCACTAACGCCAACGGCCTGATGCGCCAGCGTTTTCGCTGGTCCTTCGGCGTCCTTCAGGCCGTGTACAAACACCGGGGAGTGTTTGCGCGCAAGGGAGTGTTGGGCCTGGTTGCGCTTCCCAACATCGTGATCTTCCAGATCATGCTGCCCCTGGTCTCGCCGCTCATCGACATCATGTTCGCCGTCGGCGCCATTTGGTATTTTGTCCAGAAACACTTCCACCCCGATTCCACGGACCCCGCCAGCTTTCACAAGCTGGTCGCATTCTTCTTCGTGTTCCTGGTGATTGATTTCCTGGCCTCGGCCCTGGCGTTCGCGCTTGAGCGCCGCCGGCCCGACGATAAAGAAGACGTGTGGCTGTTGAGCCAGGTCTGGCTGCAGCGCTTCGCCTACCGCCAGCTGTTTTCCGTCGTCTTATTCAAGACGCTCAAGCGCGCTCTGGAAGGCCGCAGGTTTGCCTGGGACAAACTGGAGCGCACCGCCGCGGTGAAGTATGTTCCGTCGGAGAATAGGGAGGAGGTGAACGTGCCGTAGGGGGTCTGCCGGACGCCGTTCTCGGTTGGCGCTTGCTAGGAGCCGCTCTTTTCTGCCACGTCTAACCGAGTCTCCGCCTTGCGCAACGCATTCAAAGACCGTTCCACATCGATGTTGGGATCGCCGCTCGCCAGTCGCTCCTCGGCCCGCGCTTTGGCTTTGCCCGCGCGGTCCACGTCAATCTCCGCCGGACGCTCCGCAGTCTCGGCCAGAATAGTCACCTTATCCGGCAGCACTTCGGCGAATCCCCAGGCCACCGCGAGGCGCTGTTCCTCGGCTCCGGCGCGGAACGTGATTTCGCCCACCGCCAGTTCGGTAATGAGCGGCGCATGCCCCGGCAGCACGCCCATATACCCGTCTTTGCCGGGAATCTGAATTTCTTCCGCCGCCAGGTCGACAACTTTCTTTTCCGGCGTGACGATCTCGAGTTGGAAACTGTCTGGCATTTGGTCGTTGCTCATTAGTCGTTTGCAAAATCGCCGCTCCGCTGGTGTGTCGTCCGCGGGCCCGGAGAGTTTGGGCAACCACTAACGACCAGCGACCAACGACGATTTCTACGCTTTCTACGCTGCCGACTTCATCTTCTCCGCCGCTTCCAGCACTTCCTCAATCGGACCTTTCATATAAAACGCCTGCTCCGGAATGTCGTCGTACTTGCCTTCGACAATTGCCTTGAAGCCCTTCACCGTGTCGGCGATCTTCACGTAGCGCCCCGCCGCGCCGGTAAACTGCTCGGCCACGTGGAAGGGCTGCGACAGAAAGCGCTGAATCTTTCGCGCCCGCGCCACCGTGAGTTTCTGGTCCTCGCTGAGTTCGTCGATGCCGAGAATTGCAATGATGTCCTGCAAGTCTTTGTAAGTCTGCAGTGTTTTCTTCACCGCCTGCGCCACGTCGTAGTGCTCCTGGCCCACGATGCGCGGATCGAGAATGCGCGAGGTCGAAGCCAGCGGATCGACGGCGGGGTAAATCCCAATTTCGGTCAATGCCCGGGAGAGCACGGTGGTAGCGTCGAGGTGGGCGAACGTGGTTGCCGGCGCAGGATCGGTCAAGTCGTCGGCGGGCACGTAAATCGCCTGCACCGATGTGACCGAGCCTTTCTTCGTCGAAGTAATGCGTTCCTGAAGTTCACCCATTTCGGTCGCCAGATTAGGCTGATAACCTACGGCGCTGGGCATGCGGCCGAGCAGCGCCGAGACTTCCGAACCCGCCTGCGTGAAACGGAAAATGTTGTCGATAAACAGCAGCGTGTCCGCGCCCTCGGCATCGCGGAAGTATTCCGCGACCGTCAGTCCGGTCAAAGCGACGCGCAATCGCGCCCCCGGCGGTTCCGTCATCTGCCCATAAATCAATGCGGCCTTCGAGTGCGAGGGATCGCCCGGCTTGATCACCCCGGATTCCGTCATCTCCAGCCAAAGATCGTTGCCCTCGCGCGTACGCTCGCCCACGCCGGCAAATACCGAGAAGCCACCGTGGTTCTTGGCAACGTTATTTATCAGTTCCATGATGACGACGGTCTTGCCCACGCCCGCGCCGCCGAACAAGCCGATCTTGCCGCCTTTCAAAAACGGTTGAATGAGGTCGACCACTTTTACGCCGGTCTCGAACATCTCCGCCGTCGTGGCTTGTTCGTCGAACGCCGGGGCCAGGCGATGAATCGGCATTCGTTGCTTGTATTCGATAGGGCCAAGTTGGTCGACGGGTTCGCCGATCACATTCATCACGCGTCCCAGCGTGCCGCGGCCCACGGGCACTGAGATGGGGCCGCCCTGATCAATGGCATTCATGCCCCGCACCATGCCGTCGGTGGCTTCCATCGCAATGCAGCGCACGCGGCCCTCGCCCAGATGCTGCTGCACTTCGAGAATCACGTTGATGGGGCTGGGCACGGTAAAGCCATCGCCCACCACTCTCAGCGCCTGGTAGATGGGAGGCAGGTGGCCCTGGTGAAATTGCACGTCCACCGCCGGCCCCTCGATTTGAACGACATGTCCGATGTTTTCAGCCATATGTTTTCAGTTCCAGCAATTCGCACTGGGCAGATGGCATTTAGCCGGTTCAAGGCTTCTGGCCGCTCTCGCAACCATTGCGAGCGGCTAAATGCCCATTGCCAATTGCTCCATGCTTGCCTACATTGCCGCCGCGCCGCTCACGATTTCGATAATTTCCTTCGTGATCTTCGCCTGTCGCGCCCGGTTCATCGCCAGCGTCAGAGAGTCGATTATGTCCGTGGCATTGCCGGTTGCGGAATCCATGGCCGTCATGCGAGCCGCGTGCTCGGCCGCCACTGACTCCAGCAGCGCGCGGAAAATCTGGATTGCAACATACTTCGGCAGCAAGGCCCGGAACAGTTCCTGCGGCGCCTGCTCGTAGATGTAATCCACTGGCGCCGTGCCAAATTGTGACGTGTCTTGGGCGGAATGCTCGCTGGCATGCATCCCAACGCCCGCGCTGACTGCCGCGTCCCTGGCCTTTTTCTTTTCCGCTTCCGTCATCTCTTCGGCCAGCCGGATGGCCTGCTCGCCGACCTGCTCGATGGGAAGAATCTGTTCCACAATCAGCCGCTGCGCAATTACTGACTTGAATTCGTTGAACACCACATAGACCGCATCAATTTCCTCGTGCCGATAGCGCCCAATCAGGTTTTCCGCCAAGGCCCGGGCTTGCGAAAATTCCAACTTGCCGAGAATGCCAATGTGCTCTCCCGTAATTTGTATTGCTGCCGAACGCTCCGCCGTCTCCGGCGGAAAAGTTTCCACGGATTCTTCGCTCTCCGGCAGGCTGCGCGTGTGCACCGGCGCGACCGGATAGCGCCTCCGCAAAAAGTCACGCCCTTTGCGGCCAATCGTTTCAAGGTCGATATTCTTCCCCGCCTTGGACTCAATGAACCGGGTGGCAGCCTTGATAACGTTGGCACTGAATGCGCCCGCCAGTCCTTTATCGCCGGTCACTACGACGAGCACGATGTTTTTCTCCGGCCGGCGTGCCAGCAAGAAATGCTTCAGTTCGCCGGTCTCCGGATCGTAAACATCAGCGCGCGCCGTCAGCGACTTCAACACATTCGTCAGCATCCGCGCGTAGGGACGCGCCGCCAAGGCGCGTTCCTGCGCCCGGCGCAACTTTGCCGCCGAAACCACTTTCATGGCCTTGGTGATTTGTCGCGTGTTCACCACGCTGCGAATGCGGCGACGAATGTCGAGAATGTTGGCCATGAATTCAGTCGTTGTTCGTCGGTCGTTGGTAGTTTGCCAAAATCAAATCCCGTGATCCCGAGCGAAGCGAACGACCTCCACCAGCAGACAGCTACTTCGCCAGGGCTTCCTGATCTGCCAGAAACTGCTGCTTCGCCTGCTTGATCACCTCGGCTAACTGCGCCTTCAGCGCATCATCGAGAACCTTCTTCTCCATGATCGTCCGCAGCAGGCCGCTGTGGGTCGCGTCTACATATTCGTAAAGCTCTTTCTCGAAATCGCGCACCTGATTCACGGGTAGGTCGTCCAGGAACCCGCCCGTGCCGGCGAAGATGATCAGAATCTGTTTGGAGAACGGCAGCGGCGAAAACTGGTTCTGCTTCAGCAGTTCAACCAGCCGTTGTCCGCGGTTGAGTTGGGCTTGCGTGGCCTTGTCAAGATCGCTGCCAAACTGCGCGAACGCGGCCAATTCGCGATACTGCGCCAGTTCCAGCTTTAACGTTCCCGCTACTTGCCGCATGGCCTTGATCTGCGCGCTGCCACCCACACGGCTCACCGACAAACCTACGTTCACCGCCGGACGCACGCCTTGGTTGAACAAATCCGTCTCGAGATAGATCTGCCCGTCCGTAATCGAAATGACGTTGGTCGGAATATACGCAGAAACGTCGCCGGCTTGGGTTTCAATGATGGGCAGCGCGGTCAGCGATCCGCCGCCATTCTTATCGCTCAACTTCGCCGAACGCTCCAGTAGCCGGGAGTGGAGGTAGAACACGTCTCCCGGATAGGCCTCGCGCCCCGGTGGCCGCCGCAGCAGCAAGGAAATCTCGCGGTAGGACGCCGCATGCTTGGAAAGATCGTCAAAGATGACCAGCGCGTGCCGCTTGCTGTCGCGAAAATATTCACCGATGGCGCACGCCGCGTAGGGCGAAATATATTGCATAGGCGCGGGTTCGGAAGCCGACGCCGCTACCACGATGGTGTATTGCATCGCTCCGGTGTCTTCCAGGATCTTGACCACCTGCGCAATTGAGGAACGCTTCTGCCCGATCGCGTTATAAATGCAGACTAGGTCGTTGCCCTTGCTGTTGATGATGGTATCGAGGGCGACCGCGGTCTTGCCGGTCTGGCGGTCGCCGATGATCAGTTCGCGCTGTCCGCGCCCAATCGGAATCATGCTGTCGATAGCCTTCAGTCCGGTTGCCATGGGCTCGCGCACCGGCTGCCGGTCAATGACGCCGGGCGCCAGTCGTTCCAGATTGATGAACTTGTCGGTGGAAATGGGACCCTTGTCGTCGATGGGCCGGCCCAGCGAATCCACGACCCGTCCAATCATGGAGTCGCCCACGGGCACGCTCATGATGCGCCCCGTGCGCTTTACTTCGTCGCCTTCCTTAATCTCGGTGTATTCGCCAAGCAGCACCACACCCACCTGATCTTCTTCCAGGTTCATGGCGATGCCGGCGACGCCGTGGGGGAAGGAAAGGAGCTCGCCAGCCATCACCTTTTCCAATCCATACACGCGCGCAATGCCATCTCCCAGCGAGATAACTGTGCCGGTTTCGTCCACCGAGATCTTCGATTCGTAGTTCTCGATCTGCTCGCGGATCAGGTTGGTAATTTCGTCAGCTTTGATCTGTGCCATAGAATCAGGTTTTAGCCTTTAGCTCTGCTCCGCGCACTCCGCGACAGCGCCGCATTTACGCTTCTCAGATTCGGTTCTAATCTTGACCCCGCAAGGGTTCAACTAAGAGCTAATCGCTTCCTTCAATCTCTCCAACTGGCCCTTCACCGACCCATCGTAAACCGTGCCGCCTACCCGGACCACTGCGCCGCCCAGCAGCGACGCATCCTGCGCGTAGCGGGCGCGAACCTTCTTGCCGGTCAGCTTCCCGACTTGCGCCTCGAACTGGCGTTTCTCCGCATCGAGCAATGCACGAGCGGCGATGATCTGCGCTTCGGCGAATCCCAGCCGCGCATCAAGCTCTTTCTCCAGTTGCCTGATGATAGGATCAAGAAAATGCACCCGCCCGCGATCGATCAAGACCGCGACCAGATTCCTCACCTGCTTTGAAATTCCGTCACGCCCGGCGATTACATCCAAAACTCGCCGCTTCTGCTCGGGAGGAACCGCGGGATTCTCCCACACTCGCCGCAAATCCAAACTCTCGGCCAGCAAGCTTGCGATGGAGCGCAATTCCGCAACCGAGCGGTCCGCATCCAGATGCGCACTTAGAACCACGTCCGCAAAGGCCCGGGCATATGTGCCGGCGACCGAAGCCATGCCCTAGCGCCCGTCCTTTCGCGCACCCTGCGCGGAACCACCGGACGCCCCCAATTCCTCGGCAAACCGCTGCACCAGCGCCTGATCGGTGGTAGCGTCCACACGAATCTGCTTCTGTGCAAGTCCGACGGCGAGTTCAGCCGCGTAAGCAGTCAATTCGCGCCGCGCCGCTTTGGCGGCGGCCGCTATTTCCTGCTGTGCCGATTTCACCATCTTCCGCGTGTCTTCCTCTGCGGCCGCCTGAATCCGCGCTTCCTCCGCTCCAGCTTCTCTCTCGGCGGCATCGCGCATCATACCAATCTCGACGTCCAGTTTCATCAGACGCGCTTCGATCTCGGCCAGCTTGCGCCGAGCATCCTCGCTGGCCTCCTGCGCTTCCCGCATTGCCTTCTGGATCGCCACCGTGCGGGCGCTGAACATACCCGGCAAGTACTTGCGGCCGGCCCAGAAGATCGCTCCCAAAACCACGGCAAAATTCAGCAGCACACTCAGCAGGTAGGCATGACCCAAACTCAAGTGCGTGAGCCGCGCGATGAAGCGCACTGATTGCGACTGTTTAAATTCGGCCCTTTCATCTTCTTCTCCCGCCGCTTCCCGCGTTTCGTGCGCCAGTTGCTGCCCCACGCCGGGCTGCTGCTGCGAGGACCTGGGCGGCGGAACGGCCGCGGGTCCCTGCTGCACGCCTAACGGCGTCAACGCCCCGGCAAAACTCGCCAGCAGCAGCAGCGGCATGCCGATCCGGCGGATTCTGTTCAGCAAGGTCATCCCCTTCAAAATCGTGTTCTTCGAGATACCGCCCCCTGAAATCAATGTCCATCTCCAACCGGCTCGAGCACGCGCCGCATAATCTCCGCTGCCAGCGACTGGGCCTCGGCCTGCAAACCGCCCCGCGCGGTTTCGCGATCCTTCTGAATCTCGGACTGCGCGGCCAGCACTTGCGCATGGGCTTTGCTGCGCGCTTCATTTAGCGCGGTGGTCCGAGCCTCCAGCGCCGCCTTGCGCCGTGCATCCTGCGCGTGGAACACCGTGGCTCGCGCCTCGCGCAGCCGCTGTTCGTATTCGGACGCGCGCGCCCCGGCCGCGGCAACATCGGCCCGCGCCTTCTCGATTGCCCCCTCCGTCTTGCTGTGCCGCTCCTCCAACACCCGCCGTAGAGGCTTATGCACAATCGTCGCATAGAGCCAGTACAGCAGGGTCAGCAGAATCACAGTCGGCACCGATCCGAGCAGTAATTCGCCTAGTTGTCTTAGCGTTTGATCCATTGCATGCTGTTGTACAGGAAAATGAGGGCTATGAAAACTGTTAAGTCTAGCGTCCGCAGGAGTGGGTGTTGAAAAAGTCACCGAGATGAGTGGATGAGATTTAGCGAAAGCATGTTAAAACCTCGACATGATCCACTGGATTTCGATCCTCGGAGGCCTGCTGATCATGATGGGGCAACACGA
>JBARJF010000104.1:0-5234 GCA_049800135.1 Candidatus Sulfotelmatobacter sp.
GTGCCGCGCCGTTGCCGCGCTCCGCCAGCACCAGGGTGATGTGCGAAATACGCCGCTGGTATCGAAACGCGCGTCCCTGTGGCGCCGGACGGATGCGCTTCATGCGCGGACCGTCGTTGGCAATGGCGCTCTTCACATACAGGTTGTCGATCTCAACGTCCAGATTTTTCTCGGCGCTCAGAAAGTTGGCGTTATCAAGCGCTGACTGCAACAGCTTGCCCACGTGCGCCGCCACCCGCTTCTTGGTGAACAACAGCGTGTTGCGCGCCTCTTCCACCTTGCGCCCTTTGATCAACTCCAGCACCAGGCGCGCCTTCTGCGGCGAGACTCGCAAGTAACGCATTTCCGCTCGGAATTCCATAATTCTTTTCTCTGTTCTAAGCCTGTCGCTCTTCGCTCTTTCGTTTTAGCCAATGGCTAAAAGCTGTTTTATGCCTTCGGCGCCGCCGGAGCCGACGGAGTAATCGCTCCCGGACCTCCCGGAATGCCCGCCGGCTTCGCCGCCACTTCCGTCGCCGCCCGCATGGAGTGGCCCTTGAAGTTGCGCGTGAAGCTGAACTCGCCCAGCTTGTGCCCCACCATGTTTTCCGTGACGTACACCGGAATAAACTTCTTGCCGTTGTGCACTGCAATGGTGTGCCCAACCATCTCCGGAACCACGGTGGAGCGTCGCGACCAGGTGCGCAACACTTTCTTTTCGTTGCGCGAATTCATGGCTTCCACCCGCGCCATCAGGAAGCCATCAACCCACGCGCCCTTCTTGGTTGAACGTGCCATAAAATTGTCTCGACCTCAAACCAACTTTGTCATTCCGAAGGCCGCGAAGCGACCAGAGGAATCTGCTTCCGCCGGCAGCTCTACTTGCTCCGCCGGTTCACAATAAACTTGTCCGTCCGCTTGTTATTCCGCGTCTTATACCCGCGCGTCGGCTGGCCCCACGGCGTCACCGGATGCCTTCCCCCCGAAGTCTTGCCTTCACCACCACCGTGCGGATGGTCCACCGGATTCATCGAAACCCCGCGGTTCACCGGACGCCATCCCAGCCAGCGCGTGCGTCCCGCCTTGCCGATGGTGATATTCTCGTGGTCCAGATTCCCCACCTGCCCGATGGTCGCCATGCAATCCTGCGAAATCTTCCGCGTCTCGCCCGAAGGCAGCTTCACCAGCGCGTAATCGGATTCCTTCGCGACCAACTGCGCCGCTCCGCCCGCCGAGCGCACCATCTGCGCGCCCTTGCCCGGCTTGAGTTCCAGATTGTGAATCGAGGTGCCTGGCGGAATGTTGCGCAGTGGCAGCGCGTTGCCGATAAGGATGTCGGCATCCGGCCCGCTGACCACCTTCTGCCCCACCTTCATTCCTTCGGGCACCAGAATGTAACGCTTCTCGCCGTCGGCATACGCCAGCAGCGCAATCCGCGCCGAACGGTTGGGATCGTATTCGATCGTCGTCACCGTGGCCGGGATGCCGGTCTTTTCGCGCTTGAAGTCGATGATGCGCAGCTTCTGCTTGTGTCCGCCGCCGCGATGCCAGCTGGTGATGTCGCCCGAGTTGCGGCGCCCGCCGGTGCGCTGTTTTTTCTCAATCAGCGGCTTATGCGGATTGTTCGTCGTGATGTCGTCGTTGACGATGGTCGTGCGGTAACGCAACGTCTGCGTTGTCGGCCGGTATGTTTTGATTGCCATAATCAGCTCTTGATCTTGTTGTCATCCCGAACCGGTGGTCTTCGCCGGTGAGGAATCCGCTTCCTGCCACAACTACAAATTCTGCGCGTACTCCGGCATCTTCTCGCCGGCCCGCAGCCGCACGTATGCCTTTTTCCAGTCCGCGCGGTATCCGGTAAACTTGCCCCGCCGCCGCTCTTTTCCCGGATACGTCGCGGTGCGCACGGAGAACACCTTCACCTTAAAAATGGTCTGCACCGCCTGCTTGATTTCCGTCTTCGTCGCCTTGGGCGCCACCTGGAAGACCAGCGTGTTCTGGTTCTCCTTGATCGCCAGGCCCTTTTCGGTGATCACGGGACGGCGAATGATCTGGTATGCGGATTTCATATTTATTAGGCCTAGGCCACCTCCGCCGCTTTCTCATGGCGCGTGCGCTTTCGCGGAGCCGCCGCCGCTTTCTTCGCGCCCTTGTCTGCTTTCGCCTTGCGCTGCCGCTTGGGCAAAGTGTTCTGCAGCGTGAGCTGCAGCTTTTCGATGGCGGGCCGAGAGAAAATCACCCGATCATAACGCAGCAGGTGATAGGGATGAACCTCGTTGCCCGCGATCAATTCAAGCCCTTCGATATTTCGCGAGCTTAACTCCAGATTGCGATTCGCGGCGTTCGGCGCCTCCACGATCAGCACCGTCTTATCCACCTTCAAGGCATCGAGCGCGGCGCGAAATTCTTTTGTCTTTGCGTCCTTCAGCTCGAACCCACTCACCACCGTCAGCTTGCCGTCGGCAAACTTCGCCGCCAGCGCCGAGCGCAGCGCGCCCAGAAGCTTCTTGCGCGGGAACGCATAGTCGTAGGAACGCGGCGTCGGACCGTGCACCGTCGCCCCGTGGCGCCACAGGGGCGAGCGGATCGAGCCGATGCGCGCCCGCCCCGTGCCCTTCTGCTTCCACAGCTTTTTGCCCGAACCGGAAACTTGCCAGCGGGCCTTGGTCGCGTGCGTGCCCTGGTGCTGCCCGGCGCGGTAATGCTTCACCGCCTCCCACAGCAGGTCTTCATTGACCGCGCCGAAAATTTCATCGGCAAGATCGAACGACCCAACCTTGGCCCCGCTCAAATCGTAAATATCAATAGTTGCCATATTGCTTCTCGGTACCCGGTACTTGGCGCTAAGCTTTCTTCGCCGCTCTCTTCGCCGCCTTCAAGGGATCGACCGTCGCCGAACCGGCAAACCCGCGACGCTCTCTGGGTGGCTTCTTGGCTTTGATGATGACGATGTACCCGCCCTGCGGTCCCGGCACACTGCCTTCAACCACCAGCAAATTTTCGTCCTTATCTACACCCAAAACCCTCAGATTGCGCTGCGTCACCCGGTCGTGCCCCATGTGTCCCGACATGCGCATGCCCTTGAACACGCGCGAAGGAAACGCGGAGGATCCAATCGAACCCGTGATTTGAAACATCGACCCGTGCGATTTCGGACCGCCTCCGAAATGATGCCGCTTCACCACACCCTGAAACCCTTTTCCCTTACTGACTCCGACAATGTCGACAAACTTTTCGCCTTCAAAAATCTCGACCAGCACCCGGTCACCAACCTTCACCGTGACCTCACTGTCAGCGGCGCCGTCGGTTTCGAGCGGCACTTCGCGCATAAACTTGACCGGAGGAAGATTGTTCTTCGCCAGGTGTCCACGTGCCGGCTTGGTCAGCCGCGACTCTTTCACAAACTCGACCAGACCAATCTGCGCCGCCTCGTAACCGTCCCTGGTAGCCGATTTATGCTGGGTAATCACGCAGGGACCAGCCTGCAGCACCGTGACCGGGCGCACATCGCCCTTCGAGTCAAACAGTTGCGTCATGCCGACCTTTTTGCCCAGAATGCCCGTAACTCTCGTTGCCATCTTCGTCTCCGTTCCCAGCGTGGCCTTTAGCTGTTGGCTGGGGAGCTTATAAGCTCATGCGGGAACGGACGCATTCGTCCGTTCCGCGGGCGCAGCCCGCGTCCTACTTATGTTCCTTGCCGAAAGCCTTGATCTCCACGTCCACACCCGCCGGCAGGTCCAGTTTCATCAGCGCGTCCACTGTCTGCTGCGTGGGCTCGAGAATATCAAGCAGGCGCTTGTGGGTGCGGATCTCAAACTGCTCCCGCGACTTTTTATCCACGTGCGGCGAACGCAGCACGCAGTACTTATTCTTCATCGTGGGCAGCGGAATCGGCCCCGCGATCTGAGCTCCGGTGCGCCGCGCCGTTTCAACAATCTCGCCCGTCGACTGGTCCAGAATGCGGTAGTCGTAAGCCTTCAACCGGATGCGAATTCTTTCTTTTCCAATCACGTTTCACTCTCTCTAACCCCTCCCGGCGTCTCCGGAAGGAAAGAACCAGCGGCAAGAAGCAAGCCGCGTTTAGTCGCGCCGGCGTCCCGCCGGCAGTTTTCAAATTACTGCACAATCTCCGAAATCGTTCCCGCGCCCACCGTGTGCCCGCCTTCGCGAATGGCAAACCGCAATCCCTTCTCCATCGCCACCGGCGTAATCAGCTCAATCACCAGCGAGACGTTGTCCCCCGGCATCACCATCTCGGTTCCAGCCGGAAGTTCCGCAACGCCAGTCACGTCCGTCGTCCGCAAATAAAACTGCGGCCGGTATCCTTTGAAGAACGGGGTATGCCGCCCACCTTCTTCTTTCGTCAGGATATAGACTTCCGCCTTGAACTTGGTGTGCGGCGTGATCGATCCGCCCTTGGCCAGCACCATGCCGCGTTCCACATCCTCTTTTGCGATGCCCCGCAGCAGCAGGCCGGCATTGTCGCCCGCCATGCCCTCGTCCAATTGCTTCTTGAACATTTCAACGCCCGTGACCACCGTCTTGCGCGTGTCGCGGAAGCCCACAATCTCCACTTCTTCGCCCACCTTCACCTTGCCCCGCTCGATCCTTCCCGTCACCACCGTGCCCCGACCCTGAATCGAAAAAATATCTTCAATCGGCATCAGGAACGGCTTGTCCAACTCGCGCGCCGGCTGCGGCACGCTTTTATCCACCGCCTCCATCAGCGCGTCGATCTGCTTCTCCCACTTTTCTTCTCCGTTCAAAGCTCCCAACGCCGACAACCGAATCACCGGCACATCGTCGCCCGGAAACTTGTAGCTCTTCAGCAACTCGCGCACTTCCAGCTCCACCAGGTCAAGCAGCTCAGGATCATCAACAGCATCACACTTGTTCAATGCCACCACGATGTAAGGCACGCCCACCTGCCGCGCCAACAGCACGTGCTCCCGCGTCTGCGGCATCGGACCAGCCGTCGCCGCCACCACCAGAATCGCACCATCCATCTGCGCCGCGCCCGTGATCATGTTCTTGATGTAATCCGCGTGGCCGGGGCAGTCGACGTGCGCGTAGTGCCGGTTCGCCGTCTCGTACTCGACGTGCGCCGTGGCGATGGTGATGCCACGGGCTTTTTCTTCCGGAGCGTTGTCGATCGAATCGAACGACCGGAACACGATCTTCGGATTGTGCTTCTGCAACACCTTGGTGATGGCCGCCGTCAGCGTGGTCTTGCCATGGTCAATGTGACCAATCGT
>JBARJF010000105.1:0-3082 GCA_049800135.1 Candidatus Sulfotelmatobacter sp.
CAACGGATGGTCCTGCGGTACTCGTTTGTCGGGTGAAATATAGCTGAACATCCCGTCTTGCCGCTGATCGTCTCCACGCATGCTGCCACTACTAACACGTCTTCCTGTGGATTGGGAGTCGTTTTTAAGCATCCTGCTAGAGGAGTTCGACGCGTCGGTCCTGCAACAAACGGCTCCAAGGATTCTGACGCAGTCAGTGTCCCGGATTGTTTTTAATGGCGGCTTGGCGGGAATCTACTACCGCTCAAAGTATGGGCACGACATTGAGAACTGGGCCCTGTTCGAGCCCTTCCAAATCAACGTCCAGGAACCCGAACTCATTCGACCCGATGATCGGGATTTGCAGCGAGCGCTCGAACTTCACTCTTTGAAGTTCAAAGAATAGTCAGCCGCTCACCTAAGGCGAGCCAGGCGTAGCTTTGCAATCGTGGGAAGCTTTGCGGTTACCCGCTAAACACTGATGTTGCCCACGGTGTTCGTGATTGCAGAACAAGGGGCTACCTGCGGGGACGGGTTCTTGACCAATAGAGTGTCAACGCTGTGTCTCCGGTGTTCCGCAACCACTCTGCGACTTCTTTTGTCTGGAAGGGCCGGTCTTCGGGTTCGAGGTCACGATTGAGTAGCTCGGTGATTTCTTCCGCGGTGCTCGGTTTCTTGATCTGGTTCAACGCTCGTGAAATGTGCTCGTCGAGACGACGACTCGAATTCGGAATCTTCCGCATTTCCGGGTTCAGCTCTTGAAAAATGAACTTAGCTCATTCCTGACGGGGTCCCGATGTCAGTATGGTTCGGATGAGGATGCGAACCAGAATGGCAGATCATGGCTTCCTCGCCGGCAGCAGCTTAACGACCAGGTTTCCTATTGCCGCAGGCTCGTGCTCTCCCGCGCCGCCAACCAAAGTGTACGAGCGCTCGAAACCCTCAGGCCCCTCCACTTTCATTTCCCAGTTGTCATTTGCATGAGACCCGACAATTGACACTCGCCACTCTCCCGCCCTGTCACTCAGGACGTGTTCAATGATAGCTACAATCTCCCCGCGAGCTCGGGGATCGCCCGTATTCTGCATCTCGATCCTGACCGCCATGTCTCCTTGTATTGTACAAAGCTGCCAGGTAACCACTTCCCTCGTGCAGAACCGCTCAGAGGAAGGGATGGTGCGCTGCGTTAATCTCCGCTTGACGGTGGGGATGGCTCCCAATCCCACGACAACCGCGGGCGTTTCAGAGGCTCTCAAAGAACGAGTCGAGCGATCGCGGTCCCCTTGGGGGATCACCTCGTGAAATGGTCTTTCACAATTCCTGATGAAAAAGACGGGCGGGGAAGAAATGCTTTTTCTGGGAGAGGCTTGTGGCAGTAAGGAACGCTGGGAAAAAGGTAAAGGCTGTGACATCGGTTATGCTCTAGCCATCAGCTCCTGCGAGGAAGCTAACAGCGTGGATGCATGCACCGTCACAGCCTCTGACGCGATCACCGCTTTCGCGGTCCCAAACCCCAACTACTCCTCGCAGAGCCGTCGGTTTTTTCAGGTCTGGCTGCTCTTCGGGTTGCCCCGTCGAGCTGATCACTCAGCCTACTTCGGACTGGCAAAAGTTTAATTAAGCCAACCCTTTCAGCCGTCGACGGAGCCAAACTTAGAGAGTTGCTCGAAGATTGTCAACGCCCGTTTTCAGTGCAATCGGACTGCTGCGATGGATCAAGAACCGGAGACGCAACCCGTTGAATCGTTGTCGCTTAATAAATGGGAGATCAAATTCTTTCCATTTTCCCACAGGAGCATCCACAGGCGCTCGAAGGCGCGGGCAGGTACTACAAATAAAGAATGTGTGCGGGAACCATGTAAGCATCTTGACTCCGGGAAATCGGTCACGCATGGTGATTACCGGCGCATTCACGCAATGGCAAACCTAGTGGCCTACATCGATGGCGGATCTCGCGGCAATCCAGGCCCGTCTGGCATTGGAGTGGTAATCGACGGGTACACTGACGGCGCCATCAGGATCGCCAAATGGATCGGACACCAGGACAATAATGTCGCCGAGTACATTGCTCTGTTGGAAGCTCTGCAATGCGCCCTGGGGCTTAAGGCCACCGCACTTCACGTGTTCTCGGATTCCGAGGTAGTGGTGAGGCAGATGAATGGCGAGTACAGTTGCCGGAGTCCGCGGCTCTATTCGCTGAATTGGATCTGCCGGAAACTGGCCCGCTCGCTCGATTTCTCCATCTCGCACATTGCTCGCGAGCACAATGGCGAGGCCAATGGTCTGGCCAGTTCGGCCGCTCGCAGGAAACATTGCTAACCTAGGAACAACCGCTCGTACTGCCACAGGTCATACACCAATAGCAGGAGCCGTTTCTTACCATCAGTGAGCCGCAGAATTGGCACGGAGGCGCGTCTCCCAGCTCTACGACCTGCCCCAAGCCCTCGACTACGCTGGTCACCTCACGCTGCGGTTGGGTCAACTTGGGCAATTCAAACAGAAGTCCTTGCTCTCCTTTCAGGAAGCGCAGTTCGAGCCAGCGGAATAAATAATCGGTCTTATGTTGGGCCCAACATAATCCTGGGACGCGGTTCTGTTCTGAAGTCCGACCGATTGGCAAACTACAAAGGCCACGGCTTCGGCCTCTGTTTCGCGGACTTGCTTGGTGGTCAGCGTGCGGCGGTCGCCACGGTGGAGCATTTCGTGAGCAATCTCATGCACAAGCGTGGAAAACTCCTCGGCTGGCTGCATCCCTGAAAGCAGCGTGATCTTCCCGCCATGCGAAAGACCTTTCGCGGGGGCAATTCTCTCGGAGAAGCCAAGCTCGACGCTTTGCGATTCCACGAACTTGAACAACCGTTCGCGGTATCCGCTCACGTCGCCATTGACTTCCGTCAGTGTTGGGAGTTCTTTGCCTTCGGTCTGACTGTCAAAAATGTAGACGCGCGCGGAATCCGTACAGCGTCCGCTGACCCTCCGTTGTTGCGTCTTCACTCGGCTCGTCGGTCGCAACATCCTTCGTGCTTCGTTTTCCGACCATCGGGGCGAGAATGAAAATCCCTTTTTCTCCCCGTTTAACGAAGCGGCCAAGCGAGTTCCATGT
>JBARJF010000106.1:0-17145 GCA_049800135.1 Candidatus Sulfotelmatobacter sp.
ATGGTCCTGCGGTACTCGTTTGTCGGGTGAAATATAGCTGAACATCCCGTCTTGCCGCTGATCGTCTCCACGCATGCTGCCACTACTAACACGTCTTCCTGTGGATTGGGAGTCGTTTTTCAGCATACTGCTAGTGCTCGGAAGGGGTTTCCCTTCTCATCGACGTCGAACCTTCGTACCACCAGAACATTGCCATCTTGAGAGAGTTGGGTTTCCGCACTTTCCACGACCCTTGCTACCATCTGCATGCATAAGTGTTCGTTGGCCGTCGCGAAAGGAAGTTTGCTGGATGATCCTTTGATAATGTGCTCGTGGGTCAGTAACGAAGCCTTCTTGTGCGGTCCCAGTCCGCTTGCCTTCCTTTGTTCGGTGTCCAGGAACTTGGGCAGGACACCTGAAACGCCGCTCTTCGCATGTTCTCGAACCAACTGCGAAAATGCCTGCTCCGAGTTGTCCCCTTTCAGCAGTTCGGCAACTTCGATCGGTTTTGCCGGTTCGTCCAATGCCGCCCCGGGTGGAGCAACTTGTAGTCTTCCCACCATGTTTCGACCGATAACAGAGAGGAGCGCGACCGGACTCGCACCGATATGGGGTCCGAATTCTTCCTGAAGAACTTGCAGGAGGTAGCCCTCAGGAAGGTTCAGGCGCACGATTTCAATAACATTCTGATGGCGATCAGTAGCTACGCGGAGCTTCTGGAGCGGAAGGTAGTGGAAGAGGATAGGCGTCGATACCTGGCAGAAATTGTGAAGGCGACAAATCGAGGATCGTCGCTAACCCAAGGCCTGCTAACCTTCAGCCGAAAACAGTTGCTGTCGCCCAAAATCCTCGACCTGAACGCGCTGATAGCGGACCAGATCAACATGCTGAGGCGTTTGATTCCCGAGAACATCGAGCTGAAATTCATACCTTCCGATGAAGTCACTCGCGTAAAGGCAGATCCTGGACAGATCGAGCAAGTGGTCATGAACCTCGTGATTAACGCCCGCGATGCCATGCTCAATGGCGGGTTACTGGTAATTCAGACTTCCAGCGCCAAGCTCGATGGTACGCAATCGGCAAGTTCGGGAGATTCCCAGGGTTACGCGCTGGTCTCCGTGAGCGACAACGGTTGCGGCATGGACGCCACGACAAAGTCTCACATGTTCGAGCCGTTCTTTACGACGAAGGAGCAAGGCAAAGGTACTGGCCTCGGGCTGGCAATCGTTTTCGGCATTGTTCAGCACAGCGGAGGCCAGATCCTTGTCGACAGCGAACCCGGAGTGGGAACAACTTTCAAGATTTATCTTCCCATGGCCGAGGCGGAGGTCCAAGTGCTAAGGGACGAGAGTCAGGAAGTTCCGACGCTAGGGAGAGGAACGATACTTCTGGTCGAGGACGAGGATGGCGTGCGTGAGTCCGCAGCCGAGTACCTCAGCGACAATGGTTACACTGTGTTGAGGGCCAGAAGCGGTCTGGAAGCGCTGCAAGTGGCTGAGAGCCACGAGGGCACGATCGATCTATTGTTGACGGATGTGGTAATGCCCCAAATGAGTGGCCCAGACATCGCTGAAAAAATCAGACAGAAGGGCCCACAAATCCGAGTGGTGTTTATGTCTGGCTATTCCAACGATCTGCTGACAACCCAGCAGACGCTCGATCCTCAACTTGTAGTTCTACGCAAACCATTCCGTCTCGCGTCCTTGGGCCGATGTATCGCAGAAGCCCTGAAGTCCAGAAAGCGTACCGCTGCGGGACGCTGACATGGTCCGTGCCCGGTTTCGTGATGCAGGCTGTTATCGACTTTGAGGCATGCGAGAAGTGAGGGCAGGTGGGCTAACGTGAAACCATTGGCGGACGCGAGTTCCACAATTAGTTGCACGTGCTCCGCAAATTAGGAGGGGGGCGAGACATTCTGATGTGCGAAAACGTCGGCATATGTGAAACCGTTGTCGGACGGGGGTTGCACAATAGTTGCACAGACAGCTCCAAATAGGGCCATTTTTTCCAAGTCGCGCTGCAATTTCCCGAACGTAAGTCGTTGATTCCGAACACCAGGCGGTGGAACCGGGTAATTGCCAAACCGTTGTACGGGCTAACACCTGTACCGAGGGTTCGAATCCCTCCCTCTCCGCCATTCTTCGTTTTTAGCACGTTCGAAGATGGTGTCGAATGGCTTTCTGTATATAGGCCAAAGACTTACGCCGTCTGTCGAGCAGTTCGAAAGTACAGTCTTGAGCAATTTCGCCCGCTCCGCATCATTCGCCGTAAGGTAAATAGAATGAGCCTTTTGCGCGAGTTCTAAAGTCCTCCGCGCCGAGAGCACGGAACTGGCTCCCAGCGGCATTGAAGCGGCTTCCAGCATAGCTTTCAGGCGCATCTCTTCTTGCCGCCACTCGTGCATTTTGCGCTCGTACACGCCCTCATCTACCTTTCCAAGCAGCTTGTCTTCGTAGCTCTTGTCCATCAATGTCCTGGTTAATGAGAGTCGCTTGTTGAGACTGCTCAACTCTTTTTCCCGCGTCGTTTCCATGTTGCTGCGCTCCGCGTCGATAGAGTTTGCGATATTTGTCGCAATCTCTTCGGGGATCTGGATATTGTGCAAGAGAACTCCCAAAGCGGCCGACAATTTTGGCTCTGGCATGTACGGAAGACCACATTTACCGCGACCGAATGTGCAACGGTAGTAGACATACTTGCCTTTATGTTTTTCCGCCACGACGCAACAGCCGTCGTGCTGGCACTTCAGGAGGTCTGCAAAAGGAAATTCATGCTTACGAGATTTGTGGCCGCGATTGCGGCCCGAAATAACGCCCTGGACTCGCTTGAATGTCTCGATATCGACGAGAGGCTCGTGTATTCCTTTGTATTCGACTCCCTGCCAGTTGAAGAGTCCGATGTAAAAAACGCTTTTCAAGGTTCGCTCGACGTGAGCCTTGCTAATTTTCAGCCCGGTCTTCTCGATCATTGCCTTCCGCAGGGTCCAGAGCGAGTATTCCCCGGTCGCAAAAAGCTGAAACATGAGTGTCACAGACGCCGACTTTTCGGGATCTACGGCGACCTTGTGCGTGGCCTTGTCATTGAGATACCCGATAGGCGCTCTCCCTGGAAACTCGCCCTTCTCCGCCTTCATCTTTATTCCCTTGCTGATTTCTTCTTTCAAATTTTGAATGTAGTGGCGAGCAAGCAGCAGAAACATTCCTTGGACGAGCTTGTCCTGAGATTTGGACTCCCGCTTGATTACCTGGCCTTCCTTGTATAGGTGAACCTCGATACCGAGTTCTTCAGTGAGACTCTCCATCGTGATGAAGTCCTGAAAATTACGGCAAAGACGATCCGTCTTCTCGACGAGGACTACGCGACAATCGGAAGCCTGTCTCAAATACTTGAGCATCTCGCCGAATTGCTTACGCCCCGTTGCCTTTGCACTCTGGACCTCAACGAACTCCCGGGCCACCATGAAGCCTTTCGATTGAGCGTACTTACGCAAAGCTTCGAGCTGAGCGTCGATTGAGAATCCATCTTCCTGCTTGTCGCTTGATATGCGAGCGTAGATCAGTGCCTTAATAGCCATTGTCATTACTCCTTATTCGTGCCCTTTTGTAAGATGATTAAAACTGCGTCAAGGTATCGGGGGAGGGCCTCTACGCCGAACGTCACGGACTTCTACATCGGGGTCGTAATTTCATTCTTGCTCCTCCTTGAATTTCGTGGTGCCTAGCTCGATTCCGAACGCGTGATTGCGTTTCAAAACATCAGGGACTTCTGCAACGAAGTTCAATTTTCACTTCTATGCGCCTCCTGCCGCTTGCATTGCCTTAGTCGAACTAGGATCTTCATCATCTGTCTGTTCTGCCGCTTTTCGATCTAATTCATCTAACAGCTCGAAAAACTGCCGCAGCTGAGAAATTGAAACCTCATCGAGCGAGAGGGGCCGCGCTTCGACGGGCGCGCTCCGAGCGGAGACTTCGCTCTCGCTCTGGGAGCAGCCATCTACTTCCCGACATGTCGTAACCCCGCTCATTTGTATTCACCGAACCCATTCGCCTTTTCCCTGCGACCTCTTGCAATGACGCACAGTTGCTCGTTGTGAACATCACTTGGCTTTCTCTCCAGACACAGTATAGGTAGAAATGTGCTACAGTGGCCATCGCTATGTTGTTGACTATAAAGCTGTTACAAGATATTTTCGGAAATGTGTGCTGTTAAGACCGACGCCGCGATCGGGAGGCACCCCCAGAAGGGCTGCCTCCCAACCTGGTTTTTTACGCACCGTCCTGGGCCTCCTTAGGATCGGGGTTGTCAGGCAGTTTCGGCCCAAGCCCGTCACCGAGGAATGGCATGGTGAGTCCATCCAGTTCAGGGATCGACTTGCCGACGATCCCTTGGAGGTCCCCATACATACCCGCCGTTCCGTTCATCAGCAGTTCGAGGCGACGCTGGCGTTTTGCCCACTGCTTGCTGATGGCACGCTTCTCGGCATCGAGGTCCTCCTGCATTCCAACGCAGGCTTCGACGATAGCCGAGACTCGACCACGGAAATGGGGACCCGTGAGGTAGGTGAACATCTGGTCCACCTTTCCGTCGCGTCCCTGAACGGCACCCTTCGCCATAGCCACTTCAATCAGCGTTTGGCGAAGTGCCTTTGCTATGCGACCCCGAAGCGCGTCCAGCGCTCCCGTCTCATCCGCAGGGTCCAGAGTCACCGTCTCGATGTCGAGGACCACGGTGCGGCGATCCTGCGATGCCTTAGTACCCGGGATCTGCTCAGTCGATTTTTGCCAGTGGCTCATAATTGCTTCCTCCAGTCTCAGTATAGGAAAATCCGTGCAGTTGTGGCCATTTTTAAGTTGTTGATAACACATATAGTTGTACGATTTCTTTGGGAGACATTGAAATACTGGATACTGTTGACAGGAGATGTAGATATGCTTAATCTATAGTCATTACGTTAATCGCAATAGATTTATGGAAGTACCAATAGGTTAAGAAGGCTATGCCCAAACCAAAGGTTATTGGTGAAACTCCTGAAGAGCGCTTCCGCCGCCTAGGCACAGCAAGGACGAACGAAGTCTTGAGCCGCCTTAAGATTCTCGGCAACTGCGCCAATCGCCAGTTGTATGCGTACACGGAGAAAGATGTTGACAAAATCTTCTCCATCATCGACCGCCGAGTGAAAGAGGTACGCGCAAAGTTTTATTTTGGGAAAAATGATAGGTTCAAACTGTAACCCGTGTTGCGATGGGAGCATACCCGAAGGAGGAAAGCATGAGTGGCGAGACGTGCGAGGTCGGAGACATGCATCAGAGGATCTTAAAACTCGAAAACGAGAGCCGCCGTCTCAAGCAAACTGGAGTTGTTGCTTTGCTTCTTGTTGGCGCGTTCCTACTTACTGGACAAGCCTCGCCAAAGAAAGTAGTGGAGGCGGATGAGTTCATCTTGAAGGACGCCGGCGGAAATGTACGGGCTAGGTTGCGAATGGGTGGAGACTTTTTCCAAGTGCCAGAGCTAGAGCTGGTAGATGAAAAAGGTACTGTGCGGATGCGGTTGCGCGGTGGATACGACCGAGTCGGAGGCGCAGCGAACTTTAGTGGAGTGAGTGTCTTCGACGAGCATGGTAAAGAACGCGGACTCTTCGACGCAGATGAAAACGGCGCTGCGCTAGCATTCATCAATGTTAATGGAACCGATGACGGCCTAGTACGCGCAGAAGGAATAATGGTGTCGGGTCCTGTGACTGTTACTGACGACCAAGGATTCCAAGGAACATTAGGAACAACTGACCTTGTGACATCGCGAACCGGAGAAAAGCACAGAACTTCCGCAGCATCATTAGTCTTTTTCGACAAGCAGAAAAATGTGATCTGGAAAGCACCGTAGGAGTCCGACAGCCAGTGGCTCCAAGCCAGCAACTTGGCGTCGGGGTTTTCGAAAGCAGTATTCAGCGCTGGAGAAGAAGAATGATACGGCTTACCGTCATAGTTCTGTGCTGTGCTCAATTGTCGTTCGTACCACTGGTCCTCGCACAATCGGCCACGTCGGGTCAGAAAATGTCCGACAGGCGCGACACTCGACTTCAGCATATCGTTGAACCGCCCGAATTGGCAGGCGGACCGGCTCCGATACCGACACCGCCGTCTCCCGCATCCTTGCAGTTCGTGCAGAGCAAAGCGATAAGCGCCGCAAACCCGCACGACCCGAAAACGCTTGCACCAGCAATCCAAGAACTAACTGGACTGATTCGTCTAGAGCCGACCAATTCAGATTTTTATCTGCTACGAGCGACATTGTCTTGCTACGAGCGCGCAAGTTCGACCCAAATCCTCGATGACATCACCCACGCTGTTTCGTTGCATGAGCAATCGAAATCAACCGCTTATTCCACACTGAGGGAGCACTATGCGTTAAAAGCGAAAATTGAGTTCGAAAACGGACGCTTCGACGATTCAATGCGCGACTTGGATTCTGCGGTGAGTCAGGATTACGAAAATGCCCAAGATGTCTTCAATGACGGCAACGTAAAGCCGACCACCGTTACACAACCCTGCGTGTGGACTCAAGCGGATATAGATACATTGGAACGTCGATTTCCTCAGGATTATCGTCCGCCCCTGTATCGTGGGCTTTATTTAACTTTCTTCTATAGTTTCGATTTGGACTCCGACTATAGCGCGGTGCTCGATGCTTTCCATCGGGCGGCCACGCTCAATCCAGCTTCGCCGCTCCCTGAGTTCTTTATCGGTGAGTTGTATAGTGTTGGCCGTTTGGGTGGGATGATGTCTAAAAAGAATGCGGAGTGCTTGGACGAGGTTGTGCCTCGAACACCTTCGTGCCTGGCGCTCGACGAGGCTCATCGCACTGCCGTTCGATCACTGACGACGGTAATAGCGCTCGACTCAAGATTTGGCTCAGCCTACGCACTTCGAGCAATTGCTTTCTCCAAGCTAAAGGAGTATCGCCAAGCGGTCCGCGACTACGACAGGGTGTTGGAACTAATACCTACGGGCGAGGCGGCGCGAATTGCCTACAATGATCGAGGACTGGAGAAAGTCTCATTGGGGGAATATCAATCGGCAGTTCAGGACTTTACTCAGTCAATAGCAATCGGGTGCAAAGAATCGTGCGGTTCATACGACAATCGGGCAGACGCGTACATGAAACTGCACAACTACCCAAAGGCAATAGAGGACATCAGCTCGTCGATCAGACAAACCCTTTCGTCTGCGGTCTTTTTGATGAACATTGATCAGTTTCGTCGAATATACCCGGAGTACGATGCAGTTCCCGACGACGTTTTGTGTGAGAAGTTGAGAGCGCTGTTTTTCCCTGCAATGCACTATGCGGATTTTGCGAAGCAATTCCTAATCGAAGCAAAGAACTTTGAATCAACCGTACTGCCAGACTTGTACGTGAAACGCGGCGATGCGTACGCAGCGCTAAAGCAAATCCAAAAAGCAAACAGAGAATACGACCGTGTAACACGGGCTTTCCCCGAATGGGCCGCGGTTTCGTTCGTCGAGAAAAACGGGACGCGTATCAGGAAGCCACAGTGACGGCACCTCGGCACAGCAACATCGGCACGCATATTGTCGCGGCCCGTGCGCAGGTTAGTGCATACTTTCTCCATGCAAATCATGTCTGACGTGGCGATGAGTCTCAAGAATGGGTTCGTCCAAATACTCAAGCTTCTTGGGGCTGTGGCAGTTCTCATATTTATCGAGTGCCTTCTGGTGCCCAAGTGGATGAAGTACTTCATCAGCCTGTTAGCTCCGACACGGGATTCCTTTCTTGCGGCAATTGGAACCACGTGGCTTGGGTTTCATCAGGTATGGATCGTCCCGCTTCTCATTGTTGTCGTCGGGATCATCATTGTCGTCTCCGAAAGAGGGAGGGGCGCAGTGAAAGATCATTGGCAGGAGGTAAAACTTGGAACGAGGGTCACGCTTATAGCACTGTTGATCTACTACGCCCCGATATTTTGCTGGTCCTACATAAAGGCAATCTACAACGATCATGCCACTTTGTTTGAGGACAATCGCGCACTTCGTGAGGAAAGAGCCAAGTCACTTGCGGACATTGAGGACAGAAAATACAACATCCGCATATACGAGCCAGCATACGAGCATATGAAAGTTATTTACGCGGCGTATGCTGGGTTCAGGCGCACCATCGGGAAAGACACGTCCTGCCAGATAAAGATTACTGCGCCCGAAGATAGCGGAGCGTCGGGGCCGATAATTCGCCAGCTCGCTGATCCTGCTGGTGTCGCAGCGAATTGTGCCGCATTCGGGCCGATGATAGCGGCGATGGACCCAACGGTAGAGCCGGAGGCTACAAACGGAATGGAAGCAGGAGTTTTGATTATTCACACACGCAGCGACCAAGTGGGAAGCCTGGCTCTGTATGACGCATTGGCCCCATATATTCCTGTTAAGCGTAGCTTCTCAATGCCCAAAAACTCACCAAACGTCTTGGTGTGGTTTCAATTCGGAAAGGATGTGCGTTGGATTCGATGACTGTAGGCTTATTCGGAAACGTGCCACTCTGGCTGCCCGACCTGACGGTCAGTGAGATCGTTTAGGCGTTTTGCCAGCATTCCAGCAGGCCTAGAATAGAGCTTCTATGCCACGCATTGACTCTCTGACCGAGGAAAGTTGGAGGCGGATTGTCTCCGATTCCAATCAAGCGGCAATGGGGAAGAAGCACAAATATCCCCTTTACGAGCGACCGTTTCTTGACGATTGTTGCACTTTCCAGCAAGCGGACTGTACGTCCTCGTGTTTCTGTCGCAAGGTGGGATGCGGCGGCGTCTGGACTCTGCGACCGGATGTTAAGTTTGAAATTTTCCTTTCACATTATTGCAACTTGTGGGTTACGGGTAAACAAGAGTTCATCGTCTACGTAAAGAATGGTTCCAGAAGCGGGGGGACTCGGAGATGGAAGTACGCTGTGCCGTTGCTGCGTGAGATCAGAAGGCGTTGGGATAACTGGGACGAACATGGTAGCAGTTTGCCATCTGTGATCAGCGAGATTAGGCGTTGCTACTTTTGCGACGATGCCTTCACACGAATGAAGCCCATTGTTTGCGAGATTCACAAGCTCGCTGGCGATAGCACTGGAGTTTTTACATCCAAACTGGTTAGCCAGCTCTTTTACGATATAGCAGTCCCATTTGATAACGATTCCAAGAGAGTCCAGAAGGCGTGCGGATACGAACCGAAACTCTATGGCGACGGCAAAATGCGCCAGCAGGTTAAGGATTGGATTGAGAAAAACAAAAAAAGTGTTGATGATTTTAGGAAGCTGGACAACGCGCCTGAGTCTTGCAGGTCTAGTCTGGGACACGGAACTACGTGCAGCCGGGTCCTAGACAAGCTCTTTTATGGTCAACCGCACGGGTAACGAAGCATGACAGAAAAACATTCGCAGAAGATTCGTTATCACTGGCTTTTGTGGTGGAGGATTGAACCTGACGAACTACAGAGGCAAGTCAGGGAGTACGATTCGCTTGGCATGATCAAATCGGCACGGGGATTGAGCGCCGTGCTACTAGCGTTGTCTGCGATAGTTACGATTATCTTCGTCTGCGTGGGCTGGATCGACGCATGGTCTTTGTCTGACGCAGTATTGTTCGTCGGCTTGGGCGTGTTTGTCTATCGAGGCCACAGGTGGGCAATGGTCTGCGTCATGGTGTTCTGGACGCTAGAAAAGGCCTACGGGTTTTACGCCAAACCAGAGTACGCCGTGATGTCGGTAATTTGGTGGACGGTATATATGCAAGCGTTCTACATGGCGTACCGAGTAGAAAACGCAAAGCGAGCTGCACCAAAATCGTTAACCGAAAGGTCTGCCTGACAGTAGCAACCTTATCCGACAGCACGGTGTGCAAGGTCTTACTGCGCGCAGGACTCGAAATCATGCCTTCTGTTGGCGATTCGAGACCTTGCGTGTACAGCTCGGCTAGGCAGGAATCCTGTGGCTACAGGATGTTAGTACACATTCTAGATAATCGGGTTCCTCAATGCCGTATTGCAGCAGCATCTCATTGCTGCACTTCGGGCAAACAGCCCGCCCCTTACGGTGCTCTATGCCTCTAGTCGTGAGCTGACCAGCCCCAGACCGGGCCAGCCGCACTGTGGCCTGTTTGCAGATCGTCACCTCTGGTTCAGAAATGGCTAACTGCCCGTCAACGACGTCGGACAGCAACTGCCCGATCTGGCGGTCAGTCAGGCCCATTAGGCGTTTTTGCAGCACTCCAGCAACGAACAGCGTGCCGACGACCTGCTCGAAGATGTCCCTGGATCGGGCGAACCGGCGCTGGAACTCGATCAGCTCGCGGATTGTGACGTCTTGATGTGAATCGTTGCCCATTTTTTGTCTCCCAGCGCCCTGGCAATGGTACGGCCTAGCAGTGACAAAATCTGTCAATTCCGGACGGCTGGTGCGCGCAGCGAGGCAGCGTTCGCAACAACCGTTCCGAAAAACCGCAACCACGAAAAATTCGACTATTTACACCTCAGGTAGCTCTTCCCCGGACGCGATTAGAGTTCTAAAATCGTCCTCTAGCCTCCGCCATGTTTTGAACAACTTGCGAGACGTGCGATCCGCTGTGCAATCCGTTAGTCCGAACTGCTCAGTGCCAGCCCGACAACCTTGGAGTGAGCTTGCGCCATTTCGTCCGTCACCACGTCGCCGTAAAGATTCATCGTCGTGCGAATATCGCTATGCCGCATGAGTTTCTGCTGCACCGCGATGGGAGTTCCCACGGCGTCCAACCATGAGCGGTAACTGTGGCGCAGGGTATGAGTCGGCAGTTTGCCGATTCCCGCACTCCCTGCCGCTCGGTGGAACACTCGCAATACCTGCGGATAAGACCACGGCAAGCGTCCAAGCTGAACAGGAGAGGCAAACAGCCAATCTCCGTCAGCGGAAAACTGCGTAGTCCGTTTCCAGGCTTTGAGGAGTTCCACCAGTTCGCTGTCTATGCTCATCCGCTTTTGCGAGTAGATCGTCTTCACGTCATCGACCCGTTGACGGACTATTCCCCGCTCAATCCGTAATTTGCGGTTTAGCCAATCCACGTCGCACCACTTCAGAGCCAGACATTCGCTGATTCGCAGGCCGAAACAGACGCAGAGCAGAGCCATCGTGCGGAATGGTTCCTCAAGATGCTGGAGAAACCTTCGGAACTCGTCAACCGTCAGACTGCGCGGCTGACGAGTGCGCTTGGTCGCCCCCTTGACCACAACCAGGTCCATGGGGTTGCGGGAAATCTCCAGCGCACCACTCCACATGGCAAATTCCATGAGCAGATGCAACATGCCCCGCACATGGGATTTGCTTTTGGGCGAAAGGTTCAATTGGCGCAACCACAGTTCGACCGGCCGGGGTTGCACTTCGCTAATCGGACTGTCGCCCCACTTCGGCAGGATGTGGTTCCGTAGCCAGGAACGATACATCCGCGCCGTTGAATAGCGCGAAGGCAAACGTTCCTGCTCGTAACGTGCCGCCAATGCTCGCACTGTGCAAATCTCACTTTCCATCGGTTTTGGACCTTCCAGTGGCTGCCCGAGAACATCGGGCAGGAAAGACTGCACTTGCTGTTGTGCGGCTCCCTTGGTTCGAAACTCTTTCCGGGTCCCGATCAACTTCGAGTGCCGTTTCCCCTCTTCCCACCACAGGAAATTCCAGGTCTTACGTCGTTTGTCGAAAACCAGACTTCCGGTCTTGTGCCGTGCTGCCCTTTTCATTGCGCTCCCATCCTTTCTTCAGGGCGCACGGATGGCGACTTGGATGGTAGCACGCGGGATTCCAGAAGGGCTGCGTCTAAGTCCGCCTGCCGGAAGCGCCAGACCCGGCGCTTTGTCCCGGAGAGTGCAAAAGCCTTCACCTTCCCCTGCCGAACCCACAGGAGGAGGGTGCGGGCCTTCACCCTGATGTACTGGGCAGCCTCGGGAGCGGTGAGCCATTCGGCGGCGGTCAACCCCTCGAATTGGTTGGGTGTTTGACTCATGGGTTTAGCGGAGAATCGGGATTTTCTTCTAGCGGCAGCAGCACGGCCCTTGCTTGATTCGCCCTCCGCAACTCATACCCGGCGCAAACCAGCAAAACGGCAATTGCGACCATGGTAAGCACTCCCAGCAGTGTGACTCTCATTTCTTCTCCTTATTCCAACCGACGACGCCACTGCATCCACGTTCCGGGCAGCAATAGCCCTCGAATTTGCCGTCCACCCAACTGGTCTTAAGTTGGTCCGGAACAATCCAGAAAGTGTTCCCGCATTCAGGACACTTCGGCTGATACCGAGTCTGCAAATCATCCAGCCTTTTCCAGATATTGCGCTGTTCCGCTTCGGAAACCAGTTGTGCGAAAACGTGCATCCCGGCTTTGCTGCGAACGAACAGTTGGACCCCGCAGGGATCACAGATGACGTACGGCTTCTTTTTCTTGGTTTGCCGCACGTCAAGACCCTTCCCGCATAGGGGACAGGGAAACCTTTGTTCCGGACGCAGACCCAAGTCGAGCGGCACGGCAGGACTCCTTTGTGTTAACAGAATCTAACAATCGTAACTATTGTCACAAACCCCGGTCTCCGTGTCAACAGCGGGATGAATATTCTTGCAGTTGTTAATATTCTGCGGTATCCTGGAGAAGTTATGGAGAACTTCGGAAGCTACCTGCGCCGCTTACGCAAGGCCAAAGGACTGACCCTCAAGCAGGTCGAGACCCAGGCCAAGGTATCCAACGCCTACATTTCCCAAATCGAACGCGGGCTACGGAAGCCTCCCCACCCCGACATCCTCAAACGGCTGGCCAAAGCCTACGATGTCCCGCACCGCGACCTCTTAATTGCCGCAGGCCATCTGGAAGAAGATTCAGCAGAAACCGCCAAACGGCGGCAAATCGAGGAAGCCTATGAGCACGTACTCACCGATCCCACCTTCAAGCAGGGTACTCGGCTCAAGGGAACGCACGTCAGTCTGGAAACCAAGCGCTTTATTGTGGAAATGTACGAAAAACTAACAATGCGGCAACTGCTGAAAGGGGCTTAAGAGCGTGAAATTGCTTACCGACGGAACCGGGAACGATCCACTTTTAGCCTTTTGTCTGGCGGTAATTTCCCGGCACTCCGAGAACTGGCCGCCAACGGAAGAGGCTTTAGCTGAAGAATTCGTAGAATGGCTTGGCGTTCACTCTCTTGCGACGCGAGATGCGATGAAGGAGTTATGTATGTCCAGGGGAGTAAAGCTGTCCTTTGTTAGTCTTCCCCAAGAACTTCGCGGGATAAACTGCTCATTTCAAAATAAGCGGGAAATCGTTATTTCCGAACGCGAGAATGCTGCTTTTGCCGATTTACACACGCTCTTTCACGAATTCCGGGAAATGCTCGAGAATATCTTTGCGGAACTAGGGTCCGCCACACTCACTCCGGAAGAGTGTTTGGAAGCAAAAGCAGAACATTTCGCAATGGTTGCGAGAATGCAGACTTGTACGCGGGAAATACCCGCTTATTTCAAGATAGTAGGCAAGATCGAGACTCCCTGGCAGCGTTATTTTGGTTATGCCCTCTTGGTTGTTCTCTTGGCCGTCTATTTATTTAGCTGCGCGTTCCTGCCCCAGTTCGAGGACATGCTCTCCGAAGCCCGACGCCAACGTAACGTACGTATGTAACGTGAAGACCGGCGTCTGGAGCGACAACCGGACAAGTGATGGCGGTAAACGTTGAAGAAAAGAAATTTGCGACATCGCTATCGTTTCAGGAATTTTTAGTCGTGCGCTTGGCTCAAACGCAATCACGTTTTCAAAGTGCTCTGGTTCGATGGCGACGGGTTGTGCTTATTCGCGAAGCGATTGGAGCGTGGGCGCTTCGTATGGCCGCAAGCCGCGAGCGGCACCGTATCTCTCACGCGAGCGCAGTTATCGATGCTGTTAGAAGGCATAGATTACCTACGACCCAAGCCCTGACCGAGGTTCAATATTACGCGAACACCGGTAGCGTGAGCAGTCCGTCCTACTCCTCAACGCCAACCAAACAAGTTTTGTACTGCTACAATACGAACTCGACCGGGTGTGCCACTGCCGTGGTGGCTGAACCGATTACGGAGGTGGATGCCTACACCACGCTCGCCGGCATGTCCACCTCCTCGCGAACGCAGACGCAGTACGATAATTATGGAAATGTTACCCACATCTACCAATTCGATTTCGGGGCGTCGTCGTACTCGACCGGCACGTCCTACGCCTACGGAAGCTGGAACGGCAGTGCGTGTGTCGCCATCGGAAACAACATCAACGATAAACCCTGCCAAATAACAGGCTATGAAAATGGGAACGCGGTTTCGCAATCGCGTTACACTTATGGCTCGCATGGCAACCTGCTGACCACCTACGTGTGGACCGGCTCTTCGTGGCTGAGCAACCCAACCGCTAACTCATATAACTCCAACGGCACGATCGCGACCTCCTATGATCTGGCCGGGAATGCGACTACCTACGGCTACAACAGCAGCAAATACGCGTCCTGCGGGAGTTGCACCAACTACCCGTTCGCCACGTCGGTCACAAAGGGAGGGTTGACGACGTACTCGACCTGGAACGGTACCGGCGGGGTGAAGTTGACGGACACAGACGCCAACGGCAACGTCACGACCTACGGCTATGCGAATTATTCTGCCGTTGCCGACCCGTGGTGGAGGCGTCAATCGGTTACCGATCCGCTGGGCAACGAGACGTGGACAATCTACAACGGGGCTAGCTCCGTGGAGACGCAGTTCGAGTTCAATTCCAACAACTCGCTCAATTTCGTATATAACGATTTCGATGGATACGGCAGGACGGTCAACGTGCAGAAATGGCAAGGTCCAGGCGCACCCTATTACGATACCGTCTCCACGACGTACAACTTTAGCGGCGTAAACCCGACGGTCTTTACTTCGATTCCATGCTCCGCGTCGGGTGGCTCCACTTGCAGCACCGGCGCGACGAACACCTACGACGTGTTGGGGAGGTTGGTCAGTTCCGTAGACGCCGGAGGCGGTACGGATACGATCACCTACTCCGAGAACGACGTGCTTTCTGTCCTCAGCCCAGCGCCGTCCGGCGAGAACAACAAAAAGGTGCAGAAGCAATATGATGGCGTTGGCAGACTGACTTCATCTTGCGCTATCTCCTCAACCGTCAGCGGGAACGTCTCCTGCGCCCAGAACACGGGAAGCTCGAATGGCGTGCTGACGACGATGTCGTACGCTTCCTCCAGCGGCAGCCAGACCGTATCCTCGACTCGCGGCTCTCAGACCCGCAGCCAGACGCTCGACGGCCTGAGCCGCGCAACCTCCGTTACGACGCCGGAGGGTGGAACAACGACGTACTATTACGATTCCGGAGACGGTTGCACGAGTTCTGCTGGGCATTTGGTCGGTATCGCCTACGCGAATGGCAACAACGTCTGCCTCTCGTACGACGCCCTTGGACGGGTGTTCAATAAAGTAGGCACCACAAGTTCCGGCGGCTATTGTGTGCGCTTCCGCTATGACAGCACATCAAACAAATTCTCACCTCAGCCTTCGGGTTCGACCATTAGCAATGTAGCCGGTCGATTGATGGAAGCGGAGACAGACAGTTGCACGCCCAACTTCACGCAGTATACCGACGAATGGTTCAGCTACGACGCCGACGGGCACATGACGGACATGTGGGAATCGACGCCGAACAGTGGAACCTACTACCACTCAACCGAAACGTTCTACGGGAACGGCCAGCCGACGAAGTTGACCTTCGTCAACCCATCGGGATGGGCGGCGTTGAACTACGGCATCGATGGCGAAGGTAGGCCAAATACGTTCGCGCTGGGAACCGGAACGCAAGTCTCAGGTGTCACCTACAATGCCGCGAGCCAACCGACGAACATCGCCATCGGGACGGGAACGGACTATGACGGCTACAGCTATGATTCAGTCAACCGAATGACGAACTGGACGTTCCAGGTCAACTCGGTCACCGCGACGGGTGCGCTGACGTGGAGCCCCAACGGCACTCTAAAGGAACTGGCGATCACGGACGGGTTCAACTCCGGGGGCACGCAGACTTGCAGCTTCAATTCTTCCCTGGTCACCGGGACTGGCTACGACGACTTGGGGAGGCTGGTCGGCGGTAGCTGCGGATCGAGTGGTTCGCTTTGGAACCAAGCCGACAGCTACGACCAGTACGACAACCTGACGAAGAGTTCCACGGGCTTTGTGAGCTGGAACCCCGGCTACAGCACTACCACCAATCACTACACCTGTACTGGTTGCACCTACGATTCCAGTGGCAACGTAACCAGCGATGGCACGAACACCTACACCTGGAATGCGTTCAATAAGATGGCCTCGGTCAATTCGAACAATCTCATTTACGATGCTCTCGGACGCACCGTGGAAATCGATAACGGTTCGACCTATACGGAAATCTGGTACACTCAGCTTGGCAAGACCGCGTTTATGAGTGGCAGCACGGTCAACTATTTCTATGACCCGGCTCCGGGAGGTGGAACCCTTCTGGAAACCAGCAGCGGAACCAACGTGTATCTACACAAGGACTGGCTGGGCAATGCCCGCCTTGCCTCAACTGTAGGCGGCCATTCCGTGCTCACCGACAGGGCCTTCGCACCGTACGGTGAAATCTATGACATCTTCGGCGGCACCACCCAGAACTACAATATGTTCACCGGCAACACGCAGGACGTGATTGCCGGGATGACCGACACGCCCAACCGCGAACTACAAACGTCGCAGCAGGGGCGATTCCTCTCGCCCGATCCGGCAGGTTCGGGATGGAACCAGTATGCCTATCCGACAAACCCTAACAGCAATACTGACCCGAGCGGACTTGGTAGGGCGAAGATTCCGTTCAACCACCCGATGAGTCCAGACACCTTCGACTGCTATCTAGCAGGATGCTGAAAAACGACTCCCAATCCACAGGAAGACGTGTTAGTAGTGGCAGCATGCGTGGAGACGATCAGCGGCAAGACGGGATGTTCAGCTATATTTCACCCGACACACGAGTACCGCAGGACCATCCGTTGCGGATGATTCGAAGCCTGGTAGACGGAGTGTTGGAACGACTCTCAGCGCGGTTCAATAGGCTCTATGCGAGAGCGGGACGGCCGTCGATCGCACCCGAGAA
>JBARJF010000107.1:0-15789 GCA_049800135.1 Candidatus Sulfotelmatobacter sp.
GGGGAGACCTGCCGGTTGCGCGGCCAACTGCAGGCTGGGCAGAGAGCCCGGGTTCTGGAAGATCAGCGCGATCAGTCCGGCGAGGAACGAGTAAACGCTCAGGGCCAAGGCGAGAAGGACGGCGAAACTGCCAATTTCGGCCATGTGGGGAAACCCGACCTATTTTTTCAGAAATGGGCTAGCGAGGCAACCGGGAGGAGCCTGCTGGAACGCCGCCAACACTATAAACCTCGAGCGCATGTAAGAACAGCGGATTCCGAAAGGATCCGGCGCACAAGGAAAAATATTTCCGGAGGGATGAAACCACTCCAGAAATTCGGCCAAACCGGAGGGCAGGGCGAGAATCAGCCGCACAATCCCACTGGAGGCGGCCGGAGTGCAGCCGCCGGGCCGTCGTCTGGCAGTTCCCGACGCTGCTCAGGCGCTCTGCTGATGGTAGCGCTGCTGCACTTCGCGTTCTGCAGCCAGCCAATCCTCGGACTCGCTTCCGGCGCCGCCTCCGCGCTGCTGGTAAAGCTCATAAGCGCGCACCCGGATCTCGTCCTCCAGGTTGATCGGAACCAGGTTTGGCCGGGCGCCGGCTTGCAGCCTTTCCGCATCCGTACGACTCTCCGTACGATTTGCCCCGGTACGATTTGGTTTGCTACCTGAGATGGACTTTGACTTTGCCATATTCGGATACTCCTTGCAAATACCCAGATTTAAGAATGAATTGAGCTGTTCAGCAAACACATACACCTCGCCGCCAGCGACGTTAAGAGAAACTGAAAGTAGTGGCAGAATTGCAGTCAGTATAAACCTTGGGAGCCTGTGGAAACCTGCTGGTGAGGGGAAAAATCGGAGGAGATGGCTTTGCTATAATCGAAGCTCTCCGATGGCGCTATCGTCTAGGGGTTAGGACGGAAGATTCTCAATCTTCAAACCCGGGTTCGATTCCCGGTAGCGCTACCAAGCTGTTTCAATCAATTACAACATTTCCTCGCACGGTTTGTTGAAGGCGCGGGTGACACTTTTGTGGCAGGGAATCGGTTGGTTGCGGCCATTCGCTGCAACGTGCCGGGGATGTGCAGTGATTGTGCTGCTAATGGGTGATGCGGTTCAGAGTGATTCGAAATGGGTATGCGTACTTGCACGGGGCGGCCGACGGGAGATGGATGTGCAAGCCGTCAGCCTGTTGCAGGAATCGAATGTTGTTATTCGAGCCGAGCAGAGAAACGCTGCCGACCCTGAGATTTCCCAGGGCCCCGGTGCCCAGAGAATGGATGACGGCCTCCCCTGTAGTCGGCCAACCGAGTTCAATCGCATAGAGCGTGCTGCCCCTGGTGGTGAAGCGAAAGTCGTCCGCGGTGTAGGCGGTGGTGTCGGTGTCGTGGAACGCCCCTCCCGTCACTTTGGTGGGACCTTCGCCATAAATCCTCCACGGACGCGTGCCATAAATGGCTTCTCCGTTCGCCTTCAACCAGTTCCCCACCTCGAGGAGCACCTTTTGCACTTGCTCGGGAATGGTGCCGTCAGACCGGGGGCCGATGTTCAGCAGCAAGTTGCCGCTTTTGCTTACGATATCGACGAGTTGGTGGACCACGAACTGCGGCGATTTGAAGGTATCGTTGTCGATGTATCCCCAGGATTTGTTGCCGACCGAAGTATCTGTTTGCCAGGGCAGAGGGCGAATATCGCCCAACTGGCCGCGCTCGATATCGAGAACGGCTGAGTGTTCCAGCATGGCGAAATCCTTGTAGTTGATGACTCCCACATGATCACCAGAGCTGAGCGATTGGTTGTAATAAAAAGCGGCGAAACGGGCAAGGTCGGCGCGGATGGAAGCCTGGCCTATCCACCAATCGAAATACATAATCTCGGGATGGTATTTTTCGACGATCTCCGCCGATCGCGCCAGCCAATCGTCAGTCCACGCCGAAGAGACGTAAGTGAAATCGTTCGAAAGCGGTGTGCCGTGCTGGTTTTCGAGCCATTGGTGCGCCGGGCCATAGAAGGCGGCATACTTCGGGTCATTGATATCGGAAGAAATGGCGCGTCCGACCCCCAGATAGAAATCGTGTTCGACCCGGTGTGAGGAGGTCCCAAAATGCAGACCCTCGGCGCGCACCGCCTTAGCGAGTTCACCGATGACATCGCGATGGGGCCCCATTTTTGCGGCGGTCCAGTCGCTGAGGCCGCTGTCGTACATGGCAAAGCCGTCGTGATGCTCGGCTACCGGAACCACATACTTCGCGCCCGCTTGCTTGAAAAGACGGGCCCAGGCGGCGGGATCGAAGTGTTCGGCCTTGAACATGGGGATGAAATCCTTGTAGCCGAACTTATCCTGCGGGCCGTAGGTGGCGAGGTGGTGCTTGAACTCTTCTGTTCCCGGAATATACATATCGCGGGGGTACCACTCGCTGCCAAACGCGGGCACCGAAAACACTCCCCAGTGAATGAAGATGCCGAACTTGGCATCGCGGTACCAGTCGGGAACGTCGTATTTCTGGAGCGATTCCCAGTCAGGCCGGAAGGGGCCTTGGCGATCAACTCGGTCGACGTCTTCAAGAAGTCTTTGGCGCTGGCTGTCGTATTTTGCACTGGCCTTTTGCCAGATCGCATCGATCTCCTCCGGGGAGTTGGAGGACGTCGGAGCGTCCGGGGAGGCCGCCTGAGAGTAGATGCGGGAAGGAACGGTGAAAACCACAAGAATCATCCCCGCCACGGCAGATCTGCGGAAGGACTTGAGCAATGGCGTGAACATTGGTTCCTGGCCTTTCATGAGGAAGTGATTGGTCCCGCAAGCCGCAAGCCGTCCGTACGCTTCGCTGGTTATGCTTTCGCTGGCAATTCTTGCGCGACTTGCGGGTCTTTCACTTTGGCGCCAGCGAAGGCGTAGATCGCAACAAACAGGTAGGCCAGCAGAGGAAGCAGATAGGCCAAAGCCACGCTGCTGCAGGCTTCCGAAATCAGCCCCATCACCGGCGTCAGCACGGCTCCGCCAACGATGGCCATGACGATCAACGATCCGCCAATCTTGGTGTTCGGTCCCAGTTTTTTCAACCCAAGCGCAAAAATAGTAGGAAACATCAGGGACATGAAAAAGCTGGTGAAGAAGACTGCCCAGAGTCCAATCCAACCGGGCCACAGCACTCCGATGGCGACCAGAGCGACATTTACCAGCGCGTAAGCACCGAGCATCTTGTTGGGGGCAATGAAACGCATCACATACGCAGAAACAAAGCGGCCCACTCCAAACGCCGCCAATGTTCCGGTCAGGAAGTATCCGGCTACCTTCTCCGGCTGGTGGGTATACTCCTGCACGTATTGAATGAAGTAGCTCCAGGTGCCGACCTGAGCGCCGACGTAGAGGAACTGCGCGACGACTGCCAGCAGAAAGTGCGGATAGCGGAATAGTTCCGCGAAATGTCCGTGGTCACCTCCTTGCGCTTCGTGTTCACTCTGAATGCTGGGAAACCTGGTGCGCAGGATCAGCAAGGCCCATAAAATAGCCACCACACCCAGTGCGAGATAGGGTTTTACGACACGCAGCGTCTCGGAATGGAGGTACGCCTGATAGAGATGCTGAGTTTTCAGCGCGGCCACCTGCTGGGGATCGAGTTCGACACCGGAGAAGATGAAAACTGTGCCAATCAGGACTCCGGTGATCGAGCCCAGCGGGTTGAACGCCTGCGAGAAATTGAGCCGCCGTTCCGAGCTTTCCGGGTCACCTAATTGTGCGATGAACGGGTTCGAGGCAGTCTCCAGAAATGACAATCCGCTGGCGATAACAAACAGCGCCAGGAGAAAAAACCAGTATCTGCCTACGATTGCGGCAGGCCAGAAAAGAAACGCACCGGCGCCGAACAGGAACAGCCCGGTCACGAATCCGAATTTATATCCGAGCTTGCGCATCAAAAGCGCCGCCGGCATGGCCAGCACAAAGTAGCCCATGTAAAAGGCAGACTGTACTAATCCCGCCTGGAAGCGGGTGATGGCAAACGACGTCATGAACTGGCGGATCAGGACATCATTCAGATTGTTGGGGATGCCCCATAGAAAAAACAAAACAGTGACCAGGGAGAAGGGCAGCAGATGCCCGGCGGGGAAAAGCCGGCCGTGCTTGGGGTGGTTCGTAGTCTGGGGGACAGCCGCGGGAGTCGGCATGGGCATAGTGAAGTGTCTTCAATTCGCAACCACCGGCAGCAGCCAAACCTGCGCGCCAGCACCGGCCGTCAGTTCACGCTCCGACCGACCCAGGCGGTGACGTTTCGGAGGAATCTGGAGGAAGTATTTCCGCCTCGCCGAATGAAGAGTGGAAATGCGCTGGCCGCACCGTGCTCCTTGTGAGGTAAGGGCATTACTCTCTACATGAAACGATATAGTACATCATATTCACCAAGGCGATGCCTTCGCGCGTTCCGGTATTTCGAATTGAGCAACGCGGCCGCCGCATTGTCTGGGAAGTGACCGGCTAATGACGGATATACTTAAATCCTGCGTGTATTATTGTCGGCGCAGTCGTATTGGAGCGGCAAGAAACTCTACTGGGATCCAAAAAATGAAGAGATCGTTGATCGACCTGTTTGACCGCGACTTTCACGGCCTAATCCGAAGCTCCTCGGAGGACTTCTGAGCAGAATGAGGCACTCAGCGAGGGTAAGGTTCTCATGCCTGGTACTTTTGGGGTTGGTCGTCGCCCACTGCAGTCCTCTCCTGGCGGCGAGCAAGAATTTAAGCAGGATCCCCGATGGTTATCGGTTGGTCTTTGAATCTGGCGTGCTCGAAGTCCAGGTGGTTGCTCCAGACATTCTTCGAGTGGATGTCAAACCTGGAAACCGGGGCGATGCTCGTACACCGTCGCTTGATCCGGCCTTTGCCCTTCGGCCGGTTCCGGACCTTAAGATGAAGATGAGCACGAACCCTCTAGTGCTGCGTACACGGGAGATGACCGTAAATATCAATCAGGGTCCGATACCGGCAGTGAACGTCATCGGGACGCAGGGCAACGGTCTGACGGAATCCGATCCACTGTCAGATGCCGGCGCGCACCGGGCCACATTCGAGAGAACATCCAGCGAGCCCATCTATGGTATCCGTGGCATCGGTCTCGATGACCCGCACCCTACTATTGTGCGGGACCAGGGTGGGAAGGTTCAGGCCGGCGTGCAGGGAAATGGAGGAGCCCCATTTTTCTTTACCGCACATTACGGTGTTTTCATTGATTCCAACGGCGGGGCATTCGCCACGTCCGGCAAGAACGTAACTTTCAGCGGAGACTCCCGGGCTGAGCTCGAATACTTCATCATTGTAGGTCCTCCGCTGCGCGTGATGGCTGGCTTGGCTGATCTCACCGGCCATCCTCCCATGTCGCCCAAGTGGACCCTCGGTTTTCTGAACAGTCAATGGGGATCCAATGAGAAGGAACTGAAAGAGATCGTCAACAACTACCGGTCCAAGCACATACCTCTGGATGGCTTCATCCTGGATTTCGATTGGAAGGCGTGGGGTGAGGACAACTATGGAGAATGGCGTTGGAACAGCACATCCGGGCCGGGAAACGTCGAGCCCGATAAATTTCCCGATGGCGCGTCGGGCCTGCTGGCGCGGCAGATGCTTTCCCAGGGAGTGCACCTCACAGGTATTCTTAAGCCCCGCATTCTTGTCTACAAGCCGGGCAGCACCACCGAACTTCAGGAAGCCGCGGCGTACGCGGAAGAACACCATCTGTGGTATCCCAACGAGCCAAACTACGAAGACTACTTTACGCATCGACTGGCTCGAGATCTAGACTTCAGACTGCCCGCGACGCGGGCTTGGATCTGGAAGCATCTCGAACCCGCATTCGATGCCGGCATGCAGGGATGGTGGAACGACGAAGCCGACTATACTCAGCTTCCCGATAAATCTGATTTCATTTTCGACAACTACCAGTTCTTTAGTATGGCCCGCATGCTCTACGAAGAACAGCGAACTCATTCCAACCTCCGTGTCTGGTCTATCAATCGCAATTTCTATGTCGGCGCGCAACGGTTTGGGTATGCGGAATGGTCGGGTGACATCGACACTGGCTTTGCCAGTATGCGGAAACAAACCTCACGTATGCTCGCGACCCTAAACCTCGGCGAACCCCATTGGAGTATGGATACAGGAGGATTTCACGGGCATCCTACCCCCGAAAACTATGCACGCTGGATGCAGTTCGCAGCGTTTGTCCCCGTGTTTCGCGTGCACGGCGATTTCAACGAGAAGCGTCAACCCTGGGTCTACGGCCCGACGGCGCAAGCGGCGGCAACATGGGCGATGAGACTGCGGTACCAGCTGATGCCCTACATTTACTCTGCCGAGCGTCATTCTTATGAGACAGGGATCGGGATTGTCCGGCCTTTACTTTGGATCTTCCCTTCGGATCCCACGGCCGCCGCCCAGGAGAATGAGTGGATGTTCGGCGATGCTCTGCTTGTAGCCCCGGTGTTTCAGCCGGAAGCCAAAGAGCGGTCCGTCTATCTCCCAGCCGGTCATTGGTATGAATATTCCAGCGGCCGGCGGTTTGCCGGCGGCCAAAGCGTGACGCTGAATGTAGACTCCAAAACGTGGCTCGACCTGCCGCTGTTCATCCGAGATGGCTCCATCCTCGCGACCCAACGCTCCGAGGACTACACGACTCAATTCCCCGTCACCGAGGTAACGCTCGATGTGTTTCCCTCCGATGCCGCAAGCAGGTTTGTTTACTACGATGATGATGGCGCTACCTATGCGTATGAAAAAGGAGAATTCTATCGTCAACGAATTGCAGCCGTGCGAGCCGCCAACCTCGACTCTGTGAATCTGGAAACTCCGAAAGGTACGTTCCCCACGGCGCTGCGCACTTTTCTGATCCGGGTTCACGGTCGTGCAAGCCATTCTGTCAGTCTCAACGGAACTGCGATGGCACATCAGGCTACCGAGCAATTGTTGCTGACCACTCCTGGACCGGCATGGACCGCGTCCGAAGATCGTTTCGGGCCGCTCACTCTAATACGGGTTGAAGCCCGAAGCGCCTCGAAGCTCGTTTTGCGCTGAGCCCGCCATCGAGACCTTTTAAATACAAATTCGCGACGGGAATTCGGGCACTCCGCGGATTCCACCTCGTAGCCGAAACACCGCCCCATTGGCCGGATCCACGTCTGCGAGTTCCGTGTCTTGGGCACTGGTCACATAAATATCGTTGAAGTCTCGGCCTCCGAACGTGAGACTGCTGACGAGCTTTACCGGTAACTCCATTCTCCGTTCTTCGATGTGTTGCGGTGAATAGCGAATGATGCAGCCACCGCCCCATCGCGCAGACCACAAGTGTCCATCGGCATCGAGTGTCAGTCCATCCGGGTACCCGTCCGCTTCTGCAGCCCGAATGACTAATTCCTGATTCGTTATTTCCCCGGTCCGCTCCGAATAGTTGAACCGGTAGATTGCGTGAACATGCGAATCTGTGTAATAGAGGTACTGAAGATCACCGGAAAACGCCAAGCCGTTGCTGCAGTGTACGGTATCGAGCAGTTTGTGAAGTGTTCCGTCCGTGTCCAGACGGTACAGTCTGCCGAGGTGCTCTTCCGTGCGCATGGTCCCGCAGAAAACGCGGCCCCTGGGGTCTGCAATCACATCGTTGAATCGCGAGGATCTCTCTTCCGGAATTCCGTCGATCAAAGTATTCAGTTTTCCGTGCTTCAATTGAGCAATCGCACCTTCCGCCATAAATAGAAGCAGTGTATGGTCGGCTTGAATCGTAAATCCGCCGACCGTTTTGCCTTCGTACACCTGCTCCGTGATACCTGAGTTCGGGTCGTAGCGATAAATGCGGCCCTTCGAAATATCCGTCCAATACAGACACTGTTCCGCGGCGTGCCAGAGGGGATTCTCTGCCAGCTCGCACCGGATATCACCAATGGAGCTCCATGCCTCCTTTGTCGTCTTGTCCCGAGAGATTCCCTCTGAATTCATGGCTTTGTGCAAGCGGAGACTGTGCTGAGAAGGAATTCCGGAGTTGCAACCTTTGAAAACTTCTGCCCGCTCCGGAGCGTCCGGGCACGGACACAGGCACTTTGTAGTTTATAGCATGTCGCCAGATTGGTGAAACTGAACAACCGGCGCGATGTACGGAGACTTGAAAACGTGATCAATGCAGCACTCTAACCATTGAAAGTGATTCGGTCAAAACATGATTCCATTGCGGGCCGCAGGCCTTGCTCGCGAATTGTCATCAGAAAAGCGGCTACCTGCTGCGCGGCCGCAGGCAAATCGATTTGCTCACTGCTCCACTCCATCTGCTTCGCCAGAATTTCCTGGGCAAAAATCACTACCGAGTCCGGAGATCGATAATCGACTTGCACCCACATCTCGCGCACTTGCTCCAGGTGACTATCTTCCACCTCCGAGTCGCGCAATAAAAGCAACACTGCCGCCACCCCAAACAAGAGCCTTCGGGGCAGTATCCCGCGCTGCTCCATGCAGTTGCGAATGCTCGGAAACAGACGAATACCCACCTTCGTACTACAATTCGCGCAAATCGAGATCAGTCGGTGTTCAATCGAAGGATTACGGAATCGCCCCAGGGTCTCGCGGCCATATTGCGCATCCTGCGCCTCCTGATCGATCGCCGTGGACGGGATCACTTCCTGAAAAATTGTGTTTTCAATGAACTTGCCCAGTTGAGCATCTTCGATCGCCTCGCGAACCCTACCCAGGCCAAGCAGTCTGCCTAGCGCCGCCATAACTGTGTGCGCGCCGTTCAGAATTCGTACCTTCTTCACGCGATAAGGCGTTAGATCGTCGACGAAGCGAATGCCCGCCGAGGCGCCGCCGATGGGAAAGTGCTTACGCACGAATTCATCGGCTTCCAGGGCGAAGAGTGCAAATGGCTCGGCACAGACGATCAGGTCATCACGATACCCAAGCCTTTGCCATTCCGATTCCAGTTTCTCCGGCGGTGGTGCTCCGGCTACGATTCGGTCCACTAACGTATTGGCGAAATGAATGGACCTTCCCAGCCACTCAAAGAATTCAGCAGGCAGATGCCAGGCGTGACCTTGTTCGCGGATCAGTATGCGCAATTCAGCCCCGTTATTTTCAACCAGTTCACACGGAATGACCGCGAGATCGGTATCTTCCGGTCCCCGGGCCCTCCATCGTTGCCACAACATCTGCGTGAGCTTGCCTGGAAAGCTGAGTGGAGGCTTATCGGCCAGCGAATCCGAGCTGCCTGGCGCAAGCCCTGCCTCGGTGACGTTGCTGATGATCACACGGGTAGACGGCCGCTCCACCATGGCGATCACTTTGTCCCAATCGTTCTCGGCGCTGAGGCTACGGCTTAGGGATGCGATAATCCGTTTTTGCTCGGTCGCTCGACCACTTTGGATGCCGCGCAGAATCAGCGTGTAGAGTCCATTCTGCCGGATAAGCGCTTCGGAGCGGCGATCTGGCCTACGCTGTACCGATACCACCCGACCCGCCCATCCGCCGTTTTCGCTGGCCAACTGCACGAAGTCTTCCACGAACCCTCTGAGAAATCCTCCTGATCCAATCTGGAGTATGGTCTCCGGTGCGCTCAGAACGGCCGCAGGAGGCAACTCGACATCCCCCCGACCGCGGCCATGCAGCTTCCCCAGCAGGGATCGCGAAAGTGCGGGCAAGGATGGCTCGCTCATCTCAGATCGTTCACGGGGAGACTCGCATAACGGTTGATATCGACGTCAAAGGCATGCGAGGGGACAGGGCAAGGTCCGGAGATGAGTCGGTCAGACGAATCGAGGATTCCAACATATGGACGAATCGGCCAGGCGGCCTGAATCACCGGGATAGTATAGCAACCATCAGACGTCTGGCGCCCACCAAGTCATGCTAATTCAAGACCTCAGATTCCAACCTGCAACCCAGTTTCGCAGCCCGGAGTCTGTGATGTAGACTTTTACCCGACTTGGTAATTAAGGACCGTTCAGCTTCGACGGCCCTTCCCAGGGGAGGATACAGGTAATGTCGCTGGTGCGCAGCTGGGGTAGCTTCGTCATTTTCATTGTCATCACGGTCGCGTTTGCGTTCTCACAAGAGCCCGAAGGACGCTTGATGCGCTTTCCCGACATTCATGGCGACCGGATCGTCTTCGTCTACGGAGGAGATCTCTGGCTGGCTTCGGCCAGCGGCGGCGCTGCTCACCGCATCACCACCAACCCCGGCCGCGAACTGTTTCCCAAGTTCTCGCCCGACGGCAGGTGGATCGCCTTCACCGGCCAGTACGACGGCAATTTCAACGTCTACGTCATGAACTCGGAAGGAGGTCAGCCGCGCCAGCTTACCTTCTACCAGGGCGGGGCGGAGCCGCTCAACGACCGCATGGGTATTCACGACGAGGTGGTGACCTGGACGCCGGACAGCAAACGCATCCTTTTCCTTTCGCGCCGCGACGCCTCCAACGGTTGGACCAAGCGACAGTTTACGGTCTCGATTGAAGGCGGCTTGCCCGAACCCCTCGCCCTCGACCAGGGCGGCCTCACCTCGTTCAACGCCGACGGCACCAAGATCGCCTACAACCGCGTCTTCCGCAATTTCCGCACCTGGAAGCGTTACACCGGCGGCCTGGCGCAGGATATTTACATTTACGATCTCAAAAACAACATCTTCGAGCAGAAGATTCCGCACACCGACTATACCGACACGTTCCCCATGTGGCACGGCAACACCATCTACTTCACCTCCGACCGCGGGCCCGAGCACCGCCTCAATCTTTATTCTTACGACCTCGGCTCCAAGCAGGTCGAGCAACTCACCCACTTCACCGATTTCGATGTCAACTGGCCGAGCTTGGGCGCTTCCGCCATTATTTTTGAGAATGGAGGTTATCTCTACGTCTTCGACCTGGCCACCCGCCAGCCCACCAAGCTCACCATCACGCTTCCCGGCGAAGAAGACTTAACCATGAAGCACTGGGAAAGCGTGAGCAAGCTCATCACCGATTTCGACATTGCCCCTGACGGCAAGCGCGCCGTCTTTGCCGCCCGCGGCGATGTTTACACCGTCCCCGCCAAGGAAGGCGCAATCCGCAACCTTACCCGCACCCCCGGCATCCGCGAAAAAGAAGTTGCATGGTCTCCCGACGGCCGCTGGATCGCCTTCGTCTCCGACCGCACCGGCGAAGACGAAATCTACATCACCCCGCAAGACGGCATGGGCAACATCGAACTCGGCAAGCAACCTGAAACCAAGGCCGAAAGCAAAGACAAAGACAAGCAAGCCGCCGCCATCGAAGCCGCCAACGAGAAAGAACGCGGCAAAGACCAGGAACAGCAGATCACCAGCGGCTACAAAGGTTTCAAGTTCGGTCCCGTTTGGTCGCCTGACAGCAAGCGGCTGGCCTGGGCCGATAAAGATCTCCGCCTCTGGTACGTCGACATCGGCGACAAGAAGCCGGTTGCCGTGGATCGCGGAGAATTCAACGAGATCGTCAACTATTCCTGGTCGCCCGACAGCAAGTGGATTGCCTACGACAAGCAACTGCAAAGCGGACTCAGCGTCGTCTATCTCTACTCCACGGTCGACAAGAAAATTACCCCGGTCACCGGTGATCTGGTCAACAGCAACTCTCCCGTCTTCGATCCCGAAGGCAATTATCTCTATTTCCTTTCCGACCGCGATTACAACGAAGTGCTGGGCAACTTCGACTTCGAGTTCGCCAATCCCAAGACCACGCGACCCTATCTCGTGACCCTGCGTGCCGATGCTCCTTCGCCGTTTCCCGCGCTGAGCGATGAAACTGCCATCAAACCCGAGCCCTCGGTCTCGGCCAACCAGCCTGCAACCGAAAACACTGCCAACCAAGACGAAAGCAAGAACTCCGAGGGCAGGAAAAAAGACAAGAAGAAAGAAACCGCGAAATCCGCCGAGCAGCAGATCAAAGAATCCGAGGAGATCGCCAAAAACTTCCGCATCGATCTCGATGGCATTCAGAGCCGCATCGTCGCCCTGCCCGTTCCCCCGGCCAACATCGGCGGCCTGGGAGCTGCCAAGGGTTTCCTCTACTATTCCACCCTGCCGGTGCAAGGGCTTTCCGGGCCGCTTCCCGGCGAAGAGCCGGCCATTCACGCCTACGACTTCAAAGAACGGAAAGACAAGACGATCCTCGAAGGCGCCGGTCGCTGGACCATTTCCTTCGACGGTTCCAAAATCCTCTACCAGGCTCACGGCACCTACGGCATCATCGACGCCAAGCCCGACCTGCCCAGGAAAATTGGCGACGGCGCACTCAACCTCAGTGGCATGCGCGCCGAAATCGATCCCCCCGCCGAGTGGAAACAAATGTTCAACGAAGTCTGGCGCCAGGAGCGTGACTACTTCTACGAGCCTGCTATGAATGGCGTGAACTGGGAAGCCGTCCGCGACAAGTATGCCGCGCTGGTTCCCTACGCCGCCAATCGCTATGACCTCACCTACATTATGGGAGAGATGATCGGCGAACTTTCCAATTCTCACACCTACGTCGGCGGCGGCGACCAGCCCGACCTTCATCCCGTGAATGACGGCTTGCTGGGCGTGGATTTCGAGCTCGACCCCGCCAGCGGCCTCTACCGCTTCAAAAAGATTTATCCCGGCGAGAACTGGAACCCGCAGACCCGCTCCCCGCTCACCGAACCGGGAATCAACGTCAAGGAGGGCGACTATCTGCTCGCTGTCAATGGCCGCCCCCTGCGCGCCCCGCAAAATCCTTACCAGCTGTTCGTCAACACCGCCAACCTGACCACCGCCATCACCGTGAACTCCAGGCCCGGCACCGAAGGCGCCCGCACCCTGGCCGTCAAACCCCTCGCCGACGAGTCTCAACTGCGCGAGCTCGACATGATCGACACCAATCGCAGGAAAGTAGACCAGGCCACCCAGGGCCGCGTCGGTTACATTTACCTTCCCGACATGGGCGCAGACGGACTTAACGCCTTCGTCAAACAATTTTTCCCCCAGATTCGCAAACAGGGTCTCATCATCGACGTCCGCTACAACGGCGGAGGCTTTGTCGATCAGCTCATCTTCGAGCGCCTGCGCCGCATCCTGGCCGGCATGGATGCCGCCCGCAACTTTAAGAGCGGCACCGTTCCTCCCGTCGTCTTCAACGGCTACCTGGCTTGCATCACCAACCAGTACGCCGCTTCCGATGGCGACATTTTCAGCGAGTTCTTCAAGGTCTACAAACTTGGCCCGCTCATCGGCGAGCGCACCTGGGGCGGAGTCCGCGGCATCCGCGGAGAGATTCCCCTCATGGACGGCGGTTATATCACCCGCCCTGAATTCTCCCGCTACGACCTCAACAGCCATTGGGTGGCCGAAAACCACGGCGTCGCTCCCGACATCGAAGTGGACGATCGTCCCGACGACATAGTCCGGGGCAAGGATGCCCAGCTCGATCGCGCCATTGAGGAAGTCATGAAGCGCATCGAGGCCAATCCCAAGACGCTGCCCCCGCGTCCCCCCGATCTTCCCGCCTATCCCAGCGGCCCGGCAATGTAGCCGGACGGAACGGGCTGGCCTATGCGAGAGGGCCGGCCCAGCTTTGGTTTTCCACGAGGCGCCACCATCGACGCTGCCGCATCTTTGCCGGTTCTGCAAAGGTGCGCGTCCGTGACGATGGTAGGCCGCGCCGCGCTAGCCTGAGTCCGAGATTACTTCCCAATATTCTTGGCTTCTTGCGGGCAGCCCAAGGCTGCGGCGGTGTAGATGACCGCCTCCTCGTTGGTGAAGACAGCCGGGTTGCATGTGGCTTTGAGGGGAACCAGCCCCACCATATAGTGCTGGCCGCCCACTTCAGCCACAACCGACACCTTATAACCCAGAAACGTTCCCGAACTGGCATCCGTCAAAACCGGGAGATCATGGTGCCCCTCGAAAGGGTGCTGCTTAAGCACCTCACCCAGCGAGCCGTATTGATGGTGCACGTTGAAGACGTCCATCTCCGCCACGTTAATCGTGCGGACTAATGCAAGTGCCTGGTCTTTTGAAAGGTGACCGGTGGCTTGCTCCGGCGGCCGCCCCGCTCCGAGGACGACTACACCACATAAGGCCAAAGCAAAAAACAACACCAGGAGTCGGACCGCTCTTATTTCCATACCGACCTCCTCCAACCAGGAGAACTATAGGCCAACCGCCTCGAACGCGACACCCCCAAAAGGGGGGAAGTGGTCGGCGGCTGGCCGAGCTTCGGTTTTTCCATGAGGCACCACCACCAAGGCTGCCGGCCCTGGGCCATCCCGCCCGTGGATCTTCCATCGCCGCGGTGTCGCCGGGAAAGCGTCGGCCAGCCCCTGTCCTTAATGATAACGATGATGAGCGGCAGTCTCGTAAATTACCCATCCGAAAAACGCAATCGTACCGATCAGAACAATCGCGAAAATAATTGCAAGAGGCCAGAAAATCCACGACCAGGTTTGTCTTTTTCTGATGTTCTGTATGGCGTTGCGCAATGAGAAAGCCGTCGCTACCGCGCCCCACGGACCAAGAAAGAAGGCGGGCATAAAACCATCGAGCTCCGGTCCCCTGCATCCATGTTGCAGACAGTAAACAGCAGGCGACAGAATCAAAAGGATGTAAACGGTGGCGATGAAATACGAAATTGCGAGCCCTAGCTTGCGTAACATGGACCCATCCTCAGATCTTATTCCCGTTGGAGTATATGGGCGGCTGGCCCAGCCTTGGTTTTTCCATGAGGCACCACCACCGAGGCTGCCGCACCTTTGCCGGTTTTGCAAAGGTGCGCGTCCGCGCCGATGGTAGCAGGAGGCGTTGCCGCGTCAAACTCAGCCTCGACGCTCGTATCGGCTTCCAACCCTCACATCAAGGCTCGTGATGCCCAGCCCGCAAAACCAGCAACCCCCTCACCGTTCTGCAGAAAGCGGTATCTGGTGCGAAATCAACCAAAGCAAACTGCGAGAAGTGAGCCGAACGCGATGATTTAGGATGTTCTTAAATGGTAGCTTTTCGAATCGTACGCTTGGTGCTGATCCCTTCGGCCTGTTCCGTCTTCTTTGTCGGTTTGGCGGTGTCTGCCGTGCCCTTTTATCGTGGGAAGCCGTTCGACGCAAAGACAGCCGTCATTTCCGATCTGGAATCGCCTGAGGACAATCCGCACGGCTATGGTGCAGCAGCCCTCGGTACTGCGACCTGCGGGATCCTGCTCACGCCGGTTGCTGTGTCATTTTACCGTCGCCTACGGAGCGTTCGTCGCAAGCTCGCCTTTACCGGTGCCCTGATGTTCGCGTCCGGCCTGGCCGCCGCGATTGCGATCGGTTTATTGGCACCATTCACAAGCGGATACCCGCGTCTCCACAGTGAGCTGGCCTTCGCCGCATTCATTGGCATCTGTTCCGGCACGCTGCTCTCTCTGGTTGCCGCCAGAGCGACGCCGGCGCTGGCCGTGGTGCAATCCGTAGCCTTGCTCTTCCTGCTTTACCTGTACTTCGCGCCGGCCTTCTTCAATAACGACCGCCTTCTGACTAGCCTGGCGTTCTGGGAGTGGATGCTGTGCCTCGACTGCGCGGTCGCGCTCTGGATGTTGGGCGCAGCACTCGATCGCATCCGCCCAAACATTTCCACAGCCCATGTGTGACATCTGACCTTGTGTTCAAAACCAAATCGCGCAATCATGGTCGAGGCCGTAACGGTCGGGTCAGCCCGCATCGTCGTGCCTCTAAGTCTTTTGTTTTCCCGATTTTAGTACCTAAGTTCTTTGACATCCGGATTTTACAAGGAATTTCTTGCTAACTCGATGATTCCACTAGACCCAGGGGGGAGGGGGTATCGTCG
>JBARJF010000108.1:0-88170 GCA_049800135.1 Candidatus Sulfotelmatobacter sp.
ACGGACGTTCACTCAGGCTTGACGATGAAGCGGAAAAGAAATTGTTGGCGGGCGCTGCTGCCTGCAATTGGCGGAAACGCAGCCTTCAACTTTTCCGAGACATCATCATCTTGATGCGCGATACCGGCATGCGGAACGAAAGAGAGCTTTACCGGATGCGCATCGAGAACCTAGATTGGGAAGGCCGAGTGATCTTCGTCCCCGACAGCAAAACCGAAGAGGGACGTAGACGCGTGCCAATAAGCAATCGTGCTTTCGACATTCTGAAAGCACGATGTGGCACGAAGCGCGAAGGCTGGGTTTTCCCTTCCAAACGCGCAGAGTCTGCTCACCTCACTACGATGGCGAAGAGATTTCGAGAAGCCCGGAGAAAAGCGGAGCTACCCGAAGATCTTGTCCTCTATTGTGGGCGACATGATTACGGCACTCGGATTCTGAAGAGAACCGGAAACTTGGCTGCCGTCATGAGAACCATGGGCCACAAGGATGTGAAGACTGCCATGCAGTATCAGCATCCAGAACTAGAGATCGTGCGCGCAGCGCTCGATCAGGACGCAGCAGTTGAGAAACAGGCGTAGCCGGATTGAGTTACGGCACACTTTACGGCACACCTAAAACATCAACCCCGGTAAGTGGTTGAAAAGATGGTGAGCGCGGTAGGAATCGAACCTACAACCTACTGATTAAGAGTCAGTTGCTCTGCCAATTGAGCTACGCGCCCGAAAGGGGAAATCCTAGATAGCGGGACAATTTGTGATTGTAACATTTCCCACGCACAGGGTCGTCGCTTCAGATGATGAGGACGTGCCTAGATTCGCGGTGCGCCTTTTAGGACACGACCGACGATCAAAGCTCACGTTGCCAGAGAAACATCGCGTCTCAGCCGCGGCGATGTGCTTTGGTTGGGCAATGGTTCGGTGCTGGAATCCGAGCTGTTTTGCAAGCCGGCAGACGCAGGGCTTATTGCATGTGAAGTGATGGGCGCCATTTGCGGAGAAACGATGATGATGCGGGGTACGCGCTGGCTCCGTTGCCCGACACGAACGAAACAGATTTCAGGAGCGCTGGCGCGCTTCGGCAGCCAGTCCGCGTGAACCTTCGCTGACGACCGGGCGGCGCGGCGGCAATGACTCCGGTCCCATTCTCGGGCGGCGCTCGACCGTGCCGATTACCGGAGCATCCTCCATGCCATCGGCATAAGCCATGGAGACGAACCTCTGCTCGGAACACAAGCGATCGATCATTCGCTGTTGCCCGTTGCTGAGCACGGCGTGGGGAAGGACAGGAAAATTACGGAACATCCAAAGAAAGTACACGCGCTGGAGAAAAGAGGGCATCAGATAACGCGGTCCGATAGGAGTTTGCACCTGCACCACACCTTCCGACAGTTTCTCAATCCACATGACTAGGCCCACCTGAGTACCTGAGTTTGGCCAGAGCAATTCCAGGGCCGCTATTATTGCACCGAGGTCGGTGCCAGGGGAAGCATTTTCTCAAAGATTTCAGGAGTTGCTCTCCGACCCGGCGCGCTGCTTGCCCGGCGGCTGGCCCGTTTGGGCGTAGGTGGGGAAGGTTGCGCGGCGTTTTCGACACGAATACGACTGCACTTAAGGACGGCGCAGAAGGCGGCGCAGCCGCGGAGGGTTATGCAGGAATCTCCGGCAGTATGTCGATGCGCCGGATCTCGGCTGCGGCCCCGAACCCATTGCCAGAGCCCTGTTCCACACGCAATACGCGGGCATGGCAGCAGACCCAGCACTTCTCTCCGGAGGTCAGTTCGGGCGGGAGAATAAGGACCAATTCCACATCCGAGCCAACGGTCATGCGGGATTCGGTATAGAGGAATACGCCGTTCGTGCTTACATCCCGAGTCTGGGCGCACAACTGCGTTTTCGGCGAAGCCATCTGGACGCGCACCGGCAGCCGAGCGACTACTCTTTCGCGGGAGCGGCGATCAATCTTAGAGTTCATTAATCTCAAATCTTAGAATCAAAACCTTAGAATCGAAAATTCTCGAACCAAATGCCGACCCGAATCCTAAGTCAGTCCGCAATCATGTGCGAAAGCAAGCCGGAGAGCTTCTGGCTTCTGCCATGGCGTTGGACAGTATAGATCAACTCTGCGCGGATGGGTTTTACATTTCCGGGCGGCGCAGCCTGGCGGCGGGCACCACAAGGGCTTGCTCCATGGTCGGGACATTGGTGCCTCGCAGCCTGGCCTCGGCCTCGGCTAGCTTGTCGGATTGATTGGTCTGGTAATAGGCCTGCACCAGAAGCTCCATGGTGAAAGGATTGTCCCGGTCTTCTTCGAGGTAGGTGATGGCTTCGTCGAACTTCTTCTGATCCATGAGCAGGGTTCCGGCCGCTCCATTGTAGGAATTCACGATGACGTGGTTGCGGCTGCCCGAGGCCATGGCTTCGAGGTCCTTCAGAGACTTGTCTGCCAATGCCTGGTCGCCGGCATGCGCGGCCCGGACGGTACGATTGCGCAGGATGCGTGATAGTTCCTCATCTCTGTCGCCCCTTGAAATCGTGCTGCGATGTCCCAGAGAGTCCTCGGCTTGCTGCAGGTATTTCAAGGCTGCGTTATCGTCGGTCTGGTACTCCGCCAGATGCCGGTAGGCCTGCGCCTCCTGCAGGTCCTGTTCTTTGGCGTGCGCGGTCTGCGCGATCTCCTGGAATGACTTGTCGGCCTCGGCGAAGTTGCCATCGCGCACCCAGGTCATCGCCTTCTGCATGCTGTAGTCGAGCCGGTCGCCCTCGTTTTGGGCGTATTGGATAGCCTTGTCGTATTCGATCCGAGCCTGCGCCTGATTTCCCATCAGAGCGTAGGTGTCTCCCAGGCCAACCTGAGAAGTAACAAAGTCAGGATCGATCTTCAGCGCGGCCCGGTAGTGCTGCAGCGAACCCTCAAAGTTTCCCGCCATGCGCAGCAGTTCGCCGTAGGAATCCTGAGGATTCGGTTCGGTGGGCAGCAGCGCGACGTAGCGATCCATGGCGGCAAAGGCCTTGTCGAATTGCCGGTTGCGGGCATACACATAGGCCAGGTCGTTCAGCGCGGCGGGAAAGTTCTTGTCGATGCCCAGCGCTTTCTCCAGCAGCCGCTGCGCTTGCTCCGCGCCGTTTTCGCCCATCAGCCAGTTGGCCGCAAGATAAAACAGGTGCTGGTCTTTGGGATACATCTCCAGCATGTCGTTCATGGCGGAAATGCCACCGATGAAGTCGCCCTCCTGCACCTTGACGATCCAGGCGATCATCAACTGCTCTCCCGGAGTCACCTTGGACGCCAGAGCCTTGGCCTTTTCACGGGCAGCGCTTACTTCCTGGGGATTGCTGCCGTTGAAGGCAATCCAGGCCCAAGCCAGAGCCAAGTTGGGATCGGCCTTGACGGCGGCGCGCCAGTCGCCGTTGCAGCGCTCGAGGTAAAGATTTTCATAGTCCTGCATGCCCTTCTCGTAGAAGGCGCGAGCCTCGGCCGAAGAGGTGGTCACCGGCAGCAAAGTCGTGGCACCCGGCTTGAGGTGGTGGGCATAGAGGGGCGTGGCCAAGCCGACGCCAAGAATAACGATAAGGACGGCGCAGATGGAGCGACGCATCAGGGTCTCCGCAACACACGCTTTGGGGGAAGAAGTATGACTTGCAGCGTAGCATCGCCGGAATCCGGTTACCTAGTGACGGAAGTCATACGACGGACGGGACGGCGTGGCGTGCGTCGACGGTCTAGAAGAGCGCTGGATTTAGAAGGTAATTGTCACGCCGCCGCGGACGGAGCGGGCGGACTGGACAAGATAGACGGTCTGGCCGTCCTGGCCCATGACTGGAACATAGCCTTGCGCCAGCAGGTTGCGCAGGTCGATGAGCACTTCCATGTGGGCGGGCAGGAAACCCAAGGTAGGAATGGGCTGACGGACGAAAAGATTCAGGAAAGGATCGCTCTGTCCCGGCGAAGCATTGAACATATCCACCGGAGTCAGAGCCGTACCGCTTACCCAGCGATAGGACGCAACCCAGCGGGTACGGGAACCGGGCAGGGTGCCGCTGAGCTTGGTAGCCAAAGAATGACGGTTCCGGGTGGTGATCCATTGCTGAGCGTTCTGGAGCTCGACGTCAGATCTGGAGAGGTCAAGGACGCCCCCATAGCCATAATCCAGCGTGCCAATGAGATCGGAACAAAACTTGCGTTCCAGCACGACCCGCAATCCATGAGCATTGAGGGTGTCGCCGGTGTAACTGAAAGTGCCCGAGTAAACATCGGGCAGCAGGAACCCACCGGCGGCCGTGACTTCGCCGGTACCGACCAAAGCCGTGTTGCCGACGTGATCGCTGAACACCGCGACTTGCAGGTTGTTTCTGCCCAGGCGTCGGGAGACATTCAGCTCCTGGTGGTCGTCGCGTTCGAGTTTGGTGACAAAGTTCGCCATGCTGACGCGAGGAGCAGACTCGCTCAGGTCGGCAGGCGCTGCCTCGAGGCCCTCCCCTGCCTGCGGGCCCGGCAACGAGGTTGCGTAGTCGTAGCCTACGACCGTGTTCGGGGAGGTGTGGAAGTCAAGGGAAGCGTAGGGCCGGAAGGCATTCATGCGTCCAAGAAATTGGATGGTCTGCAGTTGGCTGCCGAACTTCAACTCCAGGACATCTCCAATGGCAAAATCGTCTCCCGCAGTAAGGGCCAGCTCCTGCAGAGCAGCATCGTGCAAGCTGGCATCGGAGGGCGCGAAACGACGGACGGCAACCGCCATCGAGGGGCCGGAACCATCGGGCAAACGGTGCGCGTACAGCGCGCGTAGAACGACGGCGGGAAGCCCGTCTCCGAAGCCGACATTGCCGCTGAGTCCGACGCGGTCGGTGGAGAAAATCGAGCGCTCTACGGAAAAGCCCGTGCTCAGATCCGAGCCGCTGCCATAACCTGCCGCCGCCGAACCGCCGAGGAATGAGAGACTTGCCCTCAAGTCACGACCCTGCTGTTCCGCCCCCGCGGAGGGATCGTCAAACACGCGCAGCACCGGGCGATTAGCCACCGAGCGCAGGGTCCACTTCCAGTCGTCATCGTTGGCCGGCCCCCGCAGGGGCCGGACCTGCATGGCGTTGAGCAGCGTGTTCAGGGTTATGTTCAGGCGAACGCTGGTGCCGGGGTGCAATCCAACTTGTTCCAGCAAGGCGGGAAGGAAGAAAGGAGCAGAAACTTTAATCGTGTAGAATCCCGGCAGCAGATCCGCGGCGGAATAGAACCCGTCGCCGTTGGTAAACACGGTGAGACTGCGGGCCGCGGAGCCGGCTATCTCGACCACGGCGCCCATTTGGGGTGTGCCCGAGGCGTCGCGCACATATCCCGAGATCGCGCCCGGGCGTCCTGCCGCCCAGGCAGGGAGCGACACCGCGACAACCACCGCCCAAGTTCCGAGCTGGCGAAGCTTCACTCCTACCCCCGGGAAATCCAACCGCCCGCTACTCTACAGCAAAGGTCGCTGAGGGATCAATAGTCTGCTTGGAGATTCTGTCGTTCACCTTGATTTCGATCTTGTATACGCCCGGCTGCAGATTGGCCGCGGCAATCGACTTCTCCAACGTGACCTGGTCGCCTACGTTACCCATCTGATCGGTGGATTCGGTTTTTTGCACCACCGGCTTATTGGTGGCCATGTTGACGATGTCGTACTCGAAGGTAGCGGAAGCCTTGTGCGTCTTCTCATCGGTACCCAGATTGTAGACTTGCATCCAAAAGTTTACCTTGGAGTCGCGATCCCTCTTGAAGAGAGCAGGCTTGCCGTCGGCCGGGGCCACACGCGGGCGAACTTTATTGAGGCCGATCACGAATTTACCGCTGCTCACGTCCCTGGTGGGAACGGGCTCCATCTCGTCGGCGACAATGAGCGACGAAGCCGCCAGCTTGTCGTCGGTATATTCGGGCACCACAATGCCGCGGCTCCACAGGCCTTTGCGGTCGCCATTCACGTCTTTGACCGCGATATCGATCTTGTAACGTCCGGGACGCAGCGGCAGCGCCTTCCAGTACACCGCCGAATTCTCCGCCGTACGGGGCAGCAATTCGGCGGGCACATCCACATAGACCGGGTCTTCCTGGGTCTGCACAATGCGTCCGGTCAGCGTGCTCACCCGCATGAAAATATCGACGGTGCCGCGCTCTACCCCGTCTTTGTTGACGAAGGTAATGTCACGATATTTCAACTGGACGGTGACTGGAACCAGCACCGTGTCATCGGTGACCTTCACAAAATCGGTGCGGACGTCGAAGGGCATCAGGTTGGTTACGACCCTGGTATTAACGATTTCTTCGAGGTCCTTATATTTAATGGGGGGCGGGGCCTGCAATTTCGCAAACTGCTCCAGGCGGTCGAATTCTTTGGTTTGCAGGTCCGAGGCCATGGGGCCGGCTCCCAGTTGTTCCAGACCGCCGTTGGTAAAGCGGCTGGCTTTGCTGGCCATGCCCATTTGCTCGTAGAGAGTAAGACCGGCGTTGGGCGTGTACTTCAGGGCGTCTTTCTCGGACCGATCCAGCGTCATGTGGTAGTCGCCGCACATGCAGGTGTCGACGAATTCGATGATCACTTCCTGGCCAATGCCTTCGATATAGCGGTAACGCCAATCTTCAAAGGGGAAGGTCGAGGTCTCGCCACCACCCTCTTCAATAGGCCGCTCGTAGGTTCCGCCGGAAGGATGCGAATCGGTTTCGTCGGGAGGACCGTACATGATGTAAATCCGGCCCCGGTCGGTCTTCCAGCCGGGTACTCCGGCGGCAAAATGCTCGTTGGCATAGGCGATACGCCGGTAGTGTTCTTCTTTGTATTCATTCTCTTCCGTGTCCGGAGTGGGGTCGCGGCGCTGCCAGAAGGCTTCAATGAAGTTGTCGCGTTCTTCGTCGTTGGTGAGCTGCATGAAAGCGGCTCGTTCCTGGTCGGTAATGATCCAGACTACGTCCTCGTTCAGCCACTTCTTGTAGGTTTTGCTGAGTTCGACGTTCAGGGCACGTTTCTGCTGTTTCTTCTCTTTTTCCGTAAGGGGGCGATTGAGGGGGTCGGTCTGGTTGGCGGATTGCGCGGAGCCGGTAGCCGTCGCGCCGGCCTCCGAATCGCTTGCAGCCGCAGGTTTGTCGCTCTGGGCCCCGGCCGTACCCGCCAGACACGTGACTAGAATCAAAAACGCCGACAACGAGAGGTAACGTGAAACGACCCGGAACATGAGAGGGACTCCTGCCACGACAAAGCGTTCGTCCGTGTATTCTAGGCCCTCAGTTGGGCCGAAAGCAAGGCTAAGTCACGATGAGGAAATGAATGAGTTGAGACCCAAACCGCCCCGTTTGTGTTGGACGCTGGGGCACTCCTGTCGAGTTGCCCGCTCGATCGATGGAATATTTTAAGACCGACGGTGGGAGCAGGCTATAATTTGGGGTTGGTGTAGTTTTGCATTCCGGGCTGTGGCTACTCTCCGGATTTCCCAGGGCTTTGGCACTCCATTCCAGATTGGAACTTTCCTGCCGGCGGGATCGTACCCAAGAATGTGTGGCTGTCACTCTGCGATACGGTCGGATCGCGGGAACCAGCGACATTGAGGTGGTCAACAACTTGAACGAGGGTGACGAAGTCATTACCGGCGGTTACAAGATTTTGCACACCCTGCGTTCTGGGAGTAGCGTGAAGATTGATGACTTGGTCGCCAAAGAAGAAGAGAGGACGCAACCTTCGCCGGCTTCATCCGTCCAACGGGGGGTCAGGCAAAACAGGTTTTGAACAGCAGGGCTGAACTCTAGGCCTTGAGCACAGGATCCCGAACAGCAAACGGAGCTCTCGGAGTCGAATTCAATCCCGGAGAACCCAGTGGCACTGGAGCAGGAGAAAAACATGGCAACCGCGGAAGCAATCAACATGGCTCAGAACGCCGTTTCAGCGCCGCCTCCGCAGTCCTGCATGATCGCGGCTGAGGATCTCTGGAAGACCTACGACATGGGCTCCGAGCAGCAGGTGCACGCCCTGCGCGGCGTCAACCTGCGCATTGAGCGGGGAGAATATGTTGCCATCATGGGGCCTTCGGGCTCGGGCAAGTCGACCCTGATGAACCTGATCGGGTGCCTGGACACGCCGACGAAAGGCGAATACTGGCTCAACAGTCAGTTGGTGAGCGAACTGGACGACGATGAACTGGCACGTATCCGCAATAAGGAAATCGGTTTCGTGTTCCAGACCTTCAACCTGCTGGCCCGCGCCACCGCCCTGCATAACGTGGAGCTGCCGCTGATCTACGCCGGCGTTCCGACCGCGGAGCGCATCGAGCGCGCCAAAGCCTCGTTGACGGCCGTGGGCATGGAATCTCGCATGACTCACAAACCGAATGAACTTTCCGGCGGCCAGCGACAGCGCGTCGCCGTCGCCCGCGCTCTGGTCAACCGGCCTTCCATCATCCTGGCGGACGAGCCGACCGGTAACCTCGATTCGCAAACCGGAAACGAAATCATGGCCTTGTTTGACCGCCTCCACAGCGAAGGAAACACCATCGTGCTGGTTACCCACGAGCATGACATTGCGGAGTACGCTCACCGTGTCATTCACATCAAAGATGGCCTCGTCGAGCGCGACGAGAGGAAGAGATAGCTCTCCATCCACTCCAGTTGAATAGATTGGATGAAGGAATCGGGCGAGTTGAAGAGATCCGGGACGCCGGACCCGCAGCGGTTCGCAGTGTAAATCGAAGGGTGGGAGCCTTAGGCTCTAACTCCAACCGGCGGCGGATTTTCCTGTGCCAGGCAGCGCTGCCTCTTCGGCATTACCCGCGGTCGCCACGACTACGCGGTCGCGGCCTCCGCGCTTGGCTTCATAGAGGGCGGCGTCGGCCGCGGCCATCAATTCCTTGGGCGACACCCCGTGCCGGGGAAACGTCGCCACGCCCACCGAGATGGTAACCATCCCCAGTGATTTGCCCTGGTGCATGACCGTCAGTTCCCGCATTTTACTTCGCAAGCGCTCGGCGCGCGCACGCGATGCGTCCAGATCGGCGGTCGGCAGGACGACCACGAATTCCTCTCCGCCGAACCGGCATACGAAATCCTCTGCTCGAATACCCTTGGTCAACGACAATCCCGTGTCGCGCAACACGGCATCGCCGGCCTCGTGGCCATAGGTGTCGTTGAAAGCCTTGAAGTGATCAAGATCGATCATGAGCAGCCCCAGGGACTGTGCCGCACGCGCGGCACGCCGCACCTCGCGCTCCAAGGTCTCCTCCAGGTAACGCCGGTTGTAGAGACCGGTTAAGGCATCGCGCACCGATTGAGTTCGCAGCGCTTCGCGGAGCCTTATGTTGGCGATCGACAATCCCACCTGTCCGGCAAACGTGGTTTTGAACGACAGCTCCGACGAGTCCAGATCCGGCGCCTTATCGGTGGCCTGGAAATGTACGATCCCCAGGGTTTCTCCCTGCGCCAGGATGGGGGTGCACAGGTAAGTGTGGTTCACGCCTGCGGCGTGGGCACAGCGCGCGGTGGAATCTCCGGCCAGCACCAAATGCGGGTGTCCAGTGCGCAGCGCCCAGCAAGAGGATGGTTCAAATATCGCCGCAGGAAGTTGACAGTCGCTCCATGAACCGATCACCTCGGCCAGGTCGCGAGCCCCGTTCAGCAGCGCAATCGCGCCTGGGACCGCTCGAAAGATCTTGGGCGCAAAACCCAGCGCGGCCGCGAACACTTCGTCCCGGCTTATGCAACTCTGCAGAAGCTCGCCCATTTTCGCCAGCATGGTCGCGCGCTCAGAACGCGCCGTAAGCTCGGTCATCATTCTTTCATTCTGCTGATCGAGTTCGTCGCGGGCAAAGTCCTTCTCCAGCATTTCTTCCTGCAACCGCGTATTGGTGTCGGCCAATTGCATGGTCCGTTCCAGGATCTGCTCCTCCAGAATCTGCTGGTTCCGTTTCTGATTTTCGATGTCGGTGCACGTTCCGAACCACTTGATAATTTCTCCGGCGCTATTGCGGATCGGATTGGCGCGCCCCAGAAACCACCGGTAGGCACCGTCTTTCCCTCGCAGGCGGTACTCCACATCGTAGGGCTGCGCCGTGCGCAAGGCGGTTTGCCAGCGGGAGAACGTCGTATCTACATCATCGGGGTGGACTATCTGCTTCCACGCCGAGCCCTGCAGCTGATCGTAAGTGAGCCCCGTGTAGTCGAAGCACTTCTGGTTAAAGTAATCGTCCGCACCGTCGGGCGTGGCAGTCCAGATGATCTCGGGCACGGCCTCCGCCATGGTGTGGAAGTACAATTCGCGCTCGCGAGCCAGGTTGAGGTCGCCCCTTTGCAGCATGAGAAATCTGTCGAAGAAAGATGAGGCAATTGCGACCCCGAGAACGAAGAGACTGCTTGCGCTGATAGCCGCGATGCCGATGGCCGAAATGTCAATAGCATTCCGAAGGTCAACTGCAGCCTGGGAGCGATGGAAAGTGGCAGCCCACATCCCCGTGTAGTGCATCAGCGGAATGGCGCTGCCCATGACCAGCGCGCTGATGATTTTCCGACGGCTCGTTCTCGTCTCCGCCCGGGCGCGGAAGGAGAGCTGCAAAGCCACGAACGAAGTCACCATGGCTAGTCCAACCGAAAGGACGACAATTTTGCCGTTATAAACAATCACTGCGGCGCAGCGCATCGCATCCATTCCGATGTAGTGCATGGCCGCGATCCCGCTGCCCATGACCAGGCTGCCCGCAATCGCCTGCCACAGTCCCAGGTTGGGCCGGCTGGCGACGAACAAAGCGACCCCGGAGGCCGCGATCGCCGCCAGCAGCGAAAACGCCACGGTGGGAACGTGGTAGAAAACCGGCATTGGCAGGATGAGGGCCAGCATCCCGACGTAGTGCATTGACCAGATCCCCAGGCCCATCGCGACAGCGCCAGCGCCCAGCCACATGCTCCGAGCCCGACCGCGGGCCGAGGTTACGCGTCCCGCGAGGTCCAGCGCAGCATAGGACGCAAAAATCGCCAGGATCACCGATAGCGCCACCAGTCGGAGGTTGTAGCTGCCGTGAATGATCGCCGTGGAATTCATCGTAGACTGGCCGTCTTTGCCAGGGGCAGTCCCATCCCTAGGTTTCTAATCGGCAGGATTCGGCTTTTCGTGATAAGAAAGCTGAAGCGTGCAGAACTTGCGCCAAGGAAGAAAAAGCCTCTCGGCTGAGAGGCTCTATCGAACGATGAAGCGAAATAATGAGATTTGGTACTGGAAAACCTGGTTCAGTGAACTACGGCGTTGTGCTTACAGGTCTCGGGGTTTCTGCCTGGGTTGCGGCGCCGGCAATGAAAAAGTTGTGTTCGTACAGATTGCGATACATCAGCCCCGCAATCTCGGCCGCCTTCGGGCCAAAGGTGGGGCGTCCACCCTCCAGAAAAACTACCACCACAATGCGTCCCCGGCTGGTATTGGCGTAGGAGGCGAACCAGCCGAAGCGAGTGCCATCGTGAGAACAGGTTCCGGTTTTGCCCAGAATTTCTTCCTCATTGAAGTTCAGCTCGAGCCGGCGCGCCGTGCCATATTGCACCGCTCCAGCCATGCCGTCGGAGATTTCCGGGATCAGCGGAGCGATATCCAGTTGCCGCTTGATACGCGGCTGGAAATTCGTGATTTCTTCCGGTGTGGTGGGATGCTGCAGATAGTAAAGCGTACCTCCGTTGGCAATGGCTGAAACCAACGCTCCCAGTTGCAAGGGCGTCATCGAAATGCCTTCGCCGAACGAACACATCTTGCCGACTCCGCCGAGCTTGGCGGGAATCACTTCGTCGGGATATGTACCCAACTTCTCGCCCGGAATGTCATAGCCCGCCAACTCGCCCAAGCCATACTGATGGGCATAATAAGCGACCTTCTCGAATCCCAGCTTGCGGCCCAGCGCCTCGAAATATGCGTTGTTGGAATGCGCCAAAGCTTCGGTGAGGTTCATGCGGCTGCGCCCTCCGAGCCGGACCTGGGTATCCTCCGAGATCAAGCCCTCGCTCAGCGCCGCCAGCGCCACCGACAGTTTGATGGTCGAGCAGGGTTGCGCACCGCTCGACAACGCCAGTCTTTGATTGACCATGGCCAGAATGCGCCCCGTGGTCGGCTCAATCGCGACCACTGTGCCATTCATGTTGCCCAGGGCATCGATGGCCGCCTGGCGCACCACCGGGTCTTCGCCCTCCGTAACATCCCCGCTGGTCAGGCCCTCGGCGAAGGAACTGGTGAAAAAACGCTCGTAATATCGGTGCCGGTAGTGGATCGAGGCTCGCGTCAGGCTGCCGCGATGAATGATCGTGCTTCGGCCATGCGCCAGATGGCGCAGACGGCGCTTCGTCCTTTGGCTCTCGCTCACCTTTCGAGCCTTTGCTTTGCTGGTATTCAGCGCGCGCGGGTTGACATGCGCCGCCCACATCGCCGGCGCCAACAACAGCCCTCCCACCATTACCGCTACCCGAAGACAGCCCGTACCAAACTTGGACATCTCTAGCGCGTTCCCCTTTTCCCCGGATTTCCTGATCTGTATCTGTAATCTGTATCTGTTTTAACTATTATCTTGTATCTATCGTTGATGCACGAACCCTGCCAGTTGCCAATCTCCGAGGTAACTTCGCCCAACTCCGCGATATTACGAGACTTAGCCTGCCGCAGGCAATAACAAAGTTTTTATCGGTGAAATCATTGATTCCTATCTAACCCATTACGGAATAACTACTTAAGCGGGAATTACTTTCGTTCCAGAGTCCACGGTAACCGTTACCTCGTTACTGAAAAGATACTGCTGGCCTGCGCAAGCTTTTTCTCCTTTTGCCGCGCAGGGTTCGTCCTGCCTCCGAATGCACTCCCACTCCTACCTCTCGAACGCTTTCGCCTACATGACCTCGCCACGCTTGCGCAAAAACGCTGGTACGTCCAGGTCGTCCTGCTCGAAGTTGGCCACCATCGCACTGCGCATGGTGTCGAGCGAAATCACTTCGGCGCCACCCTGGGCCATCGCCCCCGGCAACGACTCCGCCATGGCTGGCTCCTCCATCATCGGCCCTAACGTGTCGGGAATAAACTCTGGAAACGCGGCCGGTATAGGTTGCACCGGACCTACGGGATCGGGAAAATCCATGGCATCGTCGTGTGCTGCCGCGAACGAGTGCTGCACGTCGGTCGTGGGCCGCCGTCCCCGGCTCACCTCGCGGAAGCCGGTGGCGATGACCGTGATCTTCACCGCGTCCTTCATCTTCTCGTCCATCACCGCACCAAAAATAATATTGGCGTCCTCATGCGCCGCGCTCTGGATAATGGTGCAAGCCTGCTGCACTTCGGCCAGCTTCAGCGAAGCCGATCCCGTGATGTTGATCAGAATGCCGCGCGCGCCGTCGATTGCGCCGGCCTCGAGCAGCGGAGACGCAATCGCCCGTTGCGCCGCTTCCATGGTGCGATTCGCACCGCTCGCCGTCGCCGTGCCCATCACCGCATAACCCATGCGGGCCATAATTGTCTTCACGTCGGCAAAGTCGCGGTTGATGATGCCGGGAATCGTAATGATATCGGAGATCCCCTGCACGCCCTGTCGCAAAATGTCGTCGGCGATGCGGAACGACTCGAAGAATCCGGCATTCTCCGCCACTGCCAGCAATTTCTCGTTGGGGATAACGATCGTCGTATCCACTGATTCCATCAATTCGGCGATGCCTTTTTCGGCTTGCGTCATACGCCGCTTGCCTTCAAACGAAAACGGCTTGGTGACGACAGCGACGGTGAGCGCTCCCATTTCGCTGGCCAGCGACGCGATGATCGGAGCGGCGCCCGTCCCCGTGCCGCCGCCCAGGCCCGTGGTCACGAACACCATGTCCGCGCCCTCGAGCGCCTCGATGATTTTGTCCGAGTCCTCGAGCGCCGCCTTGCGCCCCACTTCCGGGTTCGCTCCCGCGCCCAGACCATTCGTCAGCTTGACGCCGAGTTGCAGCTTCACTGGCGCGCGCGACATGCGCAGCGCCTGCAAGTCCGTATTGGCGACGATGAACTCGATGCCCTCGACTCCGGCATCGATCATGCGGTTCACCGCGTTGCCGCCACCACCGCCCACCCCGATCACCTTGATCTTGGCATCGTTGAGAGGCTCTTCGTTGAAGCTGATGCGAATGCTCGAATCTTTTTTCATAAATTCTCCAAGTCTGGATTCTCGGTACTCATCCCACTAACATCGCCTTCAATTTCGATCCCCACCGGTCCGCCTGAAACCCGCGCGCCACCCGCGCCCGTTGTCCGTAGGCGACCATGCCCAGCAGCGTGGCATACTCCGGTTCGGCCAGCGTGGCCGGCATTTTCGCCAGCGGCGTCGGCCACGACAACCGCACCGGACGCCGCAGCACCGACTCCGCCACATCGAAGATTCCCGGCAGCCGCGAGCCTCCGCCGCTGAGGACGATGCCCGCCAGACACGCTTCGAACATTCCGCTCTGCCGCAGAGTTTCGCGCATCATCTCAAACAGTTCGCGGGCCCGCGGTTCGAGAATCTCCGCCACCAGCCGCTGCGGCAGCAATCGTGAAGGCCGGTCGCCCACCGACGGAACCTCCACTTCATTCCCTTCCGGAATCAGCGTGACGATCGCATTCCCGTACACCTTCTTAATTTTTTCCGCCTCTTCCAGCGCCGTGCACATGCCCACGGATAGATCGCTGGTGAAGTGGTCGCCACCCACCGGGATCACTCCCGTATAAGCCACCGCGCCTTGCAGAAACACGATCAGCTCCGTGGACCCCGCTCCAATATCCGCCAGGCATACACCGAGCTCCCGCTCGTCGGCTCGCAGCACGGAATCGGCCGCCGCCAGTGCCTCAAACACGGTATCGTCCACATGGACGCCCGCGCGATTCACCGCCGTGATCACGTTCTGCGCCGCGCTGGTTGCCGCCGTCACCAGATGTACTCGCACCTCCAGCCGCGCCGCCATCATGCCCAGCGGATCGTGTACGCCAGCTTGGCCGTCAAGAATGAATTCCTGCGGCAGAAGATGCAGCACTTCGCGATCCGCCGGCAGCGGAATCGCCCGCGACCGCTCCACCGCCTGCTTGATCTCGTCGCGTCCAATCTCCCGCGGACGCGTGCCCAGGCTGATCCCGCCATGGCTGTTCACGCCGCGCACATGCGCTCCGCCGATGCCCACAATCGCGTGCTCCACCGCCGCACCCGCCGCATCTTCGGCGGCTTCCACCGCCTTCTGAATCGCGGCGACCGCCTTATCCAGTTCCACGATCACGCCTTTGCGCGAGCCCCGCGATTCCGCCACGCCGTGCCCGCGATAGCGCAGCCCGCCCTCGCAGACCTCCACCACCAGCGCGCATGTCTTGGCGCTGCCCACGTCAATTGCCGTCAGTAAGTTTCCCTGCTGATTCGCCATGGTTTAATTCGCCATTTCCGAATTAGGCCTTAAGTCGATTCCCCAAACTAGGTTTTTCCTTTCAAGCCGAATTGTCACTGCCCCGGCCCCTGGCTGGGCTGGCTCTTCGCAATCCCCGGACTCGGCTTCTGCCCGCTGCCTCCGGAAGACTTCATCGTGGAGTTCAAAGACACTGCCGTTGAAGAAGCCGGCGAAAGCCGCTTCGCTTTTACCGCTTGCCGCCCCGCGGCGCCGCGGCCAGCCAGTGAACCCGTCTTCGTCGCTGCCGCGTGCTTCGCCACCAGGACGTGCTTGGCCGGCGTCGGCGTTCGCGCCTTCCACCTCGACGTCGCGCTCTTCGCTCCCGGGCCGGCTTTCCCCAGCTTTACCGCAGTCTTTTTCCATTTCGTTCTTGCGGCGTTCCTGGCCCCAGCGGCCGCCTTCTTCGGATTAAGCGTTTGTGCGCTCAACTCGAATGCCGGCTTGGGTACCCGCCTGTCCCGCGGGCCCACTTGCGTCAGCAAGGTCGCAGGCTTTACTCCCGCCGCTGCCGCCGCTCTGGCAACCGCCGGGCTCAACGCTGCCAGCTTCGCGGTTCGCGGCATGTCCGGATTCACGATGACCTGGTTGTCATAGCGCAGATCCACCGATTCAAGTTTCTGGAACTGCTGCCGCCACTCCTGAACGTGGCTGATATAGATGTTGTAGCGCCGCAGATAATCCGACGATCCCAGATGCACCAGCACATCGCCCGCGGGATCGTTCACCCGGATTCTCACATCTTCCAGATCGGAGAGATCCACTTCGCTCAGGTCCTCCGAGTAACGCGCCCCGCCCGAATCCAGCTCTCGCACCATCTCGTCATAAACCTGCATGCGCGGCACCCGCGTCGAAAGTGGCTCGCCTGGATTCATACCCAGAATCACCGGGAAGGAATATTTGCGTTTCTGCGGAAGATCCATCAGCGTGCCACCGGCATCGATCAGAAAGATTCGCGGCCCTACCCGCGCGAACGCCACCGGCGTGCGCTCGTGAATCTGCACGCTCAGCCGGTTGGGTACGAAGCGCATCACGCTGGCCGATTCCACCCAGGGAATCTGTTCCAGCTGCGCCTTCTGCTGCGCCAGTGGAATGAAGAAGATGTTGCGCCCAATATCGGCGCCCATCACTTCCATGATTTGCGCCTTGGTCACGTTTTGCATGCCCGTGACTTCAATGTTGTCGCTCGATTCCACCCGGAAGCGCCACGAGTGCTCGCCGTAGTGATACAGAGCCGCCGCTGCCACTCCCGCCGCGCAACACACCGCGGCCGCTATCACAGCCCACAGCAAACGGTTTGCGGTTTTTTTCGGAAGAGAACTGCGCCGGGCGGAGACTCGCTTCTGCCCGCGCAGAAACGGAGATTCCTCATCCACATCCAGATCAATCAAGCGCGAGTCTTCTATCTCCAAATCATGCCGGCGCAGATCAGGCTCGTGGAGACAACGCTCGTTCGGACCGTGGAAACCCAGGCGCGCAGCTTCAGGGCTGCGTGGATACAACTCCTCCTCCAAGATGGTGGAATCAGGCTTCCGCGCCATCAGTAGGGTCAGTTGTCGCTAGGAATCACCGAGCCTTCAAACTATAACTTCATTTTGCGATTTCAGATAGACAAAATGTTGGTTCTTTTTCACAGCAGGGAATCGGATTGGACATCACGGACAGAATCAGAAAACTGAGGGTTGGAAAAGAATCATATGGGGACAGCCGCCTCGGCTGTCCGGCGAGGGCGAAAGCCCGGCACTCCCCGTCCCATCTCTCTCCACAAAAAACGGACGCAGCCGTTTAGCCGCGCCCGCCTTTCCGGAGAACAAAAACTCTAAATCGGCCCACCTACAGTCTCCACCCGCACCCCCGGAGCCGGAATCCTAACCACCGGCACGGGCGGAACACTCAAGCGGGGAGCATTGACCCGCACCCGCGGACAAGCCATTAAAGGAATCTCTAAAGCGCCAAACGCCACCGGAACCATGCGCACTCGGGCAACTCGCGCCTCGATCCGCGCCCGCTCCGCTTCCACTCGCGCCACCGCCGCTTCTTGCCTGGCCGACATGGCCTCAATGCGGGCCGCCCGACTCTGCGTCCAAGCAGTCTTGCGCTGGAACCGCGCCACCGTGGCAGCCAAACGGCAGGACGCGGTCTCGTCCCACGCCGCAACAAGGCTGGCGCGTTCCGCGAGTCGTTCGCCCCGCTCCGAAGCCAATTCAACCAAATCCCCCGACCGCCCAGCAACCAATTCGATGGCCCCATCCACAATGCGGTGCGCCGGAGCCAAGCCGCCATCCTGATAAAAGCCGTTCAGTCCCAGCGCCAGCACCCCAGCCGCCAACCATCCCCATGCTTGTGTGGTTTTCATCGCCCTATCTCCATCTGCCACATTGGACGGACCTCACGCCAGTCGGTTAGCAATGGAAGATACGCCGCCAGCTGGAAATTAGTTCCCTGCTTCCACACGCTCATTCAGTTTCTCCAGAATCAGCGGCCCCAACTGTGAAACGCTCCCCGCCCCGAGGGTCAGGATCATATCTCCTTCTTTTGCAACCGCCGCAGCCGCAACCATGGCGTCTGCAAACGAACCTACATACTGCGCGCTTCTCCCGGCCTTTTCGCGGATAGCTCCAGCCAAGTTTTCCCCGCTGATGCCCTCGATCGGCTTCTCGCTGGCCGCGTAAATATCAAGCACGAACAGAGAATCCGCGTCGCCAAACGCGGTCGCGAAGTCCTCCATCAGATCGCGCGTGCGCGAGTAGCGATGCGGCTGGAAGACGACGTGAATCCTGCGAAACCCGCACTGCCGCGCTGCCGCCAGCGTCGCCCTGATCTCGGTGGGATGGTGCCCATAATCGTCGATCACGCTAACGCCCGCCGCGCGCCCGCGCAACTGAAATCTCCGGTCGACCCCGCGGAACTGGTCGAGCGCTATGCGGATTGCCTCCACCTCAACATCCAGCCCCACCCCCACCGCAATCGCCGCCGTGGCGTTGAGAATGTTGTGCACTCCCGGCACATGCAGTGTAAACTCGCCCAGATCCTTCTTGCGATAACTCACGCGAAAACGGCTCAACGGCTGGCCCTCGAGGATCACATTTGCGACCTTCGGATTTGCCGGCGCAGAACTCGCCTTCAGACTGATCCAAAAATCCGATCCCCTCTTCGTCCCATAGGTCACCGTGCGCCGCTGCACTTCGGGCAACAAACGCCGCAGTGGAGGATCGTCATTGCAGGCCACCACCATCCCGTAAAAAGGCACGCGGTCCATGAACTCCAGAAACGTTTTCTTCACGTCGCGCATGCTGCGGTAGCAATCCATGTGCTCGCGGTCGATGTTGGTCACAACGGAGAGAATTGGGGACAATTTCAAAAAAGACCGGTCGCTTTCATCCGCCTCCGCCACCAGATAATGTGACTTTCCCAACCGCGCATTCGACCCCAGCGCATCCACGCGCCCGCCCACCACTACGGTTGGATCGAGCCCACCCCCCGCCAGCACAGCCGCCACCATCGACGTAGTAGTCGTCTTGCCGTGCATGCCGGCGATGGCAATGCCATACTTCAACCGCATCAACTCCGCCAGCATCTCCGCCCGCTGAATCACGGGAAGGTGAAGCCTGCGCGCCTCAACCACTTCACAGTTTTCCGCCGCAATCGCCGAGCTCGTCACCACAACCTCCGCCCCGGCGATATTTTCCGCCCGATGCCCTTCAAACACCGCGGCGCCCAAGCCCACCAGCCGCTGGGTGACGGCGGAACTTCTAAGATCCGACCCCGAAACCTTGTAGCCGAGATTCAGCAGCACCTCGGCAATCCCGCTCATGCCGATGCCGCCAATGCCCACGAAATGTATCTGCTGAATCTTGGCAAACATAGGTCAACGCCATCGTCCACGGATTCACACGGATAAAGCGCCAGGACAAACGACCGGGGACCCACTAAAGATATATCCGTGAAAATCTGCGCGAATCCGTGGCTTAAGCATCTTCTATCCCCGCCACCCGCGCCGCCATAGCCGCAATATCCCGCGCCGCATTGGGATGCGCCAGACTCCGCGTCACCTCTGCCATTGCCTCCAGCCGCCGCGGATCACCGAGCAGTGCCGCAATCGTCTCCGCCAGCCAGACCCCTTCCAGTTTGAATTCTTCCACCACCACGGCGGCTCCGGTGCGCGCCAGCGCCTCGGCATTTACCCGCTGATGATCGTCCGCCGCCCGCGGAAACGGCACGAAGATTGCAGGCTTCCCCGCCGCCGTAATTTCCGCCACCGTGCTCGCGCCTGACCGGCACACCACCAGATCGGCGCGCGCAAACGCCGCCGGCATGTCTTCGATAAATTTGTAAACCTCCGCCAACTCTCCCAAGGATTTGTATGCCGCCAGCGCGTCATTATAGTCACGCTCGCCGGTCTGATGAATGATGTGCATCCCCGGCGCCTGCCGCCGCAACTCCGGCAAGCACCGGATCATCGCCTCATTGATCGCGTGCGCTCCCTGGCTTCCGCCAAACACCAGAAGGGTCGGCGTCCCGCCACGCTTCGCTCGGATTTCAAAGAACGCCTGCCGCACCGGCACACCCGTCACTTCGGCGTGGCGAAAGTATTTCGCGGTCTCCTGAAAGTGCACTGCCGCTCCCGACACAAATCGCGCGACTAAGCGATTGGCGAATCCCGGCACCACATTCGGCTCAAAGGCCAGCGTTGGAATATGCTTCATCAGCGCCGCCAGCATTGCCGGACCCGACGCATATCCGCCCACGCCAATTACCACGTCGGGCGCGAATTCATTCAACACGCGGCTCGCATCCCAGACCGCACGTGGCAAATCGAACGCCGTCTTCGCCCGCGTCGTCAAACTCACGTTCTTCAGCGCCCCCACCCGCACCAGTTGCAGCGGATACCCCGCCGCCGGCACCAGACGGTTCTCGATGCCGCGTGCCGTCCCCATGAACAGCACCTCGGCGGCATAATTTTCCTTGAGTTCATTGGCGATGGCCAGCGCCGGGATCACATGTCCACCCGTCCCGCCGCCCGCCAGAATGGCCCGCATGAGGTGACTATAAACCACGCAAGAACGAGCGACGGATATACGCGGATTCACATGGATAAAACGAGCGACTTAGAGAAATCCGTGAAGATCCGTGCCAATCCGTGGCAAGTGATTCTTCTCACTCCGCCTGCTTCGTAATATTCAGCAGCACGCCCACGCACGCCAGCGTCACAAACAAAGAAGACCCTCCATACGAGACCAGCGGCAGCGGAATGCCCTTGGTTGGCATCATGCCCAGCACCACGCTGATGTTGATGAATGCCTGCAGCACCACCATGCTGGTAAGCCCTGCCGTGAGGTATCGCCCAAACATATCTTCCGTGCGCCACGCTGCGCGCATCCCGCGCCATAGGAAGATGGCAAACAGCGTGACCACAAACATCGCTCCCACCAGCCCCAGTTCTTCCGCCGTCACCGCAAAAATAAAGTCGGTATGCGGCTCGGGCAGATAAAACAGCTTCTGCGTGCCTTCCATCAGACCCTTGCCGGTAATGCCACCCGTGCCCACCGCAATCAGCGACTGAATCAGGTGGAACCCGGCTTTCTGCCGCTCGGCATACGGATTCATGAAAGCCAATATCCGGTCGCGCCGCCAGCTCACATGAAAGATCAGAAAGTAGAGTGGCGCCAGCGCCGCTGCAAACGCATACCCGAAGTACCGCATCCGCATGCCCGCCACATAAAAGATGCAGGCCGCGATCCCGGCACATGCGATGGCCGTGCCCAGATCGGGTTGCAACACAATCAGTCCCAGCAGCACAGCCAAGGGGGCTGCTGCCGGCAACAGCGTGTTGCGCCAGTCATCCATGGTTTTCGTGCGCGCTTCGAGAAAATAAGCGAGAAAAAGGATCAGCACCGGCTTGGCCAGCTCCGAAGGCTGAAACGAAAACCCGCCCGCGTGAATCCAGCGATGGGTGTTGTGCGAGCGGTCCAGAAAGAACACGGAGATCAGCAGCAGCGTGGTCAGCCCCATCAGCGAAAACACTAGCGCCGGATGCTTATAGCGCCGGTAATCCAGGCGCATCGCGATCACCATCGCCGCAATGCCCGCCGCCGCGCACATCAACTGCTTCGACAAGAACGCATACGGGCACCCGAACCGCTCCCGCGCCATCACCGCTGACGCCGAAAACACCATCACCAGTCCCACAAACACCAGCAGCATGGTCACGGTAAACAGCCAGCGATCGACACTCACCCGCTTTGCCATGGGAAGTTCATTTCACCACGGAGGAGCGGAGACACGGAGAACGAATTACTGATTGTTGATTATTGATTGTTGATTGTCTTGGTTCGGGGATGCTCGCTGACCAGGTCGAGTTGTCATCCTGAGCGTAGCAAGTGCTTCGCAAACGCGAAGCACTTGCGAAGTCGAAGGACCCCTTGCACTATCGCGCCCCCGCGGCCCCGAAAGGAGTTTCTATCTCTGCCTTTGCAAGCTCGCGCATGGACTGCTCGGTATTACCCCGTCCTTCGCCGCGCGACAGTGCGGCGACATTTTGAGGGGGCATCCCAAGGTGATAATCTATTCCCATGCAAATGCACGTGATCGGTGTCTCAGATAGCGGCGTGATCGATAGCTCCTCGCTGTCTACCCGGATTTTCGACATCGTACACAGCTCACGGATCGGCGCCATCATCGCCGACGCTCCACAAGATGTGCCGATGCTACGGTCCCGCTTCGGGTGCAAGTTCGATAAGTTCTTGTTGGTGAGTCAAGAGGGGTTAAAAGAGCTGCAAAGTCGGGACTCGGACATCCGGCCTCTTGGTCAAGCCAATTCCGCCGAGATCGCTGTGAAGAACACGATCCTTAGCCCTAACTTTGAATAGCACCATGTCCAGCGCCGCGCTAACAGACGAAGATTTGGCCTGCCTATTCGGTTCCCTACGCCGCCTGCTTCAAGACCAGCGATCGGGGATAATTCGGAGTATCGCGGGCGACGCTGGCTTTGAGCTGGAACTCATACCGGACGGGATCGTAAACGGGGGCATTCAACGCGCTCCTATCCTTAGCGCAATCGACGGACAATGGAGCGTGTGGGATCGTGGTCGAAAGGAAAGAACGCTTCCGAGATTCGCGGAAGCCGTTGGTCGCCACGCTGGAACGGGCGAAGTCAACGCACGGATCCTTAAATGCGGGTTCAAGTTTGTAAACGGGGGTTTCGTCCCCGTCAACGCTGCCGGCGAAATTCCTGCCTGAACTGCTGCGTTCCATATACAGGAATATCGCTCTGGCCCTCGCTACCCGCCCAGCCCCCGCACAATCTCCTTGAATGCCTGCCCGCGCTGCTCATAATTCTTAAACTGATCAAAGCTCGCGCAAGCCGGAGCCAGCAGCACCACATCACCCGCCTGCGCCGCCGCATTCGCCCTGCGCAACGCGTTCTCCAAAGTCTCGGCGTGGACGACTTCGGCGCCTTTAATCTGCGACTCAATCTTTGCCGCCGCCGCGCCGATGGTGTACACGCGCTTCACGCGCTGCCGCAGCAAGTCGTTCAGAACGCTATAGTCGCTGCCCTTGTCCTTGCCGCCAAGAATCAAGTGGATGTTCGAGGGAAACGACTCCAGCGCCTTGATGGTCGCATCCACATTCGTGGCCTTCGAATCGTTGTAATAATCCACGCCGCGGATCGTGGCCACAAATTCCAGCCGGTGCTCGACCGCCTTGAACTCGCGCACTGCCTGTCGAATCTTCTCGGCCGCGCATCCCATCAGCGCCGCCGCGCACACCGCCGCCAAGACGTTTTCGAGATTGTGCGCGCCCTTGAGAGGAATTTCGGAGACCAGCATGATCTCGCGCTGCGCTTTTTTCTGAAGCCCAGCCTCATCGCGAAAAACAATGTTCCCCTCGCGCACCCATGCTCCCCGTCTCACTTCTTTTTGCCGGCTGAACCAGAACACCTGCGCCTGGGTTCGCGCCGCCATCCCTGCGCAAGTAGGATCGTCGGCGTTTAATACGGCGAAATCGTTCTCCCGCTGATTCTCAAAGATGCGCACTTTCGCGTCCACATAAGCCTCGAACGTCCGGTGCCGGTCCAGATGATCGGGCGTGACGTTCAACACCACCGCGACCTTCGGGCGGAAGGTCTGAATCGTCTCCAGTTGAAAGCTCGATACTTCCAGCACAATCACAGTCTCGGGAGTCGCCCGCCCGGCGAGAGAAATCGCCGGCGTGCCAATGTTCCCGCCCACCAGGGTCGGAAGCCCGCCCGCCGCCATAACTTCCCCAGTCAGCGCAGTCGTGGTGGTCTTCCCATTCGAACCGGTGATGGCCACAATCGGTCCCGGCAAAAACTGCGCCGCCAGTTCGATCTCGCCAATCACGGATTCGCCCCAGGACCGCGCCTCCACCAGCAGCGGCGCATCCACAGGAACAGCCGGACTCACCACGATCAAATCCTGCCCCCGAAACGTGCGCTCGCCGTGGCCGCCGGTCTCCACAGTAATGCCGTGGTCGAGGAGTACGGGAATTTCGTTGTGCAGCTCGTCGCCGCTTTTGGTGTCGGACACCGTGACCCTCGCCCCGTGCGCCTTTAAGAACAGCGCCGAAGCGACGCCCGAATTGCCCAGGCCGACCACCAGGACGCGCTTGTCTTTAAGTTCTATCAAATCCATTTCACCACAGAGGCACGGATTCGTTCTTACCTCAGCTTCAGCGTTGTCAGCGCGAAGAGCGCGAACACCAGCGACGCGATCCAGAAGCGCACGATGATCTTCGACTCCGACCACCCCATCAGCTCAAAATGATGATGCAGCGGCGCCATCTTGAAGATCCGCTTCTTGCGCAGCTTGTATGATGCCACCTGCAGGATCACCGACAGCGCCTCGATCACGAATACCCCGCCGATGAACGGCAACAGCAGCTCCTGCTTGATAATTACCGCGACCGTCCCAATTGCCCCGCCCAGGGCGAGCGATCCCACGTCGCCCATGAACACTTCGGCGGGATGGGCGTTGTACCACAAGAATCCGATCGACGAACCGACCATGGCGCCGCAGAAAATGGTCAGCTCGCCCACCTGCGGCATGCGCGGGATTTCCAGATAGGTCGCAAAGGTCGCGTGCCCGCTGACGTAGGTCAGCATCGAAAGCGCGCCCGCCGCAATCACGGTGCAGCCAATCGCCAGCCCGTCCAGGCCGTCCGTAAGATTTACGGCGTTGCTCGAGCCCACGATCACGAAAGCGACGAACCCTACAAAAAACACAAACGCCAGAGGCCAGAGGTGCGGGAATCGTTCCCAGCTTTGCACCACTAGGTCGGGATGAAATTGTTTGAAGAAGGGCACAACCAGCTTGGTGGAATACATGCCGTGGGTCTGCATGGCAATCAGCATCACGGCGATCACAATGCTGGTCGCTATCTGCAACCCCAACTTCGCCCGCCCGGTCAGGCCAAGGTTCCGGCGACGCGCGACTTTCGTGTAGTCGTCCGTAAATCCAATCGCGGCAAACGCGCAAGTGGCAAAAACCGCGATCCACACGAAGCGGTTGCTCAGGTCCGCCCACAGCAAAGTCGGCACCACGATGGCGATCGCGATCAGCAGCCCGCCCATGGTCGGCGTTCCGGCTTTTTTCTGATGCCCCTTTGGACCTTCTTCCCGAATGTATTGTCCGATCTGGAATTCGCGCAGGCGGCTGATGACGATCGGCCCCACGATGAGCGCAGTGAACAGCGCGGTAAGGCTGGCGAACGCGGTGCGGAAGGTCAGGTAGCGGAAGATACGGAACGGCGGAAAATAATGTTGCAGCTTGACGAACAGCAGCCAGTAGAGCAATCAGCCTCCGTCCCGCCCAAAAATGTCCTAACAGACCCCAGCTTGAATCCACCACGGAGACACGGAGAAAATCCATGGAACTGCATTGTCTGGGTTCGACCGCCTCCACCGGTGGAAGCGAGTGATCCCCCGGCTTTTTCCGCGTCTTCGTGCCTCCGCGACGAAGATTACCTTCCGTCGCGCCGTGCCTTCCAAGTCTCCAGCGCCTTCTCCAGCTTCACGCCGCGCGAAGCCTTCAATAGAACCACGTCGCCGTCCCGGGCTTCGCGCGCCAGCCATTGGCCCGCTTCCTCGGGCGTGGTAAAAAATTCGGCCCGGATTCCCGCCTGCCGCGCGCCTTCAACCATGGCCCGCGCCTGTCCGCGAACGCCAAGCAGCAAATCAATCTTTTTCTGCGCGATATGCTGTCCGCTCACCTCGTGCATCTTTTCGCCGGCGGGCCCCAGTTCCAGCATTTCGCCCGCGACCACGATGCGCCGCTTGGCCGCCATGGTTGCCAGCGCATCCACCATCGCGTCCAGCGCCCTCGGATTCGAATTGTAGCAATCGTTGATCACCGTGATATTACCCACTTGGAGAACCTGCCCTCGTTTATCGGTCGGAACCAGCGTGGCCAGCGCCGCGACCGCCTCTGACGGCCTCATCCCGCGTTCCAGGCCCACGGCCAGCGCAGCCAGCGCGTTCAGCACATTGTGCACTCCCACCAACGGCAAGGTCGCCCGCTCACGCCCGCCTCCAATCACTACGTCAAACTCCGTGCCCAGTGTTCCCTTCGACTGGATTTTTTCCGCGCGCACGTCGGCCGCCGGCCCCGTGCCATACGTCACCACCTTGCCCTTGAAGTCGCGCCCAAACTGCGAGACATATTCGTCGTCCGCGTTCAGCACCGCCGTTCCGCCCGCAGGCAAGGATTCAATCAGCTCATATTTCGCCCGCGCAATCCCCGCCAATGATTCGAAAAACTCGAGATGCACGGGCGCTACGTTCGTTACCACGCCAACATCAGGCTGTGCAATCTTGGCCAGCGCCCGGATCTCGCCGGCGTGCGACATGCCCATCTCAATCACCGCCACGTCATGCCCCGGCTCCAGCTTCAACAGCATCAGCGGCAGGCCGAAATGATTATTGAAGTTCCCTTCCGACTTCATGATCCGAAACCGGGCGCTCAACACGTGCGCCAGGGCGTCCTTGGTGGTTGTCTTCCCCGCCGACCCGGTCACCGCGATCACCGGCTTGCCCCATAGCCTTCGTACCGCCGTGGCCAGAGTCTGCAGCGCGGCCAGCGTGTCCTCGACCCTGAGCAATTGAGTCTGCCCCGAATAGCGGCCCAACTGATCGTTGCGCACGACCGCAGCGACTGCGCCTTTCTCTAGAGCTTGCGCAACAAAGTCATGTCCATCCAGGCGCTCACCCTTCACGGCAAAAAAAAGCTGGCCTGGCGTAACCGTTCGCGAATCGATCGAGTAACCCTGCGCCACTTCTTCGGGTGCAAATTCGCCGTGCGCGGAAACAAAGCCGGCAATCTTTGAGAGGGTCAGCTTCATCCCTTCGCTCCGGCTTGAGCAGCAGCCCCGCACTCAAATCCCGCTGTCCGCAGCGCCTCGCGCGCCACTTCCAAATCGTCAAATGGAACCGATCCCTCCCGCGTGACCTGCATCTTCTCGTGCCCTTTGCCCGCCAGTAAAACGATATCTCCCGGCCGCGCCTCGCCAATTGCCACAGCGATCGCCGTGCGCCGGTCGGCCTCCACGCTGTACTTCACACCAGTCCTCTGCAACCCCACCACCGCATCGTTAATAATCGCCAGCGGGTCCTCGCTGCGCGGATTGTCCGACGTGAGCACTACAAAATCGCTGCCTCGCCCCGCGGCCTCGCCCATCATCGGACGCTTCTTCCGGTCGCGATCTCCGCCGCATCCGAACACGGTCAACACTCTTCCCTTGGATACCACGGAGGAAAGCAACTCCCGCGCCAGCGCCGTCAGATTCCGCAAAGCGTCGTCAGTGTGCGCATAATCCACCACCACAGTGAATGGCTGGCCGCAATCCACACGCTCAAACCTTCCTGGAACGCACGCCACATGGCCGATTCCTGCCGCAATGGCTTGCGCCGTGCACCCGCGCGCATAGCCCGCTCCCGCGGCCGCGAGAATGTTGTACAAATTCACGCGCCCAATCAGCGCCGAGAACACCGCGATTTTCCCCTCTGGCGTAACCAGATCAAACCGCGTCCCCCGGGTTGTGATCTCCACTTTCTCGACGCGCAAGTCGCCGCGCTCCCACCCATACTTCAAGACCACCGAACTGCGTTTCCGGCTGAACTCCGCCAGCCTGGCCCCGTACCCATCATCCACATTCGTCACCACGGCCCGCGGCGCGTCCGTGCCGCAACCCTCGAACAGCACGCGCTTGGCCGCGAAATACTCTTCCATCGTCTTGTGATAATCGAGATGATCGCGCGTCAGATTGGTGAACACGGTCACATCAAAGGGAATGCCAAACACGCGCTCCTGCGCCAGCGCGTGCGAGGAAACCTCCATCACCGCCTCGGCCGCCCCATGGCCCAGCGCCTCGCTGAAAATGCGGTTCAGATCCAGAGCCTCGGGCGTGGTATGAGCGGCCGGCAACACTCTGCCGGCAACATGATTCTCAATCGTGCCCACCAGCGCGCTCTTCCGTCCCGCCGCCGTCAAAATCGCTTCCAGCAGAAACGCCGTCGTGCTCTTTCCGTTGGTTCCGGTAATTCCTGTGACTGCGATCCGTTCCGCAGGCTTTTTGTAGAAGTTCGCGCTAATCCGCGCCAGCGCGCGCCGCCCGTGCGGCACCACGGCCCATCCCACGCGCGGACGCGGCTTCTCTGCCACCGAATCCGTCACCACCGCCACGGCCCCCGCAGTGATCGCGGAATCGATAAACTTGTTGCCGTCCGATGTCTCGCCCCGCATGGCCACGAACACGCACCCCGGCTTCACCCGCCGCGAGTCATATTCCACGCTGCTCACGCCCGGATCCCCGCTTCGCGCCAGGACTTCCGCTCCGTCCAGCACTTGTTCGAAGGTCATTGCCCAGAATTATAGGGCACGGAGGCTGCGGGCTCGCGTTCGAACGACAGGCTGTTGATAAGGTGTAATGCTTGGGTTACCAACGGCATGTTTCCAGTCTCGCCGCCGGGCATTACATTATTGTTGCTATGTCCCCAGCAACCGGTCACGCCGAATTCCGTTGCTCCCAATGCGAACGGCCTGAGACCCAATGTGAGTGCGAGGAGTTCTGCTGCCTCTGTCAGTCGCAGCTCGACGTCCGCATTTGCCAGGACGGCCTCATGTACTGCGAACCCTGCCGCAATGCCTGCGACTACAAAACTTCGGATTAAGCGCAATTGGAGTTTAGCCGCAGCGTTGGCACAGGAACCGGAAGGGGCACCGCATAGGCAGGAGTGAGACCAACGGTGACTCTCAAATCACCACTGCTTCCCGATACTCTCCAAACACCCGTCGCATCGCGTCCGAAATCTCACCCACGGTCGCGAAGGCCTCAACCGCCTCAAGAATCCTTGGCATCAAGTTAGCGCCCGACCGGGCGGCATCTTCCACATTCTTCAACGCAGCTTGCCAAGGCGCTGCATCCCGCCGCATCCTCAGCCCCCGCACCCGCTCCACCTGATTCGTTTCCAGCGCCGGATCAATCCTCTGAAGCGGAATCGGCTTCTCTTCTTCCACCTCGAACCGGTTCACCCCGACCACGACCGCAGCTTCGCGATCCACGGCCTGCTGATATTCATACGCGGCGCCCTGAATCTCCTGCTGCACGAATCCACGCTCAATCGCCCTGAGCATCCCGCCCATCCCTTCAATCTTGCCCAGGTATTCCGTCGCACGCTTCTCCATCTCGTTGGTCAGCGCCTCGATGTAATACGACCCCGCCAGTGGATCGATGGTCTGCGCCACACCCGACTCGTAGGCAATCACCTGCTGTGTGCGCAGCGCAATCCGCGCCGCCTGTTCCGTCGGCAGCGCCAGCGCCTCATCATACGAATTCGTGTGCAGTGACTGCGTTCCGCCCAGCACCGCCGCCAACGCCTGGATCGCCGTGCGCACAATATTATTTTCCGGCTGTTGCGCCGTCAGCGTCGACCCCGCAGTCTGGGTGTGAAACCGCAGCATCCACGACCGTGGATTCTTCGCCTTGAAATATTCCCGCATGATGCGTGCCCACATCCGCCGCGCGGCGCGAAACTTCGCGACCTCTTCCAGAAAATTGTTGTGCGCGTTAAAGAAAAAGGAGATCCGCGGCGCGAACTGATCCACATCCAGCCCGGCCTTGATGGCCGCCCCCACATATGCCATGCCGTTGCCCAGCGTGAACGCCACTTCCTGCACCGCCGTCGATCCCGCCTCCCGCATGTGGTACCCGGAGATCGAAATCGTGTTCCACTCCGGCACGTTCTCCTCCGCCCAGGCAAACATGTCGGTGATCACCCGCATCGCCTGCCGCGGCGGATAAATATAGGTCCCGCGCGCGATGTACTCTTTCAGCACATCGTTCTGCACCGTCCCCGAAAGCTGGCGGATATCAGAACCTTGCCGCCGCGCCACCGCCACATACAGAGCCAGCAGAATCGACCCGGTTGCATTGATGGTCATCGATGTAGAAATCCTGGTCAGGTCGATGCCCGCGAACAGCCGCTCCATGTCCTCGATCGAATCAATCGCTACGCCCACCTTGCCCACTTCGCCCGCTGCCAGCGCGTGGTCGGAATCCATTCCGATCTGCGTCGGCAAATCGAATGCCACCGAAAGTCCCGTCGTCCCGTTCGCCAGCAAATATTTGTAGCGTTTATTCGATTCCTCGGCGTCGCCCATGCCCGCATACTGCCGCATGGTCCACAGTCGCCCGCGGTACATTGTCGCCTGCACACCGCGCGTGAACGGATACTCGCCCGGATACCCAACCTCGCTCTCGTAGTCGGATCCCTTCAGGTCCGCCGGCGCGTACAGCGGCTTCACCGGAATATCAGACGAGATCCCGACGCCGATTCCCAGCTTCTCATTCGCAGCCTTCACTCTGTCTGCCAGATCGCTACTCCTTCAACGGCGGATCATCAGCCAACACATAGGGGGACAACCCTCTTCACGCCGCGGTCGGAGCCGGGTCCAGCAAACGGCCCGGCGGCGGCGAAACTCAATCAGATCGGCATCACCGCGCCCCGCCTCTACCCTTCTGCCGGACCCTCCAGAATGAACTCACCCCAAACCACGCAAACGTCAGTGTGAAGCAGATTGCAACCACCACGCCTCCCAGACCCGTGCGTCCAGCCTCATATTTCGCGTACTCTTTCGTCGACTCAATCCCGCCGCCCGCTGCCATCACCAGGAAGATGAGCCCCGTAACCTCCAGCCACAACTCATGCAGCGCCCCTCCGAAGGCCCGGCCCATCGTAGAGACCGCGCTGGTCATCGCTCGCACGGTCCGGCTGCGTTTGGCCTGCTGGGCCGCCACACGCGCCACCACCCCCAATTTTCGTGCGGTAGAAACCTTATTCACGGCTCGATTTTAACAGCCTGTGGCGCTACAATGGCGCGAAACCCGCGCCCGCAGTCGAAATCGTTCCGCGGCCGCCCGGACATCGAAGCGCTTGGTTTAAGCCGCCATTTATGACAACCAGCGTTCCTGATCTCGCGCAACTGAAGGCCGACATGAAGCACGCCTGGACCTCCGGCGACTTCGGCCGCATCGCCAGCTTCAATTTCCAGGCCGCCGAAGATTTCATCCAGCGGCTTGGCCTCCAACCCGGCTCGCGCGTCCTCGACGTGGCCTGCGGCACCGGCAACACCGCCATCCCCGCCGCACGCCTCGTCGCATCCGTCACCGGCCTCGACATCGCCGCCAACCTTCTGGCCCAGGCCCGGCAACGGGCCGCCGCCGAAAATTTAGACATCCGCTTCGAGGAAGGCGACGCCGAAGACCTTCCCTTTCCTGAAAGCAGCTTCGACGTCGTGCTCTCCATGTTCGGGGCCATGTTCGCGCCCCGTCCCGAGCGCGTGGCCGCCGAACTGCTTCGCGTCTGCAAGCCTGGCGGCATCGTGGCCATGGCCAATTGGACTCCCGACAGCTTTGTCGGCAAGAGCTTTCGCATCACTTCGAAATTGCTTCCGCCACCCCCCGGGCTCGCGCCGCCGGTGCTTTGGGGCGAGGAGGCAACGGTCCGCCAGCGGCTCTCTTCCGGCGCTTCCAGTCTCAACCTCACCCGCCAGAAGTTTTACTTCCACTATCCCTTCAGCCCGCGGGAGACGGTGGAATTTTTCCGGCAATATTTCGGCCCCACCCAGGTCGCGTTCTCCCGGCTGGATGAGACCGGCCAGGCCGCCATGGCCGCCCAAATGGAGGCTTTGTGGACCGAGCACAACCTCGCCACCGACGGCGCAACACGGGTGGAAACCGAATATCTCGACGTAAGAGCAATTCGCGCCTGATGGGATTATGATGGTGTCATCGGTGTTGTAGATTTTCGGGAATTCGCACCAGGATGTACGCTAGGAAGTCTGGCGGCTCAAGCCCGCCACCAAGGGGACCACGTGGATCAGCAACTCAAACAACTCATGAAGGAACTCGGCGAAGCCATCAACGAGTCTCTCTCCGATTCCGAACCGATCGCCGAAGTTGTCTCCCGCATCAAGGAGGGCGGCTACGACATTTTCCTGGTCCTTGAAGCCACCATCGGCGTCAGCAAGCAGGGAGAAAAGTCTTCCGACAAGACTTCCCTTGTAACCACCCTCTCCACCAATCCCGAATTCAAAATCAACGACCAGGACCTCAAGTTCCTGAAGTCCCTCCGCATCAAAATCGAAGAAGAGAAGAAGTAGCCAGGTTCGGCCGTTGATGGTTCCGGATACCTGGTGGTGGAGCAGTTTGATTGTCATCCTGCACCAGCGTTTCGTTGCGCAGTGAAGCATCGGGGCGAGCCGCGCCAATCCACGGAGCCTGCCCTGAGAGAGCGCAAGCGACCGAAGGGCGCGCATTGCGCTCGCTTCGCTAACGAACTGCGCCGCTGCCCTCGATCTTGAGTCGCCGCCAACCTGGTGCCGCTGTGCTACCATCTACTGTTTTTTCCCGGTGGCTCCAATGTCCATGAAAGACACTCTCGGAGTCCTGCTCGCCGGCGGCGCCGGAGAGCGCCTTTATCCCCTTACCCGCGACCGCGCCAAGCCCGCCGTCACTTTCGGCGGAATGTACCGCATCATCGACATCACCCTCTCCAATTGCCTCAACTCCGACCTGCGTCGTGTCTACATTCTCACCCAGTACAAGGCGCTTTCTCTGAATCGCCACATCCGCGAGGGCTGGAACATCCTGGGCCGCGAGGTGGGAGAGTTTGTCGAGGTTCTTCCACCCATGAAGCGGGTCAGCGATCAGTGGTATCAGGGCACAGCCGACGCGGTTTACCAGAACATCTATTCCATAGGCTCCGAGCAGCCCAAGCACGTCCTCATCCTGTCTGGTGATCACATCTACAAAATGGATTATGGCAAGATGATGAAGCAGCATCTCGACTCCGCTGCCGACGTCACTCTGGCCACCATCCAGATCGATCCCGCGGTGACCTCCCGCTTCGGCGTGGTCGAGGTCGACCGGGACGGCCGCATCAACGGGTTCGAAGAAAAGCCCACCAGAACCGAGCTCCGTTCCCCGTGGAACTCCGAGAAAGTCGCCGGCTCCATGGGCGTCTACCTCTTCAATGCCGACGTTCTCATACCCGTCCTGCTCAAAGACGCGGAAGACCCGAGCTCCAGCCACGACTTCGGCAAAGACGTTCTGCCCAAGATGACCAACGACTATCGCGTCTTCGCCTACGACTTCCTCGACGAGAATAAGAAAGAGGCGCTCTACTGGCGCGACGTGGGCACCCTCGAGGCCTACTACGAAGCCAATATGGACATTGTTTCGGTCTCGCCTATCTTCAATCTCTACGACCAGGACTGGCCCATACGCACCCATCAGCAGCAGTACCCGCCGGCCAAATTCGTCTTCGCTGAGAAAGAACGCATGGGCACGGCGCTCGACTCCATTGTTTCCAACGGTTGTATCGTCTCCGGTGGCCTGGTTAAGAATTCCATCCTCTCTCCCGACGTCCGCGTGAACTCCTATTCCGAAGTCGACCAATGCATTCTGTTCTCACACGTCGCCGTGGGACGCCATTGCCGCATCCGTCGCTGCATCATCGACCGCAACGTCCACCTCCCCGAAGGCACCACCATCGGTTATGACACGGAGGCCGACCGCTCCCGCTACTTCGTCACCGACAGCGGCATCACCGTCGTTACCCGCGACTATTCGCTGTTTGAAAACCCCGTGACCGTGGACTACTTCACCACAGAATAGCGAGACGCTCCTTTTATCCGGCAAACACCATCTGATTCCGCCCGCCTTGAGGCCGACCTGCGCCCCTAAATTTTCGGGTTATGATTTGCCGCGAATTCAGGTATGATTTGGCGCCTAGCCAAGCAGGTCCTGCCGCGAGCAGGATTGCCTACGGCGATCTGCTCCAAGGCACCTTAATCTCAGAGGGAGTCACTAGAAAATGAAACCATTGTCACTGTCACAAGCAGTCCTTCTGTTGGCAATCTCTAGTTTGTGCGGTTTGTCGATTGCATGCGGTGGAGCAATGAACGGCTTGGTCCCGGTGCTGGTACAGGTTCAAGGCACGCAGAATCCCTTGGTGGCGCAGTACACCCTGGCGAGCCCCTGTGCGGGACAAGCCATGGTGGAATTTGGTCCCGATACTACCTACGGAAGAAGCACGTCCTGGTATCCCACCCAGAGTTCTCAGAAGACCACTATTCTGGTCGCCGGCATGAAAGCCTCGACTACGTATCACATGATGGCGCAGGTGCAATGTATTGACAGTGTCTGGTCTAGCCAGGATTTGACCTTCACCACTGGTCCGCTGCCCGCCACTCCTTTCCCCACGCTCACCGTGACCCGCCCCAATCCCTCTCTGAGTTCCACCGAGAACCCGGGGATAGAAATGATCGACATAATTGGACCCACCCTTGGAATCATTCAGGGCTTTTTCACCGACCGCGACGCCAACCCCATTTGGTATTACGATGTGGGAAAAAACAGCTACCCGTTCACCTTTAAGCTGCTCCCCAACGGACATTTCATCTTTAGCATTGCCACGCCTACTACTACGCTTCTGCGCGAGGTGGATTTGGCCGGGAATACGATTCGCGAAATGACCGTCGAGGCGCTGGCCCAGAAAATGCAAAGCTCAGGATTGGGATTCGATTTCGTTCCGGAAAACTTCCATCACGACCTGCTTCCGCTCGACAATGGCCACTTGCTGGTGCTGGCTTACGCTTACAAGGATTTCACCGACCTTCCCGGCTACCCTGGCACCACCCAGGTTCAAGGCGACGTCATTATCGATCTGGATCCAAACTGGAATCCCGTCTGGGGATGGAACGCCTTTGACTACCTCGACGTGAACCGGCATCTTAACGGTTTGCCGGATTGGACCCATAGCAATGCGCTCCTGTATTCCGCTCCCGACGGCAACCTTCTGCTGTCGATGCGCCACCAATCCTGGATTTTGAAGATCGATTACAGCAATGGCGAAGGTACGGGAGACGTCCTCTGGAAACTCGGCTATCAGGGCGATTTTTCCCTGGCTCAAGGCGACGATCCCAGCCTTTGGTTTTCCTTCCAGCATTTCCCGTCGATCATCACCCAGAGCGGGCCGCAGACCACGCTTGCAATTTGGGATAACGGAGACAGCCGCGTCTTGAATACCAGCGGTTTAATCTGCGGACTTCCCACTTCGCCGGCCTGCTACTCCCGCGCGACCGTGTATCAGATTGACGAAGGCGCCAGGATTGCAGCCCTGCTGTGGGCGGATTTGCCGGGATTCTTCGGCGAATGGGGCGGCAGCATCAATCAACTCGACAACGGAAATGTCGAGTTCGATATGAACGCGTTCGCCTCCCCGCCGTCTCCGAACGTCGCATCGGAAGTGCAGGAAGTAACCCAGACTCCAACTCCTCAGATCATCTGGAAAATGGATATCGCGCCGGTAACCGCGAATGCGTACCGGGCTTATCGCGAGCCCAGTCTCTATCCGGGAGTGAGCTGGCAGTACTGACGCGGACCATGGCGAGAAATCCGCCATGGCGCTACGGTGGCAGGGGCAGCCGTCTTGAGACCGTTCGACTTAGCGGAGTGCCGGGGCCGGCTCTGAAACTGGTCGCACCGGAGAGCGGAATCTTGTGCTATCCCCTGCCTTGCCCTGTCTTCGAGGGGGGCCATCTCTCGCACTGGACGTTCATCGGCTCAAGTAACCATAGTGCAAAGAAACGCGGATGCGCTGTCACTCATGCTCCCCGCCCGTAGACCGGCGAACTTGCGAGGCTACATCCGCGTACTGTCTTGTGGGTACCGTACTCCGCCTGTTCCCCCGATCTCAAGCTGAAAACCTAGGGGTCGCACCAGTCAGGCTTTCCGGGGAGTTCTGAGTTGGAAGACGTTCATGTAGTCGCGATGCTGGTCCGCCGCTGTGTTGCCGGCGACGCCGCTGCCTGGGAAGAAATCGTCCGGACCTACAATCGGCGTATCTATAACATCTGCTATCGTTTTACGGGCTCCGCCAGCGACGCTGAGGATCTTACCCAGGAAGTCTTCATCAAGATGTACCGCACCCTCGCTAGCTACGACGGCTCCAAGGGAGCGTTCGTCACCTGGGTCACCACCATCACCCGCAACCTGCTGGTCGATCATTTCCGCAAAACCAAGCAGGACCGTATAACTGACTCGCTCGACGCTGCGACTTCCGCGCACGAAGACGCTCAACCCCTGCGTGAGCAAATTCAGGACCAATCTGCGCCTCCCGACGCCCGCGTGCGCAGCCGCGAGGTGGAAGCGTCCGTTCATGCCGCCCTGGCCAGGCTCTCGCCCGAGCTTCGTGAGGCAGTGATTCTAAGAGATTTACAGGATTTTGATTACCGTGAAATCGCAGCCGTTCTGAAGGTTCCGGAGGGTACCGTGAAATCTCGAATAAATAGAGGCCGGGCGGAACTTGCCCGCTTATTACAACGTACCTATAAGCAGGTGATGTGATGCCAGACCGCACCAGTAACGGAATGCAGTGTCACGAGTTTGAGGGCTTGCTCAGCGACGCGCTCGATGGCGTTCTGACCGGCGCTCCACTCGAGGGCTTCCAGGCTCACGCCCGGAGTTGTACCGTGTGCGGGCCGCTGCTCGCCGAAGTCCAGGCGGGCCGCAACTGGCTGAAAGGTCTCACGGAGGTGGAGCCTTCAGCCCGACTGGTCACCAACATTCTGGCATCCACAACCGGCGTTGACACCCAACGCCTGCGGGGGAACGTATCCGCGCCGCTGCCGCCAGCTACCTGGCTCGGCGCTCGCTGGGAAACTGCGCGAGCCTGGGCCTCGGCAGCGATGCAACTCTTCTGGGGCACGGTCCGGCAGCCCAGATTTGCCATGTCATTCGGCATGGCCTTCTTCGCCCTGTCGGTGGCCTTGAGTGTACTCGGCGTAAAGCCCGCCGACCTGCGCCAGGTGAGCCTGCGGCCCGCCGCAATAAGGCTCGCCTACTACCGCTCGCAAGCCCGCGCGGTCCGGTACTACGAGAACATCCGGTTCGTCTACGAGGTGGAATCGCGCGTGCGCGAACTCCAACGCAACGTCACGCCCGCCGAGTCCGCGCCCGCAAAGAAAGACCACAAGGACGACACAACCCAACAACCCGAGCAGCAGCAGGAGCGCAATTACAGCCACGCCGATCGCGATATGATTCTGGCCAGCGCCCCTCCGGGCGCTTCCGTAACCGATCTGCCTGTAGTGCCGGTGACCACGTACAGGAGGTTCGTATGAACTGCGCCACGCACAACGATACTGCCGCGGTGGCATTCTGTCGCACCTGCGGCAAGCCGCTTTGCGGCAACTGCACCCGCGATGTCCGCGGCGTCATCTACTGTGAGCCCTGCCTGGCGGCCCGTTTGGAAGGCACTTCCCCGGCAGCCGGATTCGTGCCTCCAGCGCAAACCGTGTATCCGCCTCCCGCAGTCTCCGGAATTCCCTCGCGGCCTTTGCCCGTATCCGGCCCCAATCCCGCGGTCGCGGGCATCCTCGCCGGATTCTTCCCCTTCGGCGTCGGTGCCGTCTACTGCTCGCAATATGCCAAAGGACTGGCCCACCTGCTCATCTTCGCCCTGCTCATTTTCGGCTGCAATCATGCGGGAGACTGGGATTGGCTGTTCGGCATCGGCATCGCCTTCTTCTACGTCTACCAGATCATTGACGCGGTGCGCACCGCCCACGCCCTTCAGGCCGGCCAGCCCGCGCCCGATCCCATGGGCCTCGGCCAAACCTTCAGCATGGGCGAGAAGTTCGACAGCAATAAAGTCCCGGTGGGCGCCGTGGTTCTCATCGGCTTGGGCGTGCTCTTCCTGCTGCACACCATGGGCGTCATGGAGTATGGTTTCGACCGTTTCTGGCCGTTGATTCTCATCTTCCTCGGCGCCTGGATGTTCTACCGCAACTGGGAGCGCTCCAGCCAAATCTGCAACTGCGGACGTTGCAGTACGCGTTGGCTGATGGGCCCGGCGATGGTGCTCACCACCGGCATCCTCTTCATGCTCCAAACCCTGGACATCGCCGATCTTGACCGCACCTGGCCCGCCTGGATTCTCGTGGTCGGCGTCGTCAAGTTGTTGCAGAGCAGCGCCTCCGCCGCCGGACACGTCGGCCCGCTGCCTGCCGCGCCGCCTCCCGCCGCGCCACCTCCCGCCGCGCCACCTCCAGCGCCATCTTCGTCCGATCCATCTTCTTCAGACCAGGGAGCAACTTCTTCTTCCGGGGAGGTTCCCCATGTCTAGCCCGGTCGGCAATCCGGTGCCATCCCCGGTCCCGCCCCGCCATCGTCGGCGCTCTTTTGCCGGACCGTTCGTATTGATTGTCCTCGGCATCGTCTTTCTGCTGGGCAACCTGCACCTGCTCTCCTGGAGACGGCTGGGAACTTTATTCGCGCATTACTGGCCGCTGCTGCTGATCCTGTGGGGAGTTATCAAACTCATCGAGTATCAACAAGCCCAGCGCGACGGCGTCCCCGCTCGCGGCATCGGCGCCGGTGGAATTTTTCTGCTCATCTGCATCGTGGTCTGCGGACTTATCGCCACCCAGGCCTCGCGTTTCAACTGGGCCAACATTCGCGACAACTTGAACATCGACGACGGCGACGTCGACAACTTTTTCGGTCAGACTTACAACTACGATAACAACCTGGAACGCGACTTAACCCCTGCCATTACCAGCCTGAGCGTCCATGACGATCACGGCGCCGTCCGGGTCAGCGTCGCCGACAACAACAAGATCACAGTCACGGTCCGCAAGCGGGTGGGCGCCGACAGTCAGAACGACGCCGACCGGTACAACGGAGAGACCATGCCGGTCCTCTCCGCGACCGGCGCGCAGCTGACGCTCGATGCCAGAACTCAGGCGTCCGGCGACCACGGCGTGCAGAGCGATCTCGATATCTCCATTCCCCGCAAAATGGCTCTGCAAATCACTTCGCGCCGCGGCGATGTCTCCGTCACCGGCCGTGACGGAGAAGTCGACATCAACAACCAGCGCGGCGACGTCTCCGTGGAAAACGTCACCGGCAATGTCAAGCTCAACCTGGACAGAAGTTCCGCTACGGTCGAGCAAATCGCCGGCGACGTCCACATCGGGGGTGAGCTTGACGAAGTGTCGGTTACCGACGTCAACGGCGCTGTTCAACTTGACGGCGGATTCACCGAGAGCGTCAAACTCGCCAATATCAGCAGAAGCGTCACTTTCAAGGATTCCCGCACCGAGATGGATTTCTCGCGCATCGATGGCGATCTCGATCTGGATTCCGATGACCTCCACGCCGACCAGATCACCGGCCCCCTCCACCTCACCACGCGCGACAAGGAAATCCAGCTGGAAGATGTTTCTGGCGATGTTCGCCTGCAAAATGAAAACGGCGGCATTGAAATCTCCATGCGCTCGCTCGGCAACGTCCAGATCGACAACCGCAACGGCGACATTCAATTGAGCGTGCCCGAAAAAGCCGGCTTCCGCGTCGACGCCAGCACTCGCGACGGCGAAATTCAGTCGGACTTCCCCGAGTTGAAGATCGACAACGGCGACCATGAGTCCAGAGCCAGCGGCAGCGTGGGCAATGGCGCCTCTCACATCGTGCTCAATACCGAACACGACGGCATCGAAATTCGCAAGGCGTCCCCGCAACCCCCGCAACCTCCGCGCCCGCCCGCCAGAGCGCTGCCCCCGCCCAAAACGAAAGTGGAGCCCACCGAGAACTGACTCCGCTGTCCATCATGGCTGCTCCGTCCCTCCCTGCCTCCGCGTTTTGCCTTCCGTCCCGCCATCTGCGAAACTGGCCCTGTCCCCGAACTGTCACCTGAGAACCAGACTGAGAACTGCTTTTCATGGGCCGCATTCACCTGCTTCCCGAGCACGTTGCCAACAAGATCGCCGCCGGCGAGGTGGTGGAGCGGCCCGCCTCGGTGGTGAAAGAATTGCTCGAGAATGCGTTGGACGCGGGCGCAACCCGTATCAAGATCAGCATCGAGGCGGGCGGCAAAAAGTTGATTCAGATCACCGACAACGGATGCGGCATGGTGCGCGACGATGCCATGCTCGCCTTCGAGCGTCACGCCACCTCGAAGATCAGGGACGCGGAAGATCTGCTGAGCGTGGCCACGCTGGGTTTTCGCGGCGAAGCGCTGCCCTCGATTGCCTCGGTGTCGCGCCTCCGGCTGGAGACCTGCGCTGCCGCCCAGTCAACAGAAAGCGCCGCGACCGGAACCATCCTCGAGATCAACGGCGGCAAGATCGCGCGGGTCGAAGAGGCGGGCCTTCCTCAAGGTACGTCGATCACGGTTCGCGATCTCTTCTTCAATATTCCGGCGCGGAAAAAGTTTTTGAAGGCCGAGTCCACCGAGCTGTCGCACATCGCCTCCCTGGTCACCCACTATGCGCTGGCCCATCCGGAAAAGCATTTCGAATTGCACTCCGCCGCCAACGCCATGCTGGTAGCCCCGCCGGTAGCGGGATACAGCCAGCGTGTGTACCAGATTTTCGGCAAGGAAACGCTCGACCAGTTGATCGCGGTGGCGGCCGTGCAACCGCTGGAACGCGTGGGCTTGCCGCAACCTCCGCCCTGGCGCCGCCAGGAAAATGAAAGCCAGGACGAGGCCGGCCCCGCCGATCCCGGCCAGATGCGCCTTCACGGTTTCGTCTCCAAGCCCGAAATCCAAAAGCTGAATCGCAATTCGATTTTCGTGTTCGTCAATGGACGCCTGATCCGCGACCGCCCCATCCAGCATGGCTTGACTGAGGCCTATCGCAACATCATTCCTCCCACCGTGTATCCCGTGGTGCTGCTGTTTCTGGAACTGCCGCCGGGCGAGGTCGACGTCAACGTTCATCCCTCGAAAACGGAAGTCCGCTTCCGCCAACCCACCGTGATGCACGATTTCGTTCGTGACACGGTGCGGGCCGCCCTGATGAAAGCGCGCCCCGCACCGCGGTTCACCGCCGAGATTCACGCCCACCCCACGGCCAGCTCCGGCCTGACTCCGGGCGCGCGAGAGTGGGAGCCGCCCTCCGACCCGTCTGCCACACCGGTCGCGCCGCCGCGCCCGCCTTACGAATCCGCGGGCGGCGCCTTCGCCCTGCAAGCTCCGCTCGCCCCGCCCATCTCCGCGCGCTTTCAATTCGAAGGCGGAATCGCAGTCGAGGCCAACGCCGCAATCCCCGTGGCCCGGGGGCTTGAGAGCCGCTTCGCCGAGGCGGCTCCCGAGACGATTCCAGACACGATTCCAGACAACGGCTGCGCTCCCGCGCTCGACGCGCAGGATGAAGAACCCACCCTGGCCGCGCTCTCCACTCTCAAACCTCTGGGACAAATCCGCAATTCGTTTATCCTTGCCGTAAACCAGGATGGACTCTGGATCGTTGACCAGCATGTCGCCCACGAGCGCGTGTTGTTCGAACGCATCCTCAAGCAGCGCGCCGCGCAGAAAGTCGAGAGCCAGCGCCTGCTCATGCCCATCCTGCTCGAGCTCTCCCCCGCGCAGCAGGCCATCTTTGCCGAAATTGCCGGCGAACTCGAGCGCAACGGCTTCGAGGCCGAACCCTTCGGCGCGCGCAGTGTCGCCGTGAAAGTCGCGCCTGCAGGCGTGGATGCGGCCGCGGTCGAGCACATGCTCCATGAATTGCTCGATCAGATTTCGCGTGAAGAACAAGCGCTCAACCTGGAGAAGATTCGCGGGCGCATCGCCGCCTCCATCGCCTGCCACGCTGCCATCAAAGTCAACATGCCGCTGGAGCAAAATAAAATGGTATGGCTCCTCGCCGAACTCGCGAAAACTGACCATCCCATGTCGTGCCCGCACGGCCGGCCCGTCGTCCTGCGGTATTCTGTAAAGGACATTCAGAAGGCGTTTAAGAGAATCTAGTCAGAATCAACCGATCATTTCTGATTGTTGATTAAAACCCAAAAGGATTCAGGTTTGAAATTCAACAATCAGAATCAACAATCGTAGTTCCCATGACGGAATCCGAGCTCCAGCAACTTCGCCGCGAGCAGTGGCGCCTGGATGGCAAGCCCATCCGCACCATCGAAGACGCGCGCGCCTTTGTCGAGGCCGTCGGCTTCTGCCTGATGTACCCGGTTCGTCCCACCATGCCGGTACCCACGTTCATCGGCGCCTTCGTCGGCTCCGACGATCGTCTTCCCATCTGGCAGCACGCTTATTCCGATCCCCGGGCGTTGGCTGCCACCGAACTCATGGTCCGCCTGCTGCGCGAGCGCGCGGCTTACGAAGCGAATCTGTTCGATGAGAACAACGCATTCCTGGTGGCGGCTTCGGTGTTTCCTTATTTTTATGCCCTGGTGGGCGAGCGCAATCCCAAGCTCGCGCCCAAGCAGGGGCCGCGCTCCCCTTACTCGCCGCTGGCCTGCGATGCCTTTGAGTTCATCCGCCGCGACGGTCCCATCTCCAAGCCAAAGCTGCAGGAAGCGCTGGGCGGCAGTGTTTCACTGGCCGCGCTCGACAAGGCTCTGGGCGAGTTGCTGGCCAGGCTGCGCATCACCCGCGTCGACTACAAAGCCGGCGAAGGCTCGTTCTGGGATCTTCTCTACCGCTGGTCTCCCGATGCCGTCCGCGAAGGCGTGGGGCTGTCGGTGCAGCAGGCGCTCTCCGCGCTGCTCTCGAAATATCTCGATTGCGTCGTCGCCGCCGAACCAGTCGAGCTGGAAACCTTTTTCGGCAACTTCGTCGCCCGCTCCCGCGTGAAGGAAGCCGTAAACGCCCTGCTGGCAGCCCGCGAGCTCAGCTTCATCCACGTCGGCGGCAGATCGATGCTGCACATCACCCCGGCGAAGGAGGCAGCGGGCGCTTCTCCCAGGCTGCATCGGGCAACGAAGTAAGCGCTCACCTGTCCGCCTTGTTCTCCGTGTACAATCGTCTACTCGCGCAATGAACAACCACTCTGACGACCATTCTCATCACAAGCTGATCATCGCCATCGACGGCCCGGCGGGCGCGGGCAAGAGCACCATCGCATCCCAGCTGGCGCGCAAACTCGGCTACGTCAATCTGGAGAGCGGCGCCATGTACCGCGCGCTGGCGCTGAAAGCCATCGATCAGGATGCATCGTTTGATGACGAACCTGCGCTGGTAAAACTGGCGCAGGTGTCGCACATTCAGCTTAAGCCCGCGCTCGGCGGAAACCGCACGCTGCTCGATGGCCACGACGTTTCCGCGCGCATCCGCGAGCGCGATGTCACCGAGGCGGCCTCGCGCGTGTCGGTTCATCCCGGAGTGCGCGCCTGGATGGTCGCGCGCCAGCAGGAAATGGGCGCGGGCGGCGGCATCGTGATGGAAGGCCGCGACATCGGCACAAAAGTTTTCCCCGGCGCCGACCTGAAAATCTTTCTCGACGCCGATCCCGTCGTCCGCGAGCAACGCCGCATGGAGCAGCAGAAAATCAAGGGCGAGGTCACCGCCAATGTAGCCGCTGACCTGCGCGAACGCGACCACCGCGACCGCACCCGCGCGGTGTCTCCGCTGCAAGCCGCCGCAGATGCGGTGGTCATCGACTCCACCATGATGGGCGAGGATGAAGTGTTGGCACAGGTGGAAGAGTTGGCAAGAAGCAAACTTGAGGGCTAGTTCCCAGGAACTACGACTTGAGATTTTGCTTTTGGGTGGCGCAGCGCTTTCAGCGCTGCGGTAAAGTAGCCATAAGACCGCGGCTTTAGCCGCCGAGGTACATTATGGCCGCACCCCCCAGAGGAAACACCGGATACAGCGTCTATTTCATCACTGCTTCAACCTTTCGGCGTCAGCGAGAGGCTGCCCGCGGTGGTGCACAAGTGGGCTAACCCCTTCCAACGACTTCCTAGTCAAGGCCGGTTTCGCAGGAAATGACAAACCCTCCCTGTGGGCGCCGCTCGACGCGGAATCCAGTGCAGACACCGCTCACTCTGCGCAAGGGCGAGTGCGAAACAGTCTCGCCACAAGCAACCGTCCAGCGGCGATAGCGCTCCGCTTCTTCTTCCGTGCTCCAATTCCAGCCGCCTTCTATCACCCTCGTGAAAACGAAGTTGTCATGGTTGTTCTCGTGAGTGATGGTTTTGATGTAATGACGCATGTGGATTCTCCTTTTTTGTTAGGGGGGCGCTGCCCGAGGTTGCATCCGCTGGCTTCCGCCCGGGACGTTAGGAGAACGGGAAGGAACTGCAATCTTAATCTTCATCGTACCACGGCGCCTGGCCCATCTGCTGCAGTACCCATGACACGCTCTTTTCCCCTTTGATTCGCTAGTGGGTTGCGCTAGTCTCAGTTCAGTCGGAGGGTGGCTGCTACATGAATGAGCAAAAAAGATTTCACGTGAATGGCCGTGTGCGCCCTACTCCGCAACCGAAGGAGAGCGACGGCGTTGACTATGACTTTGTGGACACAGTTCAAGCAGGAGGACACAGCGGGGAAGCGTTAATGCGCGTCACTCAAATCCCTGCTTAGCGATGAAGAGTTAGCCTCGTCGCTTGCGGAGCGTCATTCCCTCGCTTTGCGAATCGTAATCCCCAACTCCCTCAACTGCTTCTCGCTCACTGGCGTTGGCGCGTCTACCATCAAATCCACGGCCCGCGCCGTCTTCGGGAACGGGATCACTTCACGCAAACTCTCGGCTCCGGCCAGAATCATCACGATGCGGTCGAGGCCCAACGCAATCCCGCCATGCGGAGGTGTGCCATACTCGAGCGCTTCCAAAAAAAATCCGAAACGCGCCCGCGCTTCTTCTTCGGTCATGCCCAAAGCCCGAAAGATTCTGCTCTGCACATCCTGGCGGTGAATTCGAATCGAGCCCGAACCCAACTCCGTGCCGTTCAGCACCACATCATAGGCCAGCGCCCGCACCGCGCTCAGCGGCGACAGCGGATCGTGCAACGACTCCACGCCCGACTCCAGCTTCGCCATATCTTCCTCATGCGGCGAGGTAAAGGGATGATGGGCCGCCATCCAGGTCTTCTCACCTTCATCCCACTCGAACATGGGGAAGTTGGTGACCCACAGGAAACGGAAATCTTTCGCCGCGTCGCCGGTCTTGTTGAAGATAAGGTGCCGCTCGGCATACTTCTGCGCCAGCGCCAGACGCAGCAAGCCGGCCGAAGCGTAGATCGCCAGCTCTTGCGGCGTGACCTTGCGATGCTCGGAGGCCGGTGTCCGCAACTCCGGCCGGGGCGACCCGGCAATCAGCACAATCAGATCGCCCTCTTCCATGCCAGTCTTCTTCGCGATCGAGGCCGCCGCTTCAGGAAACTTGTTCGCAATGCGCTTGAAATCTTCAAATATCTTCGCCCCGCCCTTCGAGTGGAACATCGGCTTGATATCGTCGCGCTCTTTGCGCGACAACTCGCCCACCTTCGGTGTGCGGATGGCGATCAGCGGCAGGTTCGCATTGATCGCCAGCTCCTGCAAGTTCTCTGGCGTAAGACATTCCCGCACATCGGCAAACGCCGGCAACCGCAAATCAGGTTTATCAATCCCGTACTTGCGGATGGCCTCGTCATAATCCATGCGCGGAAACGGCGTCTTGGTCGCATACCCCGCGGCGGCAAACGCCGCCGTAAGAAATCCCTCGACCACCTCCCACACCCGCTCCGGCTGCGGATACGTCATCTCCAAATCGACCTGGCTGAATTCCGGCTGGCGATCGGCGCGCAGGTCTTCGTCGCGGAAGCAGCGCACGATCTGAAAATATTTGTCGAACCCGGAAATCATCAGGATCTGCTTGAACAGCTGCGGCGACTGCGGCAGCGCATAAAACGCCCCCGGCTGCACCCGGCTGGGTACCAGGTAATCGCGCGCGCCTTCCGGGGTCGACCGCGTCATGAACGGCGTTTCAATTTCGAAAAATCCCTGCGCCGACAAATAATCCCGGATGGCTTTCGCCACCTTGTGCCGCAGTTCGATGTTGAACTGCATCACCTCGCGCCGCAAATCGAGATAGCGGTACTTCAGCCGCGTCTCTTCATTGGTCAGCGCCGTGTCGGAAGGCAGGAACGGCGGCAGCTTCGATTCGTTCAGAATGCGCAACTCCTCCGCCACCAGTTCGACTTCGCCGGTCGCAATGTTCTGGTTCACGGTGCTCGGGTCGCGCAGCTTCACCGCGCCGGTCACGGCGATCACGTATTCGTTGCGCAGGGCCTCTGCCTTTTTGTGGACCGCCGCGTCGCGCTCCGCGTTGATCACCACCTGCGTCACCCCGGTACGGTCGCGCAGGTCGACAAAGATAAGGCTGCCCAAGTCGCGCCGCTTATTCACCCAGCCCATCAGCGTGGCCTTTTTGCCGGCGTCAGAAGCGCGCAGCGCGCCGCACATGTGGGTTCGTCGAAGATCGCCTAAGAAGTCGAGCAAGTTGTGTCCTTACAATGAGAATGCGGCAGTGTGCCGAATCGGAAATTATAAACGGTGGAAGAACCGCGCCGGGCCCGCGCCTCGCCGAAGAGGCAACGCGGCCCGCGGACAACCCTTACCAGTCTCCCCAATGCGCCGCCGTCGCCTGATGAAACTTCAGCTTCCAGGCATCGCCCTGCTTCACCCAGACCGAACTGAAATGCTGATAGTGCGGCGGAGGCCCCTGATCTTCCTCGGGCGCCTCCCGCACGATGGCGTCGTAAGTAATGATCGCCGCGTTTTCATCCACGGCCACGACTTTGATGTCGTAGGGCTTCAGCTCCACCAGACTGGAATCGCCCAGCTCATCGATCGCTTCCTGCTGTTGATGCAGAACTCCATCCACACCCACCAGCGAAAAGTCCGGAGTCAGCGTTCGTTGAAAAAACGCGCCATCGTCCTTCTTCTTCGCCGTGATTAAACTCTTCTCGCTGGCAATCAAAGTTTGCTCCAGAGGGCTAAGAGTCTTGCCAGCCGCGGGAACCTGTGCAACACAGGGGAGCGGGCATGAGGGCAATCCCGCCAGGCAGATTATCGTTACAGTTATCGTTGTCACTATCGATCCCACTCTCATAGATTTCTCCACGTGGCAACTGCTGGAGCGCTGGAAACAATCAACTCGCTGAGCGGCGCCGGCTGCTGCCGGTCAAGATTTCGGTCCACGACCCAGCGGTTGACGCAGAAAACGAAACCCAGCGCGACGTAAAAAACGGCGACCATCGTCCACTTCGACAAGACCGAAGGGGATTTGCGGCTGGTGGCATAGCTGGCGACGGTGAAGACCACGAGCATGAAAGCGGTGACGCCCAAAGCCAGCATCAGAGATTCTTCGCGCGAGGTCCAGCCATTGGGTTGCCAGTTGACGTCGAAGTGCACCGCGATGCGTGCCGGTAAGCGATCCCACGCCAGCCAATAGTTCAAAGCGGTCAAGGGCAGCGCCAGCCACGGCAACCCAACCGCCCGAAGAAATAACTTTCGTTCCATGGAATCCCTCGCTCGAGATTATGCGATGTCCAACAACGGAGGCTTTCCGCCTCAAAAGCAGATCGAGCGGAAACCGGCTCGGACTGCGGAAATCGTCATGACCCTGAAAGAACTCGCCAACAGCACACTCTCTTTTCCAGCTTCATATTAGATATCACGATAACGATATCGCGATATGCGATTCTATTTCATTCAAGAGGCGGGCGCGGCGGGTTTTGAGAGGCCGCAGAACTAGAGTCCGGCCTCGATGCGGGAGCGGGGATCGAGGTAATCGCGCAGGGCGTCGCCGATGAAATTGAACGACAGCACGGCCAGCATGACGGCGAGCGCGGGGAAGATCACGAGATGAGGCGCGTCGAACAGGTGAGCGCGGCCGTCGTTGAGCATGGTGCCCCAACTGGCGGTTGGCGGCGGAACGCCGAGACCGAGAAAGCTCATGGTGGCTTCGGCGAGAATGGCGCCGGCCATGCCGATGGCGGCCTGCACGATGACCGGCTGAATGATGTTGGGCAGAATGTGATGAACGACGATGCGCAGGTCGCCGGCTCCGAGAGCGCGGGCGGCCTCGACGAATTCGCGTTCGCGGGCGGCGAGAACCTGGCCACGGACTAAGCGCGCATAGCCGACCCAGCCTCCCAGCGAGAGCGCGAGAACCAGGTTGAAAATGCCGGGGCCGCGGAAGGCAACAAAAGCGATGGCGAGCAGGATTCCGGGGAACGAGAGGAACGCGTTCATCAGAACCACGTTGACGAAGCGGTCGATGGCTCCGCCGTAGTAGCCGGCGATGGAGCCGATGACGAGTCCGAGGGCGAGCGAGGTGGCGACGACGCAGCTTCCTACCAGCATGGAGATGCGCGCGCCGTAGATGATGCGGGAGAAAATGTCGCGGCCGAGTTCGTCGGTGCCGAACCAGTGGGCGTGGGAGGGAGCATCGAGACGCGCGAGAAGATTGATGGCGGCGGGATCCTGCGGCGCGATCCAGGGAGCGAACAGGGCGAAAATTATGAAGATGATTACCAGCACTACGCCGGTTGCCGCCAGGGGATTGTGGCGGGCGTTGCGGGCGACCGAGCGGGGCAGCGAGATGGCGATGGTGGACAAAGTCGCTTGTGGAATTCTACTGGTTAATAATTCGGCGCGTCATCAATTTCGAGGGGTCGCGGGAGGGTGAAGCTTGTGGACTTCATCGATACCCCCCTCCCCCCTGGGTCTACTGGAATCATCGAGTTAGCAAGAATTTCCCGGCAAAATCCGGATGGCAAAGGAGTTAGCAGTCATAATCGGGAAAACAAAGGACTTGCACACGGCTGGCTTACGGCCGCCTGTACTGCCTCCGCCTTGACGATCATGGGCTGATTCAGAATCGAACGCAAGGTCAGATGTCACAGGGGGGCTGTGGATATCTCAGTTAGCGTGAAGTCAGAATCGAATTGGTTTTAAACACTGAGGTCACAAGGTACACAAGAGAACGCCATTCGCGAAAAACGCGAGCATGGGCCGGCCTTGAGATCGCCGACGAATTGTGTTCTCATAAAATCAGTGCCCGGAACGGCGTCGCCGGTCCGCACGCGCGTCACAAACCTTCACCTCTAGCCCGTATTCTGAGGAGGAAAATCATGAGCAAAGTATCGTACATTCCCAAGGACTACAACTCAGTCACACCTTACCTCATCATCAAAGGCGCCGCCCAGGCCATTGAGTATTACAAGAAGGTCTTCGGGGCGACGGAAACGGTTCGCATGAATGGTCCGGACGGCAAGGTGGGCCACGCCGAGTTGAAGATCGGCAACTCGCTCATCATGCTGGCCGACGAAAATCCCGGCATGGGGCAGGGACACACCAGCGCGACCACCGTTGGCGGGAGCCCGGTGAGCCTGTATGTATATATGCCTGACGTCGATCGTGTAGTGGAGAAAGCGGCGGCCGAGGGCGGGAAAATCCTGAAGCCGGTGCAGGACCAGTTCTACGGAGACCGCTCGGGCTTCATTCAGGATCCGTTTGGACATTTCTGGAGTGTGGCCACGCATGTGGAAGATGTGTCGCCGCAAGAGATGAAAGAACGGATGAAGAAAGTGATGCAGGCAGCGTAGTCTGATTTGGATCAGAGGCGGGGCAGAGATGCCCCGCCTCTTTATTTGTTTCTAAGCCCTAGAGTTGTTCTAACCTCGGCCCGTATCCCATACCTCGGCATCAGTTTTCGCTGGACCGGCTTCCCCTAAGCGAAATGATTCCATTGCAATCCTCTGGACTATGGCTTTGGTCCGGAATTGCCTCCATCACCATAGTGGGGGCGGTCACTTTAGCGCCGGCAGTGGAAAAAGATAAACTTTTTCTTCATACAAGACAACCAGCTTGGAGCCATCCGGCGACAGCGCAAGTTGGGCCACCGATTTGCCGGAGGACGATCTGATTTTTGCCCTCTTCACTTCTAACAAGTAGGACCGCTCGCGAAATGGCGCGTCGTACACTGAAATGGTAGTAAGTTCGCCGTGTGCCCCGATGTCAAGAGCGGCAAATCCTCCCTTCGATTTGAAAAAAGGAAGAATAAAACGCTGTTCGCCAGAGGACAAGACGGGCGCGCTCCCACTAAACGGCGCATCCTCGGACAAGATTACCTTGCCGTCCGATTGCAACAGCTTCCACGGGCTACCAGAGAGAAAAAGCGTGTCATCACTCACAAACCGGGGAAACCGAGCCCAGCCGGATTTTTCGATTGGCGCAATAATTCTCCAGTCCGTTGCGAGGCCCCTTACTTTGAGATTAGGCTCGCAGTGATACGCTGAGAACATACATGCAGTCATCGCTATCGTGCTGTCTGATATCCCTACTGGCCCAGTTTGTTCCACTTTCCAGGAGCGAACAACCTTAAGGTCGTCTGCGCTGACCAAAATCCAAGAGTTCGGCGATATCGTTCGCCAGTCACTATCTTCGAAGAGAATGCTCTTGCCCGTCGGAGACGGGTGCGCATTCCAACCAATCAGGTTCTGCGGCGCTGGAAGCAAGCGAAGCGTGTTCAGTTCCTTACCATCGGAAGAACGAAGAGTCAACGTAGTCCCGCTTTGCACAACGAACCTTCCGTCATCCGCCGCCACGATCCGAGCCAACCTAGATTCGCTAGGCCAAGCGTGTGTCGACCTGATTTTTCCCGTGTCTGCATCGAGAAAGATTGCCCTCAGACGCAAAGGCTGGTTGGGATCAGACCCGCTTCGGCCAGAGAGGACGGGGTGGCTCTCTTCCCACGTGACGTATGTGGCAACGACTGTGCCGTCGTCCAAGAACCACAGCGAGGTCTCCGGCTTGCCCTGCCATTCACGTTTGAGGCCAACTACTAGCCCCAGCGGTTCGCCCCCTATTGCGGGGCGCAGGTCTGATGTCCACTTTGCCGCTATTGTTTGGTTCGCTGCGCCGTCGGCGATTGGCCCGATCGGGCTACGGATCAAATGCGCCAACAAACAAAGTACCGCCGATGAGATCAACAAAGCCGTGCTCCCAAAAGTTGCCGGTGAAAAGTGCGCCTAATGTGAACTGGCCTGTCCACGACTGACGGTATCGTCGTGAATCCAGATGCCCCCGTCCATATTCCCAAGGTGAGCCCCGTCGGGAGTACACGCCGTATGGCTGCGCCGCGCCGTTTTGATACCCCGGAGGATGATAAATCAAATTGCCTGTTGCGGATCGCTCGCTGGGCGAAAGCGCTCGGCGAGGTCGAAGAAGGCCTTCTCTTTCTGTTGCCTCGCTTCGATGCCGAGTTCGATTAGCTCGACCAGAATACGGTTGTCACTCAGGCGCTGGCTCTTTGCCGTGCGCTCTATTTGTTTGGCAATCGGGGTGGGGAGCGATACGCTGCGCCGGACGTGTTTTGTGGTGGGCATGGCAGTTTGGTGCACGCGCGAATTCAAAATCCCCACCCTGTCGCAAAGAACGCGACAAGGATGGGGCACCCGGCCTTTTCACTCGGGGACGATCGAGACACCGTCCTGGACCGCGGCTAAGTTCACTGCCTGATCCTTGGGTTTGCCACGGAATACAGCACGTCCGTCAGGAAGTTTACGGCGGCATGCGTCGGGCCGAGCTTGCGGTAGCTGCAAACAGCCGGTCCCTCCCCTGCGCATTGCGATTGGTGAGGCCAATCACTGATGCTCCGGTCGGGATGACAGATTTACGAAAAACGTGGGGTATATGAGATATCTGTCATCCCGACCGAGTCAGTTGATCTGCGAAGCAGTTCAACTGGCGAGTGGAGGGACCTGTTTTTTCTGGTTGGTACGTGTGACGAGTGAACCACTCGGCCGCGAGGTCCTCCCAGGTGGGATTTCGGCGTTCGATTAGCCAGATCTTCTTTGTTCTGTTCCACCGCTTGAGTTGCTTTTCCCGGTCGATGGCTTTGTTCACGTCGTCGAAGGATTCGTAGTAGACCAGGCGGTGGCAGCGGTACTTCTTGCTAAAGCCTTCGGTTAGGTCGTTCTTGTGTTCGTAAGTTCGGCGACCAAGGTCGTTGGTCAATCCGATGTAGAGGGCGCGCGATTTGCTGGCCATGATGTAGACGCTGTAGCAGTGGGCTTTCATGGTGGATGCGAACAGCAGGTCCCTCCACTCCGCATCGCGATTGGAGAGACCAATCGCGATGCTCCGGTCGGGATGACAGTTTTGTTTTTGCGATTGAAAACCCAAACCCAACGCCGGTCGGGACGACCGAGTGTATTTTCGGACGTAATTCCTACCCAATCCTACGCTTGGAATGACGGACTGATTGAGGTTGGCGGGAAATTCTCTGGCTCAGCGTGACCGTTTTGGGATCGCGATTTACGAGGCCGGTCATTGTCTGATCCTCGGGTTTGCCACGGAATACAGCACGTCCGTCAGGAAGTTTACGGCGACGTAGGTCAAGCCAATCGCCAGGATGCAGCCTTGGACCAGGTAGTAATCGCGGTTCGAGATGGCCTGGATGGTGAGGCGGCCGATGCCGGGCCAGGAGAAGATGGTTTCGGTGACGATTGCGCCGGCCAGCAGCGCGCCGAATTGCAGGCCGAGGACGGTGATGATGGGGATGAGGGCGTTGCGCAGGGCGTGGCGGTAGACCACGGTGCGCTCGGGCAGCCCTTTGGCGCGGGCGGTGCGGATGTAGTCCTGGCTTAGCTCTTCGAGCATGGAGGTGCGGACCATTCGGGTGAGGATGGCGGCCAGGGCTCCGCCCATGGTGATGGCGGGAAGGATGATGTTGGCGAAGGAGCCGGCGCCGGAGACGGGGAGCCATCCCAGCTTGATGGCGAAGAGGAGAATCAGGATTGGGCCCAGGGCGAAGTTGGGGAATGAGAGGCCGAAGAGGCTGACCACGCTGATGAGGCGGTCATCCCAGCGGTTGCGGCGCTGGGCGGAGCGCACGCCAGCGGTGATGGACAGGATGAGGGCGACGAACAGCGACGCCAACGTGAGTTGCAGGGTATAGGGATAGCGCTCGGCGATGAGGCGGGTGACGCTCTGGTTGTAGCGGAACGAGGGGCCAAGGTCGCCGTGGAGGACGCCTTTCCAGTAGTGGAGGTATTGCTCGCCGAGCGGGGCGTCGAGGCCGTAGGCGTGGCGGGTGGCCTGGATATCGGCGGGCGGGGCGCCTTCGCCCAGCATTTGCTGGATGGGATCTCCGGGGACTAAGTGGATTAGGAGGAAGACGAGGCTTACCACGAGCCAGATTACTGGGAGGGTGTAGAGGACGCGTTGGAGTAGGAGTTTCAGTTGCCAGTACCCAGTTGCCAGGAGCCAGTCGTAACCGTTAATGCGTAGGTGAAACTCCTTGCGGAGCTGGTGGTGGCGCAAGCGGGTAAGGGGTCCTTCGACTCCGCAACCGCTTCGCTTTGCGAAGGGGTTGCTCCGCTCAGGATGACAGGGCTGCGCATGTTCAATCTCCTGCGTGCTTGGCCGGCTCTGCTTTGTCCTCTACATTTTCTACCTTTTCGATCTTCACCTTGGCGATGCGGTGACCTTCCATTTCTTCGACGGTGTAGCGGTGGCCTTCGTATTCGAAAGAGTCGCCGAGGTAGGGGATGCGCTGGAGGTGGGCGAGCACGAATCCGGCGAGGGTTTCGAAGCCGGCGTCGCGGGGCAGGATGAGGCCGTGCTGGGTTTCGAGGTCGCGGATGTTTTCGGCGCCTTCGAGCACCAGGACGGACTCGCCGGCCAGAGCGGGCTGGGGTGGGGAGACGTCGAATTCGTCTTCGATGTCGCCGACCAGCTGCTCGAGGATGTCCTCGACTGTGATTACGCCCGCAGTGGAGCCGAACTCGTCGACGACGACGGCGAGGTGACGGCGGCAGCGCTTGAATTCCTCGAGAAGTTCGGCGAGAACCTTGGTTTCGGGAACCACGAGCACATCGTGCATGATCTGGCCAATCTGGGTGCGGGCGATGCGCGAGGCCAGAGGCTGGCCAAGATTGACCAGCCGAAGCCGGACCCAGCGGACGAGCTCCTTGTAGTAGAGGACGCCGACAATATGCTCGGAACCGCGCTGCGGGTCGTAGACGGGAATGCGGGAGTGCTGGCCTTCGACCACGCGGTTAAGGGCTTCGTCGAGGGTAAGATCGGAAGGCAGGGAAAAAATATCGGGACGGGCGACCATGACCTGGCGGACGGTGATGCTATCGAGCTCGATGGCGTTGTGGATCATTTCTTCCTGGGATTCGGGGATCTGACCGAACTGGCGGCTGGCGGTGACGATGAGCTTGAGTTCGTCGGGAGAGTGGACGGCGCCGCCGCGGCGGGCGTCACGGGCGCCGAAAAGCCGCAAGACGAGGCCGCCGGAGCGGCGCATGAAAAACAGTATGGGGCGGGTGAGGGTGAGGAAGGCTTCCATGGGAGCGGAGACGGCGAGGGCGATCTGTTCGGCGCGCTGCAGGGCCAGAGTCTTCGGAACGAGTTCGCCGAGCAGGACGTGCAGGTAGGTGATCAGGCTGAAGGCGATGACAATGGCGATGGCGTGGGCATAAACGGCGGCGTGCGGAACCCGGTGAACGAACTGGAAGCTCTCGACCAGGCGGGCGACCATGGGTTCGCCGATCCAGCCCAGGGTGAGGCTGACCATGGTGATGCCGAGCTGGACGCCGTTGACGACTTCGTCGAGACGCTGATGGAGGCGCTGGACGATGCGGGCGCCGGTACGTCCGGATGCGAGGAGTTGCTGGATGCGGGTTTCGCGTACGCTGATGAGGGAGAATTCGGCCGCCGCGAAGAACGCATTCGCCGCCACCAGGAGAAGGATGAGCAGCACGCGAAGCAGCACAAAGGCGATCATTTTAGGCGCAGTTCTGACGGGTAATTCTAGCATTCCAAAGGGTCTGGGAACCGAGAGGAGATGGGAGCTTAGAACCCTCACACGGAGGGTAGGGAGCGACGCAAGTTAAACCTTTTGGATTGGGAGCTAACCTTTTTTCTCCGGGAGCGGTCTAACTGGCAGATGGCAGGTCGTTTTGCCGCAGGCACGGGGCATTCCAGCGAAACCGAGAACTCTGGAACTAACACAACTCAGGCTGCGTACATTAAAGAGTGCATAGGTTCCTTCGGCAACTTTGGGCGATGATCGGGAGGCAGTTGTGAGCGGAAACGGAAATCATAAGAAGAAGCGTCGCAGGCCATTTGTTTGGATGGGCGTTGGGCTGGGGCTGGTCCTGCTGATTGCCATCGGGGTATTTGCGGCCACTCGGGGCGGGGTCAAGATTGATCCCACAAAGCTGGCCAAGGTGGAACGAGGCGACCTGGCCAAGAGCGTGGTGGCGACCGGCAAAGTGACGCCGATCACCGAGGTCGAGGTGAAGTGCAAGGCCAGCGGCATCGTGAAAAAGCTGCTGGTGGACTACGGCGATCGGGTGAAGAAGGGGCAACTGCTGGCGCAACTCGACAAGGTGGAGATTGAGGCGCAGGTGGCGCAGTCGCGGGCGGCTTTGGATGCGGCCGAAGCCAACCTGACCAGCTCGCAGGCCGACTTCCAGCGCGCCGAGGTGGATGCGGAAGGACCAGACGTGCCGCTGCTGAAGCGCGCCTATGAGCGATCCGTGGGCATGGCGAAGGACGGAGTGGTTTCGGCCTCGGCGCTCGACGATGCTGACAGAAATTACGTGATGGCGCTGAATAAACAGAATGTAGCCAAGGCACAGGTGATGGTGCTGAAGGCGAAGATCGCGCAATCGCGGGCGGAGGTGGCGGAAGATCAAGCCAACCTGAAGCAGTTGGAAGAGCAGCTCAGCTACACCGACATTGTTTCGCCGATCGATGGTATTGTGCTCTCCCGCGACGTGCAAATCGGCGACGCGGTGAGTTCGATCCTGGTGCTGGGCTCTTCGGCCACGCTGGTGATGACGCTGGGCGATACCAGCGAAGTCTATGTAAAGGGCAAAGTGGACGAGAGCGACATCGGCAAGGTGTATCTGGGCCAGCCGGCACGCATCAAGGTGGAATCGTTCAAGGACAAGACCTTCTACGGAAAGGTCACCAAGATTTCTCCGATGGGCGTGGAGAAGGACAACGTGACCACGTTTGAAGTGCGGGTTTCGATTCAGAATCCGGGCGGCGAACTCAAGGCTGAGATGACCGCCAACGCGGAAATCATTCTCGACGAGCATAAGAACGTACTGCAGATTCCGGAAGGCGCGATCATGTACGACCAGGACAAGAGGGCTTCGGTGGACGTACCGGATCCCAAGGCCAAGGACGGCGAAAGAAAGGTCGCGATCAACATCGGAATCTCGAACGGGGCCAAGACGGAAGTGCTCAGCGGGTTGAAGGAAGGCGAGCAGGTGGTGCTGCAGTAGGGCGTGATTTGGCTGGTATATCTGGTTCGGGTGGAGCTAATTGACATGTTTAACCAACGGATTTCCCCGGCGGTTGCTTCTATTCCGGCGCGATCCTCGTACGTCGCGCTGGTCGTGTTGTTTGCTTCCACCTTTGCGGCTGCATCCACGCCGCAAGGAACATTCGCGAAGACCTTTCAGGTGAGCGGGCCGGTAGATCTGGAGGTGCAAACCCGTTCCGGCGACATTATTGTGCATAGCGGCCCGCCGGGATCGGTTTCGATTCGCGGCAAGATCTATGTTTCGGAGCACTGGCTGCTGGGAGACCGTCAGGGCGATGTAACCGAAATTGAACAGAATCCTCCGCTGCGGCAGGACGGCAACAGCATCCACATCGACTATGTGAACTCCCACAATATTTCGGTGGACTACGAAATCACCGTGCCCGCCGACACCACGATCCGCGCCCACACCGGCTCGGGCGACCAGAAGATCGAAGGCACCCACGGCAACATGGATCTGCAAAGCGGGTCGGGAGACGTGAAGCTCACGCGGATAACCGGAGAGATTCGGCTGCAGACCGGGTCCGGGGATGTGCGGGCACGCGAGATCTCTGGCGCGGTGCGCGGGGAGACGGGCAGCGGCGACGTCGAGGTGGAGGAAACAGGACCGGGTGACGTTGATCTGCACACTGGTTCCGGCAACATTACGGTTCGTGGCATTCAGGGCTCATTTCGCGCCGATGCGGGCAGCGGCGACATAACCGCCGAAGGCAAGCAGACGGGCGGGTGGGAAATCCGCACGGGATCGGGCAACGTGCGGGTGCAGTTGCCCGCGGACGCAGCTTTCGACGCGGATATTTCCACCAGTTCGGGCACGCTCGACGTGGGCGCCCCGCTCACTATGACCGTGCAGGGACGCGTCCAGGAAACTCATAAGCAGATCGTGGGCAAAGTGCGCGGCGGAGGGCCATCGCTCACGCTGCACACGGGATCGGGCGATATTCAAGTGGAGTAGCAAGGCAGCGCAGGCGACATCGACCACGGAGTCAGTCAGGCAAGAAGGACTGCTATTGGTCTTCCCGGTGGCTGGGTGAAACCGTGGCGCGTGTGGTCTTATTACCTCCGTGCCTTGACTGTGCAGGTACCAGCAATTACTTTCGAGAGTCCGGGACAACTGTGTCTCCCGTCCACGAGGAAATCTTGGCTTACCGTCCGATCATCACTCTGACCACCGACTTCGGCAACAACGACCATTTTGTTGGCACCATGAAGGGCGTCATTTTGGCGATCGTGCCGGAGGCGCAGATTGTCGATATCTGCCATTCGGTGCAGGCGTTCGACGTGCTCGATGGAGCGCTCACGATTTCACAGGCGTATTCCTATTTCCCCACGCGGACCGTGCATGTGGTGGTGGTAGATCCAGGGGTGGGCACGGCGCGGAGGCCAATACTGGCTTCGTGCGACAAATATCATTTCGTTGCGCCCGACAACGGCGTGCTGTCGCTGGTCTACGCGCGCGAGGAGCGGATGCACGTGCGGCACATCACTTCCGAACATTATTTTCTGCAGCCGGTGAGCAACACATTCCACGCGCGGGATATCTTTGCTCCAGTGGCGGCGTGGCTGGCCAAGCAGGTCGAAGCGCTAAAGTTTGGAGACGAGGTGGAAGAATATGTGCGGTTCTCGGCGCCGCGGCCGAAAGCGGTCGATGCCAACCGCCTGCGGGGCGTGGTGCTGAAGGTCGACAAGTTCGGGAACCTGATCACCAACATCACTCCGCAAGACGCTCCCGTCCTTTTCGGAGCGGGAGCCACAGGGTTCAAGATCGTCGTCGGGAGCCGGGAGATCACCGAGATTCACAGCGCCTATGCCGAGGGGGCGCCGGGAGAAGTGTTCGGCATTCTGGGAAGTATGGGTTTCCTGGAGATTGCCGCCAACCGTGGAGCCGCGGCCCAGTTGACCGGAGTGGGCAAGGGAAATGAAGTGAGCGTCATTCTCGGCGGGGGCGCCGCGGCCGGTAAGAGCGCGTAACCGGTTGCTTACGGGCTCTTGGGCTTGGGGTGGGCGTATCCCTCCATCTCGGCCGTCCACCTGAGAAAACGCCAGAGGCTGGCACGCTCGCGCCAGACAAATTCCCAGAACTCAAGAAAACCGATCTGCGTCATCTTGACGCCGCAATAGGTCTCGATGCGCCACAGCAAATACGGGCTGCGCCATGGCGCCAGTCGATGGCCCCTGGTGGCGTTCCAAAGATAACGGAGCCGGTAGCGCATGGCACCATGATAACCCATGGTAAAATCCTGACTCCGCCAGGAAATTCCTTCCATGTCCGACGCAAACACTCGCCAGAAGGCCGAAGACCACTACTATGCTGCGCTGGATTTGATGGCGGATGGAAAGCTGGAGGCGGCGGTCGCAGCTTACCGGGAATCGCTGGCGGTCGATGCTAAATTTACCGAGGCGATGCACGGATTGGCGCGCGCCCTGCAGGATTTGCAGCGCTACGATGAAGCGATCGCGGTCGCACAGCAGATTGCGGAATTGGATCCCGATGACGTGCTCGCCCACACCAGCCTGTCGGTGCTGTATCAGAAAAAGGGCATGATTCCGGAGGCTGAAGCCGAGGGAGCGAAAGCGCGGATGCTGGGGTGGAAGCAGCAGTTGAAGGGGAAGAGCTCTTAGCTATTAACTACAGTTCGTACTTCTTCATCAAGTGCCGGAACGAGCGGTAGGAGATGCCGAGCAGATCGGCGGCCCTGGTTTGCACTCCGTTGGAGCGGTCGAGAGCGCTCTGCAACAGCGTGCGCTCGATGTGGGCGACGTAGCCCTCCATGCCCATACCTTCAGGCAGCACGGCGCCGGGCGCAACCTCGGACGTGCCTCCCGCGCCTGCCCCGGCGGCGGCGGCGCGAGCTTTGGGACGTTCCGCGGGCAGTTCGACGCGCAGTTCGTCCGTCATTTCGAGAGCGACGGCGCGCTCGACGGTATTCTCCAACTGGCGGACGTTGCCGGGCCATTCGTAGTCGCAGAGAGCGTCGAGCGAGTTTTCGTTGACGCGGAGGATGCTTCGATTGGCGGCCGTGGCATATTTTTTGAGGAAGTGATTGGCCAATAACGGGATGTCTTCGCGGCGCTCGCGCAAATTTGGCACACGGATGGGAATGACGTTGAGACGATAGTAAAGATCTTCGCGGAACAGGTTTTCGGCGACGGCTTTGTCGAGGTCACGATTGGTGGCGGCGATGACCCGCACGTCGATGGGAATTTCGCTGGCGCCGCCGACCGGTCGCACGGTGCGCTCCTGCAACACGCGGAGCAGTTTCACCTGCATCGCCAGAGTCATCTCGCTGATTTCGTCGAGGAACATGGTGCCGCCGCCGGCCACTTCAAATAATCCTCGTTTGTTTTGATTGGCTCCGGTGAATGCTCCCTTCAAATAGCCGAAGAGTTCGCTTTCCAGCAGAGTCTCGGGGAAAGCGCCGCAGTTCACCGAGACGAACGGGTCGGTGGCACGCGGCGAACAAATGTGGACGGCGCGGGCGACGAGTTCCTTACCGGTGCCGCTCTCGCCGTGAATCAGGACGGTGCTGGCGGTGGAAGCGACGGTGCGCACCGTCTGTTTTAGCTTTTCCATCGCCGGGCTGGAGCCGATGATGTTCTCGAGCGAGTTGTGGGAAGCGGCGTCGCGGCGCAGCGCGAAGTTCTGTTTGCTGAGAGCCGATTTCTCGAGAACGCGGTTGATGGCCAGCTTGATCTCATCGACCAGGCCGGGACTCTTGCGAATGTAATCGGAGGCTCCGCCGGCTTTTACGGCTTCCACGGCGGCTTCGTAGTCGTCGACGGCAGTGATGAGGATGACGGGAGAATCGGGCGAAACGCGATGCGCATGGCGCAGCACTTCGATGCCGTCGATGTTTGGCATTTTGATATCGGTAATGATGAGATCGTAAAGGGCGCCGTCGATTTTGTTTTTGGCCGCCTGGCCGGATTGCACGGTTTCGACGCGATGCCCCTCGCGGCGCAGAGCGATATCGAACATTTCGCAGATGGAGCGCTCATCGTCGCAAACCAGGATGTTAGCCACGCAGCCTCCCTTCCGCTGCCGCGGCTGCGAGTGGAAGCGGCGAAGCTGGCGAGCGAGGTGCAGCGAAGCTTGCCGCCGCGGAAGCCTGGGCAGCCTGGCGTTCGGCTTCAAGCCGCCGCAGCCTCAGGACGAAAGTGGTTCCCTGCCCGGGCTTCGACCGGGCCCACACTTTGCCCTCGTGCGCTTGTACGACCTGGTAGACGACGGCGAGGCCGAGACCCGTGCCGCCTTCAAAGTTCGATTGGAAAGGCTCGAAGATCTTCTCGGTCTGTTGCGGCGTCATTCCGGTTCCGGTATCCGCAAAACTAATTTGCCAGTCGTCTGCCAGGGCTTCGATGGCCACCTTGAGAGCGCCACCGTGGCGCATGGCACGAACCGCGTTTTCGGCGAAGTTCCAGAAAACCTGCTTGAGTTTGTCGCCGTCGGCGAGCACCCACGCCTGGGGGACGTCAAGTCGGCTCTCAATTGTGATGCCGGTATTTTCCGCGATCATGCGGTGCCGCATGAGCGTGAGCGTGTCCTCCAGCAATGGCACCAAGTCGGCTTTTTCGAAGTGATACTGCTTGCCGCGAGAGTAAGCCAGAAAGTCGGTGATGATACCGTTGAGGCGCTGCGATTCCCGGGTGACGATCTCGAGCAGGCGGCGGTGTTCCTCGTTCATTTCAGGTACGCCGGAAAGCATGCTGACCGCGCCGGCGATGGAAGTAAGTGGATTGCGGATCTCGTGGGCGATGGCCGCGGCCAGCCGGCCCACGGCGGCCAGGCGGTCCTGCATGCGGACTTCGCGCTCCAGCCGGCGGAGCTCGGTGAGGTCATCCAGGGCATAGACACAGCCGAGCGCGCCGCGCTCCGGCCCATTCAAAGCGGCTACTCTCACGCGAACCGTACGGCGAAATGTTTCCGCCGTGTCGAAGCGAACTTCGGCGTGGGTTTGCGACTCGCCGTTGGGCAGCGCATCGAGGAATAACCCCGTGACCGGTTTCCCCAGCAACTGGTCCTGCGAGCGCTCCAGAAGCTTTTGCGCCGCGCTGTTGACCAGCGTAATGCGCCCATCGAGACCGGTGGTGATCAATCCGCTGCTGATGGATTGAATAATATTCTCGTGCAGGATCCGAAGATCCTCGAGCGCTCCGCTGGTATCTTTCAGCTGCACCCGGGCCTGGCGCAACTTGGCGACCAGGAGGCCGGCGAGGTAAGCCACGGCGAGGAAGCCGAACAGGTTGACAAAAATGATTCCCTGCAGCGCTTTCAATGCAGGATGAGTAGTGCAGTAGGACCGGACAACCCCGTAATAGTTGAGTTCGAGGACAGTACCATAAAGAATAAAGGCGAGCGCCGCGACCAGATAGGCCCAGACCCGCGGAAGCAGGATGCCGGCCACGATGACGACCAGAGGATAGAGAAAGTTCAACGAACTGTCCCAACCTCCCGTCTCATGCACCACGAGACTAACCAGAATGAGATCAGTAAGGACCTGCAAGGACGCCTGCAAGCGATGTTCATGCCAAAAAGACAGAAGGACGACGTAGAACAGGGAGACGGTATACCAGAGCAGAATGGTGCCGATGAAAAGGCGCAGGGGCAGACGCGTGGGCGTCAACTCCGCGACAATCAACTGGATTCCGAGCAGGAAGGTCAGGATCAGAATCCGTACTTTAACCAGCCAGGCCAGCCAGTTCCGCTCGTCAAAGGTCGATTGCATTGCTATCACGGCTCTTGGGTTTAGCTGTCAGGTCTTAGTCTCAGGTCTAAAGCGTTCGGCATTAGACGTGAGCGTTTGTGGTCTTGGGCCTAAGACCTGACACCCGAGACCTAAAGCTGGAATCGTTCTATCCGGCCAGCTTGGCGATCATGGCAAACAGCGGCATGTAGAGCGAAATCACGATTCCGCCGATGGTGACGCCGAGCAGGCCGATGATGGCCGGCTCCAACATGGCCAGCATGTCCCGGGTAGCTGCGTCGACTTCTTCCTCATAGAAGTCGGCGATCTTCTGCAACATGCTGTCCATGGCGCCGGTGGCTTCGCCGACGCCGATCATTTGCGTCACCATGTTGGGAAACACTCCACACTCCCTGAGCGGATCGACGATGGTGCGGCCTTCTTCGATGGCTTTCCGGACTTTCATCAGCGCTTCTTCGAGCACGGCGTTGCCGGAGGTCCTGGCGGTGATGGCCAAGCCTTCTAAAATAGGCACGCCCGAAGTGATCAGGGTGCCCAGAGTGCGGGTGAAGCGGCCCACAGCGATCTTGCGCAATAGCGAACCGATGATCGGAATGTAGAGCAGGGTTTTGTCGAAGTAATAGCGGCCCTGCGGGGATTTGCGAATCTGCTTAAGGCCGAAGACCAAACCAATCGAAGCCCCGATGATGACCCACCAGAAACTCCCAATAAACCCGCTCAGCCCGATCACGATACGGGTGGGAAGAGGCAAGGCAACGCCCAAACCGGCAAACAGGTTGGCGAAAATAGGCACCACCCACTTCAGCAAGGCGGCGACGATCAGCCCGGCAATGCCCACCACGGCAACCGGGTAGATCAACGCCGATTTCACGGCGGATTTCAGGCGGACGGCTTTCTCGACGTAGGTCGCCAGCCGCTGCAGGATGATATCGAGAATACCGCCGGTTTCCCCGGCTTCAATCATGTTGGTGGTGAGGTCATCGAAGACGTTGGGATATTGCCGCATGGCGTTGGCCAGGGTCGCGCCGCCTTCCACCGTGGTGCGGACGCCGGTGAGCGTCTTCTGGAAGGTCTGGCTCTCCTGGTTGGCGGCTAGAATCTCCAGACACTGCACCAGCGGGAGTCCGGCGTCGATCATGACCGAGAACTGGCGGAAGAAAATGGCGATGTCCTTGACCTTGACCTTGCCCGATCCAAAGGTGGGCATGACAAACTCTTTGCCCTTTTCCCGGATAGCGCCCGGTGTAATGCGCTCGCGCCGCAATTGCTGCCCCAGCGCCTGCTTGTTTGGTGCTACGCGCTCGCCGGAAATCTTCTGTCCGGACGCATCCTTGCCGGAAAATGTGAAAACTGGCATGGTTTTAGCCTCTCCTCGGTGTCGTCACTACTGGTTAAATTCGAGCGGCGCAATCCAGTCTGGTCGCACATCGCTAGCCGCCGTTCACGATGCCGGTTATTTAGCGCTTGGCGGGCGCCGCCCCCTTCGCCAAAACCGAGCCCGCCGCAGTGGGCCGGTTCAACAAACTGGCGCCACGGTTAATCATTTCCTGCAATTCATCCTGATTGCTGGAACGCTGGAGCGCAGTTTCCAGAGAAATCTGCTTCTGGAAGTACGCCGTGGCCAATGCCTGGTTGAAGGTCTGCATGCCGAACTTGTCTTGTCCGGACTGCATAGCCGAATAAACCTGGTGGATCTTGTCTTCGCGGATCAGATTGCGAACCGCGGGGTTGGGAATAAGGATTTCCATAATCATGGAGCGGCCCTTGCCGCTGATGGTCTGCAGCAGGCTTTGGCACATGATGCCCTCGAGCACCAGCGAAAGCTGGGCCCGAATCTGCGGTTGCTGGTGAGCGGGAAAGACGTCGATGATGCGGTTGATGGTGGAGGTGGCCGAATTGGTGTGTAAGGTGCCGAAGGTCAAGTGCCCGGTTTCGGCGATGCGCAAGGCCGACTCGATGGTTTCCAGATCGCGCATTTCGCCGATCAGCACCACGTCGGGGTCTTCTCGAAGAGCGGCGCGCAGCGCATCCGAGAAGCTCTTGGTGTCGGCGTGCAGCTCGCGCTGGTTGACCACGCAGTTCTTGTTCATGTGCACAAACTCGATGGGATCCTCAATGGTGAGGATGTGGTCGTGGCGCTCACTGTTGATCTTGTCGATCATGGCCGCCAAGGTTGTGGACTTGCCCGAGCCGGTGGGTCCCGTAACCAGCACCAAACCGCGCGGCTTGTCGCAGAGCTTGCTCACCACCGCAGGCAAGCCGAGCTGGTTAAAAGATTTGATCTCGAAGGGAATCAGACGGAACACAGCCGCCGTGGCGCCGCGCTGGTTAAATACGTTGGCGCGGAAGCGGGCCAGCCCCTTCAATCCGAAGGAGAAGTCGAGTTCGAGGCTCTCCTCGAAGCGGTGCTTCTGGGCGTCCGTCATGACGCTGTAGGCCAGTTGCTTGGTCTCGGCGGGCGTCATCTGCGGAAGGTCTAGGGGCACCAGGTGGCCGTGAACGCGGATTTGGGGCGGCGAATTGGTGGTGATATGGAGATCGCTGCCATTCATCTCAAGCATTCTTTTCAGCAAATCACTTAACGACAGACCCATGATCGTGCCCCTTCCTTGCCTCTTAACTTCTTAATCTTCACTGAATTAGTGAATCGTTTCGCGAGCAACCTCTTCCAGGGTAGTGATGCCCGCGGCTACTTTGGTCAACCCGCTGCGCCGGAGCGTGATCATGCCGCGCTCGATGGCTTTCTTTTTCAATTCGACGGCCGAAGCGCCAACCAGAACCAACTCCCTGATTTCATCGTCCACTTCCATGACTTCATATAAACCGCAGCGGCCCTTATATCCCGTGTTGTTGCAAACTCCGCATCCCTTGCCCTTCTGGATCTTGATGGTCTTCGCTTCCTCGGGTGAGAAGCCTTCCTCGATCAAGGTCTGAACCGGAACCTCCACCGTCTCTGTGCAGTCTTTGCAAATCCTTCGGATCAGGCGCTGGGCGCAAATCAGGTGAACCGAAGTTGCCACCAGGAAGGGCTCAATGCCCATGTTCATCAAGCGCGTGATGGTCTCGGGCGCGCCGTTGGTGTGCAGCGTGGAAAGAACCAGGTGGCCGGTGAGAGCGGCCTTGATGGCGATTTCCGCGGTTTCGAAGTCGCGGATTTCACCGACCAGGATGATGTTCGGATCCTGACGGAGGAAAGAACGCAGGGCCGCGGCAAAATTCAATCCGATCTGCTCTTTCATCTGGACCTGGTTGACGCCGCCCAATTGAAATTCGACGGGATCTTCGGCGGTCATAATATTGGTGTCAGGCTGGTTGAGGCGCGAGATGGAGGAATAGAGCGTGTTGGTTTTGCCGGAACCCGTGGGGCCGGTCACCAGCACCATGCCGTAGGGTTTGAGAATAGCCTTCTCGAACTTGACCAGCGATTCCGGCTCGAAGCCCAGCTTGGTCATATCGAGGCGAAGGTTTTCTTTGTCGAGCAAGCGGAGCACGATTTTTTCGCCCCACAGAGTGGGCAGAGTGCTGACACGGAAGTCGAGCTGCTTCTTGCGCCCGCCAATATTCATCTTCAGCATGATGCGGCCATCCTGCGGCAGCCGCTTTTCGCTGATGTCAAGCTTGGCCATGATCTTCAGGCGGGAGGTGATCGCGTCCTTTAACTTCATCGGCGGCGACATGATTGCCTGCAGTACGCCGTCAATACGGAAACGCACGCGGAATTCCTTTTCGTAAGGCTCGATGTGAATGTCGCTGGCCCCGCGCTTGACGGCATCGGTGAGCACCAGATTCACCAGCTTGACCACCGGAGCTTCGTCCGCAGCCTTCTCCAGCTGCGCCAGCTCCATCTCCGTCTCTTCCGCCTGCACTTCGATGTCGCTATCGTTCAATTCCGACATCGACTGCATCACGGTTTCGAGGTCTTCTCCTTCTTTCCCGCCGTAGGCTTTATCGATGCCCGCCAGGATGGAACTCTCGGAGGCAACCACCGGCTCGATGTTGAAACCGGTCATGAACTTGATATCGTCCATCGCGAAGACGTTGGTCGGATCGACCATGGCGATGGTGAGGGATGCGCCCACCCGGCTCAGTGGAAGGATCTGATAACGCTTAGCGGTTTCAAATGGAATCAGCTTGACTACGGCCGGGTCAATTTCAAAATACGAGAGATTGATGGCTGGGACGCCATACTGCCGGGAGAGGAAATTCGTGACGTCTTCATCCGTGAGGAAGCCGAGCTTCACCAAGGCGGACCCCAGACGGCAATTCTGTTCCTTCTGGGCCTTGGTGGCTTGTTCCAACTGCTCTGGGGTTATGATCTTCTCCTTAACAAGAAGGTCACCCAGCCGTTGAGACATACGTCGATCTCCTATCCACTTAAGTGGAACGATGCCGGGCAACGTCACCGGCATTTGCACAAATCGCTGCTTTTACATTGGGAGAAGAGCAGTGTCTTTGTGGTGACATAAATTGTCACCGCAAGTCGATTACCGTACCAGTTACCGTAGTACTTGGACTTGTTGCCGTCCCTAACACGCAGCCAGCCTAGCTTCAGAACCCGCGCCAGATGGGGCTTTTTCGCTGCAAAACTAAAATCCTCAGACTCCGGTACATGAACTTCGGTAAGCGCCGGTAAGGTCTTGGGGATGGGCCACGCCCTTAGTTGCGGCCGGCGTACACTCAACGACGAGGGCTTCTGACTTTGCGAAGTGAAGCAGGAAAACTCCAGATTCGAGCCTACTATCGCGCTTTATCGCAGGCCTGGGGACCGCAGCATTGGTGGCCGGCGGAGTCGCGGTTTGAGGTGATTGTCGGCGCTTATCTCACGCAGAACACGGCGTGGACAAATGTGGAAAAAGCCTTGGCGAATCTGCGCGCGGCCCACTTGCTCAGCATGAGAGGGATCCGCAAGGCGCCGCTCACTGAACTCGAGCGTTTGATTCGCCCCGCCGGCTATTTCCGGCAGAAAGCCCTGCGGCTGAAGGTGTTTGTAGCGTTTCTGGACAAACAATACCAAGGCTCTCTGGCAAGGTTGTTTGCGCAGCCCACAGACAAGCTGCGCGAACAACTGCTCGGCCTGAACGGCATCGGCCCTGAGACGGCAGATTCCATCCTGCTCTACGCTGGCAACCATCCGGTCTTTGTGGTCGATGCGTATACCCGGCGGATTCTCACCCGCCACGAAATCCTTCCCGAGAAATCCGGCTATGAAGAGATTCGCAGTCTGTTTGAGCGGTCGCTGGCGCCGCTCGCGCAAACGGTTGTCGACTTCGGTGAAATTGGGAGCCCGTATCTGGCCGCGGGCCTTCCCGGTGCGGGACATTCTCCGTCGGCAATGAGCAGGGCGAAGCGCACGGCTGTGGCGCAGGCCTACAACGAGATGCACGGCCTTATCGTGGGAGTGGGGAAAAACTATTGCAGAAAATCACAGGCGCGATGTGACGGATGCCCTTTACAGAAGTTCCTGCCTAGTCTAAGAAGGGCGGGTACTCGGCCCCGGGTCCCGAGTTTTAGGTCTTAGGTCTTAGGCGTCTGAGCCAAGGCGCTACGAAAAAAGAGTCTTCGGAAGAGTTCTTTGTTCAAGACATCTTGGCGGTCCGTAATTCTCGCGGGAACGATGGCTTCAGTCTGCTGCGCACAATCGTTGCGGCAGGAAGCAGAAGACGCGGATCTGCTTATCGGCGCGGCGGTGCGCCCCTCGCAACTCTCTGAGACTTCCTACGCCTCCACCCTGGCGCGCGAGTACAACATGGTTGAGCCGGAAGATGCCATGAAGTGGTGGGTGCTGCGGCCGGATCGCGCCACTTACGATTTTCGCCAGGGTGACGCGGTGGTTCGCTTCGCGCAGGCGCATCAAATGAAGGTCCGCGGTCACTGCCTGGTTTGGGGACGCTACAATCCCGCCTGGCTGATGCAAGGCCACTTCAGCTCCCGGCAACTGTCGCGGATTTTGCACCAACACATTACGCGTGTGATGCAGCATTATGCCGGTCAGGTTTTCGCGTGGGATGTGATCAACGAAGCGCTGGATGAAAACGGGAAGGTGCGCGATTCCCTCTGGTACAACCAGCCGGGGATTGGCTTGCCGGAGAATGGAACAGCCTACATCGAGCGAGTGTTTCGCTGGGCCCGTAAGGCAGACCCGCACGCGTTGCTTTTCTACAACGAAGCGGAGGGCGAGGGCCTGAACCACAAGTCGGATGCAATCTATGCCATGGTGAAGGATTTCAAGCGCCGGGGTGTTCCCATCGATGGCGTGGGATTGCAGATGCACATAACGCTCGATGTGGACACGGCGGCGATCGCCGCCAACATCGCCCGGCTCTCGGCCCTCGGGCTGCAGGTTCACATCACAGAGCTTGACGTCTCGCTGCCGATCGATTCCAATGGCCGGGTTCGGGCCGACGATTTGACCCGCCAGGCCGGCGTCTATCGCGGCATCGTGCGGGCATGTTTAGACAGTTCGGGATGCACGGCGATCCAGACCTGGGGATTCACCGACAAATACTCCTGGATCGAATCCCATTCGCATGGTGCTCGCGGGCAGGCGTTGCTTCTTGATCGAGCCTACCAGCCCAAAGCTGCCTATCGCGCGGTCTTGGAGGAACTTTCGTTGGGGCGCTCGCCGCGGCGTTGACGTTAACGGTGCTTCCGGCAGTGGGAGGGTCCTCCAGCATCCGCGTCTGCATCTATAATTGCTTGCAGTGCGTTTGCCGCGGCAAGCTGCGAGTGGCCGGCAGCGGCCGGGCCGCCCGAATTCGCGTGGTGCAGACCGTTCCAACTCGACCTCCGAAAACCTCCAACCGCAAGCAGGTCATTATCCTGCTCGCGATTTCGGTTTTTCTCCTGTTCGCCGTCCTGGTTTCGCAAACCGCGTTTAACAAAACCATACTGCGCCCCGACACCAACCAGCAGGTGGTAGTTTTCTACGCCCTGTCACTTTTGATTTCGCTTCTGTGCATTGCTCTTTCCTTCGTACTGGCGCGCAATCTGCTCAAGCTGTTTGCCGAACGGCGTTTGGGCGTACTGGGATCGAAGTTCCGCACCCGAATGGTGGTGGGCGCGCTGCTGCTCTCTTTCATTCCGGTGATGGTGATGTATTGGTTTGCCTACGGGTTGATGAATCGCTCGATCAACATATGGTTTTCCACTCCGGTCGAGGAAGTGCGCGCCGATACCGACGCCATGGCTTTGCTGCTTGCCAATTATGCGGCCCGGAACGCCCGCTCGGAGGCGGTTGCCATCGCTGCCTCACCGGAAGTACAGCGCGCTTTCGATGGCCACGGCTTCTCCGCCGCAGTCGAGGAATTTCGCAGCCACGAGCCCACTTTGCAGAGCGGATTTGCCCTGGCTTTGGAAAACGGAGTTCCCGAGGCCAGCCTCGGAGTCCCCGCTCCCTGGCCGGTTTTGAAGGAGAAGCTGCCGCTGGCGCAGGCCGCCGCGGGCCAACCCGCCCGTTTTACCTGGGAACAAACCGAGTACACGCTGGGCAGCGCCTCCATTGGAAAAGATGGCTTGATTCTGGTAGCCATGCCATTGCCGCCAGAGTTCTCAAAAACGGTTAGGCAGATCGAAGCCAGCCAGCAGCGCTATCTTCAACTCAGCCGCGAGCGCAAACACGTGCGTCAGATATATATGAGGCTGCTCCTTCTGCTCACCGTGATGGTGCTGTTTGTGAGCACCTGGCTGGCACTGTTTCTTTCGAAGCTGGTAACTCGTCCGCTGGCCGCGCTGGCCGAGGCGACACAGGAAATCTCCCGCGGGCGTCTGGATCATCGGATTGACGTCAGCGCCGCCGATGAAATCGGAGACCTGGTCCGCTCCTTCAACCGCATGGCCGAGGAATTGGAGACCAGCCGGCGGCAGATTGAAGCTTCCAGCCGCGATGCGAGTGTCGCCAATGCCGAACTAGACCAGCGCCGCCGCCAGATGGAGACCATTCTCGAGAGCATCCCTACCGGAGTTCTGTCCCTCGATGCGGCGCGCTGTATCACTCACGCCAACCAGGCCCTGCTGCGCATGTTCCATCCCGAGGGCTATGCAGAGGGAGAGTACTTGCTGCGCGGAGCGCGCCTGGCGGACGCATTTCCGCCGGAGGTGCTGCAGGATCTGGAACCGCTGCTGCGCCGCGCCGACCGCATGGGCATGACCACCAGCCAGATGGAAATGCCGCTCCTGCGCACGGCTCTGAACGTGGCCGTCACCGTGGCCACCTTGCGCCATCAGAACGAGCGCTCGGGGTACGTGATTGTGTTCGAAGATCTCTCCGATCTTCTGCGGGCGCAGAAGCAGGCCGCTTGGCGGGAGGTAGCGCGCCGCGTCGCGCATGAGATCAAGAATCCGCTTACCCCGATTGCGCTTTCCGCGGAACGCATTCAGCGCCATCTGGAACGCGCCACTCTCCCCGACAAAACCTCCTGGGATATCGTTCGTTCCTGCGCCGAAACCATTGCCGGTGCGGTCGAAACGGTTCGCCGGCTGGTGGACGAATTTGCCACGCTGGCTCGCTTCCCTGCATCCAACCCGCACCCTGCTGATATCAATGAAGTCATCGAGAGCGCGCTTTCCATGTTCCATGGAAGACTGGAGGGCATCGGCCTGCACAAGGCGCTCGCGCCGGACCTGCCGAAAGTCATGGCTGACGCGGAGGCAATTAAGCGGGCGGTTGCCAACCTGGTGGATAATGCCGCCGAAGCAATGCAGGATTCGCTGGTGCGCGAGATTCAGATTTCAACCGCGCTGGTGGGCAGCCGCGATGCGGTCGAAGTCAGCATCGCCGATACCGGCCATGGCGTGACCAGCGAGCTCAAGGAAAAGCTTTTTCTGCCGTATTTCTCCACTCGAAAGCGCGGAACCGGCCTGGGCCTGGCCATCGTAAGCCGCGTGATCGAAGAGCATCATGGATCCATTCGAGTGGAGGAAAACCGGCCGGTTGGAGCCCGCTTCATCGTGGAACTGCCGGTCGTTCCCGAACCTGCGTTGGTCACAGTCACCGCTCAACATGCATAAACTTCTCATTGTTGACGACGAAACTGGCATTCGCGAGTCGCTGCAGGGAGTGCTGGCAGACGAGGGTTACGAAACCGCTTCGGTCGAAAGCGGCGAAGAATGCTTGAAGCTGCTGCGCCGCGACCACGGGTACGAGGTGGTGCTGCTGGATATCTGGCTGCCCGGGATCGATGGCCTGGAGACGCTTGAGAGAATCCGTGAGATGGATAACTCGCCCGAAGTCATTATGATCTCCGGCCACGGCACCATCGAAACCGCCGTACGGGCCACCAAGCTGGGCGCTTTTGACTTTCTGGAAAAGCCGCTCTCCATCGACAAGACGTTGATCGTGGTCAAGAACGCCATCGAATCCAAGAAACTGCGGCACGAAAATGTCGATCTGAAGAAACAGCTTCACAACAAGAGCGTGATCGTCGGCGACAGCATCCCCATGAAGGCGCTGCGGCAACAGATTGGCCTCATGGCGCCCACCAACGGCCGCGTTCTGATTTACGGCGAGTCCGGCACCGGGAAGGAACTGGTGGCTCACGCAATCCACGGGCAAAGCTTGCGTAAGGACGAAACTTTTGTCGAGGTAAACTGCGCGGCAATTCCCGAAGACCTTATCGAGAGCGAACTATTCGGACATTTCAAAGGATCATTCCCCGGAGCGGCCTCCGACAAGGAAGGCAAGTTTCAAAAAGCCAGCGGAGGAACGCTTTTCCTCGACGAAGTGGGCGACATGAGCCTGAAGACTCAATCGAAAGTGCTGCGCACGCTCGATGAACAGCGCGTGGCTCCGCTGGGCGGCGACGAAACCATCATGGTCGATGCGCGCATCATCGCTTCCACCAACAAAGATCTGGAGGAGGAGATCTCCAAGGGAAATTTTCGCGAAGACCTGTTTTACCGGCTGAACGTAATCCCCTTTTTTGTGCCGCCTTTGCGCGACCGGAAGGAGGACATTCCGCTGTTTGCCCGGCACTTCCTGAAGGAACTGGCCGCGACCTACGGGCGGCGCCCACGCGAGATCACGGACGACGCGGTGGAAGCCCTGATGCGCTATTCGTGGCCGGGAAACGTTCGCGAATTGCGCAATGTAATCGAGCGGATCGTGATCATGAATCCCATGACCACACGATTCGACCGTAAGCATCTGCCTCCGCTGGTTTATCGCGATGGCCATCGGCGCGCCGCGAAAAGCGAGTTCTCCACCCTGCACCAGGCGCGGGACGCCTATGAGCGGGATTTTATTCTCAAGAAGCTCGACGAGAATCACGGCAACGTCACCCGCGCCGCCGAAGTTTTGGGGCTGGAGCGCAGCCACCTCTACCGCAAGATGAAAACCTTGGGCATCGCGGCAAAAGAGTAGGATTGCCGCGGCTCCGAGCTATCGTTTCACCATGTGGATTTCCGTGCCGTTCTTTCTGAACTCCACTTTGTCCATGAGCTGGTTGATGAGAAAAATCCCGCGCCCATGATTGGAATAGACGTTTTCTCCAAGCGTGCAACTGGGGATGGCCTCGGGACTGAAACCGGTCCCCGGATCCCGCACCACAATCAGTATGCCTCGGTCTTCGTCACCGCTCACCAGGCACTCCACTATCTTGGTGGGATCCTCTTTAGCGCAGTGAATCACGGCATTGGCGAGAGCCTCCTGCAGGGCTAATTCGATGGCATCTTCCTTGTCATCCACCCCCTTCATCTGACGAACCACGGCCATTACTTCTTGTAAAACCGGATCCACGGCCTTGCGGTCGGCGGAAAGCGTTACGCGCAAAAGCAAGTGCAACTTATCCGGATCAAAATCTTTCTCGGGAAGAGGTGGTTCGGAGGAATCCGACGATGACATAGGTTAGCCCGTGGCTTGCAATTCGGCACTGCTCTTATTTCATTCTAGCTGCGAAACCTCGGTACGACAATCTCCAACGAGGTTCGCTGAGAACCGAGGCTAGGCCGCTAAACTAGCGCGGACAGCCCAATAGGGCATATCGCCGCCTGATCTTTACTTTGCCATCTTTGTTCTTGGCAACACGTTAGCCCGTCCAACCCGGCCGTCGGTCAGACGCTCCAGTTGCCTTCTCCAGTCAAGTTCCTCCACAAAGCCGCGCGATCCGCGCCAGTTGGGCTGCACCTTGACATAAAGTTCGAGGAAAACCTTCGTCTCCAGCATGCGCTCGATCTGCAGACGTGCTGAAGTGCCAATCCGTTTCAGCATCTCTCCCTTCTTGCCGATCAGGATGCCTTTCTGGCCTTCGCGCTCGCAGAAAATCGTGGCCGCAATGCGCGTCAGTTTTGCGCCCTCTTCGAAACCATCGACGATGACCGTGGTCGCGTAAGGCAACTCGTCCTCGGTTTCGAGCAACACCCGCTCGCGAACGATTTCCCCCGCCATGAAGCGCGCCGGCTGATCGGTGACCTGGTCGTCCGGAAAATAAGGCGGTCCCGCCGGCAACGCTGCGGTCACTTCCTTCAACAGGATATCGAGTCCATCCCGCTTCAACGCGGAGATCGGGATGATGGCGTGAAATGGATGCAGTTTCTTATACTCCTCGATCAGCGGCAGCAGTTTTTCTTTGCCCCCGCGCAGCAGGTCAACTTTGTTGAGCACGAGGCAAACTTTCGTCGCCGAATGCTTCAGCATTTGAAGTGCGAACTCATCGCGCTGATCCAGTTTGCGCGCGGCGTCCATGATCAGCAGGACGAGATCGCAGCCTTCCAGCGCCTCCCTCACCTCGACCATCATCTTGCGGCCCAGCGAGCTGTCCGGCTTGTGCACGCCCGGAGTATCGATCAACACGATCTGCGCGGCGTCGCGGCTTTTACCTTTCGGGAGATTGAGGATGCCCTGGATGCGGTTGCGAGTGGTTTGCGGTTTGGGCGAGATGATCGCGAGTTTTTCGCCCACCAGAGCATTCAGCAGGGTGGACTTGCCCGCGTTGGGACGGCCGAGAATGCAGACAAAACCAGAGCGGAAGGGCATAGGGATGCAGGTTTTAGGTGCCAAGTTTTAGGTCTTAAGGTTCTAGTGAGGATGGCGAAGACTCCTCGATCGTACCCAGAGCCCGACGCCTAAGACCTGAGACCTAACCCTGTTATATCAGTTTCAATTGTCGCGGCTGCACCGCGGTAATTCTCACGCGCTCCACCTTGCGGTCGGTTGACTCCAGCACTTCGAAGCGCAGGCCGTCGTCATCCACCGTCTCGCCGCGCTGCGGGATATGTCCCGCCAATTCGCTGACCAACCCAGCCACCGTGGCCGACTCCCTTCCCTCCGGTTTTGTTCCGAACAACTCGGCGAGGCGGTCCACGTCCGTGCCTCCGGAGACTATGAAGGACTGATCGTTCTCCTTGACGATTTCCGGCTTCTCATGCTCGTCTCGAATCTCACCCACGATCTCTTCCACCAGATCTTCAATCGTGACCAGTCCCGCGACGCCACCATACTCATCGACCACGATCACCATGCGGATGTTGTTCTTCTGCATCTCCCGCAACAGGTCGCTGCCGAGTTTGCTCTCGGGGACGAAATACACGTCGCGCCGCATCAGCGTATCGAGGGTACGCGTGGAAGCCTCGCTGTCCGGCACCTGCAACACATCCTGGGCATAAACCACGCCTTTGATGTTGTGGATGCTTCCCTCGTACACCGGAACCCGCGCGTAGTGCTTGCTGCGCAGCATTTCGATGAAGCGCTCGACCGTGGTTTCCACCGGCACGGCAAACATCTCCGGACGCGGCTTCATGGCTTCGCGAACCGTCTTGCCGCTGAATTCCACCACCGATTGAATCAGCTCCCGGTCGCCCTCCTGGATAATGCCCTCTTCTTGTCCTGCTTCGATCAACGCATCGACGGCCTCGGCCGCGCTTTCCGGTTGCTCGCTCATGCTTTGGCGCGTCAGCGATGCCACCGACTGCAGAAAACCCAGAATGATGGTGACGGGCAGCACCAGATAAATCAGCGTTGTCAGCAACCTTGTCCAGCGGACAAGCCAGGCGCCGCTGGTTCGCGAAAAGAAAACAAACGGCAGAAACTGATTGAACACGATGATGATCACGATCAGGCTGATGGCAGCCTGCAGGATTTCGTAGATGCCCCACCGCTGGTCGCCGAAAACCGCATAGCCCACAAGCAAGGCAATCGTCGCAGTGGTCAGTTGTTTCAGCACCGACATGGAGAGCGACGCCCGCGCCCGGCTCACGTGCAGGTTGGGCTCAACCCTCTGCTCGAAGACGTCGATGTTGTCCTGAAATTCGCGCGAGAGAAATTTGCCGATCTCCTGGTAAACGCGATCCACGTAGGAGGCCAGCGCCAACAAGCCCAGCAGCGGGACCAGCGCGAGTGCAACGTCCCAACTCATGCGGTTCTCCACTTCGCGCCCGCGGGGCGATCTTCGCGCGGGTTACGGCTCCCACTCTCGCGGGCTCGGGGCCGCGCTCGTTCGATCAAGCCCGCATCCAATTTTAGTAGCAGCCGCAACCGGCCTTCTTGGCGAGCCATCTCGCCATTATCGCGCTCGTGATCGAAGCCCGCCAGGTGCAGGATGCCGTGCAGCGCCAGAATTTTTACCTCCTCGGCAACCGAGTGGCCCAACCGCCCCGCGTTCTCGCGCGCGAGATCGGCCGAAATCGCCACGTCCCCGGCCGCGCCTCTAGCCTGATTCCCCCGCAACAACGCCGGAAACGACAATACGTCGGTGGCCTTGTCCACTCCCCGGAACCGCCGGTTAAGCGACCGCAACTCGGCGCCATTTGTAACCAACACATTCACCGTGCCCCGCAGATGGACCGCCCGCCGGGCCCGCAACAAAAAGCGTTCGAGCGTTGACCGGCTCAGCCCCGCGATTCTTTTCCGGAGGATAACCAACTTGCACCCAGCGCGCTCACCAGCGGATATCTCGCAAAATAAAAAAGGGCCCGGTTGCAGCCCTCTTATCCGTGTGCCGCTTTATTCTCCCGAAGCCTCTCTGGATCCGTCGCTCGCGTTTGCCACCTCGGGGGTCTTCAAGTCAACCCCCTTCAGCTCTGCGTTTTTTCCGCCCGCCAGCAGCAGCATCTGCTGCTCGGCGGCCAGCGTTTTGTATTCGTCGTAGGCGCGAATAATGCGCTGCACCAGGTGATGCCGCACCACATCCGATTCGTCGAAATGAACGAAGGTCAAACCCTCCACGCGCTTCAAGACATCTATCGCTTCCAGCAATCCGCTGCGCCGCGCGTTTGGCAAGTCGATCTGCGTGATGTCCCCGGTAATCACCGCCTTGGAGTTGAATCCGAGGCGGGTAACGAACATCTTCATCTGCTCCGAAGTCGTGTTCTGCGCTTCGTCGAGAATCACAAACGAATCGTTCAAAGTGCGCCCGCGCATAAATGCGATCGGCGCAATCTCGATGACATTCTTCTCCAGATAGCGGTCCACCTTCTCGGGTTCGAGCATGTCATACAGCGCGTCGTACAGCGGCCGCAGGTAAGGATCGATCTTGTCCTGCAAGGTGCCTGGCAAGAAACCCAGCCGTTCGCCCGCTTCCACCGCCGGACGCGCCAGGATGATGCGGTTCACCCGCTTCGCGAGCAGCGCGGAAATCGCCATCGCCACGGCGAGATACGTTTTGCCGGTGCCCGCCGGGCCAATTCCAAACACCATGTCGTGCTTCTCGATGGCCTCGACATAGCGCCGTTGATTCACGCTTTTCGGCTGCACCATGCGGCGTCCCAGCGAGCGCTGGCGGCCGGCGTCGGCCAGCCCGCGCAGGGTTGCGCTTGAATCCGCCGTCAGCACGCGCAGCATACTATTCAAGTCGCCGTTGTTGAAAATGTATCCGGAGCGCTGCAAGGCTTCGTAGTCGACAAATACCTGTTCGGCGCGGGCCACGTCGCGCGCCGCGCCCTCCAGTTCGACGGCGTTCGACCGCAGGTCGATCGTGACGTTCAAGCCATCTTCCAAGACGCGCACATTCTCGTCGCGCGTGCCAAATAAGGTCTCGATGTTGGGACTAATCCCGATGCTTTTCTTCATTCAATTTCTTTAGCAAACCAAGTGGGAACAGCCGCCGCGGCGGTACCGAGCAAAGCGCGGCGACCCGCCCATAGCGCTCTCCACAAACGCGAACACCTCAGCCACTTCGCAGACAAAACAGGATTACGCTTCGAGACGGGACCAGACGGGATGCTCATGCCCAGAGGGCAAGTCACTACCATTGGTTAAAGCCTACCCCGCGCCGAGGTGGGAGTCAATGGCGATGCTCCAGCGATGCTGGTGGGGCACAGCGGCCCCCGGCTGTCCGTCGAGCGCAACTCGACGCCTTTCTTTCTTCAGCCGCCAGCAGGCTAATACTGGGCTCAAGCGTTTGACCCGCCGCGACTAAGTCCCGTAAAATAGCTTATTCGGTACTCACCGGAATATCTCGCTGTCCAACACAAAGGGTAACCAAGCAATATGGCGAATCATTTTTCGGCGCTCAAACGCGCCCGTCAGACCACGAAGCGCACGGCCACCAACCGCGCCAACACTTCCCGGCTGCGCACCGCGCTGCGCACTCTGCGCGAGGCCATCGAGAAGGACGACAAGCAAGCCGCCGAGCAAACCTACCGCCAGACGGTTTCCGCGCTCGACAAGGCGATTCAGAAGGGCACGCTGCATGGGAATACGGCGGCGCGGTATAAGTCGCGGCTCGGCGCACGCGTCAACGCCATGAAGTAGCGGTTAGTCGCTGACCCTCAGACGGGGAAATAAGAACCCGGTTTGCCGGCGGTGCTCCTCGAAATCCGCCCCGAACTGCGCCGAAAGCATGGCTTCTTCTCGCTTGGCTTTAATGCAAAAGCCCAAAACAATGATGCACGCTCCCGCCACGCATCGCCAATGGTCGATGGCGACGGTCGACCCGATCACAGCCAAATCGAGTCCGGAGTAAATCGGGTGGCGAAGGCGGGCATAAGGCCCGCTGCGGATCAGTTTGTGGTCTTCTTTGATGGTGACCCGCCCGCTCCAGTATCGGCCGAGGTGCCACCGCGCCCAGATGGCCAGCGCGCTCCCCGCCCAGACGAGAATGATGCCGGCGACGGTAATACCGAAAACGCGCGGGAACACCTTGTGGCCGAAAACTCCGATATCGGCATCGCCGTCGAACATCAGTGTAAAGCCGACGATTTCGATGAACATGATTCCGTAGCGCCAGGCGAACGGCTCTTTTGTCCGAGTGCGTTGCGTCTTCAGGGCGGCAATCAGCCAATACGCCATGAAAACGATCCAAGGGCCTTCAAAAAGATATTTCCAGATCATGTTGTTCGGTGTATAGAAATGCGTCGATTGAGAGCAGAATGTTCAACCCGCGGAGCTGAGAGTTTCTAAACCGGCAACTGCTCCTGCATCCATCCCGGCGATTCCAGCTTCGCCTCGGTGGTCAGATCCATCACCAAGCGTTCCAGCACCATGCGCTTGCTCACTGGATTGGAACGCAAAGCAAGATCGGCCCTCGCCACCAGCCGGATCGCACGCGTCAACTCGCGCCGCGATTTGTAGCGGCGGGCCTGTTTGATAATGTCGTCGGCGGCAAATGGGGGCACGCGGAAACCCTGCCACAGCGCGGCCCACAGCATGCGCTGGTCGCGCACGTTGCGTTCGAGAATCACCAGCATCTGGCGAAAAGTTTTGGCCAGCATGTAGATGTGTCCGATGGCGGCTTCTTCGCCGCCGCCCGAAGAAAGAATCGCATCCAGCACTTCCAGAGCGCGCACGCGGTCTTTGGCCGAGATGGCGTCGGTCAACTCATACAGCGAGCGCTGCTTGGCGGCCAGCACCATGGTCTCAACATCACCCAGCGTGATGCGGTTCCTGGCGCCGACGTAAAGCATGAGTTTCTCCAGTTCGTTCGAGATCATCATCATGTCGCCGCCCAGCGCATCGACCAGCTCGCGTGCGCCGTCGGGATCGACTTTCAGGTTGCGGTTGGTGCAGTAATCGGAAATCCAGCGCACGGCTTCGCCTTCTTCCACGCGTGCCAGTTCGACGATTCCGCAGTACTGGCCCATGGTTTCGCGGATGCGTTGGTAACGTTCTTTATCCTGCATCTCCATGCGGCGCGCGTCGGCGGGAATGCTGATGTGGTCGGCGACGAAGACAATAAGCGCGCCGGGATTTGGATTCTTGCAATAGTCTTCAATGGCGGCAAGCTTCTCTTGGTTCGAGCCGCGGCCAAAAAGAGTCTTCACGCCGCGCACGAAGAAAACCTGAAACGGCGCCATCAGCGAGGGTGTGCGGGCCCGGTCGAGAACTTCGGCCAAATCGTTTTCCGAAAGATCGAATTCGAACACGCTGAAGTCGCGAAGATAAACCGGGACGAAATGATGAAGAATCGCGTCCCGGAAGCGCTTGCGGAAGAACCCTTCGTCGCCGACGAAGACATAAGCTGGCCGCAGCTTCCGTGATTCAAGTTCGCTGACGAACCGATCCGCCTGGGCGAAAGCCCGCATCAGCACTCCTCCGTCGTCGACAAAATCTTCGCAAAAGCCTCTAGGCAGCGCTTCAATTTGACAAGGAAGCGAGCCAGACGCGCAGCTTCGCGCGGCTCGCCCAGATCCTTCGCTGCGCAACAAACGCTGGTTCAGGATGACAATGAAACTCTAGCATTAGAAGCCCTCCAGAATGTTAGAGACCAGGGTTCGGGCAAAATCCTGCGAGAGCCGCCGGAAGGCGGGCGAGTCCTCTTCGAAAAAGCTCGTCAGATCCTGCGAAACTTCGTACTGCTCGCGGAACAGATACGCCGGATTCTGGTAGAGCACCTTGCCCCGGCGGTCCGTGAGTGCCACCTTCATGCTTACCACCACCAGGACGCTGGCAGCCTGTCCCGTCGCCGAGTTGTAAGTAAGCGGTGTCGAAGAGGCCGTGAGTACGGTGCCGCGCAGCGTGGCGTCAGCCGCTTCGCCGGGAGTGTTGAGGATGTGATAGTGCGTCCGCGTCGTGAACTCCCGCACCACCGAAGCAGTCAGCAGCTGTTCGATGCGGTAAGTGGTAGTGTCGTTAACAAATGCAGGGATGGCAATCGTCTTGACGTCTTGCGGAAGCTGCACGGTGTGACCGGCGGTGTGATATCCGCAACCCGTGCCGGCCACGAGCAACACCAACCACGCCGCCCCTCGAGCTTTCATTGGATTTTTCCCAGGGGGCGGGTAGCGATCATGCTTTCGGCACATTCCACCGCGGTCACGGCCGCGATGCGCAGGTTGTCGGCGGCCGCCCACAGCCAAATTCCATTGGGCCGGGACGCTTCCCGTTTGAGCGCAACCAGAATGTTGGCCTGACCCGCGGTGTTCACGTTACTCGGTTGCGAATCGTCTTCCGCTCCGGCCAGTGTCACGTGATCGCCGGCAAGAGCTTGCGACAATCCTTCTTGATCGAGCTGCTGCTCCATCTCCAAAAAGATGGCCAGCGCGTGGCCGTGAAACACCGGAGGCTGAAGCAGCATCACGGCGGGTTGTGGCGCGTCCGCGCCGGCAATCTTTTGGTAGTGGCGGCGCACGCGGGCGTCCAGCGACTCCAGCGAGAGCTGCGATTTTTGCCCGTAGCGCGCAAGCATGTTGAACGCTATCTGCTCGTCGAACACGTCCTTGGGCAGCGGCTGGAACGACAACAGATTGACGGTTTGCTGGTGCAGTTCGTCCATGCCTTTCTGTCCTTGTTCCGACGCAGGTTCAAAAATCGTCGCCACGGCGCTGCGAATGGCGCCGGCCTTCCGGGCCCGCAATAACAGCAGCGCCAGAGTCACGGCCGCGGGATGAGGCACCACGCACGGAGCCGGTTGCAGCTCGGGCTGCCAAAGCTCGCCGCGCTCGCGCTCCACCCACGGAGAACGCACGCTGGCGCCCGCTTCTTCTTCCAAGGCGCCGGAAAGATCGATGATCGCGCTGCCGGCATCGCGGGCTCGCTTCCAGTTGTTGCGGGTACACTCCGCATCGGCCGCAAAGAAAGTGAAGTCCACGCGGGTAAACTGCTCCGCGCGCACGCTCTGGATGAAGTTGATCTCATCGCCCGTCGCTTCGAGCCGGCCAATCGACTCGTCATCGTCAAGCAGGCGCACGTCCACGGCGGGAAAGTTCCGTTCGTTAAGCATTTCCGCGACTTCCTTGCCTTTGAGCGTGGCGCCGCCCACGATGGCCGCGCGATAAAGCTGCCCCCGCCCGGAAGCCGCAAGCGACGGCCCTGCGAGTTTAGACGGCGTACTCATGAAGTCTGCGAAGCCTCCTTGAATGGAGGCGGCGGCTGGTTCCGCCGGCGGAAAATCCACTGCAAGCGCCAGAACACGCCGGAGAGCGTATAGAGCAGCGCAACCCCGAACAGCACGGGCTTCGAGAAGAACCAGATGCCGGCAAACAGAGCGCCCAACAAAATCATCAGGCGGAAGGTGTGGCGCGAGCGGAAATCGATGTCTTTGAAACTGTAGAACCGCCAGGTACTGACCATCAGGTAGCCCACTGCGGCAACCATCGCCAGCCAGGTCATCGCCGTATACCAGGAATCGAGGGGAACCCCGGACTGGAAATGAACCACCGCCGCAATCACTCCGGCGCCCGCTGGAATCGGCATGCCGACAAAGTATTTCTTCCCCGGCCGCCCCGGGTTGGAAGGCTGTGGGTTGGTGGTGATGTTGAAACGCGCCAGACGGCTGGCTCCAGCCATCAGAAACAAGAAGCTGGCAATCGCTCCCAACTGGGTGAGTTTGATGTTCCACTCGGTAAGCGCGATCGGCGACATCAGGTGAAATCCCCACGTCCAGGCCAGCATCGCCGGGGCCACTCCAAACGTGATCACATCCGCCAGCGAATCGAGTTCCTTGCCGAAGTCGCTGCTGGTTCCGGTCATGCGCGCGACACGTCCATCAATGCCGTCGAATAAAACCGCAAACCCAATTGCCTTTGCGGCATTATCCAAATGCCAGAAGGTTGCGGCGCTGGCGTGAACAACCTCAAGGAGGGCGTAGAAGCCCGCAGCCATGCTCGCCGTGGTAAACAGTGAAGGGAGGATGTACATCCCCTTGCGCATCCGCCGCGGGTGCCGGTCGTCCAGCCTGCGTCTTGGAGTCTGAATATCCATCAGCGCCCGCCTTCGATGGCGGAATGATGCCCCGCACCTGCCAATTCGCCTTTCGGCTGCAGGTAGGCCAGAACGCTCGCCCCGCCCCGCACCCGGTCGCCCACTTTCACCTGCAGCGCGGCGGCAGCGTCGAGCAGCACGTCCACCCGCGACCCAAACTTGATCAGGCCCACGCGCTGGCCGCGCTCCAGCCGGTCGCCCACTTTCGGATGGAAGACGATTCTTCGCGCCAGCAATCCCGCGATCTGTTTGAAGACCACCACCTGGCCGTCGCCTTCCACCCGGACAATATTCTGTTCGTTCTGCTCCGCGGAAGCTGGATTCATGGCATTCAGGAACTGTCCGCGCTGGTAGCGCACCTCGCGCACCACTCCCGCAATCGGCGAACGGTTCACGTGCACGTCAAAAACGCTCAAGAAGATGCTGATGCGAGCCTGCTTCTCGCCACCCACCGTTATGATTGAAACATCCGTGACCCTTCCATCTCCCGGCGAAACCACGCCGCCCGCCGCATCCGGGATCACCCGCTCCGGGTCGCGAAAAAACCAGAGGAAAAACGCCGCAAACAGCAGAGGCGCCAGGGCCCAGGCAGGCGCTGCGAACCAGCCCACCAGAATCCCAGCAGCGATCAAAGCCAGCGCGTAGAGGTATCCGTCACGAACCATAATAGGCACAGCCGGATCAGTGCCAATTATAAAGCAGAGGCCAGCGGCGCCGGTCGCGTTCAACCGGCAAAATGTGTAAGTCAAAATAAAGAAAGGCGCTGATAAGCGCCCGGGGGGAGATACAAGACCACTCTTGCGGCGACGGCCGCGATTCCAATGGGCCCAAAAAACTATGCTACGTGCGTTCCGTACTGCTGTCGATACTGCCGCTCAATCGATTGCATCTGGTCTTTGAGCCGGAGCTTCAGCTTCTTAAGCCGGACTTCCTCCAGCTTTTCGTCTTCGCTGAGATAGCGCTTTTGAGTGAGAGATTCGAGTCGAGTGGAATACTGCATATGCTCCTGAGCCAGCTTACGGAACTCGTCGTGGCTGGTCAGGAGAGTGTCTTTCGGAGTCAGCATCCAGCAGACCTCCAAACCGGGATTCACTGCCTGAAACTATCACAGCCCCCAAAATGGTTCAATGCCAAATTATTGGTGCAATCTCGTTATGAGAACGTTCTAGTAAAGGCTCAGGCGGCATAGAATTGCATCTTCCGGCGGAGTCGTATAGTAGCCCTTGCGCAACCCCGTTTCTGCGAAACCCAGCTTCCGGTACAGGGCCCGGGCGATGTGATTGGACTCGCGGACCTCCAGAAATATGCCACTTCCGCCTGCAGCGCGCGCGTGCGCCACCAATTCGCCCAGCAGGAGTGTGCCGATGCCACGGCGGCACACCGTTCCCGCAACGAGGATGTTCTCCAACTCCCATTCCGCATCGATGCGGCGCGCTACCAGGAATGCGATAACGGATAGCGCTTTGCTTGAGGCTTGCTCAACACCTCCATGCTCATCTTCAACCACCCATGCGATGCGTTCCGAGCCCGGCGAACTGCCGGTTGTCGCAAATCTCTCGTACTGCTGCCGAGACCAGTGAGCGGCGGTCGGGCTCGCGCGCTCCAGAACCATCATGGCAGACACATCTGCGACATTGGCCCATCGGACACGCAAGCTAATATCCGCTTCTCTCAAGCATTTCAGCGTCGGTGCGGCGGATGTAGTTCGCCTCCAACTGCTCGGGAGTCACAGTGTTGCCGCACTGAAGCTTGCGCCAGCCCAGTTGGGCAACCACTGCGGAAGAAAGCGGCGCGAGCATGGTAACCGGCCGACCGGCCGCGCCGGCCAGCCCGGCAAGAATCGAATCTGGAGTCACAACCGTCCATCCTTTCGCCTGGGCCAGGAATTCGCTCCGCGTCAAAATCTGCTCGCGTGCAACTTGACCAGCCGGAGCCGGGATTTCATATTCCCCCACGTACACTTCGCTCCGTCCCGCGTCCAGCGCAGCCATAAGCTTGCCTTTGGCGCCACTGGCGAAAACGCATGCCTCCAGCAGCGAGACCGCCGCGATCGGCTTGCCTAAAACCTCAGCCAGAGCCTTGACCGCGGCCAGGCCGATTCGGAGACCAGTAAACGATCCCGGCCCTGAGGCCACAGCAAAACCACCGATATCGCTTTGAGCGAATCCGTTCCTCGAAAGCAACTGGGAAACTTGCGGAACCAGCTGTGCGGAAAAAGTGCCGCCAGCCAGGGGTGCAATCTCGATCACCTCGACATCGTCACCCTCCGCAGACCGCTCTCCGGCTCGCGCCAGCGCGATGCTGCCCTGCTTGCCGGAAGTATCGGTGGCGAGAAGAAGCATGAAGAAATTAAAGATCCTGCCTTATCCGCGACGATCCGTGGAAATCCGTGGCCGGTTGCCTTTGACTTATTCCTGTACCAACTCCAGCAGCACACCGCCCGCGCTCGAGGGATGCACAAAAACATATCCGTGCCCGCCAGCGCCTGTCTTAATCTCCGCCGAAACCAGGCGCACACCGTCTTTCTTCAACCGCTTGACGGCCGCTGCCAAATCCGGAACCCGCAAACAAACGTGATGGAGGCCTTCGCCACGCTTGGCGATGAACTTCGCGATCGTAGAGTCGCCCGAGGTCGCCTCCAACAGCTCCAACCGGCTTTCGCCCACGGGAACCATTACCAGCCGCACCTGCTCCTGCTCCACCGTTTCCTCGGGAGACACGCTCAGACCCAGCTTCTCGTAAATTGCCTTCGCCGCTGCCAGCGACTTCACCGCAACGCCGATGTGATCGATCTGAGCCATCAGCTTTTCCCTACGTCTGCTTTTTCCCGCGCTCGCGGCGATCTCCTCCACCAGCGTATAAGGATCGCGCTTGTGTTCGGCCACTTCCGCCGCCAGCCGCGTCAGGCTGCCGTCGTCGAGCTGTGTTCGCGCCCTCTCCAGCATCGCGTCGCGCAGCATCTCGATCAGCCGCTCCTGCCAGTTCTCGACACTCTTGTGCAGTACCAGGTTTTCCTTCTGCAGATACGCTTCATAGTCCGCAACTGCGCCCGCCAGTTCCTCGACTCCCACTCCCTCGCTGGCGACGGTCTTCACGATCGGCGGCGTCCAGCCATCGTGGCGCATGGCCAGCGATTGCAGCGTGCGAATCTCGCGCTCCACGTGCTCCGCTCCATCGCGGTCGCTCTTGTTGATCACGAAGATGTCGGCAATCTCCATGATGCCGGCCTTGATCGTCTGCACATCGTCGCCCATCCCCGGAACCAATATCAAAATTGTGATGTCAGCGAGCCGCACAATGTCAATCTCATCCTGGCCCACGCCCACGGTTTCAATCATGATGAGGTCGCGCCCCGAAGCATCCAGCACCGTTGTAACATCGGCCGTAGTGCGCGCCAGGCCGCCGAGCGAACCGCGTGTCGCCATGCTGCGAATGTAAATCCCTGGATCAGAAAAATGCTCCTGCATCCGAATGCGGTCGCCCAGAATCGCACCGCCGGTGTAAGGGCTCGTCGGATCGACGGCGATGATGCCTATCGTGCGATTGTGTTTGCGATAGAAGCGGGTCAGCTGATCGACCAGCGTACTCTTGCCCGCTCCCGGCGGCCCCGTTAGCCCGAGGACGCGCGCCTTCCCGCTATGTCGAAACAACGCCTTTAGAAGTTCGGACCATCCTGGGGCGCGATTCTCCACAATCGAAATGGCGCGAGCCAGGGCGCGCACGTCGCCGGAGCGCAGCTGCTCGATCCATGTCTGACTGTCAGGGTTCAAATGATCAGTGTAAAGCAGGTAATGAAAAGCAGGAAATAGCGCTTCGCGCCTCAGGCAATCTCCTTCGGACGCAATCCTTCGTACTAATATTCATACCCTTGTTCATACAAATGGGAGGTGTTATAATGGCTTTGATCTAGTCGAGAGAGCCCCATGGCCAAATCGAGCACAGCTCCCAAGGAAAAGAAGACATTCTCGCTTTCTCGTCAATCGGTGATGTTCCTGGAAGCTCTTCGTAGGGAACGACGAAGTCGGTCGATCTCCTCAGTTTTGGAGGAGATCATCCGCCAGCAGCAGCAAGCGAGTGAAATGAAGAAAATCTCCGCATCGTTCAGCAGCTATTATGACTCCTTGACGGACCAGCAGATGGAGGAAGATCGTGCCTGGGGACAATTCGCAGAAACTCAGTTTCCGACCGAAGAGTGACGCATGAAGCGCATGCCTGGGCGGGGGGAAATCTGGTACGTCAAGCTGCCCACCGATCCTCCGGACAAAGTAGAGCGGCCGGTTGTGATCGTTTCTCTTGATGTCAGAAATAAACACCCAAGGGCAAACACCGTCATGGTTGCCCCACTGACAGGTTCCATCGAACAAGACGTTCCTACCCACATTCGCCTGTCTCCCGGAGAGACGGGCCTCAATCTCTCTTGCGTGAAGGGCGAAGACGTCACTGTAGTAAGAAAAGAATCTCTGATCGAACCCAGGTATCCTCTGCGCTCTTTGAGCCACACACGAATCTGTCAGGTTGCAGACGCGGTGCGGATAGCAATGGGCTGCCCGGCTAAGTAGCACACGGAATCTCTCGGGGACAGACCTGTAAAAGAGGACGGGCAAAATGGATTGGACAATGGATTGGACTCAGCTCTGCGGTTTCCCAGGCAAAGCGCAGCCGCTCGTGATCTTCTTCACTGGGCTCTTTGGCCTGGTTGCGGAGCCTACCTGAACCGGCGGGCAGACCACTCGCACCAATAGGAAGTTGTCCGGAGTTCGGCCTATGCGGACTTTCTACGCGGAGCGGCGTCCAAAAGCGGACCTTTACTCCCTCAGCAACTGCCTTGCAATCACCAGCCGCTGAATCTCGCTGGTGCCCTCACCGATGGTGCACAGCTTCACATCGCGATAGTACTTCTCGGCAGGATAGTCTTTGATGAATCCATATCCCCCGTGAATCTGCACGCCTTCATTGGCGCACTTCACGGCAACTTCGCTGGCGTAAAGCTTTGCCATCGATGATTCCATCGTGGTCTTCATGCCGGCGTCTTTCATCGACGCCGCGCGCATGGTGAGCAGGCGAGCTGCGTCAATCTCTGTAGCCATGTCGGCCAGCTTCCACTGGATCGCCTGGAACTCTCCGATTGCCTTGCCGAATTGTCGACGCTCTTTGGCATAGTTCAGCGCGGCCTCGTACGCCCCCTGCGCCATGCCCAGCGACAGAGCCGCAATCGAGATGCGGCCGCCATCGAGCACGCGCATTGCATCGATGAAGCCGTCGCCTTCCTTGCCCAGCAGATTCTCCGCGGGAATTACGCAATCTTCAAAGATCATCTCCGCCGTGTCGCTGGCCCGCAGCCCCAGCTTGTTCTCTTTCTTACCAGGACGAAACCCCTTGGTATCTTTCTCGACGATGAAGGCCGAAAGCCCGTGCGTGTGGGCCGTGCGGTCGGTCACCGCGAGCACGACGATCACGTCGGCATAGTGACCGTTGGTGCAAAAGGTTTTGGTTCCGTTCAGCACCCATTCACGCCCTTTGCGCCGCGCGGTCATGCGGGCACTGCCCGCGTCCGATCCCGAAGATGGCTCGGTCAATCCCCAGGCGCCGATGAACTCGCCCGTAGCCAGTTTGGTGAGGTACTTCTTGTTCTGCGCTTCGCTGCCGGCGAGAAAAATGTGATTGGAGCAGAGCGAGGTGTGCGCCGCGACAATAATGCCTACCGAGCCATCTACCCGCGACAACTCTTCGATGGCAAGCACATATTCCACGTAGCCCATGCCGGCGCCGGCCAATTCGGCGGGAAAAACCGTCCCCAATAATCCGAGCTTGCCCAGTTCCTTGATGGTAGCCAGCGGAAACTCGCACGCTTCGTCCCACCTCATGACGTTGGGCAGGATCTCGCGCTCGGCGAACTCGCGAACACTTTTCTTCAGTTGTTGCTGCTCGTCGTTCAGTTGAAAATCCAAGACTCCTCCACCGGCTACGGCTGATTGTGATTAGAACATAGCGCCGGAAGCTGGAAAAGTTACCGAGGGTAGAGGAACGATAAAGGGGTGAAAGCCGCGTCATCATTGGGGATTATGAGCATAACCGCCTTCATCCCAACCGACCGGATGGTTTGCAGGAACTGATGACCGCAGATTCATTGCGCCCAGCCGGGAGAATCAGCGAGCGACCTCATCAGCGACTATGAATTTCTCGAATACTTCGTTCGAAAGCAGGCGCCCGCGCGATGTCAGCCAAGCGAGGTCGCCCCGCTGCTCCATCAGCCCGGCGTCTACAAGCTCCGCAATCGCAGCGCGAGCCTCTCGGGTAGCTTCGTCGCCGAATTGCATGGCAAGTTCACGCAGGCTGACGCCGCGCG
>JBARJF010000109.1:0-16080 GCA_049800135.1 Candidatus Sulfotelmatobacter sp.
GGCAAGAAGAGGGCGGCCGCGAAGTAAGGTAAAAGCAGGTTCCTCGCCCGCGCTTTGCGCGGGTTCGGAATGACAACAGTTTGAGTTTGACTGTGACAGGGTTGCGGGGTTGATTAGGAGAAGCAATGGGACAAAAAGTCCATCCTTATGGTTTTCGCCTCGGCTATACGAAGCCGTGGAAGTCGCGCTGGTTTGCGGAGCGGGACTATGACAAACAGCTTTTCGAGGACGTGAAGCTGAAGAACGAATTAAAGGAAAAGCTGAAATCGGCGGGCGTCAGCTCGATCGAGATCGAGCGTCCGGGCAACAAGCTGCGCATCATCATCAAGACGGCGCGACCGGGCATTATCATCGGACGCAAGGGCGCGGAAATCGACAAGCTCAAGGCCGACTTGCAGAAACGCACCAGCGGCAAGGATGTGTTCGTCGACATCCAGGAGGTGCACAAGCCCGAACTCGACGCGCAGCTGGTTTCCGAGGCGATTGCGCTGCAACTGGAAAAGCGCGTGGGCTTCCGCCGGGCCATGCGCAAGGCGGTGGATTCGGCGCTGCGCTTCGGTTGCAAAGGCATCAAAGTGCGGGTGAGCGGACGGCTGAACGGCAATGAAATCGCGCGCTCGGAGTGGTACCTGCAGGGTCGCTTGCCGCTGCACACGCTGCGGGCCGATATCGAGTATGGATTTTCGGAAGCCCGGACCACGTATGGCGTGATCGGGGTGAAGTGCTGGGTGTACAAGGGCGAAATTCTTCCCGCCAAGAAGCGGGAGCAGCAGACCGGCGTGGGGGCGTTCTAGGGAAGGCTTGGATCGGCCGGGTTCCGAAAACGTCTCGCTCAGGATGGCAAAGAGAGCTGACTTATGTTGATGCCAAAAAAAGTTAAGTATCGCAAGCAGCAGCGCGGGCGCATGACGGGCAAAGCCTGGCGCGGCAGCACGCTGGCGTTTGGAGACTTTGGGCTGAAGGTTTTGGAGCCCGGTTGGATCACCGATCGCCAGATCGAAGCCAGCCGCGTTGCCATGACCCGTTTTGTGAAGCGCGGCGGCAAGATCTGGATCCGGGTGTTTCCCGACAAGCCGGTGACCAAGAAGCCGGCCGAAACCCGTATGGGCAAGGGCAAGGGTGCGCCCGATCATTGGGTTGCGGTGGTGCGTCCGGGAAAGATTCTGTTTGAGATGGAAGGGGTTGCGCTAGCGGATGCGACCGAAGCCATGCGCCTGGCGTCACACAAGCTGCCGCTGCGCACGACGCTGGTCAAGCGGGAGACGGCGCGCTGAAGGAAGCGGTCAGCTATCGCCTGTGAGCCAGGAGAAAGAGTTGCGGTTCGGTTTTGCTGAAAGCTGATGGCTGAAAGCCTCGAGGAATTTATGAAACCCGACAAGATTCGCAACTTAACCGACGCCGAGCTCCAGCACCAGGGGCAGGATCTCGCGGACCAGTTGTTCAAGCTGAAGTTTCAGTTGAACATGGGCCAGACCGAGAGCCTGAAAAAGATTCGCGGCCTGCGCAAGGATATAGCGCGCGTCAAGACAATCATCGGCGAGCGTTCGCGCGCCGCCGCAACGGAGAAACGCTGATGCCGCAAACCGCAGCTGGAAAACCTCCAGTTCCTCGGTCCCAGACCCCGCAGAGTGAGCAGCTACGGGGCCGGCGCAAGGAAGTGGTGGGTGAGGTGGTCGCGAACCGCATGGCCAAGACCATCGTGGTGCAGGTGACGCGCAAGAAGGCGCATCCCTTCTACGGCCGGGTGGTGGCGCGCAACAAGAAGTTCTACGCGCACGACGAGAACAACGATGCCCATGTCGGCGACGTGGTAAGGCTCGAAGAAACGCGTCCGCTGTCGAAGCTGAAGCGCTGGAAGCTGAAGGAGATCGTGCGCAAGACAACGCTGGTGCCGGAGATCGTGCTGGAGCAGGACGCAAAGTAAGGAAGCGGGCCGAGCCCGCCCTTCGGTCGCTGCCGCTCTCCTAGGGCAGGCTCCGAGGAGGGCGGGTTGTCCAAGTCCTTCGCGGGACAAAAGGGGTCTCGCTCGGGATGACCGAGGGAACGGGAGATTGAAGCCATGGCTGTGATGATGAGAAGCATGCTGCAGGTGGCCGACAACTCCGGCGCCCGCAAGCTGCAGATGATTCTGCCGCTCGGCGGTTCGACCGGGCTGAATGCCGGCCTCGGCGACATTATCACCGCTGCAGTGAAGGAAGCCGCTCCCGATGGCCAGGTGCAGAAGGGCAAAGTGGTGAAGGCGGTGATTGTGCGCACGCGCAAGGAGCATCGCAGGCGCGACGGAACCTACATCCGCTTCGACCAGAACGCGGCGGTGCTGATCAATGACGCCGGCGAGCCCGTGGGGACGCGCGTCTTCGGTCCGGTGGCGCGCGAGTTGCGGGAGAAGAAGTTTTTGAAGATTGTTTCGCTGGCGCCCGAAGTGATCTAGCAGCCAGTCGCGAGTGCCTAGTACCGAGAACGGGAAACACGAATTAAGTCATAGGAATTGAGAACTGGAATGCGAACCGTCAGCACAGTACACAAGCGAGTGGATATCCGGCGCAACGACACCGTCAAGGTGATCACGGGACGGGACAAGGGCAAGGAAGGACGCGTGCTGCGCGTGTTTCCCGATGACGCCAAGTTGCTGGTTGAGCACGTGATGATCGTGAAAAAACATGTGCGCCCCAACCCGCAGCGCAACATCGCGGGCGGAATTGCCGAGCAGGAGAGCCGGATTGCACTTTCCAACGTGCAATTGGTCTGCCCGACCTGCGGTCCAGTGCGCATCGGACATGAAGAGCGCGGCGACCGCAAGGTCCGGGTGTGCAAGAAGTGCGGAACGACGCTGGATAAATGATTGAGTGACGGAGCAATCGGGTGACTGGGCGATTGAACATCTGAGGGGATGAGGTTCTTGATTCTCAATCACCCAATGGCCCGATCGTAAAATCGCTCAATTCTCACGGAGTTGAACAGACGCGATGGCAAAAGATAAAGACAAGAAATCGTCGAAGGATGCGGCGCAGGAGCAGAAGGCTCCGGAGCAGGCGCGGCACAGCGCCAAGGAGCGGCCGCGCCTGCGCGCGAAGTTCGAGAAGGAAGTTGCCCCGGCTCTGTTGAAAGAACTTGAGCTTAAAAACACAATGGCGGTTCCACGCCTGAACAAGATCGTGGTCAACATGGGCATGGGCGAGGCCACGCAGAACTCGAAGGTGCTCGACCCGGCAGTGAACGAGTTGGGACAGATCGCCGGCCAGAAGCCGATCGTGACCAAGGCCAAGAAGTCGATTGCGGCCTTCAAGGTGCGTGAAGGACAGGCCATCGGAACCATGGTGACGCTGCGCGGCGACCGCATGTATGAATTTTTCGACCGGCTGGTGAACATCGTGCTGCCGCGGGTGCGCGACTTCCGCGGGGTGTCCACCAAGTCATTCGATGGCCGCGGCAACTACACCCTCGGCCTGCACGACCAGTTGATCTTCCCCGAGATCTCTTACGAGAAGGTCGACAAGATGAAAGGCATGAACGTGACGATTGTGACCACGGCGGCGAACGACAACCAGGCGCGCACGCTGTTGAAGCATCTGGGCATGCCGTTCCGCACGCAGTAGGGGTTTTCAAAAGTTTTAGGCGGTTCAAGCTTCGAGGAGAAAGATTTTTAAGGATTGCATGACTACAGCGAAACGAGTTAAAGACGCGAAGATCCAAAAGAAGTTTGAAGTAGCGCGCAATAACAAAGAGAAGACGCCCAAGTTTTCCACGCGCCGCCACAACCGGTGCAAGATATGCGGACGGCCGCGGGCCTATTTGCGCAAGTTCGGGCTGTGCCGCTTGTGCTTCCGCCAGCTTGCGCTGCGCGGGGAGATTCCGGGAGTCTCGAAGTCGTCCTGGTAGGGAAGCGCCCGATGGGCGTGCGCTTGAGCGCGCCGCGTCGTCTTTGCGAGATAGAAGACGGCTCGCACGCGATGACAGGGCTGAAGAAGCATGAGGTAAGCAAGCTGCCGCAGGTTCTCCGCCGAACGCGGAGCGAACGGGTGGCGAGAGGAGAAGCAAACGATGAGGTTGACCGATCCGGTGGCAGATATGCTGACGAGGGTGCGCAACGCACTGCAGGCGCGGCACCAGAAGGTGGACGTTCCGGCTTCCCGGCTGAAGGTGGAGATCGCCCGCATCCTGAAGGAAGAAGGCTACATCTCGAATTTCAAGGCCACCGAGGAGGAAGGTCACAAGATTATCCGGATCTATTTGAAGTACGGCGCGCACAACGAGGCGGCGATTTCAAAGGCGGAGCGGGTGTCGCGACCGGGCTGCCGGGTGTATGTGCGGCGCAGCGAGATTCCGCGGGTGCTGGGCGGGATGGGGATTAACATCCTCACGACGCCGCGCGGGGTGATGACCGGGCGCCAGGCGCGCAAGGAAGGCGTAGGCGGAGAACTGTTGTGCGAGATCTGGTAAGGGGACCTCTAGCTACCAGCTTCTGGCTGCTGGCTAAAGGCAAGGCACGCGAGATGGAAACTCAAAACAGAAGCTCCTGGCTAGAAGCCAGGAGCTAGAAGCTAGACACTTATGTCACGAATTGGGAAAAAGCCGATTCCGATCCCCCCAGGGGTGACGGTCAAAATCGAGGCCAACACAGTATTGGTGCAGGGGCCGAAGGGCAAGCTGGACACGGCCCTTCCCTCAGGCATCAGGGTGGAGCAGAAGGACGGAAACATCGTCGCCCTGCGCGAGAACGATTCGCAGGCCGCCCTGCACGGACTGGCGCGCGCCCTGGTGAATAACGCCGTCGAAGGCGTGACCAAGGGCTGGACGCGCGAACTGGAAATCGTCGGCATCGGCTACCGCGCTGAGATGAAGGGCAAGGGGATGGTGGTGTTCAACCTGGGTTACTCGCACCCCATCGAGTATCCGCTGCCGACCGGCGTCCAGGCCAGCGTGGATCCCAAGCAGACGAAGATCGCGCTCACCGGAATCGACCGGCAGCAGGTGGGGCAGGTGGCGGCGGAGATGCGGTCTTTGCGCCCCCCCGATCCCTACAAAAACAAGGGTGTGCGGTACGCAGGCGAGAGGTTGAAGAAGAAGGTGGGCAAGACCGGAGCGAAGTAGCGGCCGGGAGCGGCGGTTCGCGAACAAGGACAGATTTTATGTTTACGAAGAAATCAAAAAACCAGAAGCGCGGGCACATTCATGAGCGTATCCGCAAGAAGTTGCAGGGTACGGCGGAGCGTCCGCGGCTGAATGTTTACCGCTCGTTGAATCACATCTACGTGCAGGTGATCGACGATCTGCACGGCAAGACGCTGGTTTCGGCGAGTTCCGCCGAAGGCAAAAAAGAAGATCGGCGGACGGGGGGCAACGTGGCGGCCGCGAAAACCGTGGGCAAGACTATTGCAGAGCGCGCCCGGGCCAAGGGCGTGAGCAAGGTAGTGTTTGACCGCGGCGGCTACATTTATCACGGGCGGGTGAAGGCGCTGGCCGATGCGGCGCGTGAAGCGGGATTGCAATTCTAGAAACTGAGCGATTGAACCATTAATTGAGTCATTGGGCGATTGAAAGTGCGTTCGGCTATAGGTTTTCAATCGCAGAATCACCGATCACACAATCGTTAAGTGAAATGAGAGTTTAAGAATGCCAACAGTCGTTAAGAAGCTCGACGCGAATTCGTTTCAATTGAAAGACCAGGTGGTCGCCATCAACCGCGTGACCAAGGTGGTAAAGGGCGGCAAGAACCTTTCGTTCGCGGCGCTGGTGGTGGTGGGCGATCCCTCGGCGGCGGTGGTGGGCCACGGCGCGGGCAAGGCCAAGGAGGTTCCCCAGGCCATTCGCAAGGCGATCGAGTCCGCGAAGAAGAATCTGATCAAGGTGAACCTGACGCAGACTTCGATTCCGCATCTCGTGTTGGGACGCTATGGTTCCGGGAGGGTGCTGCTGAAGCCGGCTCCTGAAGGTACGGGAGTAATTGCCGGGGGCGCGGTGCGCGCGGTGATGACTTCGGTGGGAATCCAGAACGTGCTGACCAAGTCGATCGGCACCACCAACCCGCACAACGTGATCAAGGCGACCTTCGACGCGCTTCGGCACCTGAAGAGCCGCGAGGGCGTCGCCGCCATGCGGGGCAAAACGGTGCAGGAGCTTTAGGAAGGTACCGAGTAACGAGTAACGGTGCTCATATTGAGATTGGGGAATTAGCGATGACGGCAAAAAAAACGAGTGCTGCGAGCGGAAAGATTCACCTGAAGTGGGTGCGGTCTGCCATTTGCGCCCCCGTGAAACAGAAGCTGGTGGTCAGGGGACTGGGATTCACCCGTCTGAACCAGGTGATTGAGCGTCCGGACAATGCGGCGATTCGAGGCATGGTGGCCAAGGTTCCTCATCTGGTTGAGATTGTGCAGGACAGGTCTCAGATGGCAGGTCTTGGGCGTTCAGTTTCCGTAAGATCCAACCCTTAAGACCTAAAATCGGAGATCGGGGTCGAGAGAGAATCATGAATTTATCGAACATTCGAGCACCAAAGAAGGCGACGGAAAAGCGCAAGCGCGTGGGCCGCGGTATGGGCTCCGGCATGGGAAAGACTTCGACCCGTGGACACAAAGGGCAACGTTCGCGCACCGGCATGCGCCTGATCCGCGGTTTTGAAGGCGGGCAGATGCCGCTGCACCGCCGCATGCCAAAACGCGGCTTTACCAATATCTTCCGCAAGGAATTCAATATCGTCAGCCTGGAGCGCCTGGCCGCACTGGGCGCGGAGTTGCTCGCTTCGCCCATCACGCCCGAAGTGTTGCGCAAAGCGGGAGTCATCAAGGCCAAGCTTCCAGTGAAGATTCTGGGCGACGGCGAATTGACGATGGCGATCATCGTGCACGCGCACAAATTCTCCCAATCGGCGCAGCAAAAAATTATCAAGGCGGGCGGCAAGGTTGAGGTCTTGCAGTAATGTTCGAGAAGCTGGCTAACATCTTCCGCATCCCCGACCTGCGCAAGCGGGTTCTATTTACCCTGGCCATGCTCGCGATCTACCGGCTGGGCGGCCATCTTCCCACGCCGGGCGTCAACTTCATCAAGCTGGAAGCCGCCTTCAATCAAAATGCGGGATCGCTTCTGGGTTTCGTGGATCTGTTTTCCGGCGGCAACCTTCGCCGCATGACCATCTTCGCCCTGGGCATCATGCCGTACATCACGGCATCGATCATCCTGCAGCTTTTGACCGTGGTCTATGAGCCCCTGGCCAAGCTGCAAAAAGAAGGCGAGATGGGCCGCAAGAAGATCACGATGTGGACCCGCTACATCACCGTCATCCTCAGCGCGATCCAGTCGTTCGGCATTGCCATCGGCCTGGAAAAGGCCGGAGACTTCGTGCTTCATCCCGGTCCTGCGTTCATCCTGATGACCATACTGACCCTGACCACGGGCAGTTGTTTCGTCATGTGGCTGGGTGAGCAAATCACCGACCGCGGCATCGGCAACGGCATGTCGCTGCTGATTTTTGCCGGCATCGTGGTGGGCCTGCCGCGCGGCGTGCAGGATCTGGTGCAAAAGGCCATGAACGACACCTGGGGTGCCATCACGCCGGTGCTGATGGTGGGGTTGGTCGTGTTCATGATTGCGGTGGTGGCGTTCATTGTCTACGTCGAGCGCTGCGAACGTCGCATCCCGGTGCAATACGCCAAGCGGGTGGTGGGGCGGAAAGTGATGGGCGGCCAGTCCACGCACCTGCCGTTACGGGTGAACGCGGGTGGCGTTATGCCGGTCATCTTCGCCTCTTCGATTCTCACTTTGCCGCAGACCATCGGCTATGGCCTGAAAAACAGCCGCTACTTTGGCGATTTGTTTCGCATGCTGGGCTGGGGCGAGCCGCTTTATACACTGCTGTATGCGATCGGCATCATTTTCTTCGCGTACTTCTATGTGTCGATCGTTTTCAATCCCAGCGAAGTCGCCGACAATATGCGGAAGTATGGCGGCTTTATCCCGGGGATTCGTCCCGGCAAGCGTACGGCCGATTACATCAACGAGGTTATGACGCGCATCACGCTGGTAGGCGGACTTTACCTGATCATCATCTCTTTCATTCCCGAGTGGATGATCGCCGGCATTCACCTGAACCATTTGCCGTTCTGGCTGGGCGGGGCGTTTTTTGAAAAGCTTCCGGTGTGGGTGACGAACGGCTTGGGTGTGAATTTCTATTTTGGCGGAACGTCGCTGCTGATTGTGGTGGGGGTGGCGATGGATACGGTCACGCAGATCGAAGCGCAGCTGATCATGCGGCATTACGACGGATTCACGCCGCGCAGCGGACGCATCCGCGGCCGCAGGAACTGGTCCTAAAGCGGGGGTTGGGTCTTGGGCGCTAGGTCCGGGTTTCCCTGAGACCCAAGACCGCTCAATGCGGGTTCGGCCGCCTGGAAGTCGTGTGGGTTTGCTGCACCGGGGACGGCCTGGTATGAGGCTGGCCGGGAACACTGTTCGGGAGGCTTTGGCCAACTCGATGGCGCAGGAAACCTCACACGATGTAGGTCCCGTGGTTTTGCTTGGTCCGCCGGGCGCCGGTAAGGGCACGCAGGCCAAGCGCATCATGGAACGGTATTCGGTTCCGCAGGTTTCCACCGGAGACATCCTGCGGAAAAACGTAGCCCAGGGTACGGAACTTGGGGTGGCTGCCAAGGCGGTCATGGCTCGGGGAGAACTGGTATCCGACGACCTGGTTTGTGAAATGGTTCGGCAAAGGCTGATCCAGCCGGATTGCAAGCGGGGCTATGTTCTGGATGGCTTTCCCCGGACGGTGGCTCAGGCCGGATGGCTGGACGCATTGCTCGACGACAAGCTCTTTGACAACTCGCGCCCGACTCGCGCCTGGCCAATTGTGATTCGCCTGGACGTGGATTATAATCAACTGTTGCTCCGGATTTCTGGACGCCGTTCTTGTCCCGCCTGTGGACGGATTTATAACGTCCACTTCCAGCGTCCCCGTGTCGATGAACTTTGCGACGTTGACGGGTCGAAGCTGGTGACCCGTAATGACGACCGGCTGGAAGTGATTGCGCCTCGATTGGCGGCTTACCAGGAACAAACCACGCCGGTTGCGGATTACTACCAGCGCACGGGAAGATTGATCTCGGTGAATGGCGACCGTCCGATGGATGTGGTCACGGAGCAAATTTTCAGGATCATTGAAGACCATAACGCTTAAGAATGCCGATTGTATGCAAATCGACGGCGGAGATTGAGCGGATGCGGCAAAGCGGCCGCATTGTGCGCCGGGTTCTCGATCATGTGCGTTCCTTGGTTGCGCCCGGTGTCACCACCATGGACCTGGAGCGCGCCGCCGAGAAGAAGATCGCGGAGCTCGGAGCCAAGCCAGCGTTTAAGGGATACTACGATTATCCCTGTGTTTTGTGTACTTCGGTGAATGAAGAAATTGTGCACGGCATTCCGTCGGAGAAGCGGGCGCTGACAGACGGCGATATCGTCTCGATCGATTGCGGAGTGGTGCTCGACGGTTATTATGGCGATGCGGCGATCACGGTTCCAGTCAGCGAGGCGGTGAAGCCGGAATTGCGCAAGCTGTTGACGGTGACCGAGGAATCGCTCTACCGCGGCATCGACCAGGCGCTCATCGGCAACTCGGTGGGCGATGTGGGAGCGGCGGTGCAAGAGCATGTGGAAGCCGCCGGCTTCAGCGTAGTCCGCGAGTTCGTGGGTCACGGCATTGGAACGCGCTTGCACGAAGAGCCGCAGGTGCCGAACTTCGGAGCACGCGGCCATGGCGCGAAGTTGCGCGAGGGCATGGTGCTCGCAATCGAGCCGATGGTGAATTGCGGTAAGCCGGAAACGCGCGTGCTGGGCGACAAGTGGACGGCGGTAACCGTGGACGGCAGTTGCAGCGCGCACTTCGAGCATTGCGTTGCCGTGACGAAAAATGGGCCGGTGATTTTGACGAAGTAAAGCCGTTAGCTTTCAGCTCTTGGCTTTTGGCCAAGAGCCAGGAGCAAAGGCTAAGAGTTGATTCCAAGGAGTCGATGAGCAAAGAGGACGCGATTGAAGTGATGGCGGTGGTTCTGGAGCCGCTGCCCAACGCCATGTTCAAGGTGGAACTGGAGAATAAGCACCAGGTGCTGGCGCACGTTTCGGGAAAGATGCGCAAGAACTTTATCCGCATTCTGCCCGGCGACAAAGTCGCGGTGGAACTTTCGCCTTACGACTTGAATCGCGGACGGATTGTCTATCGCTATAAGTGAACGTCGCTTCTCAGTCCAATGATTCTGTTCACGACTGAAAGCTGACGACTGAAAGCTGGTTTATGAAAGTACGGGCATCAGTAAAGAAAATTTGCGACAAGTGCAAGGTCATCCACCGCAAGGGAGTGGTGCGGGTGATCTGCGTCAACACGAAACATAAACAGCGCCAGGGCTAAAGCTGGGAGAGGTTAGGAACACATGGCACGTATCGCAGGCGTTGATTTACCGCGCCAGAAGCACATCGACATTGCGCTGACTTATATCTACGGCATCGGGCACCCGCGCGCCGGCAGTATTCTTGATGAGGCCAAGGTGGACCCGATGAAGAAGGTCCAGGATCTCAGCGAAGAGGAAGTCAACCGCATCCGCACGGTGATTGAGGCGCAGGGGATGGTGGAGGGCGATCTGCGCAAGGAGGTTTCGATGAACATCAAGCGGCTCATCGAAATCGGCTCCTATCGTGGATTCCGGCACCGCCGCAACTTGCCGGTCCGGGGACAGCGCACCCACACCAACGCGCGCACCCGCAAAGGTCCGCGCAAGGGTACGGTTGCAACTAAGAAGAAGTCGGCGGCGAAAACGTAAGAACCAGCCTTTAGTTGTTAGCTCTTAGCCGTTGGCGCAACGGCCAAAGATTCAAGCTAGTGGCTAATGGCTAGGAGCTAAAGGCTAACTATGGCGAAACCAGCAGCAGCGGGCGGCACTGCCGCACCGGAGAAGAAGGGCAAGAAGAAGACGTTCAAGAAGAAGGAGCGCAAACACGTTCCGCATGGATTGTGCTATGTGCAGGCGTCCTTCAACAACACGATCGTGACCATTACCGACATGAACGGCAACGTTCTGTCGTGGAAGAGTTCAGGCTCGCTTGGTTTTCGCGGATCGCGCAAGGGCACGCCGTTCGCCGCGCAGCAAGCCGCCTCGAACGCGGCCAGCCTAGCGCGCGATCACGGCGTGCGCAGCGTGGATGTGCGCGTCAGCGGCCCCGGTTCCGGCCGTGAGTCAGCAGTGCGCGCCCTTGCCTCGTCTGGCATTGAAGTGCGCTCCATTCGCGATGTGACGCCCATCCCGCACAACGGATGCCGTCCGCCGAAGAGAAGGCGTGTGTAGTTAGTCCCAGCTTCTAGCCGCTAGCCGAATCTGGCCTGGGTTGGCTGGAAGCTGACAACCAGGAGCTAGAAGCTGATTTTCGTCCGGGACGAAGGGTGAAGCCAAACCCGTAAACCGGTCATCTAAAAGGAGAACAACTTGGCCCGTTATACCGATCCAGTCTGCCGTTTATGCCGCCGCGAAGGAATGAAATTGTTCCTCAAAGGCGCAAAGTGTTTCAGCGATAAGTGCCCCATCGAGAAGCGCAACTTCGCTCCCGGACAACACGGGAAGGACCGCAAAGCCAAGATCGTCGGCTACGGCCTGCAGTTGCGCGAGAAGCAGAAAGCCAAGCGCATCTACTTCACGCTCGAAGGCCAGTTCCGCAACTATTTCGAGAAGGCTGCGCGCACCCGGGGCGTGACCGGCGAACTGCTTTTGCAGCAGCTGGAGCGGCGACTGGACAACGTTATCTACCGCCTGGGTTTCGCGCAATCCCGGCGTCAGGCGCGGCAGTTGGTGCGGCACGGACATGTTGCCGTCAACAATCGCAAGGTCAACATTCCTTCCTATGAAGTGAGTGCGGGCGAAGAAATTTCGATTCGCGAAAACAGCAAGAAGCTGGTCGTGCTGGAAATGGCGAAGGAGTTCGCCAGCCACGGCACACTGCCCAACTGGCTGGAAGTGAATCGCGACAATTACACGGCACGGGTTCTCTCCTTGCCCAAGCGCGAAGATATTCAGTTGCCAGTAAACGAACAGTTGATCGTTGAGCTTTACAGCAAGTAGGAGATCGATTGATTGGAGCCAGGCGATTGAGAGATTTGAAATCACTTAATCGTCCGATCACCAATCATTCAATTCTCGGTCCACATTTCGAGCCAGATCAGCCTCTCCCGGCGCAGACCTGAGTTGGACCACTCAGCGAGCCAGGACTGAGCCAAACGGCCGAAGGAGAAACAAATGCTTTGGAAAGGTTTTCAGAAACCGAAACGTCTCGCAGTTGACACCTCCACCCTCACCGACAAATATGGAATCTTCTGGGCGCAACCTTTTGAGCGCGGCTTCGGCACCACTGTGGGCAACGCCCTGCGGCGCGTGCTCCTCAGTTCAATCGAAGGCGCGGCCGTTACTGCGGTGAAGATGGAAGGCGTCCTGCACGAATTCCAGTCGATTCCCGGAGTGGTTGAGGACGCGACCGACATCATCCTTAACCTGAAACAGATTCCTTTCAAGCTGGCCGGCGATGCGCCGAAAGCGATCTATCTGCGCGCCGACCAGCCTGGCGTGGTCACCAGCGGCATGATCGAAGCCGACGGCGATGTCGAAGTCCTCGACAAGGATGTCTATATCGCGACGGTCAGTGAAGGTGGAAAGCTCGACATGGAAATGCGGCTGAAGCGCGGCCGTGGCTACACGTCGGCCGACAAGAATTTCGACGAGGACCTCGGCATCGGCTTCATTCCCATCGATTCCGTGCACTCGCCGGTCCGCAAGTGCAACTATACCGTCGAAGCCGCGCGTCTCGGCCAGATCACCGACTACGACAAACTTACCCTCGAAGTGTGGACCAATGGCTCTATCACGCCCGCCGATGCCATCGGCTTATCGGCGAAGCTGCTGAAAGACCACATGAACATCTTTATCAACTTCGAGGAAGAAATCGAAACCGGCGTGTCTTCGTCGGATGATCGCAAGCCCGAGATCCACAACGAGAACCTGAACCGCTCCGTCGAGGAGCTCGAGCTCTCGGTGCGCAGCTACAACTGCCTGAAGAACGCGAATATTCAGACGATTGGCGAACTGGTGCAGAAGACGGAATCGGAAATGCTCAAGACCAAAAACTTCGGCCGCAAATCGCTGAATGAGATCAAGGAGATTCTTTCCTCGATGGGTCTGAGTCTGGGCATGAAGATCGACGAGCACGGCAACGCTGTGCCCGGGCCAACGTCAAACCTGGTGCTGCCAGCTTCGGCCTACGGACCGGACGATCAGCTGTAAGAACCAGTTTCTGGTTTCTGGTCTCTCCAGCGTCGGCCGGCTTTCGATATGGAAGCGGAACCTGGAGACTAGACACCGGAAACGGACGAGGTTTCAACATGCGTCATAAAGTTGCAGGCTATAAACTCGGACGAAACACCGCGCACCGGCGGTCCCTGCTGCGGAACCTGGTCACGTCGGTGATCGTTGAAGAACGCGTTGAAACGACCGTTCCCAAGGCCAAGGCCGCAAAGCCCATCGTGGAGAAGATGATCACGCTCGGCAAGCGAGGCGACCTGGCGGCGCGGCGTCTGGCGGGCGCTTACCTCATGACTGACGAGGCGCTGGTGAAACTGTTCGACACTGTCGGTCCCCGCTTCGGCGACCGCGAGGGCGGCTACACGCGCGTCATCCGCACCGGCTGGAATAAGGGCGACGGCGCCGACAAGGCTTTCCTCGAACTGCTGGGCAGCGAAAAGGTGCTGGACGAAAAGCGCGAGAAGCGTGCCGAAGCCCGCGCCAAGAAGGCCGCGGAAACCAAGAAGGCGATGGAAGACGCGGAAGCGCAAGCGCAGCACGATGGCGGCATCGAGCCGGTGAAGGAAAGCGCAGAAGACAAGAAAGAGTAGTTTGCTTTGTTTGTGCGGGGCACGGCTCAGGCCGTGTCCTTTTCATTTGCGCAGTTTCATGGGCTGAGTCATTCTGACTTGGGCGCAAGCCCAAGAGGAACCTGTTTTTGGTTGCGTTCCGAAAACCCCCGCTCGTACATGTCCTCTCGTGGCTTCCGACGGTAATCTTGCCGTAAGTTGCCATCCGTATAAACTTTCTCTCAGGATGGGATTTACCCGTATACAGATCGCCATTGCCGTCGGCGTGGGCGCGCTGCTGGTGTTTGGATTTCTCGGCTACATTTGGTGGTTGAGCAACCAGGGACCGGTGCTGTCAAGGTCCGAAGATCGGGATCCTCTAACCGGTCTGCCGGTCAGCATCCGGATGAATCCGCTGCGCGATCGCACCATTGAGCACAGCGCCAACCGGTTTCTTGACCAGTTGCGCGACGGCCATTGCGATCAACTGCTCTCGGAATGGGAGCACGACTACCGCAAGAAATATGCACACTTCATCTGCAATTCTGAGACGCAGCATCCGCTGATCTCCTGGGAAATTGCGGAGTGGGAGAGCGCTCCGCCGCTCACGATTCTTCAGTACCGCGGCAAGCGCCTGAACAGCCCGGGCCAGCCCGGGACCTACACGGGACTGCTCACGGTGACCACGGAAGACGAAGACGGGCAGTGGGTAGTTACTAAGTACGACGCGATGTATTAAGTTTATTGGCAGATTGCCAGATGGCTCGCCCTTCTTCAGCCTCCGTATTCCCGTGATAAAACGTATTGATGCCCGCCTCGCCCGCCGAGCGTGAGCTTTCCGCTGCCCGCAACATCTACGCCTTCGGCATCACTTCCTTTCTGAACGATACGGCCACCGAGATGGCTTACTGGGTGCTGCCGGCATTCCTGGCATCGCTTGGGGCGGGGCCCGCGCAGTTGGGATTGATCGAAGGCGTGGCTGAAAGCGTGGCGTCGTTTGCCAAGCTTTTTTCCGGATATCTTGCCGACCACATTCCTCGCCGCAAGCCCGTCGTGGTCGCGGGATATTTTGTGGCGAACGCGGTGAAGCCGCTGCTGGCGCTGGTGACCGCGTGGCCGCAAATTCTGCTGATTCGTTTCACCGATCGTCTCGCTAAGGGCGTACGCGGAGCCCCGCGCGACGTGATGGTGGCTGAGTCGGTGCCGAAGAACCGGCTGGGTTCGGCCTATGGGCTGATTCAATCGATGGATTCGGCGGGGGCGATTGCCGGTCCGTTGATCGCATTAGTTATTCTTGCGCGTTGTGGAATCCGAACTGTTTTCTGGGTGGCTGCGGCTCCAGGGGCGCTCTGCGTGCTGGTGGCACTGCTGGGCATCCGCGAGACGAAACGCGCATCGGCGAAGCGAGACGAGGCGTCGAAACAAGCCGTGCCCACTTTGTCGGGCACGGAGAAACTAAGGAGCGTAAGACTTCCTGCGAGCTTTTATTTTGTTCTTCTCGCGGTGACCTTTTTTTCCTTGGGAAATTCGAGCGACATGTTTCTGGTTCTGCGGGCGCAGAATGTCGGGATTTCAGTGGCCCTGGCACCGCTGCTCGGCCTGGTCTTCAACGTCACTTACACGCTTGCGTCCTGGCCTGCGGGCTGGCTCAGCGACCACGTTTCGCGGCGACTCGTGGCTTCCGCGGGTTATGTAATTTTCGCCGCAGTCTATTTCATTTTCGGGCGCGCACCCTCGGTGCCGGCAATCTGGATTGCGATGGCGGCGTATGGTTTCTACTATGCGCTCACGCAGCCGGTGCTGAAGGCTCTGGTGGTGGAGACGGTTGGCGAGCAAGTGCGCGGGCGCGCTCTGGGCGTTTATTTCTTCGTGACCAGCGTGGCAACTTTGGCTGCGAGCCTGATTACGGGGGAATTGTGGAAACACTATGGCGCCGCGATCCCGTTTTACTTCTCGGGGGCGATGGCGCTGGCGGCCGCGGGAGTTTTGCAAGGTGCACGGCGTGGTTCGAGAACTCAGCCCGGAATGGAATGAAGAGAATCGCGGTTCGAATTGCTCCTTCGCTTCCGGTTCAGCCATAAAACAATCAGCAGCGCCGCGATGCCTGCGCAGGTATCGAGAACCACATCTTGCCACCGGCCGGTGCGCGAGGGGATGAAGCTTTGGTGCCACTCATCGAGGCTGGCCACGAAGCCTGTCATCAGGAC
>JBARJF010000110.1:0-6644 GCA_049800135.1 Candidatus Sulfotelmatobacter sp.
GAGCGGACGACTCCCGAGGAAGGACCTATGCAAATGCTGGCGGCATCGAGTCTGCACGCAAGCTGCATAGGTCCATCGGCCCGCTAAGAGCGCGGGCCTCAGGATGACAGAGATTTGTTTCGTGCCGTGAGAAGAGGACGTTACTTTCTGCCGACTACGTGACCGCGTCCGTCGCGCACTTCATTGCCTTTGAAGTGGGCAACCTTATCGAGATGGTTTTTTGGATCGGGTCTCTCACCTCGGGCCGGCATGGGGCCGTGATAGCCGTGGTCGGGATGGAAATGGTTATTTACGTGGCCGTGGAAATCGGCAGGGCCATGAAACCATGGGCCCGCGCCGATGAAGACGCCGCCGGTAAACCACTCCGGGCCGTAGTAGCCGTAGGGGGCGCAGTCGTACGGAGGGACTGAGTAGTATCCGTAGGGGCAGACCGGCGCGACTCCGATATCGACTTGCACTTGCGCTTGAGTAGATGGGGTGGTTGCCACGAAGCAGAAGGCAGCGATCGCGGCGACGGCAAGGAACGTAAGTTTAGTCATTGAATTGATCCTTTGTGAACAGAGGTTGAATCCTGGCTATCATATCGCTTATTACGATTCAAGTTTTCAACACAAGGTTGCGATCGCCGAAGGTTCTGGTGGTCATCTAGCGGCGTTATTAGGGGGAATCTGGTACGGAGATCTGGGAAGATATGGTCAAGGAGCCGGCTGCTGTTGGGTCATGCAGTGCATGGTGCCGAGTCCCCAGACCAGGTCGCCGGAATAGATTGGGACAGCTTCTCTTGTGGGAAATAACGCTGCCAGCGTGTTGAGCGCTATGCGGTCGTTAGGGTCGTTGAACACTGGCACCAGCACGATGCCGTTGGCGATGTAGAAATTGGCGTAGCTGGCGGGCAGGCGGTGGTGCTCGAAGATTACCGGGGCGGGCATTGGTAACTCGACTATGTTGAGCGGCTTGCCATTCTGGTCGGTGGCGGATTGGAGACGGCGGAGATTGTCGCGAAGCGGTTTGTGATTTGCGTCCCTGGGATTCGTCTCGACCATGGTGACTACCGTGTCGGGCGCGACGAAGCGGGTCAGGTCGTCGACGTGGCCGTGCGTGTCGTCGCCGACGATGCCTTTGCCTAGCCAGATTACGTGCGAGGCTCCGACGTAGTTGGCGAAGATGTTTTCGTAGTCTTTGCGCGACATTCCTGGGTTGCGTTGCTGGACTTTGCTGAGCACGCATTCTTCGGTGGTGAGGAGGGTGCCTTCGCCGTTTACGTCGATGGAGCCGCCTTCGAGGACTACGCGGGTGTTGCGGTGGGCCGGGTGGATTTCTTCGGCTTCGGTGGTGGTCGCCATTTGGGTGCCGATTTGTTCGTCTTGGCGGTAGTTTGAGTATTTGGCCCAGGCGTTGAAGCGGAAGTTTGTGGCTTGCAAACAACCCTCAGGGGCTGAAGCCCTTTTCTTCTTGCCATCTCTGACGGCACGACTTAAGTCGTGCCCTTCCCGGGCTTTTTGTCCTGAGGATTCGGTGCAGAAGATGCATCCGGAATCGCGGAGCCAGACTCGGTTGGTAGGCCAGCGGTGGAATCGGACGTTCTTCACACAGGCGTTGGCTTGGTCTAACAGCTTGCGGACCTGGCGTTCTGCTGCTGCGTTGTTGACTATCAACTCGACGCGCTCGTGGCGGGCTAGATTGCGGATGATTTCGGTGTAGACCCAGGGGATCGGTTCGAACTTTCCGGGCCAATCTCCGTGATAGTGGGGCCAGGCTAGCCAAGTCGCGGCGTGCGGCTCCCATTCGGCGGGCATGCGGTAGCGAGGGGCCGCCGGGGGAACACTTAAAGTATTACTTGAATGAGTGGATCGGGGCATGGAGGTAGTTTATTGTACGGGATGAAATTGCGCATTGAATCCCGAGCCTGCCATTGATCTTGACGGACGGATTCCTGCTCGATAAAGATTTTGGCTTGTTGGGGCTTAACGTTGATTTTTCTTGGTCATTCGGTCTTGCAGTCCTGATAGGCGGCGCTGCCCGGCAACTGATTCGCCTTGTCGGCGCAGTCGATTCTCACCATTAATGTGTAGATCGCGTCGTAAGGGCGGCTATGAACTTTCACGCACATTGTTTTTTCACTCGGTCTTCCGCATTCTGGATATTGATCATTGTCGACGGCTTCCGCCTCATAAGTCTGCCCAAAACGCAACTGCATGCAAGTGGCTAGCCGAGCATCGCAAGAGAGCACGAAAGTTACCTTCTCTCCGCTCGTCATTTTCGGGTGAGATTCTGCCACGCACATACGGGCATCATCCGATGGAAGTCCGGTGTCGAAATCCCTGGACAGGTAGAAGCAGTTTGAGCCGTCAATGGGCAGCTCGACCGTTTGTGGCGCAACGGGCCGGTCTTTCGGACCGCCCTTTGGCCTGGCGGACAGGGCATCCGGGCTACCCTTCGGCGCAAGGGAGGACAAGGAGGGTACCAGACCGTGCGCTCGGAAATAAGCGCGCGTATACGGCGGGGATGACCTATTGACTGTGCCAAAGCCCCGAGATCGCACCCATTCTTCGGGGCTCTGCGGCTGTTGCGCGGAAACTTGCTGCCAAGCAAAAGGATTACACAAGAGCGCACCGAGGATCAGCAGACTCTTCATTTTTCCTTCTGCGCCATTTTACTCTTCGTCTTGGACCAAATGACTGCCCTGAATCTTGCCGATTTTACCGTCCATCGAGCAGACGATTGGAGATGGGCGCATAGGCGTCGATTCGGCGGTCGCGAAGGAAAGGCCAGTTGCGGCGGATGTCTTCGAGGGCCTTCAGGTCGACGTCGTCTATCAGGATTTCTTCGCGGTCGTGGGAGGCTTCGGCTACGACTCGGCCGAAGGGATCGCAGAAAAACGATGCGCCCCAGAATTCTAGTCCGTGGCCGGGGGTGGACTTGCCGCGAATGTTGCCGGTTTCGAAGCCGACGCGATTGACCGCCACGACATAGACGCCGTTGGCGATGGCGTGGGCGCGCTGCATGGTGCGCCAGGCGTCGTGTTGGGCCACGCCGAACTCGGCTTTTTCCGAGGGATGCCAGCCGATTGCGGTGGGATAAAAAAGGATCGTCGCGCCTTGCAGAGCAGTGAGGCGCGCGCCTTCGGGGAACCACTGGTCCCAACAGACTAGCGTGCCGAGACGGCCTACGCTGGTGTCGAGGGCGCGGAAGCCTAGATCGCCGGGTGTGAAGTAAAACTTTTCGTAGTAGAGCGGGTCGTCGGGGATGTGCATCTTGCGGTAGAGGCCGCTGAGCTTTCCGTCGGAATCGAAAATGGCGGCGGTGTTGTGATAAATGCCGGGGGCGCGCTTCTCGAAGAGCGACGCGATCAGGACCACGCCATGTTGGCGGGCGGCGGCGGCTAGCTTCTCGCTGGCGGGGCCGGGGATGGGCTCGGCTAGATCGAAGAGGGAGTGGTCTTCGCGCTGGCAGAAGTATTGCGTCTGAAAAAGTTCGGGGAGGCAGACTGCCTCTGCACCGCGTCCGGCGGCATCGGAGATGCGTTCGAGAGCCTTGCGAAGATTCTCTTCCGGCTCTGGGCCGCACGACATCTGCACCAGGGCTACGCGGAATTTATCAGGGGGCACGCTGCTTCCTCCGCGAACAATATAGCATTCGTCGCTGGTCGTTGGTCGTTAGCGAAAGACAAATGGGGGCGGATTCAGTATCGATCAGGTCTGCGTGGCATCCTTTCACATGGTTCCTGTAAAGTAGGTGGTCGGACAGATATGGATTCGAGCTTGGAGGCGTCATCTTGAAACAGGGCAATCATGGCAGTTCACATCCGGGGAAGATGGAAGCTCATGCGGGACACGCGGGCGATGGCGTGGAGCGTCATCTGCACAATCCGATTGAAGACCGGCTGATTCCGCTGGAGCCGCTGGACCTGGGCAAGGTGAAGTCGATCGACGATCTGGTGCGGGCGATGTCAAAGACGGCCTTTACCGGGCGGCAGCTGGGGGAAGCGGCTGACGTGCTGGAGGCGATGGCTCGCGACGAAGAATGCTTTGTGGTGATGACGCTCTCGGGCGCGATGACCGTGGCCAAGCAGGGGCTGATCGTGACCGAGCTGATCGATCGGGGCATTGTGAATGCCGTGGTTTCAACGGGGGCGCTGATGGCTCATGGGCTGGTGGAGGCTACAGGGCGGGCGCACTTCCGGCATAATCCGGAGGTTTCGGACGAGGAGCTTTACGAGCAGGGTTACAACCGCGTGTATGACACGCTGGAGCCGGAGCAGAATCTCGACGATGTGGAAGAAGTGATGTCGGCGGTGCTGGAGGGCTGGGACCACAATGAAGTGATGTGCTCGTATAAGCTGAATCACGCGATCGGGGCCTATCTGGCGAAGAACGCGCGGGATCAGCGTGGAATTTTGAAATCGGCGCACGACCAAGGCGTCCCGGTATTCGTGCCTGCGTTCAGCGACTCGGAGATGGGACTGGATACGGCGCTGAATAACCGGCTGCGGGAATCGACGGGGAGACACAAGATTCGCTTTGATCCCTTCGAGGATCTGGAGCATTTCGCGGCGACGCTATTGCGGCAGAAGAAACTTGGGATTGTGACCATTGGCGGGGGAGTGCCGCGGAACTGGTCACAGCAGTTTGGTCCATTCTGCGAACTGCGGCACCGGCGGCTGGGGGAGAATGTTGCGCTGAAGCGGTATCACTATGGGTTGCGAATCTGTCCGGAGCCGGTTTATTGGGGAGGGCTGTCTGGGAGTCCGTATAGCGAGGCCGTGTCGTGGGGGAAATTTGTGCCTCCGGCGGAGGGTGGGAGATTTGGGGAAGTTTTCGTGGATGCTACGGTTGGCTTGCCTTTGATTGTGGCGGCGGTGTTTGAGCGGCTGGATAAGAAGGGTGCGAAGACGGGCAAGGCGAAAGCGGCGGCGGCGCGCAAGTAAGGGCGACCACGGGGCATAAGCCCGTCATCGCTACACGCTTTTCGCGGCGCTGAAGCGCTGCTCTTCCACGGTAGTGGAAGCGTTCAGGATGGTTCAGAGAGTTGTGGTGGCGGATGAGGAGCGGCCCCGATGGCCGCCGGACAGCCGAGAGCGGCTGTCCCCACATGATGTTTTGTCAGGGCGCGCCGGCTTCCGGGGCCGACGAATCGGCAGGGAACCGCTGGACGTTCTTGATTTCGCTGGAAACGCCACTATCGGCCCTCGTCTTGCGGTAGAGTGGGGCCAGGATGCTGTTTTCTAAGACCTGGGCTTCCGCCTCGACCCAGTCTTGCAGGGCCAAACCTTCAGCCTGACCGCGCTGATCGTAAAGATGTTGCGCGTGCAAGCGAATCTTCCTTTCGATCAATTCGGTGATGAGCGCTTGCTGCTTCTGTCTGCGGGTATCGGTATCCAAAAGTGCTCCTCGAGCCTAAATAGGTATTTCTTACGCTTCATTTCTTACACCTCATATGATACGGGAAGGGTGTTAACGGAACGTTGCATCTGGGAAACGGCGAGGGTTACTAAAGTATCATCGTAACATGGTACGGGTGAGGAGGGCCTCAGGGCTAAAGCCCCGGGGGCGGGCTATTTTGAATGCCTCCGCGCCTCTCTCACTAGAAAATAAGAGCCGGAACAGAGGAGCAGAACAACAGGCGCCAAGAGCCACAAAACAGAATGTAAGTCCTTCCAACCGCCAAGCCTCAAATTTCGGACCAAAAACGCACCGGCAATCGCCGTTATCAGCCAAGCCCCCAGGACCATCTTTATTCGCCAGTTCATTTAGGCTGCTGTTTCCGTTCTCCGTTGTTCGCAGGCTTCCCCAGCGGGCGGCCAAATCTTCAACGCCAGCCGCCTCAGATTTCGAGCGCACTGCCTGACGCTCGCGGTCTTCGTTGGCTCTGAGCGGTTCTCGAGCTGGCGTCAGTCTCGCTTTGCTCGAAACTGGACAGCCGAGGCGGCTGTCCCCACACCCACGGCGCTAATCAAAGATGAGCACCGCCGAGGCGATTACCGTGGTCCACAGGCCGCGCTTGTCGCCGACTGCCGACTGAGTCACGTTGGCAGTGCGGACAATCTTATTCGAGAGGCGGTAGATCTGTTTTTTCTCGTCCCAGGAACGATCGGGATCGAACTCGACGTTCAAGGTGGTGGCGAGCATTTCGGCAGCTAGTTCTTCGGCGTATTCTCCGGCCGCGTCTTCGGTTTCACCGAAGGAGTGGTGCTCGCTGAGATATCCGTAGGTGTTTTTGTCGGCCGGAATGGCTACGCCGATGGAGGAAGCGAGCAGGCGGTGAGCTTCGTGGGTGGAGTTTTCGGCCACCACGGCAAAGACGACTTCGCCGGGGCTGAGGTATTTCACGCCTTCCTTGCGGGCGAGCATCTTGCAATTGGGAGGAAAAATGGAAGAGACGCGAACCAGATTTTGAGCTGCGATACCGGCGTCGCGCAGGGCCAGCTCGAATGATGTTAAGCGCTCCCGATGTTTCCCGACTCCCTTGGTGAAGAACATCCTCTTGGGAACCATGTCTTTGCCCAACGCTCTAGCCTCCGGCAGACAGATTTATGAGATGGAGAATGCACAATTTAACACAATGGTTTGTAAAGGAAATATGAATTTCACGCGGGTGGGAGGAAAAATGGCGGAAGCCGCTGGCGCGGCTCCCGCCACCATGCC
>JBARJF010000111.1:0-51360 GCA_049800135.1 Candidatus Sulfotelmatobacter sp.
CCTACTACGCCTTCTTCTACCTCGCGTGCTTCTGGATTACGCTTCGGAGGTATTTTTGAAACACGCTCTAAGAATATCACAGAAATATCTTGACATGCTAAAGCGGCCTTGGCATGAGGGTCATCAATGAACTGCACCTAAGCCAAACAAGTCTGAATCAACAATTGAAAAGGGCTTGCTCCAAAAGGGCTTCTCTTAGGGCGCATACGAACGGATAAGGCGCTCCAGTTCGATAGGCGTGAGGGAGCGCAATTCGGACAGAAACTCTTCCGTAGTGAAATCCTCGTTAACTAATGGGCAATTATCCTGCCGCCTTGGTAAGGACTTTTGCTGGTTCTGGTACGGGACCATGTTTCCTCTTTGATGGCTTGGCTTGAGGTTTCGATGCTGGCAATTTACTGAAGCCATAGAGAGATTCTCCATTCTCTAGGATGCTGTTGAGCGCAGAAAGGAACAAAGTTTCTTCCCCCGCCGCGAGTGCGTGGGCCGGAAGTCCAAGGGCCCGCGCTTCAACGCGGTCAATTACAAAACCGTGTGATGGGTACTTCGAGAGTAGTGCTTGAGAGATTGTTTTGTGCTGTGGGTTCTTGGTCATGGCGAGTAGCCGATTTCCGTACTCTTCGCCAATTGCCAAGGCCCTCTTGTACTCGCCGATCTCCAACGGGTCTAGTTGCTCATACAACGGACGCATAATTTCAGTCGTAAAGTGGAGGGATTCGTGGAGTGCTTCTTTCACGCTGAGACCAGAGCGGCGAATGATCAGGAGCGTAAAGCTGTCCATGATCTCGATGGCGTAGTCTTTCAGGAACTCCGCGGACTTGAACTCATCCAGTGGCGATATACTCTTCGATCCCTTTTCGAGCGGGTTGTGAATCTGTACGTCTATCGGCCCAAGGTCGGCAAGCTCTCCCATGTATATGCCATCCGCTCCGAGGCACATCAAGTCGCAGCACTTTTTGCTTGGAGCGGAACTATGATGTTGAGTTTTTTGCAGTGCCTCCGAAAGAACCGGATCGCTTGATAGGCGGCGTCAGCGCTGCCCCCTGGGGAATGAAGCAGTAGTTCAAGAGTGTCGAGGTTTTTGAATCTGTTCCGCTCCGATAGTATTTGTGCCAGGGTTTCCTGTGGGCAAATATGTCCGTCGTCCTCGGGGCAGTGGATCAGACAGCAGATTTTGGATTTCCTCTTAGTCTCCAATTTCGCTATAGTGCGCCAAAAGGCTTCGACGATTTTGGCCTTCTCGGATGGCAAGAGAACCTCCAGATGAGGATTACCTATATCACCAAAACACCCGCAGGAGCAAGGCTCACTGTCACTTCTGCCAGTGCTCGTGGCGCCTTTGGATTCCCAGACTGACCCAGTACGGAATCTCCTCCCCGTCCAATTCGTAAGCATAATTCTTAGACACAGGAAGCGGCTCGCTCAATAAAAATCCGAGCAGCTCAAACAGAATCCGCACACCGGACAGCTCAACTTGCACCGGCTCTCCTGGAGTTCCGTCGAACAGTTTGGACAGAAGCGCTCGGGACGCCGCGCCGCGCGCTCGGTCTCCGCCGCCGTTTCAAACCGTTTCGCTCCCATCTGATTCCCTTCACGCTGCGGTGCGTTCGCATCCATCCGGGCAAGATACCGCCGCTCCGGTTTCGCGCACAAGTGGAAAGCCATCTTCCTCTTGCCCCACGCTCTTAACCCGCGTTCCATTCGTTTTGTTCGCAGATTTTATTCTTTCTCCATTCACAATTCTCCGTCCTTCCACAGACGCTTTTGCGCTAGAATGCTTCTGACTGAAGAACGTGCTTCATCTGGTGATGAGCGCCGCTCTTTGCCTTCCCCCAGGAGGTAGTAGATGTATCGGCCCTACTCTGGTTCTGTGGCGGACTCTCGTCCGTTTTTGGATGTTCAGTCCCTGATTCGCAACCTTGATCAAGATTTCGTCACATCGTTCAACACCGGGAACTACGATCAAGTGGCGGCGCTCTACGCGCATGATGGCGTACTCATGGCGCCGCACTACGACCCGGCGTGCGGCCCCAAAGAGATCGAGCGGCTGCTGCGCCGGATCGGCGAGGCCGGATACGAAGACCTTCGCCTGGAAACCCTGCGCGTCGAAGCCTCCGGCGACATGGCCATGGAGATCGGCCGCTACACCGTCGCCATCCGGCAGCCCGACGGCACCATCCTCGCCGACCGCGGCAAGTATGTAAAAGCCTGGCGCCGTTTAGGGGCATGGCTGATTGCCGCCGATTGCTGGAGCACCAACTTGCCGCTCCACCGCTAGGAGCGGCTGGGTTGGGATTGCGCCGGCTCAATGGGGATTGTCATTCCGAGCGCAGCGAGGAATCTGCTTCGTCTTCCCATTCCTCATCGCAACAAGCCTGAATCGTCAGTCCAGTCTCTTTCAGAAGATGCCAGGCCTCGCGATAGCTGCCATACTTCTGACGCCCGCTCTTCGGCGTGAAGTGCAGACTCGAATTCGTCCGCCCCATCACCTCAAACGGGATGATGTACCAATCGTCAATCGGAATCAGCAACACCGCAAAAAAGTCCACCGACCCCGGCTCATACTTCTTCCGCTGCGGCCCCATCACATTCAAGCGGTACTCGGCATTCCGCCGCTTGTAGATCGTCGACTTCACCTGCACCCGCACCACCCGGCTCCCATTCTCCACTCCCACGTCGTATCTCCCCGATTCTCCAAACAGCCGCAACACCTTCATCCCCAGCCCCACCGCCATCATCATGAAATAAAGCTCCGCCCACTCTCCGCGCTCCTTGCACCCCGGCAACTTCCCACCCGCCATCCGACTAGCCTTCCTCCTCATACCGACCCCTCCCAACCGTCTGACCGCCAACCACTTTCTCGCAGACTCCGTCCAGTGTTTCAATTCCTACCACCCAAGTCATGGTTCGATGTCACACGGACAGCGCTTTATCCTGTGGAAATCTCTAAATCCTACGCCGCCCCGCCTTGTGGTCGTAGCCCGGATCAAATTGAAAACTGCCGAACGCTTCCAGAATGCAAAGCTGCTTCTTCCGGCGGACATACTCCACCAGCGCCGCACTGACCGCTTCTTTCTTGGTCCTGTGCCTCCCCAACCGCCGCGCCTCCTCAATCAGCGCATCGTCTAAAGCCAAATTGGTAGCCATGGGTAGAGTCTTACGCACAGAAGTGCGCGATCAAAGCGCCCGTAAGCTCCTCAAGCCTTTGTCATTCCGAATCGGGCTGAAAGCCCGGTGAGGAACCTGCTGTAAGCCGGCACCACCACGAAAAGGGGGTGCCCCATGTCTCGCGCTTTTTGCGAGACATGGGATTCCACGGCCCCATCCCTCGGAGGATTCGGTAAGCGCCACGACCGGGAAGGGCACGACTTCAGTCGTGCCCCAGGCCCCAACAAAAATCCTGTCATTCCGAATCGGGCTGAAGGCCCGGTGAGGAACCTGCTGCAAGCTCGCATCGCCTCAAACCGAGGGTGCCCCACGTCCCGCGCTTCTTGCGAGACGTGGGGTTCCACTGCCCATCTCTCTGAGGATTCGGAAAGCGCCACGACCAGGAAGGGCACGACTTCAGTCGCGACGCTTGCCCGCAAGAAATGGACCCGAGTCCCGCAGGCAAGGCGCGCCGCTACACCACCAGGAGGCGATGGAACCGACTGCCTCTCCCGATAGCATTGAAAACCGCGAACACCAGATCTCCAAATTCGAAGGCTGACGCGCTGTAACTCTTTTTAGTCTCCTTGTCCAGGAATCTTGCGACGAGCTCACCTTCTGACACTTCCGTTTTAGCAAGGAAACGCTCGTAACCTTCGATCAACTGTCTGATTGTTTGGCTAGCCTCTTTGAGTTCAGGCTGCGAAAGCATCCATCCAAGTCGCTGCGTCGGGCTGAGGGCTATCATGCTGGCGGCGTCAGTGGGACTGACCGTTCCACTCTTGGAGAACACCGCGAGTAAATAAAGCAATCCCGAGTAACAGGTCAACAGCCGACTGTGCTTGAGCTTGTAATTCTTCACGCTGCGCTTGGCCCTCTTCTCGGCAGGCACGCTCTGGGTGCGAGCCTCATAATTCACGCAAAACGTTCTCCACATCCGGAGAATATCGTTGGCCAGAAACGCCGGAACAAACTTATTCTTGTTCTCCTGATAGTCTCTCCAGTAGGACGCGATCACATCGTCGACGATACGACGGTAGGCCGATTCTCCAACCAATGGCGTGCTTTCGAGCAATAGAAGTAATCGCGCCGTGAACGTGTTGTTGGCGTCATCTTCCGGCTTACCCAGAGTACCGAGCAACTCCCCCACAGTGTGATGCGTGAGATATTCGCCGTCCGCCGAAAACTCAGGAAGGCCTAATTTCTTGTTGGCCTCAATAAGATCCGCCTTAACCAGAATTTGGTTCAGGCGAGACAACGCAGGGGTTTCGTGGGTGCCGAGGCCAACGATAAACACATCGAGGTCGCTATGACTGCTCGCCTCCCCGCGCCCAAAAGAGCCCGTCATGTAGACGCAGGCGGTGACGCCACAGAGTTGTTCCGCGCGGACCAACTCCCCGCGAAGAGCCTCAATGCGCTTTGCCGTCTCTAGACGCCGCCGGTCAAGGATTTCTCCCATGTATACCCTCCCACTGGAAGATTTTAGTGAAAATCTCCGCTTGTTCTATCGCATCTTCGAGGGCGTGGTGCGTGTGCTTATGCTGAGGTCGAAGGGAGGGAAGGAGCTTCGACCGGCCAGCCTCGGAGATTGGAATGGACGCCTTCACCGCGAAGGCGGTCTTCATGTCAAAGCAGAGGGAGTGGTTGAAAGGAGATCCCTCCGCAGCAAACCGAACAAAATACCAATAAAGCCATGCCCAGTCGAAACTTAACGGGTAGGCCACGAGAACCGGCTTTGCTTCACCTGTAATGCCCCTGATCCACCGGGAAGCCTCTGTCATCGCCAACTCGGGAGCTTCACCCTCTCTGAGTAACCTGTCCCTGTCCAGGCCGTTGACACGAAGCGCCTCCGGCTGGAAATTCCCTGAGATGGGTTTGAGTTCGCGATAGAAAGTCCGCCTGTAGTCCTGCGGCGGGGCGAAATGCTTGCCGTCGAAGGCCCCGGCATACACAAGCGCAAACGAAAGTATCGAAAACGGGCCGGGGATCGGGCCGTCTGTCTCAACGTCCGCCGAGAAGTAAACGTCTACCGCACGCTCGTTATCCTTACCCCTCTTCGCGCTCATGACGATATTTTCGTCCCGGTGTTCTGCAGCCAAAGTAGTCATGTTAGCAGGCCCTCATTTTACCGACGCGGCAAGGGTGTTCTATGGGATTACGGAACTACCGATGCACCTTACCACAGTAAGCTGAGGAAAAATACGGATTTCCGCCGACCTGGAATCAGAGAGCTACAGAGCACGAACCCGGAGATGAATCCCAAGATCTCTACTCCCAGAACCCAGTATGGTAATGACAACGGCACTCGGTTAGAGGTATAACGTCAGGTCACGGAAGATGAATGTTTTTATCAAAAACCGCGCAGGACTAGTTCGGCAGAAAATTGTCGACGCGATGCGCGAGGCGATTGGCCGTGTGCTAGAAGCCTTCCATGCGCCCGCGAAGATTAGAGAATTTGAGTACGTGGACCAGGGCACGAACGAGACCATTTATCTCTCAACGGGAGCACGATACTCCGTGCTCCACGTTGGAGACAAACGGTACTTTTTTGACCGATTGACGGGCAGGTTTGACGGAACCTGCACGTCACTTCAGGAGCGTGTTGCCGACGGGCTTGAACTCCGCGACTAACTGTTTTTCTCCCCGCCTCGCTGCCAATACGTTCTACGAAGAAGTGGGTAACTCCGGCAGCCGGGGGATTGTTCAAGTGATATTTGAGTCTCTCCCTCAGGTTGCCGGACTGTCCCACATAGAGGATGGTGTAGTGGTTTGGCGTAAACGCTGGCTGCGCCAAACCGTACACACCCCCAACCTCGTAAACCGTCTTGATAGTTGGTTCGTTGAAGCTGTAAAACGTGGTTTGAAGTGGCACTCCCTGCCTCCTTTCCTTCTAAGATCGGTAGATTCGGTTCAAGCAGGGCTGCGTGTTCTTCAAGAGACCAAACGTGATCCGCAATCCCCGCTTCCATTGCGGAAGTCCCGCTAATCGTCTGATGAATCCGATGAAGCTAAAGTAAGAACCAGCTCCATTCACTTCTCGAAAAGGGAAGGGCACGGCATCCGCCTTGCCCTCCACTCACAGCACAAACGTCCCACCCTACGACCTGTCAACCTCACCGGTCAAAGCAGCAAAAACCCCAGAGAACCTAGCTGCACCCGCCCGTACTCCCACAACCCCCGCACCGGTAGCAACTCCCACTCCTAGTTATGATGCTGCCGCAGAAGCTCCACGCCCGAGGCCAGCCTAGGGTGACGCCCTCAGTACCGCAGGTTCCGCAGCCCCCGGCAGCCTTAAAGAAACGAAGCGCTCCGCAGGAAACAAATAATCCTCACCCATCTCGTCAACCACTCGAACCAGACCGTGCTTCGCCCCGGCATTATCTGGAATAAGACGGTAAATCTTGCGCACCTCCAACGAGGCCGCATATCCCTTATTCGAGATGCAAACCGCGAACTGGGCATCGCTCTTCATCAGATGCCGCCTACGAGCACCCGCTCGTACTCCCACAACTCCCGCAGCGGTAGCAACTGCCATTCCGCGTCATGATGCTGCCGCAGAAGCTGCAGGTGGGGGCGTCGCCGAGGTCGATGATGCCGGCCAGCTGGTCGGCCGCATGCACCGATCCAGTCCCGAGTCCTGAGTCGCGAGTGGCGATTGATTCCTGTGTACCGGTTCCCTCAGGACTGAGGGCTCGGGAGTCGGGACTCGGCTTGGGGCGCAGGTTCTCGAACAGGAATTGCTGCTGGCCGGTGAGGAAGCGTAACTGGAGCCAGCGGAAAATGTAGTCCATGATCGACTTGGCGTAGCCGATGTCGGGATTGCCGCTCCAGCCGCTGGGCTCGAAGCGGGTGTGGGCGAATTTTTCGCAGAACAGGTCAAGTTTGACTCCGTGCTGCAGGGCTATCGACACTGCCAGGGCGAAGCTATCCATCAGGCCGCTGACGGTGGAACCTTCCTTGGCCATGGTGATAAACAATTCGCCGGGCGTGCCATTGGGATAGAGGCCGACGGTGATGTAGCCCTCGTGGTCTCCGACTTTGAACTTGTGGGTGATGGAGGCGCGCTCTTCCTGGAGCTTGTGGCGGACGGCGCGTGGCGGGGCGTTGAGATCTTCTTCCTCCTGAGGGGCCGAGGCGGACGGGGCCACACGAGCGGTGGACGACTCGGCAGTTTTGGTTCCGGCCGCGGAAAGCGGCTGCGACTTCTTGCAGCCATCGCGATAGACGGCGACGGCCTTGAGACCGAGCTTCCAGGCCTGGAGGTAAGCTTCCGTGATGTCTTCGACCGAAGCGTTCTCGGGAAGATTGACGGTCTTCGATATAGCACCGGAGATGAAGGGCTGAGCCGCAGCCATCATGCGCAAGTGGCCCATATAGGCGATGGAGCGAGTGCCCTTGGCGGGCTTGAAGGAACAATCGAAGACAGCCAGATGATCGTCTTTGATATGCGGAGCGCCTTCGATGGTTCCGGTGGCGTCGATGTAGCTGACGATGGCATTGGCCTGATCGTGATCGTAGCCCAGCTTGAACAGGGCGGTGGGCACCGTCTGATTGACGATTTTGATCATGCCTCCGCCAACCAGCTTTTTGTACTTGACGAGTGCGAGATCAGGCTCGACGCCGGTGGTGTCACAGTCCATCATGAAACCGATGGTGCCGGTGGGGGCGAGGACGGTTACCTGGCTGTTACGGTAGCCGTGCTTTTCGCCGTGGGCCAAGGCTTCGTCCCAGCATTGCTTGCTGGATTGGTAGAGAGTGCTCGGGACGTTGGATTTGTTGATGTTGTTGATGTTGTTGACGCTGGCGCGGTGCATGCGGATTACGTCTAAGAATGGTTCGCGGTTGATGTACCAGCCGGGGCAGGCGCCGCCGGGCATGGACTGTGCCGGGGTGCTGGCTTCGCTCGCTGGACGGACGAATGCGTCCGTCCCCACATGAGTTATCCCTGCGCCCAGATTTGTTTCGGTCAGATTCTTTTTTGTGGCTTCGGTGGCTGGGGTTAGCGGGGCGCATTGTTCGGCTATCTTGCTGGATTGCAAATAGGCTTCGCCGCACATGATGGCGGTGACGCAGGCGGCGTAGTCGCGGCCGGCGTCGGAGTCGTAGGGCAGGCCGGCGGCCATCAGCAGCGCGCCTAGATTTGCGTAGCCCAAGCCTAGTGGGCGGTAGTCGTGGGAGTTGCGCATGATGGCTTCTGTGGGATAGCCCGCGTTGTCTACCAGAATTTCCTGCGCGGTGATCAGGATGTCTACGGCGTGGCGATAAGCCTCTACGTCGAACGTTCCGTTGGGCGCGAACTTCAGCAAGTTCAGGCTGGCTAAGTTGCAGGCGGAATCGTCGAGGAACATGTATTCACTGCACGGATTACTGGCGTTGATTCTTGCGGTGTTCTTTGAAGTGTGCCAGCGGTTGGTGGTGGTGTCGTACTGCATACCGGGATCGCCGCAGTGCCAGGTGGCTTCGGAAATTTTCTTGAGCAGGTCTTTGGCTTTGTAGGTTTTCATGACGCTGCCATCCTGGACCTTCTTGGTGGAGAAATCGGTGTCGCGGACTACGGCGTACATGAAGTCGTCGGTGACGCGGACGCTGTTGTTGGCGTTCTGGAAGAAGATGGAGGAGTAGGCATCGGAATCGGGATGAGAACCGTCGTAGCCCTGGGCAACCAGAGCGTGGGCCTTGGCTTCTTCTTTCTGCTTGCACTCGATGAACTCGACGATATCGGGATGGTCGACGTTGAGGATGACCATCTTGGCGGCGCGGCGGGTTTTGCCTCCGGACTTGATGACTCCGGCGAAGGCGTCGAAACCCTTCATGAAGCTTAGCGGGCCGCTGGCTGTGCCTCCGCCGCTGAGACCTTCGGTGGAGCTGCGCAGCGGGGAGAGATTGGTGCCGGTGCCTGATCCCCACTTGAAGAGCATGCCTTCGGTTTTTGCCAGAGTGAGGATGGAGTCGAGGGAATCTTTTACCGAGTTGATGAAGCAGGCGGAGCATTGCGGCTTGCTGTAGCCGGTGATGCCGAACTCGACTTGCTGGGTCTGAGGATTCCAATGCCAGTTGCGGGCGTCAGAGTTGGGTTCGATGCGGTCGCAGCCGACGTTGAACCAGACGGGTGAGTTGAAGGCGGCGTACTGGCGGACGAGGATGTGCACTAACTCGTCGTGGAAGGTCGCGCCGTCTTCGGGAGTTTTGAAGTAGCCCTGGGCCAATCCCCAGTTGCGGATGGTTTCGGCTACGCGAGTGACGAGCTGGCGGACTCCGGTTTCGCGCTCGGGCGTGCCGACTTTGCCGTGCAGGTATTTCGAGGCCACGATGTTGGTGGCGGTCATGGACCAGTCTTTGGGGACTTCAACGTCTTTCTGTTCGAAGATCACGCCGCCCTTGGAGTCGGTGATCTGGGCGAGGCGGAGATCCCACTCGAGTTCGTCGTAGGGGGAGACGCCGGGCTTGGTGAAGAAGCGGCGGAAGGACAGACCGATCTTCTTATTTTGAGTGACAGGGGTTGCGGGGGCAGCCGCAGTGGAATCGACGGTAGTGGTTTTAACCTCGGGCATCGCACTCTCCATTAATAGTTAGATTCTAATCAACGTGGCCCGATTCGGCATCCCTGGGGGTGGACGCGGGAATGGGTCGTGCCCGAACGGGAATCTGTTCGGGGGTGCAGCGGTTCTTGTAAAAGAGCTTTCTTCGGCCCCTTGGGGGCTGGTACGGCGGGGCTAAAGCCCCCATGCATAACGACCTTATAGCGGCGCGGCTTAAAGCCGCGCCCTTTCAAAGCCTGATCCCGAGTCTGACGGCACGGCTAAAGCAGCGCCCTTTCAAACCAAATCCCGACTGAAGTCGCGCCCTTCCTGGGCATCGACAACTTCCGGGCCTTCCAAACCTCCCTTCGGCCCTAAAAGCCGGAGGGGAGGGGGTGAGGACAGTGAAGATTCTTGTTGGCTCCGGAATCCAGGTGCGGGGCTGAGGCTTCGGTCCGCGGTAATGTTTTCGGAGGCAGTGGCTGCGATAAGGTGCCGACGCTGTCGACTGACGCGGGCGAGGGCGCCCGGGTCACACTGGCTGTCACCGGGGACAATTCCAGGGAGGACTGAAAATCGGCGGGCAAGCCACTGGCTTTTTCGGAGGAGGAGAGCAGCCACTGGTTGAGTGCGCTGCAGATGCCGCGGCGCTGGGCCAGGTCTGCGATGACGACGAAACGCAAGAAGCAGCGTCCAGAAGCCAGGCGGGCGCGCATGGGATTGTCGCAGGTGAACATGCGGTCGAGGGTGAAGGCCATGTCATCGTCTTCGGAGAATTGGAGGACGGCGAGCATGCGGCGGACGACATCACTCGTTTGGGCGCCGTCGGCAATTCCCTCAGTGGGTAAAGCCGGCGAATTTCTTACCGATGTAAGGGCACGACTTAAGTCGTGCCCTTCCCGACCTGCACTCTTCTCGAGATTCATAATCTCTTCGGCGAGGGCGAAGATGCCGGGCCTGCTGGGGACAACGAGGAGACTGTGCGTGGAATCGCAACGGAACCAGCGCGACCATTGCAGACGGCGGGGATCGACGGGGCGGTCGAAGCCGTGGCGGGCCAGCGAATCGGTGACGAGGCGAGTTAAAGCTTCCATCCGGGGCTCCTAGAAGCTGGCTTCGAGTGCCGAGCTTCGGCCAAAAGTTAAACCCGTATTCCGCTATAGAGAACGAGTGCTTGCTTGCTGATTTTGTCGTCCACCCGGGGGAGGATCGGGGGAACGGCCACCGCACTTCTAAAGCCAGCATTTGGCCTTCGGCGATCAGGCTTCCGGCTTCTGGCCTTTTGTTTTGTTACTCTTACGGGTGTGGTGCTGGGTCACCTCTGGCCCAGCACCCTCCCGTATGCCTTTCCTGACTGCTTTTCACTAAGTGCTTCCGCATGAAATGCGCCCCGTTCCCGCGAGGCGAATTTCAAAGCTATGGGATTGCAAAGTTACTCCCGCCGATTGTGCCTGTCAAGAGGGAAACACTACAGGTTGTATCTACAGCAATGACGGGCTTGATGCGGGGTACAGGGAATTTTTTCCACAAGTGGAAATTCATGGGGCGTTCACAAATGGAGCGGTTGCCAGCAACGGCTGCAGCCGCAGTCGAGTTGAGGGCGTTTGCGGCATCGCCGAGGCGATGCCCCAATAGGGAGCTTAAACAGAGCCAACGCCGGGGCTGGAATTGCGGCGGTCGCGGCAGGCTTGCGGAGCTTTGCGGGTGAAGGCGGGCAGGAGCGAGAGATCGACTGGGATCTCGCGCTGCCGTGGAAGTTGCGACGGCCTCGGAGCCTGGTTTGGTTCCATGGTCTGGTATTGCCGCCGAGTTATGGGCTGCTGTGCAGTCTCGGGGCGCACCGGCGTCTCGGCGGTTAGCAGGGGCACATAGATATCCTCGAAGATCTGACGGGGAGCGATGCGGAGAACGCCGTCGGAGGATTCGACCAGATAGTCGCCTTTGAGTCCGGAGTGGTGACGGCCGAGAGAATCGGTGAAGGTGAGGCTGGCGGTGAGCTGCTTGGCTTGTACCAGGAAGCGGGTGCGGTATGTGATCCATGGGTTCATTGCTTTCATGCGTGCCAACCGGTGCTTGGTTCAGTTTTCAGTTTTCAGTTTTCAGTTTTCAGTTTTCAGTTTTCAGACTGCGGGTTTTCAGATTTCGAGCATCAGCGGTACTGTACTGGTTGACTGCCGATCGACGGTGGCCAGTTACGGTCTCGGCCAGGTTCGGTTTCAATTTTTAGTTAAGAGGCGAGAGTGAATGTACGAGCGAAAGGGCGCGCGGTCAATTCAGTATTTTTGGTGCAGTTGAGGAAAATAGTTGCCACGGATTCTCGCGGATCGGCACGGATGGAAAACCTTCTCGAAGATGTGGTGCTAAGCCGCACTGAGGGCTTGGGTTCTGTTTCGAGGAGGGTGTTGGAAAAAAAATTGTTTAGGGCACGGAAGTTGATTGTGCACAGGGGTTGCACAGGAAATGCAGAAAGGCAGTGGGCGATGATTATGACTTCCGCCGCGCTTCGCTTGGCGGGACAGCCGAAGCGGCTGTCCCCACGTGAGCCGACGAGGTCGCCTTAGGCCGCTGAGAGTGTGGACGCGGCAGGGATCATCCTTCGACTGCGTGGCCGCTTCGCTATCGCGGAGCGGCCACTACGCTCAGGATGACAGATCCTCAGGATGACGGATCGGGTTAACGTCCGGCCAGGGCCGGCTCGCGCACTGACTTGCCGCTCTTGAAGGCTTCGTAGCGCTGGTTGACTTCATCCCAGTTGATTACGTTCCACCAGGCGGCTAAATATTCCGGACGGCGGTTGTTGTATTTCAGGTAGTAGGCGTGCTCCCAGACGTCGTTGCCGAAGATGGGATAGTGGCCCACGGAGATCGGGTTGTCCTGATTGGGCGTGGTCATGATGTGCAAATCGTCACCGCCTTTGCTGGCCAGCCAAACCCATCCGGAGCCGAATTGTTTTACGCCGGCGTCGTTGAACTTGGCTTGGAAATCTTTGAAGTTGCCGAAGGTTTTGGTGATGGCCTGGGCGATGGGGCCGGTGGGATCGCCTCCGCCTTTGGGCTTCATGATCTTCCAGAACATGGAATGGTTGACGTGGCCGCCGCCATTGTTGCGGACAGCGCCGCGAATATCTTCTGGGATGGAGTTGAGGTCGCGGATTAAGTCTTCGGCACTTTTTTTGGAAAGCTCGGGATGCTTTTCGATGGCGGCATTGAGATTTTTGACGTAGGCACCGTGGTGCATGTCGTGGTGCAGGGTCATCGTCTGCTTGTCGATGACGGGTTCGAGGGCTGAGTAATCGTAGGGCAGGGGTGGTAGTTCGAAAGCCATGATTTTTCCTCCAGAGTTCTTATTGTACTGATGATGGGGTGGGGAGCGGGGATGCGAAGAGATTTTACACCTGGGAGTCGAGACACAACCTGGGGCTGGAGCCCGCTTTCAATCGAAATTCTAACGCGGCGCTGAAGCGCCGCGCTTCCACGGTTGCAGTACGCGGCACGGGCGATTGCTCGGTGACAGGCGCTGCATGCGGGCGCCTCGCTGCGCTCGGGTGGACGGACGAATGCGTCCGTCCGCACGCAACCCCAAAATGGCGGCCGTTTCCGGGAGAACGTTCAGTTGGCGGGAGGGCCGAGAATTTCGCGGACTTTGCGGGCGAGGCTTTGCAGAGTGAAAGGTTTCTGCAGGAAAGTTTTCTGGCCGCAGGCAGCGGCGGTGGTGGGGAAGGCGTCCTGGGCGTAGCCGGAGAGGTAGAGGACTTTGATGCCGGGGCGCGCGGGAAGGAGTTGCTGGATGAGTTCGTGGCCGTTGAGGCCGGGCATGACGACATCGGTGATGACGAGGTGGATGGGATCGGGATGGGCGGCGGCCAGTGCGAGTGCGGCGGCGGCGTTAGAAGCTTCAAGGACGCGATAGCCGCGGGATTCGAGGGTCTCGCGAACCAGCTGGCGGACGGAATCTTCGTCTTCGACCAAGAGGACGGATTCGGTTCCGCCGGCGGCGGCGAGGGAAACGGGAGCGGCGCCACGAGCGTCGCAAGGTTCATCGATGCTGGGGAAATAGATGGTGAAGACGGTGCCGCGGTCGAGTTCGCTCTGGACGAAGACATAGCCTCCGCTCTGCTTAATGATGCCGTAGACGGTGGAGAGTCCGAGGCCGGTGCCTTTGCCTTTTTCTTTGGTGGTGAAGAATGGTTCGAAGATGCGGGTCTGGGTCTCGCGGTCCATGCCCTGGCCGTTGTCGCTGACGGAGATCATGACGTAAGGGCCGTTCTTGATGAAGGTATTTTCCGGGCGGTAGGAATCGTCGAGGGTGACGCTGGCAGTGCGAATGCAGATTTTGCCGCCGTTGGGCATGGCGTCTTTGGCGTTGACCACGAGATTCATGATGACCTGCTCGAGCTGGCCGGCATCGGCGCGGGTGCAGCCGACGGCGGGGGCAAGGCTGGTGGTGAGTTCGATATCTTCGCCGATGAGGGGGCGGAGGAGACGCTGCATATCGGCGACGATGGCGTTGACATCGATGACCTTGAGTTCAAGAAGCTGTTTGCGGCTGAAGGCGAGGAGCTGGCGAGTAAGCGTGGTGGCACGATCGGAAGCCCCCTGAATGGCTTCGACCTTGGCATAGAGAGGATGGCCGGGGGTGACCTGATCGAGCAAAACTTCGGTGTAGCCGCTGATAACCATGAGCAGATTGTTGAAGTCATGAGCGATGCCACCGGCGAGGCGGCCGACGGCCTCCATTTTTTGGGCTTGACGAAACTGATCCTCAAGGACGCGGCGCTCGGTGATGTCCTCGGCGATGGCCTCGAGGACGTCGGTGGGCTCGTCGCCGGCGGCGACGGCGCGGCCGCTGATGCGGACGGTAACGATGGCGCCGTCTTTGCGCTTCCAGCGGACTTCAAAACCGTCCATGCGTCCGGTGTTGCGGAATTCGTCGACCAGGCGGGTGTACTCGGCGGGATCGGCGAAGACGTCTTTTTGAGGGTCGAGAGCCAGGACCTGGAGAGCGGAGTCGTAGCCCAGCATTCCGATCAGAGCGGGGTTGACGTCGAGAAACTGGCCTTCGAGGCTGGAGCGGTAAATTCCGTAGACCGCGGTCTGCACCAGCGAGCGGTAGCGAACCTCAGAGCGGCGAAGGATCTGCTCATTGCGTTTTCGGTCGATGGCGGCGGCCAGTTGCTGCGAGACCAAAGTAAGGACTTCCTGGTCGCGTTCGCGGAAGCGGGTGTTAGGGGAATAGCTTTTGAGGATGAGGGCGCCAAAGATATGCTGGTTGATTTTGAGAGGAACTCCCAGCCACTGGAGGGGAAGTGGAGCGGTGAGTTCGATCTGGCCGCGGCGCCGAAGTTGTTGCGCGAGTTGGGGAGTGCAGAGCAGGGGCTGGCCGGTGCGCAGCACGTATTCGATAAGGCCGGAGGCAAGTTTCGCGGGAGCCGGAACGGACTCGCGCTCGTCAACGAAGTAGGGGAAGCTGAGCAATTGCGATTCGGGGTCGTGAATGGCGATGGAAAAGTTGCGGGCGGACATGAGTTCATCGACGATGGCGTGGATGGCGGCGAAGAACTGCTGGAGATTTTGCGCGGCGCCGGCCTTTTCGGCAATACGATAGAGAGCGGAGTTGAGAGCCGCGTCGCGCTTGCGCTCGGAAATGTCGTGATAGATGGCGTAGAAGGCGACGGTCTGGCCATCGATGATGAAGGGCGCGGAGGTGACGGAAACGTCGAGCAGGGCGCCGTCGTGGCGGCGGCGCTGCGTTTCGAGGGTAATGCGCTCGCCGCGGCGCAGGCATTGGGCGATCCATTGAGCTTCCGCGGCACGATCGGGGGGGAAAATGAGGGAGTCGATTGGCTGCCCCAGGACATCGGCGGTGGAGTAACCGAACAGGCGCTGAAACTCCTGGTTGACGCAGAGCGTGTGAAAAGAGGCGTCGAGCAGGAGAAGAGCGTCGGGTGAGCTTTGAAAGAGCTGTTCGAGATATTGGCGGCGGAGCGCGAGGACATCTTCGCGATTGCTGCCTTGCGGATTGCTCCCCGCGAGATTTGTTGGTTCGGAGCTCCAGGAAAGAGCGGCGGGCTGGGCGACAGGGTTGGGAATGGCGGGCGGAACAAAGGTGGGTGGAGCTCCGCGCTCGAGCGCCTGGCGCAGCTTCCTGGCACGCACCAGTTCCTTGGATTGCGGCCCGCGAGTGACACGACCGCCCATTTGAAACTCCCCCCTCTGGAGTTCAGCCTGAGGCATGGTAGAACGCAAGAACGGCTACTCGAAAGTTACGCTGGTAATTGGAGAGAATTGAGCAGTTGGGTGATGGGGTGATTTGAAAAGCTGGGGGCCGAAACAGAGATCTTCAAAATCGCCAAATTGCTCGATTACAAATTGCCGATTGCAGTTCAGGATTTGGTGGCGAGCATTTCGCACACGCGGCGGAGCATATCGCGTTGGGTTTCGTTGAGGGTGAGGAACTCGAAACCGTAGCGCAAGCCCTGGCGGTAACGGACGATGGCGCGCACTTTCAAGGGGTAGGGACTGAGAGGCATGGGAATCTCGAGGGAAACGATTTCGCCGGTTTCAAGTTCGCCGGTAAGGGTAGCGCCGATGCCATCCTGACCAAGTTCCGTGGAGCGCCCCCAACAACTGAGGAACTCGCCATCCTGAAACATGCGGACCTGCATGCGAACGTCGATGGCAAAGCGCGGAAAACGGCGGGCATGGGCTCCGGCCGGCGTTGCCGGCTTGGAGTGCGCCGCGAGTTTTTTGCCCGGAGCTGCCATATTCAGTTGCCTCAGGGGCTGAATCCCGCAGTCTTAAATTGGCCCCGTGACGGCGGTTAACGCCGTGCTTGATACGAATGTCTGGCGGCGTCGCTGAAGCCGCGCCATTTCATAATCCGACTCAGTTACCGTGCAACAGATAGCCGGGCTCGAGGGGGAGTTTGCCTGCGATCTTGACGACTGCCACGCTGCTATTGATCGAGTACACATCCACCACGCCGACGGCTCCCGGAGTAGAGGCCACCTGGTTCACGAGTTCCTCGTCGGAAGTGGCAATGAGGATGGGGGGATGAGCAGCGCGTCCGTGATTGGAGCTGACAATGAGACTGCTGACCTCGCTCGCAGACATGCCATAGATTTTCTCCAGAACCATTCTCATTTCCGGCGAGGACGGCGAGCGCATGACGAAGGTGACAAACTTGCCATCAGGCCAGCGATGGGACTGAGCTTTGCACACTTTGACCAGCTCGTTGACACTGAGGGCGCCCACGGCATTGGATTTATTGGATACCAGAGCGAGATCGCGCGCGGCCGCCAGGGAAGCGGTGATGAGCACGAATATGCAAATGCGTAGAAAGCGTTGGCAGAGCACTCTTGGTCTCCCGCAGGTTTGCAGAAATCTGAAGTCATTGTGCGCGAAGAGGGGTCATGGATTAAAGGTAACTAAGGTCACGGGATAGCGGTGCGGGATAGCGGTGCGGGATGCCGAGATGAGGGAAAAAACCGGGCGCGGCTGAGAGCCGCGCCCGATTTTTGTTGGCAAGATTGCCGACTACTTCTTGTGCTGCTTCAAGGATCCATGCGCCCGCACTACTGGATGGAGCACGGCAAGGTGCGGACGAACGGCTGAGGACGAACTGGCACTTTGCAGTTCGAGCGTCCCGGTTGCGACCTGGGCGCCATCTGTCTCGATGAAGACAAGGGTTGAGCTGTTCACCGTGTAATAGGTAAAGCTGAGCGTGTCGATTACGCTCGTGTTGTTGTTGGCCTGCAAGCTGGGAAATGAGGCGGTACCGCGGCCATCGCCGTTGGAGTCATTCGCGTAGGTTCCCGTGCCCAGACTGGCGTCGGAAACGAGACCGGTGGCCGAATTGTTCGCATCATAAAGACCGGTCATGCCGCCGCTGGAGTTGGTGGAGAACTGCGCGATCAGGTCGACTTCGGACCATTCCAACAGGCCCTCTTCGTCTTCCTCGTCGGTGTTATTGCCGCCGGAGAGGTTCAAGGCATAGCCTTCCGATGCGGCAAGGGTGCTGGGGGTCTGTGGGTAAGCGGCACCCACCGTAATTCCGGAGGGAATGTTATCGATTTCCAATAGCTCAATGCCACCGTTGTACGGGTAGGCGGCAAAGGTATCGGTTTGGGTCCCCGACGAACCATTGTAAATGCCGTCGAGCGTGAGCTCGGTGCGTCCGCCTGAAAAGGGAGTGAAGGTACCGTTGACGTTGGGCGCCTGGCCGATGCTGCCGCCATCGTTAACATCTTCCAGACCACTGGAGATACTGCTTGTGCCATCGGAGGTGAGCAAGCCACCGATCGCGAGCGGGTAACCGTCAACGTCTTCACCGGACATGGTGTAGACGAGTGGGCCGGAGGGGAAGGAAGTTTGGGTGGAAACGAAGGCGTCGCCGGCAAGCACGGCGGTGGTGTCGGTTTCAATAAACTTCAGGTGAGTGGAATCGATCACCCAGACATCGAAGCCCAGCGCGCTAAGTGCGCCGGCGGAAGCGCTGATCTCGGCCGTTCCCGAGGGCGATCCGACGGTGACCGTACTGGCGGTCAGGGGAAGGTCGGCCAGGTTGGTAGAGTCGCCGTTATCGTTGAAGTCTTCCGAGCCGGTGGCGTTGCCGCTGGCGTCGAGGTTGAGAGCACCCACGGCGCTAAGTGAATTGCCGGCCGAATCTACGCCGCTAAGGCCGAAAGCGTAGGAACCTTGCAGCGCGCTTTGGGCGACCCCGGAGGTCTGCAGATCGATGGTGCCGCTGCCGGAGCCGTTGTTGTCGAACCGGGTGATCAGCCCTTCCGAACTTGAGGACAGAACAAAATCGACGCCAAGAGCCACGGCGGTATTGTTGATGGTGACGTTGATGGTGCCGGTGCCGCGTCCATCGGCGGTGACGCTGTAATTTCCAGTGGCGGAGAGGCCGGTCTGGACGCTGTTGCCGCCCGTCGCCACAGCCAGGGCGTAGTCGTTGATATCGAGGGTACCGGTGAGGCCGCCGCTGCCGTTAGCCTGAAGTGCGCCAACCACGGCGAAAAAGCTTGCGGTATTGGTAACGTTGTAGTTGGTGTAGTCAACGCCCGAAAACGAAAAGATGTAGGTACCGCTTAAGTTGCTGTTGCTGAAGCCGCCGCTAGGTGGCGGCGTAGCTTTATTGGAACTGCTGCCGCAGCCGGATAGAAATAAAACCGTGGTAAGCGCAAAGAGCAGGACGGTTCCATTACGGACTGACATAAACTTCCTCCGTGGGAGCGAATCGATTCGTGGACTGGTCACCCTTAGTCTGAGGTTAGCACAGTTGAATTCAGTTGCCTTAAACCCGAACCACAGAGATAAGTAGCGTGAGGGGAGGAGAAAAATTGCGTGAGCGGCGCAAGTTATACATATCTTTACATTCTGGAGAGGACACGCAGCGGGACGGTTCCGGAATTTGCGGCATCCAACCGGGCACGAAGGAGGGACTTCGGTGCGGCTCGAATTGCGAGGGTGGAGAAAAAAGGCCGGTAGCATGGTGGAGGTGGCTACGAGGAGATTCACGGGGATGATACTGAGCCAGAGCCCCGGAGCGGCGAAATTCGCCGTGGGGCGCGTTGATGGCGCAGTTGGACAGACGATACTTCGCTGCGTGAGGGATGACAGGGCTATGAAGGATGACGAGGCTGCGAGATGGGAGTTGCGATTGCGGCGGGCGAGGTACATGGGCGCGCTGGTGTGCGTGCTGGTGGCCGCCACGGACGCGGCGGCTCCGGGGATGAGCTGGGGGGGGCAGACGGGTTCGGTCCCGACGGAAGCGGGCAATACTGTGCCGGGCAAGATTGTGCAAGAGAAGACTGGGCAGGATCAGGCTGCGCGGGAGAAGGCTTCACCGGAAGAAGACGACGGATTGGTGATTGAACCGGGAGAGTTGCCGACGACGTATCCGCAAGGACGGTATCTGGTGAGGCTCCATGCGCGAGGCGATTATGTGCCGACTCTGCACTGGAGGCTGGAGAAAGGCGCATTGCCGCCGGGGATCAAGCTTGCGGAGGACGGAGCGCTGAGTGGCGAGGCGCAGCGGGCGGGAGAATTCCGCTTTGTGGTGGCGGTGAGAGATGGCGGCAAACCACAGCAGGCAGTGCAGAAGGGATTCGTGATCAAGGTGATCGAAGGGCTAACCGTGGAGTGGAAGGTTCCGGCGCACGTGACCGCGAACCGCATCGACGGCAGCGTGGAAGTATCGAACATGACGGCGGACGACATGGATTTAACGTTTGATGTGAAGGCGGTAGCGGAGAACGGGCGGGCCACGGAGATTGGGTATCAGCACTTTCCGCTGAAGCAGGGTACGATTGGGATGATGTTGCCGTTTGGCGAGACCTTGCCGCATGGGAACTATGTGGTGTATGTCGACGTGAATGGCGAGATTGCGCAGCGGAACAAGATTTACAAGCGGCAAATGCAGACGCCAAAGGCCCTGCAGGTGGTGGTGGGACCTTAGGCGCAGTTTCCGGGTTCCAGTTTCTGGATCGCGGCAACGGGCTTGTCCGATGGTACCGTGGTCATGTTGACTTTCATTTGCGGTTTCTGAAAAACTAGCGTTCAAGTTTCTCAGAGCTTGATCTCCGCCGGTATTTTTGCCTTGCCCTATGGAACTATTACTCAATCTCGCGTGGGTGCTGCTGGCGCTGCCGGCTTACTGGCTGTGGCGGCGGTCGACGGGAGCGAGGGGATTGAGTTCGCGGCAGTGTTTGCTGGCCCTGGGATGCGTTCTGGTTCTGTTGTTTCCGGTGATCTCCGCTTCCGACGACCTGCACGCGATGCGGGCCGAGATGGAAGACTCATCGATCAGCAAGCGCACGGTGCGGCAGGCCGCAAGCGATAGAAATTCGCTCCGGGTGAACCGGCTGCAAGGTCCTCCGGCCAGGGTGGCAAGTGCGGCGTGGCTGGTTGCCCCGGAAGTTGAGCGGGTTGATGCTTCAGTTGCATGTTTATCGCCGCTGGCAGGGCCCCGGGTTTCGCGTGCCGGCCGGGCGCCTCCTCTTTCCCTCCTCGGGTAGTTCGCCGAATCATCCTTGACGAGTCATCCTTCGCCGAATCGCTGATTGGAGGCCGTAAGAACTCCGCAGCGAGCGGTTCCCGTCTTTAGGAAATCCTTACGGCGGGAGGCGGATACTCTTAAAAGGCGGCGACAAAAACAAAACAAGTCAGGTTGGAGTGTGCTGAGCTTCAGAGGCGAAAATGCCGAGCGTCTGAAGGTGGGCTTGATCTGCCGGCTCCTGTCGGCTTCGCTGGGGGCATTCTGCTGAAGCGATGCCCCAACGTGAATCGCGGGTTAGCCCGCGGCAATGATTGCGGTGGGAACACGCAGCAAGCTAAGTTTCTATGAAGAGTTTGGAGGAAGCCGCTGAGGAGCTTGAGAGGTAGGCAATGCTGAAAAGATTGTGCTGGTCATTCGTGTTGGCGGCGCTGGGAAGCGTGGGCCTGGCGGCGCAGGCCGCGCCGCAGAGTGGGCAATCCCCGCCTCAAGGCTGGACCTGGGAGCAGGTAAAAGAACGTCTGGAGTTGAACAATCCCACGCTGCTGGCGGGAAAACTGAACATCGGCGAACTGCAGGCGGAAGAGATTACGGCACATCTGCGGCCAAATCCGCAGTTGGGGCTGCTTTCAGATCAGATCGATCCGTTCCCGGGCGGGCCGGCGCACGGGCCGTTCGCCTATTGGCTGCCCTCGGCCACGGTGAGCTATCTGCATGAGCGGGCGCACAAGCGGGAGTTGCGCACAGAGAGCGCGAAGAACGAAACGGCGATTGGGGTGTCGCAGCAGCAGGACCTGGAGAGAAATCTTTTATTCAGCTTGCGGGGAGCGTTTGTGCAGACGCTGCAAGCCAAAGAAGTGCTGCGCGTGGCCAAGGACAACCTGGCGTATTACGACCACGTATTGCAGATCAGCCGCGACCGCTACCAGGCGGGAGACATCGCACAGATCGATCTGGACCGGCTGGAATTGCAGCGGGTGCAATACGAGTCTGACTTGCAAACGGCGGAGGTGAATCTGCGGACGGCGAAGATCCAGATGCTGACGCTGCTCAACGATCGCACTCCGGTGGATCAGTTCGACGTGGTGGGAGGGTTTGACTTCAACGATCAAGTCGAGGCGCTCGATGCGTACCGGCAAATGGCGCTGGATACGCGCCCGGATTTGAAAGCGGCGGTGCAGTCGGTAGAGCTGGCGCAGACCAACTACAAGCTGGCGCAGGCGAACGGATCGACGGATCCGACGTTCAGCTTCGATGTGGGGCGGAATCCGCCGATTGACGCGTATATCGGCGTGGGAGTGAGCTTCCCGCTGCGGATTTTTGACCGCAACCAGGGAGAGAAGCTGCGCACCAAGATCGACATTGCGCGGAACCAGAGATTACGGGATGCGGCGCAGGCGCAGGTGTTCAGCGACGTGGATTCGGCTTACGCCACGCTCAACAGCAATCTGATTCTGCTGCGCCCTTACAGGCAGAAGTATCTGGCGCAGGCGGTGCGGGTGCGGGACACGATTTTCTTCTCCTATCAGCATGGAGGCGCTTCCCTTCTGGATTTTCTGAATGCGGAGAGCGATTACCGCAGCGTGGAGTTGAGCTACGTGAACCTGGTGGGATCGTATTTGACGGCGGCGGCGCAGTTGAATCTGGCCGTGGGGCGCGAGGTGATCCAATGAAAAAGCGATGCTTCCAATGCTTTGCCGGGGCCGCGCTGTACCTGGCCCTGGCTTGCTTTCTGGCGGGTTGCAACGAAGGCAAGCCTGACCTGAAGGCTGAGGCCCCGCCTCCGGCGGTCGTCGAACCTGATCTGGACGCCAACAATTTCAAGGTGGACCGTCCCGAACAATTTCCGCTGGCCACGGCGGTCGAGCACAGGGCCGCGCCCACGCTGGATGTGACCGGCGTGGTCGAACCCGATATCAACCGCTCCGTGCCGGTGATCTCATTAGCCTCGGGACGGGTTGTGGAAATTAGAGCGCGGCTGGGCGACGAAGTAAAAAAAGGCCAGTTGTTGCTGAGAGTCCGGAGCAACGACGTGTCGGGGGCTTACCAGACTTACCTGAAGGCCGAGAACGACGAGCGGCTGGCACGGCAGCAACTGGAGCGGCAGCAGATTCTTTTCGACAAGGGCGCGGCCGCCAGGAGCGCCCTCGAACAAGCCCAAGATACTGAGCAGGACGCCAAAGTGGACCTGGATACTGCGAGCGAGCAGTTGCGGCTGCTGGGCGTCGACAAGAATCATCCTTCGGGAATTGTCGATGTGACCGCTCCCATCTCGGGTGTCATCACCGATCAACAGGTTACCAACGCAGCTGGCGTGCAGGGGTTGGCCGGGCCCAATCCGTTTACCATCTCCGATCTTTCTTATGTCTGGATCATCTGCGACGTTTACGAAAACGATCTCGACGCCGTACACGTCGGCGAGTATGCCGATATCCATCTCGACGCTTATCCCAACCGAGCGTTCAAGGGCAGGATCGATAACATCCTGCCGGTTCTCGACCCCAGCATTCGCACGGCGAAAGTCCGGCTGGAAGTGCCGAATCCCGGATTGATGCGTGTGGGCATGTTCGTTACCGCGACCTTCTACGGCAAGAAACTGGAAACGCGTGCGGCGGTTCCGGCTACCGCCGTTCTGCATCTGCACGACCGCGAGTGGGTCTACGCGCCGCTCGGCAGAGGGCATTTCAAGCGGCTGGAAGTGGTTACGGGAGAAATGCTTGCCGGCGACCTGCAAGAAATTGTTTCCGGGATCAAACCGGGAGATCAGGTGGTGTCGAATGCTCTGGCACTCGAAAACACCCTGGAGCAATAAATGATTCGCCGAGTCGTCGATTTTGCGCTGAGCAACCGGCTGTTGGTGCTGGCCCTTGCGCTGATGCTTTTTGCCGGGGGCATCGTCGCGTTCCACGATCTGCCCATTGAGGCCTATCCTGACGTAGCCGACAACTACGTTGAGATCATTACGCAATGGCCGGGGATTTCGGCGGAGCAGATCGAACAGCAGGTTACGATTCCGCTGGAAATTGTGATGAACGGCATTCCGCACGTAGTGCACCTGCGTTCGTTTTCGCTGTTCGGACTCTCGGACCTGAAGCTGATTTTCGACGATGAATCGGACAACGACTGGAACCGGGAGCGGGTTCTGGAGCGGCTCAGCGAGGTCACTCTGCCGCCGGGGGTGGTGCCGCAAATGGGCACGGACTGGAGCCCGGTGGGGCAAATCTATTTCTTCACCCTGCACAGCACAAACCCGGCCTACGACCCGATGGAATTGAAATCCATTGAAGACTGGGTTGTGGAAAAGAGTTTCAAGGCAGTGCCGGATGTGGTCGACGTTGCCAGCTTCGGCGGCCCCACCCGTGAATACCAGGTTCGCGTGGACCCCAACAAACTGGTGGCTTACGGCCTGAGCCTGGCGCAGGTGGAGCAGCAACTCACCAACAACAACGCCAACGCCGGCGGGAGCTTCATACAAGAAGGCCTGCAGCAAATCAACATACGGGCCGTCGGACTGGTCGACCATGTCCACGACATCGAGCAAACGGTGATCGTGATGAAGAATGGCACGCCGATCCGGGTGAAGGACATTGCCGTGGTTTCCCAGGGTCCGAAGATCCGGCTCGGCCAGTTTGCCAAAGCGATTCACCGCGAGGACGGGACGATCGTCGATAACGACGACGTCGTTTCGGGCATCGTGCTGTTGCGCAAAGGGGCAACCGCCGAGACGGCGCTCGAGGGCATCCATCAAAAAGTCGCAGAACTCAATAACCACATCTTGCCTCCGGGGGTTAAGGTCGTTCCTTTCATCGACCGCAGCGATCTGGTTCACTTCACCAGTCACACCGTGCTGCACAACCTGACGGAAGGGATGATCCTGGTGTCGATAATCCTGTTCCTGTTTCTTGGCAACGTGCGGGGCGCGCTGATTGTGGCGGCAACGATTCCGTTTTCTTTGTTGTTTGCTTCCATTTGCCTGGATTTGCGACATATTCCCGCGAACCTGTTGTCTCTGGGCGCTCTGGATTTTGGCATGGTGGTGGATGGCGCGGTGGTGATGGTGGAAAACATCGTGCGCCATTTGGGATACGAAGGCGAGAACGGCAAGACTCCAAGCGAAGGAATCAGCGAAGCGGCGCACGAAGTGCAGCGGCCGGTGTTTTATGCGATCGCCATCATTATTACGGCCTACTTGCCCATCTTCACGCTGCAGCGGGTGGAGGGCAGGCTGTTTCATCCCATGGCGTGGACCGTAGCGTTTGCGCTGCTGGGGGCGCTGATTTTTTCGATTGTGATTGCGCCTGTGCTGGCGAGCTTTGCTTTCGCCAAGGGCGCACACGAATGGCGTAACCCAGTGATGACCTATGTGATTGAACAGTATCGCGACGCCCTCCGCTGGGCGATTCGGCGGCGTGCGATCACCGTCGGTGTGTGCGTGCTGATGGTGGCCGTAGGAGCATACCTTTCGTTCAGCGGCATCATTGGTTCCGAATTTCTGCCCCACCTCGATGAAGGTGCGCTTTGGGTGCGGGGCACGCTTGCGCCCAGCACGGGCCCGGATGAAGGTATCCGGGTGGCAAATCAGGCGCGAATCATTTTGTGTTCGTTTCCAGAAGTCCCGCAATGCACCAGCCAGGTGGGGCGTCCGGATGACGGGACAGATACAACCGGCTTTTTCAACACTGAGTACTTTGTGGACCTGAAGCCGAAAGAGCAATGGCGGCCTGTGTTTCACCAAAACAAAGACGAATTGATCGCCGCCATGAATCGCGAACTGGACAAAATCCCGGGAGTGGTGTGGGGTTTCTCTCAGCCCATCGAAGACAACATGGAAGAGGCCGTGAGTGGGGTAAAAGGCGCGCTGGCCACGAAGATTTATGGCGATGACTTGAAGGTTCTCGAGGATAAGGCCGCACAGATCGCCAATATCATGGCCGGGATCAAGGGAATTGAGGACCTTGGAGTCTTTCACGTGCTCGGCCAGCCGAACTTGAACGTGACGGTGGACCGCGATGCGGCGGCACGGTATCAGATCAACGTCGCCGACGTGCAGGATGCGATTCAGACTGCGGTGGGCGGCAACGCGATCACCCAGGTGCTGAAGGGCGAGGCGCGATACGACCTGACGGTGCGCTATCTGCCGCAATACCGGAGCACGCAGGAAGCGATCGAGAATATTCGTTTGCTGGCGCCCTCTGGCGAACGTGTGTCGCTGGCGCAACTGTGCAAGATCAGCGAGACCGATGGCGCTTCGGAAATCTATCGCGAAGGCAATCGGCGCTATGTTGCCGTCAAGTATAGCGTCCGCGGCCGCGACCTCGGCAGCACCGTGGAAGAAGCGATCAGGAAGGTGAACGAGCAGGTCAAATTACCCCCCGGATACACGATCGATTGGGAAGGAGAATATGCCAGCCAGAAGCGGGCCAACGCGCGGCTGCTCATCGTACTCCCGATCACCATCCTCATCATCTTCATCATCCTTTATACGATGTTCAAGTCGTTCAAATGGACGCTGTTGATTATGGCGAACATTGCCATCGCCCCCATCGGCGGGCTGCTTGCGCTCCTGATTACCGGCACGAATTTCAGTGTTTCCACCGGCGTGGGTTTTCTGGCGCTGTTCGGCGTATGCGTGCAAACTGGAGTCATCATGCTGGAATACATTAACCAGCTCCGGGCGCGGCGCTACTCGATTGAGGATGCCGCAGTTGAGGGCGCGGTGTTGCGGCTGCGGCCCATCATGATGACGATGCTGGTTGCTACTCTGGGACTGCTGCCGGCCGCATTGTCACACGCCATTGGTTCCGATTCGCAGCGCCCGTTTGCGATCGTGATCGTCGGAGGCCTTATTGCGGCCCTCGTCATGAGCATCTTCCTGCTGCCGACGATTTATGTGTGGGTGGCCGGCGAACGCGATGTGCTGCCCTCGGGCGAAGAAGGGTTCGAGGTGGGCGAGCACGTGGATTGAGGTGAGAGGCCGCGCTCCACATGGAAAGGGCCGCGCGGGATTATAATTTGCGCACGGATGGCGTTAACCGCTGGCACCAAACTCGGGCCTTATGAAATCCAATCGCCGCTTGGGGCGGGCGGCATGGGCGAAGTGTATCGCGCCCGTGACACCCGGCTGGGGCGTGATGTTGCCATCAAGGTCCTGCCCACACATCTCTCCGATAATCCTGATCTCAAGCAGCGAATGGAGCGCGAGGCCAGAGCAATTTCTTCGCTGAATCACCCCCACATCTGTACCTTGCACGACATTGGCTCGCAGGATGGCGTGGATTTCCTGGTGCTGGAGCATCTGGAAGGCGAAACCCTGGCCGACCGGCTGAACCGGGGAGCATTGGCGCTGGACGAAGCACTGAAGATTGCGATTCAAATCGCCGAGGCTCTCGACAAAGCGCATGCACGCGGAATTATTCATCGCGATCTGAAACCTGCCAACGTCATGCTGACGAAGAACGGGCCGAAGCTCATGGACTTTGGTCTGGCGAAGAGCGCTCCGGGCTTGGCTCCGGCATCCAGCGTGGGACCGTTGACCCCGACTACGCCGACGATGAGTGTGGCCGCGCTGAGCGGCTCCGCCTCTCCATTGACGCAGAAAGGAACCGTTGTCGGGACATTTCAGTACATGGCGCCGGAAGTTTTGCAGGGCGCCGAGGCGGACGCACGATCTGACATCTTCAGTTTCGGCTGCATGCTCTACGAGATGTGCACCGGGCGCCGCGCCTTTGAAGGCAAATCGCAGTTCAGCGTGCTCGGCGCCATTCTCGATAAGGAGCCCGATCGCGTCAGCACGGTACGGCCGGGTTCTCCGCCGCGGCTCGACGAAACCGTAGGCCGGTGTTTGGCAAAAAATCCCGATCAGCGCTACGGCTGCATGCACGATGTCGGGATTCAGTTGGAAGTGCTGGCTGCTGCCGGCTCGCAGCCCGAAGCTGTCAACCCGCAAGCACCTAGGCCTCGCGCGGGCGCCACGCTCGTCCCGTGGTTCGTCGCAGGATTTGCGATTCTGATGGCGCTGGCTGCGGCGTTTGTTTTTCACTCGCCGAAGTCTGCCGCCGTGGTCCGTGCATCGATTCTGCCGCCGGACGGCACGTCATTCGTGACCATGCTGCCGGCGTCGGGTCCGGCGGCACTCTCTCCCGATGGAACGCGGATCGCCTTCAGTGCTCGAGATGAGAAGAGCAAAGTTCTGTTGTATGTCCGCTCGCTGACCTCGCTGACGGCGCAGCCCATGCCCGGAACCGAAGACGCCACATATCCCTTCTGGTCTCCAGACAGCCAGGAGATTGGCTTCTTCGCAGAGGGCAAGGTGAAAAAAATCGACGCCGGCGGTGGACCACCTCAGGTGCTGTGCGACGCCGTCAGTGGACGAGGTGGCACGTGGAACAAAGATGGCGTAATCGTGTTTTCGCCTTCCACCACGCAGGCTTTGTTGCGCGTATCCGCGGCCGGCGGGGTTCCCGAACCGGCTTCGCAGTTGGATCTCTCACAGGCCGAGAACAGCCATCGTTGGCCTTCATTTCTGCCCGATGGTAAACACTTTCTCTATTGGTCGCGAACCTCTCGCGAGGCCCAGCCTCCGGTGGTATATGTTGGGGAATTGGGGACGTTGCGCGCGAAAGTGCTCATGCAGAGTGAGGCGGCAGCTCTGTATGCCTCCGGCCGTCTTCTATTCTTGCGCGACCAGACCCTGATGGCGCAGCGCTTTGATCCAAGCCGAATGGAGCTGAGCGGCGAACCCGAGCCCTTGGCGGATCACGTGGAGGTCAATGGAGCGACTGTTCGTCCCATGTTTAGCGCATCCAATACGGGAACGCTAGTATATCAATCCGGTGAAATATCGGCCGGGTGGAAGCTCGTTTGGTGGAGCAGGGACGGAAAGCAGGTCGGCTCGGTTGCCCAGTCTGGTCGGTATCTCGACCCGACGATTTCGCCCGATGGCACGCGGCTGGCCGTAATCATCTTCGCCGGGAACCAGGGAATCGGGGACGTCTGGATCTTCGACCTGGCCCGCGGAACCAGCACGCGCCTCACCTTCGGTCCCGGCAGCCAGACCATGCCGGTATGGTCGCCGGATGGGAAGACAATCTTTTATGCTTCCACGGCCACGGGCTTGCCCAATATCTACGCCAAGGCCGCTGACGGCAGCGGAACTGCCCGCGTCGTGCTGGGGAGCAGCGATACGGTCGAGTTGCCTCGAAGCATTTCCCCTGACGGACGTTACTTGGTCTACGAGCGCCGGATTCCCAAAACTGAGACTGGCGACGAGCTTTGGGTGCTCCCTCTGTTTGGCGATGGCAAACCGTTTCCTATCGTACAAAGTGCATTTGAAGAAAGGGACGCTGCTGTCTCACCCGATGGGAAGTGGATGGCATATCAAAGCAATGAGTCGGGAAGGAGGGAAGTTTATATCACTGCTTTTCCAACTGGCGGAGCAAAGTGGCAAGTCTCCAGCAACGGAGGAGCAACGCCAAAGTGGCGCAAGGATGGTAAAGAAGTATTCTTTCTCGACGCAGGCGACGATCTGGTCGCGGTGGATGTGAGTGCGTCGGGCAATGCGGTTCGTCTCGGCGCCCCGCATATCTTGTTTCAGGCGGTTGGCATCGAGCGCTCGTATGGACCTTTCGACGTGACCGCAGACGGCAAGAAGTTTCTGATCAACAGCGGGAACCTGAAGGAGGGCGCCGAACCCATGACCCTTGTACTGAACTGGCCCGCGGATCTGAAGAAGTAAGGGGCTCCCACTTTCCAGAAAAGGCCAAGCCTGGTTCTCCGCTGATCAAAAAAATTAAGAGTTCCGAGGTGGTGTTGCGTCCGTTCGTCTCAGCCAGTAGCTCGCGTTAGACCCTTGCTTGACCTGCTCTCGCTGCTTCCCTTGCGGGGCCGCTGCGCGCGATCTTTGCTCGGGCTCCGGGCTTACCGCCAACTGGACAAACCTACCCAACGCCTCGGAACTCTGTCTTGCCTTCGACTGGGCTTCCCGTTCTCCTCGACCAGCGCTTTGCTATAGACCCTTGCCCGCCTTCCCTCCTCACTTTGCAATGGGAGAGTGACTTAGCTTGAGCCCCGGACGCCGCACCAACCGGAAAAACTTAAGAAACTGTCAAAGAACGTTTCTGTTGTACTCCTTCTAATTTTTGAGTCAATGAAAACTGTGCGCCTTTATCTCATTTATTTTCAAACAAGTGCATGACGTCCACAGGCGGGTGACCGGATTTTGTGCAGACGGAGGAAGCGATTTCGCGGGAAGGCCGTCGGAACATGGGGTTTTCGCCAAACTGGACCGGAATGGGATCGGGATGGCAAAGTCTCGCAGCCGTTCCGCCGCTGTGAAAATCGGGCTAAAGCCCCGCCCCACAAGGGATTTAGCGGGACCGCCATCCAGCCAGTGCCTGGCATTCGCGGCAAAGAATCGTGCCGGTTGACTTGAATATTAGTGGTTAGACCTTAATTCCTTGACAAGACGGGTAAGTCTGCTAAAGTTCGAGAAAAGCGGCTGAACCCTACAACTCGCTAACAGGTGGCCCTGTCTATGAAGAACGTCTACGAAGTCTTGCGGCAGAAAGAGATGGAGTTGACCCGGCTGGAAAAGGAAGTGGAAGCGCTGCGGCTGGTTGCTCCCTTGCTGTCCGAAGGCATGGAAATGAACTCCGACGCGGCGAAGCCGGCGCTGGCTACCGCGGTGAACGGACCTCAGCAGCCGATCCGCATCCCGGCGCCTCCAGTGGTGGCGGCGGCGCAGCCGGTGCGTGCAGCCGGCTGGGACGATAACACCAAGCGCTGGCCGTAAACCGAGCCGCTTGCATCGGGCCAATTTTTGTCGGCTCCGGCTCTTGAGTTCGCGCTCCCTACCAGCCTGGGACCACGTCCCGGGCTGTCGTGTTTCTGGATGCCGCCCAGGAATGGGTATGGCAAGGGCACCACTTCAGTCGTGCCGTCCGATCCGTAGGGAGACGGGCTTTAGCCTCCCAGAAACCGGACCCTATCCGCGAAGTTTCTTACGATCCCACAATCTCTTTCATCGCTGCCAGCAGCCGATCTATTTCTTCCGCGGTGTTGTAGTGTACGAGGCCGATGCGCAGGAAGCCGCCGGATTTTTCCACATCGAGGCGCTCGGTCAGGTTCAGCGCGTAATAGTTTCCATCCCAGGTGAAGAATCCGCGCTCGCCCAGCTTCGTGGCGAGGGCCAGCGGGGTTTGTTCGGCCTTCTGATTGACCACGCGCACCGCCAGCGTGGGACAACGCCAGGCAAAGCAGGAGGGATCAGTAATCCCGTAGATCTTTAGTTGCGGAATTTCCCCAAGCCCGGCCATCAGGCGATTCATCAGTGCGTGTTCATGGCAATGAATCGCTTCGAAAGCCGAGACTATCGCGGCGCGGCGCGTGGCCGATTCAGGATTTGTGCGGCGCCCGAGTTCGGCAATGTAATCGACGCAGGCGGTGATGCCGGCAATACACTCGTGATTAAGCGTGCCCCACTCCCAGCGGTTGGGGATGGCGTCGGTTAGCGGACGGACTTTGTAGGGGCGCAGGCGCCGCAAATGCTCGCGCTTGCCGAAGAGCACTCCCATGTGCGGTCCAAAGAATTTGTAGGTGGAGCAGACGAGAAAGTCGCAGTCCAGGGCGGCTACGTCGATGAGGCCGTGCGGGGCGTAGTGTACCGCGTCAACATAGGCCAGGGCCCCGGCGGCATGGGCGAGGCGAACGATTTCTTTGATGGGATTAACGGTGCCGACGGCATTTGAGGCGTAACCGATGGCGACGAGTTTGGTTTTCGAATTGATCTTCGCCGCCAGATCTTCGACATCGAGAGTGCAGTCTTCCTGGTGGATTTCTGCCCAGCGAATCACCACTCCCTTCTCTTCGAGAGCCAGCCAGGGCGAGACGTTGGCGTCGTGATCGAGGCGCGTCACCAGGATTTCATCGCCGGGTCCGAGGTCACGGCCTACGGCTCGCGACATGGCGTAGGTGAGCGTGGTCATGTTGGGACCGAAGACGATTTCGTCGGCGCCGCAGTGGAGAAAGTCTCCCATGGCGGCGCGCCCGGAGGCGATGATCGCGTTGGTGTGGCGGCTGGTCGCGTAGGCTCCGTCGGTGTTGGCGTTGTCGCGGCTCAGGTAGTTCGAGATGGCGTCGATGACGCGCTGCGGAACCTGCGTTCCGCCGGGGCCGTCAAGGAACACGGCGGGATGTCCGTTGACGGTTTGGGCGAGCGCCGGGAATTGGGCGCGGACCGATGAGATGTCGAGGGCGGTGCTTAGGGTAGCGGTTTCAGAGATTGGCATGGCAAGGACTCATCATATTATGGAAAATCGGTATGCGCATGGTCGGGAATTGGTGGATGGACTTCACTCACCCCGAGCCCGAAGCCAGCCCATCACCCTTTGACACTCTGGATAGCATTCCTATCCGGAAGCTACGAAATTGTCTTTGAACGCAATCTACGGCCGGCGATCGTGAAATCTAGGGCCTACCTCACGGCGCGAACGAAATCCGCCAGCATTCCGTAGGCGGTCGCATAGAGGCCGGGATTCACTTCGGTGATGGCGAGGCCGGGGAAGATGTCGGTTTCGAAATAGATGTAGGACCACGTACCTGAGATTTTGCCCATCGGGCTGCTGCTTAACACTTTTTCAGGCGCGACGCTTGCCCTCACCCCGTCGCCTGCGCGCTGCGCACGGCAGACGAGCTTGAACGGCCAGCCATCCCGACGTCCGTTGCGAACCGCATTGGTGGTCAGTTCGCGAATGCCCTCGCGATAGATATCTTCCAGGCGCACCGGCACATCCATCAGCACCGTGATCAGCGCGGCAGTCTTTACGGCGGCGTCCCAGCCGTCAATGTCGTGCTTGGCGTCGGTTTCGGCAACGCCTAACGCTTGCGCCTTCTTCAAAGATTCGTCAAGGCTGAGGCCGTTTTCCATTTCGCTCAAGATTACGTTTGTCGTGGAATTCAGAATGCCGTGAAATCCTTGCAGATGAACCGCGGGCAATTGATCGAACAAAGAAAAGATGGGGACGCCATCCATCACGGTGGATTCGAAGAGGAAGCGCTTGCCCTGCGCGGCGGCCAGATCGCGAAGTTCGCGGTAGGCGTGGACGACTGGTCCTTTGTTGGCGGTGATGGCATGGGCTCCGTGCTCGAGTGCGGCGCGGATGTGTTCGATTGCGGGCTGGCCGTTTTCAACGTTGAGCGCAGTGGCTTCGAACAGGAGGTCGGCGCGGGCTGCGGCGAGCCAGCCACCGATGTTGTGTGGCCCGGACGCCCCCGCCCGCTTTAGGCTGGCCGGATTATCTGCAGCCAGAGATAGCAGGTCTGCGTGCTCAAACCCCTCCGGATCGGCGATCCATCCCAAACGGCGGGTTGCCACTCCGGTGATGCGGAAAGAAATTCCGTGACGCTCGCGAAGTTCGCGCTTGCGGTCTTCGAGCAATTGCGCGAGAGTGCGATTTACGTTGCCGAAGCCCAGCAGACAAAGGTTGTAAGTGTGAATCGGCTTGCCTCGCCTAGCCCATCACCGTGGTGTGTTCGGGCTTTACTTTATACATCACGCGCACCTCGCCGGGCTGGCCGTAGGGATACTTGTCGACGCCGAGATATTTCTTGGCCATCTTGTCGATGTGCGCGCTGGCGCCCTCTTCCGTGATCTCGACCACGCGGCCGCGAATCTCGAGATAGCGGTAGGGATTTTCCGGGTCCATTAAAGTCATAGCCACGCGCGGATCACGGCGCACGTTTTTATCTTTCTGGCGTCCTTTGGCGGAATTGAAAATGATGTGCTCACCGTCGAAGTCACACCATACGGGGGTGACTTGCGGGCGGCCATCGGGCATCAGCGTGCCCAGGCTGGCGAAGGCCCGCTTCTGGAACAGATCGCGGTATTTCTCGGGAATCACTTGTGACATATTAAGACCTCCTCGCGGCGCTGCGATTAAAACGAAACCACATTATAGATCGGACGGCCGGACCATGGTTTGCTTACGGGCCAGTGGCAGCCCCGCGTATTCCCGCAGACCACGGACAGAAAACAAAACCGAGAACCGAAGCTGACGAGGTCCTACACCGTTATGTCTTTGTCGCTCTGGATGCGCGGCAGCACGGCGCGCAGCAGCGCTTCGAAACTAACTTTTACGCGCTCGCCGGTTTCCAGCACTTCCTGATGCGAGAGCGGCTGATCGAGAATCCCCGCGGCCATGTTGGTGACGCACGACATCGCCAGCACTTTGATTCCCACGTGACGCGCGGCGATCACTTCGAAAACGGTCGACATGCCGACGAGATCGGCGCCGACGGTTCGCAAATACTTGATCTCGGCGGGGGTTTCGTAACTTGGCCCCAGCAGGGCGGCATAGACCCCTTCATGCAGCGTCATTCCCAACCTGCCGGCTTCCTCCTTCGCCGCGGCTCGATAGCAGCGTGCATAGGCCTGCGTCATGTCCGGAAAGCGCACTCCGAAGCGGTCGTCGTTGGCGCCGATCAGGGGATTGGTTCCCTGCAGGTTGATGTGGTCGTGGATCAGCACCAGCGCGCCCTGCTGATAATTCAGGTTAATGCCCCCCGCCGCGTTAGTCAGAATGACCGCGCGAATTCCCATGCGCCGGAAGACTCGCATGGGGAACGCAACTTGCTGCGCGGATTATCCTTCGTAAAGATGCACCCGGCCTTGCATCACGGCGACTGGGACCGCACCCGCCTTGCCGATCACCATCCGTCCGGCGTGGCCGATGGCCGTCGACCGTGGGAATTCGGGGATCTGGGCGTAAGGGATTCCCGCCGTGTCCGTAAGAGACTCAGCAAAGCCGCCCAGACCGGAACCGAGCACGAGCCCGATGCGTGGCCGCAAAGAAGTTCTTGCGAGGATGAATTGTGCGGCGGACTCCGCGGATTCGAAAGTGTCATTCATCATGCGATAACAAATCTCAATACTTCCTCTCGAACTTCGCGAATTCTCGTTCCAGCTTCCATTGCTGGCTGGCGCGTTCGCTGGCCGTAAGAAATTCCTGGCATCCCGCCGAGAGCTTATCCGCGCCCGGAACGTCGCCCGTGCACGCTGGCGTCATGCGAAATACCAGTTTCGTATTCGTCCACAAGCTCTGGCCGGGCAGAAAGCTGTGCTCCAGGCTTTGCCGTGCCATGCGCTTCAAATCGGCGTAGGACAAGCGGTAGGTCTCGACCGCGCGCAAATATTCGTGAGTCATATCCGAGCGCGAGACGCCTTCGTCGTCGGTCGCCAGCGCCACCGGAACGCCGTACTTCATATAAATAGGAAACGGGTGGTCGTCCCCGCTCACCCCCAGAATTATGTCGTTCGACGTCAGGCAGATTTCCACCAGCACGTTGCGGTCCGCCATTTCATGGAGCAAGCCGATGGGATCGTTTTCGTTCATCACGTCAACCCCGTGGCCGATGCGCTCGGCATGTCCGCGCTCGACCGAAGCGCGAATGTGAAAGGTCAAATCTTCCGGCGGCACCAGCCCCATTGCAAGTTCGCCGGCGTGCAGCGCTATGTGTACCTTGGGATAGACGCTGTGCAGATAATCGAGCATGGCCATATGCTGGTTGAAGTCATGCAGCGGCACGTACCAGTCCTCGGGCATTACCAGATTCAGGCCGACAAATCGCGGATCGGTCGACGCCAGCTCGAAGCCCAGCAGCATTTGCGCGAAGACGACTTCGGGCGGCAGGCCGCGCAGTACCTGATAAAGGTAGCGCACGGTCACCTCGCATCCCGGCGCGGCGCCCGCAGCCCCGCACTTGAGAATTTCCTTGGCGCGGGCATCATCGGCGTCGAGTCGCTTGCTGGTTTCCGTGGCCACACCTTTCATGCCAGCGCTCACCAGCGCGTCGCGCATCTTGGCGAAATCCGGATTCCATTCGACTTTTCCCGCCAGTCGCGCCGCCGCACCGTCGTCGGCGGTGTGCATGAACTCGACGTACTGCAAATGGTCCATGCCCGCGCGATTGCTGGCTGCCGCAATTCCCTCCGCCACGTGCGTCCGCGACGCCAGCCCGAATTTGTCGAAGGTGGCGAAGAAATGATCATGGCCCGGTTCGTTTCCCGGACTCCAATTGCGCATCGACCAGGCGTCAATCATCTGGTTATAGAGTACGTGGTCGCCATAGCTGCACCGTACCGCGGGCTTGGCTGTGTAGGTCTCGCAGGGGTCGCAAGGCGGGGCCAGCAGCCGCGAAGATGTCCGGTCCACGCAAAGTCCACCCGAGGCCGCGAAATCCACCAGGTCTTCCCCGTAGATCGCGCCGTCCAGATGATTGTGCAGATCCCCACCCTTGGGCAGATCGCGCAAAAACGCCAGCAGTAACGGCGGTTGCTTGCGAACCGACTCCATATACCGCGCCGTGCGCTGCTCAAAACTCTGGGCAGAGGCTAACCCGGTCAGCAGCAGAATCAGCAGGCAACGGCGCAGCGCCAGGCGCATGCTCGGTGGCACGATCTACCCTCCCAGCTCAACTCCCGAGGTCAGGAGAGAAATTGTAATCTGTCGCGGGTCTGAGATTCACTGACAACAAGAATAAAGAAAAACCATTGGCAGGACGAGGCAGATCCGGGAATCAGCGCAGCCAGGCGATCGCGCCCACTATGATGGCAACCACCAGCAATGCGCCCAGGATGTATTTGTTGGCCGCGAACCACGATTCGGGCTGCAGCACGGAGCTTAAGAACGGAGCTGAGCCCTCCGAAGCGGGCACATTCTCCGCGACATTCTGCGGCGCATCCCCAACCACGGGAGCAGGCATTGCAAGTGCGCCACTCGATGGTTCCATGGCTGGGGCTGAAGCGTGACTTGAATAAGAGTCGCGCCCCACAGGAATTGCCGCCGCGTTCACCGCTGCGCGCATGACCTGTGGTTGCGCTTCCGGTTGCGCGTCCGGAGGCCGGAACGCTGGCTCGCCAGACCCGGCCGCAGGCGACGGAAGGCGCTGGCCGCGCCACTGCTTCTCTTCGCATTCCACGCACAAGGTCCGTCCCTGCGACACGGGAAACCCGCAAGCCTGGCACTTCTGCAGATTTCTTAGCCCCAGAGGCACGGCGATCGACGCGGCGGCGCCATCGGCGGAGTCGGCGCGGCCCTGGGTTTGCATCACCGCGGACCAGAAAACAGGCTTCTTCGGAGCGGGAGCTGGCTCGGGCCTTGTCCTTTCTTGTTCTTCCTTTTCCGCTGCCTGCGGGGTCGCGTCTTTCTGAGGAAGATCTTTGAACCTCGGTGCGGGCACAACCTCCGAAGCGATCTTACCGCCGGGAGATTCAACTGGGGAGGTCTCGGGCGCGCTCTGTTCCGCCGCCGAATGTAGTTCCGCGCGAACCGGTTCCTCGACCGCCGGCATATTTTGCGCCGCCGCCGCGTACTTCACGGCGGTTTCCACCATTTCGCCCAGGCGCCGCAAGGCGGAAAGATCGCGCTCCTCAAAGGCCCGCGGCTTGCCGGAAAAAAGCTCGAAGACGCCGAGCACATGCTCCTCGCTCACAATGGGCATCACCACCACCGACGCAATGCCCAACCGGCGGCAGACCTCGCGGTTCACGCGCGCATCGCGCTCGGCATCGTCACAACGCTGGGGCTGGTGGGTGCGCACACACTCCCCCGAAAGCCCATATTCCATGGAGAGCAGGGCGCCCAGTCCGGGCGCGTTCGAGCCGGCGCTGGCGCGGCACAGCATGCTGTTGTTTTCGCGGCGGCGCAGCGCAATCGCGGCGCCGCTGGCTCCGGTAATGTACTGGGCACGCTCCACCAGCAGTTGTAGGGCGGCGTCGAGATCGCTGTAGGCCATCTCAGCCAGCGAGCGCCCGCCGTCCTCAGCGGGAAAGCGCGGTCCCAGCTCGGCAGACTTGGGCAGATGCGCGTTGGCGGCGGCGATTCCCGCGGAAACGCTCGCGGTCGCGGATCGGCTTGCGCTTGTGCCCATGTCTCCCTCCACCGCAGGCCATGCGGAACTGCGGTCGAGAATCGAATGATGATCCATTGACGATCGGTGGCGCGTGCGCCAATCGATGAGTCGTCGCGGCTGGGGCGCTATCCGGCCCCGCTTCGGGACTCAAAGTTCAAATTTCAGAATGCTGTACTTGGAGTCTCGCTCGGAGAGAGCGTGGTGTCAAGATCCCGGCGGTCAGCAGTTGGCGATCGGCAAGCTACGGAAATGTTGTCGGGAACGACGGGGAAAGCCCGGAAACCTTGACGGCTGCGCGCTAACCGCTAATTGCTTGGCCCACTCCGCTCGCGCACGGCCGTGTTGGCCAGCTGGTTGGCCTCGGCATTGTCTTCGCGGGGGACGTGCGAAATGGAGAAGCTGAGCGCGCGCGCCAGCTTGCGGCAGGTCCAATGCAGAGAGTAAAGCCGCGAGCTGCGGCAAATGTATTCGCCGCGCATCTGCCGCACGACCACCTCGGAATCGGAGTACACGTGCAGAGCCTTCGCCTTTAGCGAGACGGCGCACTGCAGCGCTTCCAGAAGCGCCACATATTCCGCCACGTTGTTATCCTGGTGGCCGATCCACTTGGCGATTCGGATGGGACCGCTTTCGCAGCCATCGATCACCACCCCAATACCGGAGGGCCCTGGATTGCCCAGAGAACCGCCGTCCACATAGGCCACGAGTTCTGACATCGCCAATTCTTTTCGACTAATAGCAAGATGCGCCGATAACCGTTCTGCGTCAAGATGAATATTTGGTTTGGGTTGTGGATTTTCGCCTATTCCGTATGCTGTGAAAGCTTTTGTGTAAAAGCGGTCCCGGGCCACGAGCCAAATTAATAAAGCATTGTATTGCAATGGCTTGCATTTCCGGTTATTCACAGGACGCATCCCGTGCATTGCACCAATAGTTTGCGTTGACATTTATGAACGCTCTGTTAAGGTTGCATCCGTCGACGGTTGAAAGGGACAGCGAAATAAACCTTGCTGACCCGAAGTAGACTGGGTGATCAGCCTAGCGGGGCAACCTGAGAGGCAGCCAGACCTGAAAAAACCGACGGCTCTGCGAGGGGCAGTTGGGGTTTGGGACTGCGAAAGCAGTGATCGCATCAAGAGGCTGTGACGGTGCATGCGTCCACGCTGTTGGCTCCCTCGCAGGAGGCGGCGGCTAGAGCATAACCAATGTCACGGCCTTTTCAATTTTTTCTGCCTTTTACCTTTTCGGCCCCCATAAGCTTCTGTGAAGATTTCGTGACGGAACGGAAATGATCAACTCCTCCCCGCGGAAGCGAACCTGTTTTCATGAAACTGGATATCTACTTGCCGCGTAACATTCTGGCTGTCGGTATTTTGCTCGGTGTCAGCTCCTTGGCCGCAATATCTCAGCAGCCCGCCGCTCCCGGTCACTACATGTTTGCCTGGACGGGAGATGCCGCGAAAAAGGGTAATGACTTTCTCGCTGTGATCGACGCGGATCCATCCTCTCCATCCTATGGCCGTCTCGTAACCACCGTGGCTACAGACCAGCAGACCGAACAGGTCCATCACACCGAATACACCATGCCAGCCAGCGGAATGCTTTTCGCCAACGATCACCGCGCCGGACGAACTTTTATTTTTGATGTGCGCGACCCGCTTCATCCTAAGATCGCAGCTTCGTTCACGGACATGGCGGGCTACATGCACCCGCACTCATACCTGCGTTTGCCCAATGGGCACGTGCTGGCTACGTTTCAGCACTCACATGACAGTATGAATCCGGAGTCCCTGGGCAGACACGGCGGTCTGGTCGAGATTGACGATACCGGCAGGGTGATTCGTTCGGCCAGCAGCGCCGATCCCGCATTTCCCGACGCATTGCTCACGCCTTACAGCCTGGTGGTTCTTCCCGAACTCGACCGTGTCGTCTCGACGGATTCCGCCATGGACGATGAAGATTTGTTCCGCGGTCTCACCTACCAAATCTGGCGGCTTTCCGACCTTAAGCTGTTGAAGACCATGTACTTCGATCAGGGAGATAATCATTACGGCGAGATCAGCCCGGAAGAGCCGCGCCTGGCTCCCGATGGCTCAGTCTTGGTGCAGACTCTGGCCTGCGGGCTCGAACGGATTACCGGGATCAACGGGGACGAACCCAAATCGCAGCTGGTTTACTCATTTCCGGCTTCGTTCTGCGGTGTTCCTACCATTGTCGGTCACTATTTGCTGCAGAGCGACGCTTTTGCTCACACGTTAATTGTGCTGGATATCGCGAACACGGCGAAGCCGGTCGAGGTCTCGACCCTTAAATTCGACGATAACTATTATCCTCATTGGACTGGGTGGGATGCGAAAACGCACCGGATTGTCGTGACCAGCGGTGGCAGCGGCGAGCACCGCCTTTACCTGCTGAAGTTTGATGCTGCAACAGGCGCCCTTTCGATGGATGACGCCTTCCACGATGCAGATGGGAAACCTGGTTTCAAATTTGCAGACCGGGATTGGCCCCAGGGATGGAAGGGATCGGGCGTGCCGCACGGAGTTGTTTTCTCGCGCTGAGGTGGTCGTTCGTCAGAGGACTGACCGGGACGGAAATGTTTTACGGCTCGGCGCCATAACCTGGCGGCGATCACTACGCAGCCACTTCGCCTGCAATTATTTCGTCCACGTAGCACCAGATCCAATCCTCTCCCGGCTCAATCGAGCGCATCACGGGATGGCTGCTGTGCTGAAAATGTTTGGTAGCGTGCTTGTTTTTCGAGGAATCGCAGCAGCCCACGTTCCCGCATATCATGCACATGCGCAAGTGAACCCAGGTATCGCCCATTTTCACGCACTCTTCACAAACCTGCGTGTCGGTAGTCGTGATCTTGATCTGATCCAGATGCTTGCATTTCTTCGACATTCAAGTTCTCCCTAAAACTCTGTCATCCTGAGCGGGGGTTCTGCTTCCGCGACGTGCGGCACGACCGCAATCGAAAGCCTGCCCGGCTAACCTCTTTCCAGTTCCTTCCGGTCCCAGTGCGCGAGATTCGCTCCGGCTTCGTAGGTGCTTTGCAGGAAGCCGAGCAGCGCTTCCCGGGGCGAAGCCGCGCGGCGCACATCGTCATACATCAGCAGAAATTCCTTCATCTGCGGATGATAGAAAGCCGCCGCCGGTTCAATCTTCTGCTGGGCAAAGCCCGCGGGCTCAGGCGCCGCATAAGCATAGAACGCCGCCCCCTTGATGTCTCCGCCGCCGGGCCAGAATCCCGCACTGATTACCTCGTGGGAGTAGGCTTCGCGAGTCACGGGGTCAGCCCCGGCACGCTCGGGCGCGCGCCGTCCGGAGAAGCGCGTCACACACAGGTCGAAGCTTCCCCAAAAGAAATGCACCGGACTGTCTTTGCCGACAAACCTGGCGCGGAATTCCTGAAAGATGTTCTCGCACAGAATCAATATCTGCCAAAAGCGATGCGCATATTCTGCGTCATAGGAGGCGTGTTGCGTGTCGGTTTCGAAGCGCACCGGGTTTGGCACCTCAACCGGCATGGGCCAGATTTTCACTTCAATGCCGAGTGAACGCAGAGCCGACATAAATTCCGCATAGAAGCCGGCGACCGATTGCGGCCTCAGCGCGATTGTCTTCGAGGAACCCCAGCTGGCCTGGAGGATCAACTGGTGCTCGATGAAGTCGAACTGAACCTCGAAAATCCCGTCGCCGTAAGGAATCGCGGAGGTGGTGAGCCCCCGCGCATTCACATAGAGCGCAACCTCCCACCAATGATTGATGCGCGGACTCAGCGCCAGCCGCACCTTGCCCACAATCTGCGTCCACATGTGGAGCGTAGCGTAAGTATCCTGCCACGCTTGCAGCGGCAAGTCAGGCCAGGAATTCTGGTTCGGGCCGTGCGCGTGCGCAGCCATCCTGCACCTCCACTTTTCTTACGGGAATGGTAACACCCCCGCTGGGATGGTTGCCGCTGCACATTGAGCGGATTACTCTGCTGTGGAATTCCGGCCCAAAATAAATTCCCGGCGAGGGTGCGGGAATGAGATCGGGACGAGTGTGCCGACCGCTCAACTCACGATACCCCCCTCCCCCCCGGTCTAGTGGAATCATCGAGTTAGCAAGAAAATCCCGGCAAAATCCGGAGCCTAAAGGACTTAGATACTAAAATCGGCACAACAAAGGACTTAGAGGCGCGACCATGGGGGTTCACCCGACCGTCACGGCCTCGACCATGATTGCGCGATTTTGTTTTGAACACAAGGTCAGATGTCACAAGGGGGCTGTGGATATTTCCTGGAGCTTATCTGAAGCAGCCAAGTGGGCATGCGCTCGATGCGGATAGAGGGGGACGAAGCCTTCCCTGAGTCTGCCGAAGGCAGTAGCCACCTCACACGAGCGTTTTTCACATGCGGGCCGGGTACACTGGTGCGACGGGAAGCGGCCGCGCAGAGAGCGGGCAGAAACTTCCTGAGGCTTACCACGAGGGACGCAACGATGCTGCACGAAGAACTGCTGCAAGAATTTCAGGACTTTGCCCGGGCTGCTTCCACGACCGAGTCCGTAATGGAGCACATCGCACAGCGTCTGCACGAAAAGGTGACGCGCTACAACTGGGTGGGGTTTTATCTGATCGACCCGGCGGACGCCGACGTTCTGGTGATCGGGCCGTTCGTTGGAAGCTTTACCCCCAATGCCCGCATTCCGCTGAGTACGGGGCTTTGCGGCGCTGCCGCCAGCACCGGGCAAACGGTGATTGTGGATGATGTCACCAAAGATAAACGCTATCTCGCGGGATCGTCGCTGGTGAAAGCGGAAATCGTTGTCCCTATCTTTGCGAAGAACAAGCTGGCGGCTGAGCTTGATGTCGAGAGCTACTTTACCAACGCGTTTAGTAAGGCGGAGCGGGAGTTTGTGGAAGGGTGCGCGGCGGTGGTGGGAAGGTATCTGGGGAAAGGATAGTTCGGTTTTGATGCGTGTGGCAAGTCGTGAGATGGTTTGGAATATGTTGAGGTGGGTGGTCCAGCTCCGGCACGGCTCGCCGATTCCGTCCCCTCGGGACTGAAAGTTCCACGGAGATTCCCCGCGGAGCACGGGGCTCCGCCGAACGGTAAGGGTCCTTCGACTGCGGTTGTGCTTCGCATTCGCGAAGCGCAACCTCCGCTCAGGATGACAGCTTGGAATTGTTAGTGCTGGTCGCGATGGCGGAGGTAGTCAATGAACATTTGCTCGACAGGCTTGTCGTAGGCCATGAGGACGTGGCGAACGGTGTGGCCGCTGACCACGTGGCAGACTTCCTCCGCGAGGTTTTTGGCGTGATCGCCGGCGCGCTCGAGGGACTGGGTCATGAAGATGATCTGGAGGCTGGCCTGACGGGCGATGTTTTCGGGATTCTCGATGTGGCGGAGGAAGATGAGATTGCGGAGGCGATCCATTTCGGAGTCGGCGCGGAGAACGTCGACGGCTTTGCCGACGTCGCGGGCGGAGAAGGCGTCGCCGACGTCGGTGAGCATTTTTTCGAGGATGGTGGCCATGTGGGTGAGGTCGCGGGTATCTTCGGAATCGATGCGGCCGGAAGCGGCCTGGGCGCTGTTGGCGAAGCTGAGGAGCAGATCGCCGATGCGTTCGAGGCTGATCATGAACTTCATGCAGGCGAGAAGTTCGCGGGCTTCGGCGGGTTCGACTTCGGTGATGGCGGTGGTGACGGCGCTGTCGATTTCCATGTCGAGGGCGTCGAGTTCGCGCTCGCGCTGGCGCAACGACTTGAGCAGGGAGGCGGAACCGGTGGCGATCCCCTCGGCGGCGGCGGAAGCGGCTTCCTTGGCCAGACGACAGGCTTCGATGGTGCGGCGGAGGATGTAATGGTGGGCTGGTTCGGGGGTGGGGCTCTGGACGCGGGCGGTGCTCATGGGGGTATCCCTCCGGCGGGGAGCGGAATGGCGTGGACTGACTGAATCGCCACGCCGGTTATGCCGTTCATAAGAATAGATGGTCAACGACTGAGAATAGGTTTTCTTTTCCCGGAATGGGTTAAGGGGCTGTGAATTTTCGGTCATTTTTCGTCGGCGGTAGGATGACCGGCGAATCGGGGCGAGAGGCACGGGCGCGCGGACTAGCGAAGGCGCCCCTGCCGCTTGGCTGCCTTGCGTTGTTGCTTCTGGTATTTCTTCATCATCTTCCGCTGTCTCTTGGCTTGTTTCTTGGCGGCTTTCTGGTATTGCTTGAGAGCTCTTTTGGCCTCGCGCCCATTTTCTCCGATACTTCTGTTCTCGCGCTGGGCAAGGGCGGGCATCGACCAGGCGACGCAGGAGGCAAGCAGCAGCAGGAGCACTGCAATTCGTTTCATGACGACTCCGAGAGGAAGATCCTGCAGCGATTCTAACATTGAGTCCAGACCCGGCTGTTGGAACGTTGGTAACTGCTTCCGGGCGCCGGGGATTGGCCGCTTCGGTTTGGGTCATGGCAGGCGGCCGAGGCGGCGGTGGCCACCTGGGCAGGGGCAAGTCAGGCGGTGGGGAGGGTGAACAGAAAAATGGAACCGTGGGCGAGTTCGCTTTCGGCGCGGATGGAGCCGCCGTGGGCGAGCATGATGTGCTTGGCGATGGCGAGGCCGAGGCCGGTGCCTCCGGATTCGCGGGAGCGGGCTTTGTCGACACGGTAGAAGCGCTCGAACAGGCGCGGGAGGTGCTCGGAGGCGATGCCGGCGCCGAAGTCCTGGACAAAAAACTCGACGGCGTGGGGAAGGGGGCGAGCGCCGAGAACGATTCGTCCGCCGGAAGCAGTCTGCCTGGAGCCGTACTTCAGAGCATTGTCGATGAGGTTGGCAAAGACCTGGTGGATGGCTTCGCGGTCGGCTAGAACGGGAGACAGATTCTCGGGGAGGGGGTGGGCAGGGGACGAGAGCTGGCCGGGCAGAGGATGATTGGGCAAATCGGGGAGTGGGGAATTCTGGATTGGCAAACCTTCGATGCGCAGATCGATACCGTGAGTGCGGGCGATTTCGCGGAAGCTTTCTTCGGCGTCGTGAAGAAGTTCGGCGGGAGGAACGGGTTCCATGTCGAAACGGGTCTCGCCGGATTCGACGCGGGCCAGAGTGAGGAGATCTTCGGTGAGGCGGGACATGCGGGAGGAATTTTTGCGGATGATTTCCAGAAACTCGCGGGTAGGAGCGCTGTTTTCCGGAGTACTGTCGAGCAAGGTTTCGGCGTAGCCCTGAATCGAAGTGAGTGGGGTGCGCAGTTCGTGGGAAACATTGGCGATGAAATCGCGGCGGGTTTTTTCGATGCGCTCGGTCGCGGTGAGGTCGCGGAGGACGGCGACCGCGCCGCCGCCGGGCAAGGGAGCGGCGGTTACGTCGAAAGTGCGGCCGGGAACGATGGAAGTGGCACGGGCGTTTTTGACTTCGCGCGAGGCGGCGGCTTCCTTAACGGCGGCCAGGAAGTCGGGGTCGCGGATGGTCTCGACGACGGGCTGCTGCAGGCGCGTGCCCTGGGGGACGAGGCGGTCCATGGGTTGATTGGCCCATTGGACGAAGCCCTCGGCGCTGACCGCGATGACGGCATCCTGCATGCTGTTGAGCAGGGTTTCGAGCTGGCGCTGGCTGGAGCGGACGGCGGCGAAGCTGAGTTCGATGCGGCGTGCGGTTTTATCGATGGCCCCGGCCGCGCGGCCGATTTCGTCCTGGGAAGTTTCGAGGATGCGGGCTTGAAGATCGCCATCGGCGATGCGGGCGGCCACGTCGACGATGCGTTCGAGGCGGCGAGCGCTCCAGCGGGCGGCGACGACGGCGACCACCAGGGCAAAGAGAAAAGCGAGGCCGGAAGCCAGTTCCAGCCGGTGGCGAACCTGCGCGGAAACGGCATCGACATCGGAGAGTGGATAGGCCAGACGGACGGCGCCGCCGGAGATAGGGACGGCGACGTAGAGAAATGGGATGCCAATGGCGGCGCTGCGACGCTGGTCGATGCCGACGCGGCCGGAGAGAGCGGCGGCGAACTCCTTGTGTTCGGCGAGGTCTTCGATTGCGCCGGGACTGGATTCGGAATCGGCCAGGACTTTGCCGGTGGGATCGACGATGGTGACGCGAGCGCCGGCGGCTTGTCCTTCCTCGGCGGCGAGGTCGGCGAGGGAGCGGCCGCTGCGGTCGGTATCGACGCGGCGGGCAAGAAGTTCGGCCTTCTGCGTAAGGTTGCGTTGAATTTCGTTGCGCAGCGAAGCTTGCCAGGCGCCGCCGAGCAGGAGGTCAAACATGACGGCGGCTGCCAGGATGACGAGCAGAAAAGCCGCCATCAGCTTCAGGAAGATCCCGTTTCTCACTTCTTTGTTCCCACTTCTTTTTTCTCGCGGGGGCTCACTTAGGGACCTCGAAGCGGTAGCCGGCGCCGCGAACGGTTTTGAGGTAGCGAGGATTTTCCGGGTCGGGTTCGATTTTTTCGCGGATGCGGCGGACGTAGACGTCGACCGAGCGCGGGGTCACGTAGGAAGTGTCACGCCAGACGGAATCGAGAAGATGATCGCGGGAAAAGACGCGGCCGAGATGGCGGGCGAAATAATCGAGCAGGCGGAACTCGGTGGCGGTGGTGGGAACGGTTTGTCCGCGAACGGTGAGGACCATGGCGGCGGGGTCGATGGCAATGTCGCCGACTTTGAGCGGGCTGGGCGGAAGCGGGCGCTCAAAGCGGCGGAGCACGGCTTTGACGCGGGCCACAAGTTCACGCGGGCTGAAAGGTTTGGCAATGTAGTCGTCGGCTCCGATCTCAAGACCGAGGACGCGGTCGGTTTCGCTGCTCTTGGCGGTGAGGAAAATTACCGGCACGGCGGCCAGGCCGGGAGTTTGCCGGACGGTGCGGCAGAGTTCGAGACCGTCTTTGCCGGGAACCATGATGTCCAGGATAAAGAGGGCGGGACGCTGGCGCTCGGCATCGGCGATCACGGTTGAGCCGTTGGGATAGACGCGCACGGCAAAGCCATCGTTTTCCAGGTGGTGGCGAACGAGGCGGGAAATATCGGGATCGTCCTCGACGACGAAGATGCTGGGTTTCACGGTTTTATTGTAACCAAGCGAGTTGCGAGTACCTAGTACGGAGTGGCGGGCAGCGAGCATGGAAGGCGATATTTATCGGATTGTAACAATCAGGGCGGAGGCGGGGTCGAGATGGAGATGGAGGCCAGAACACCTTCCGATTCCCATTGACTGAAACTGTCTAAAGTGATTTGATGGCCGTCAAGATTTTTTCTCCGGGATGGAGGATGATAATCAGCATGTCATTCGAAGAGGCACTTGCAGTGGCGTCGCGGGACGAAGGCTTTAAGGCGACGGTGTATGCGATGAATACGCTACTGATTCATAAGGGTATCTACACCCAGGACGAATTTCAGTCGCTGTTTGTTGAGTGGGTGGAGAAAGAGCAGCGGCGAAGGGCGCCGGCAGTTCGGCGTGCTGAAGCGTCTAATGTGTTCTCCGCGTAGTTTTGTAACGCAGATGTTCGCAGCCTGTCTTCTTGTTCCCACAGTGAATTCCGACATCGCAGGCTTTGCACTCGCATTGGCAGGGTGGGGCCGGTTTCGGTCCTTTCGGTAATTTCCCCATATTCCTCTGGTCCTCCATTTTGCTTCGCGCTTGTCCTCGTCACCAACCTTGGGATCCAAGGCCCACGGCTCCCTAGATTCCCGCTGCTCGAGGTGCCAACCAGAAATGCACAATAAGTGGGCACTACGTAGAGAGTGCCACTGTCGCATCGTCATGGGAATATAGCAGCTCCGGATTGCTGTGGAGAAGCTGTGGAATACTGCCCTTTGCAGCGGATGGCATAGGGAAACGAAAGGCGAAGCCGATTCGGTCCCACCTCACCTAAAGCGAGATAATCAAGTTTCCGACGGCATCGAGCTGGAAGCGTTTGTTGGGCGGGATTACTGTGGTGGCGCTGTATTCGGTGACGATGGCGGGACCCGAGTAGGGGTTGCCGGGTTGGAGTTCGTCGCGGGAGTAGATCTTCGTTGCCAGGTTCTTGCCATCGAAAAGGACCGGGGCTTTGAGCGAGGAAAGCGAGGCGAGCGCTGCTCGGCCTGGACCCCTCGGCGTCGCTCGGGGCAGGCTCACGAGGGCGGCCGCCACATGCGACGTGGCGGTTACACGGCGGGGAGCGACTTTCAGCGGCGGGGATTTTACCACGGCGCGGAGGCGGAGGGTTACCAGCTCTATTTCTCGCCCGGGGTGGGCGTAGCCGTAGCGGCGCTGGTGTTCTTGCTCGAATGCTTTCTGAAGATTTTTTGTGAACGGCAGATTTAATTCGTAGCCCTGGCCGTGGTAGCGGAGGTCGATGCTCGGCCGATAGCTCACTCTTCCCTGCCAGGCTTCGTCTTGAAAATCCTTGGCGGCTCGTTTTCTCAACGCGGCGAACTCCTGCTCGATCCGGAGGTGCGGAATCTTTCCCTCAACGCGCCAGAGGATGGTGCGGGAATAATCCTTGACGACATCGCTGACCAGAATGCCGAGAGCGGAAAGCGCGCCGGGGAACGCGGGGACAATCACGCGCGGGATGCTGAGGGATTCGGCGAGGGCGCAGGCGTGGAGGGCTCCAGCGCCACCGAAGGCGACGAGGGCAAAGTCGCGGGGATCGCGGCCACGCTCGATGGAGACTACACGGATGGCTTTCTCCATGGTGGAGTTGATTACGCGGATGACTCCGGCAGCGAATTTCTCAAGCGTGAGAGGACTGCCCTGTTTCTTCAGCCATTCTCGGGTGATTTGGCGGGTGCGGTCGGGATCGAGATTGAATTCGCCGCCTAAAAAGCGCGTGGGCTGAAGGCGGCCGAGTAAGAGGTTGGCGTCGGTGACGGTGGGCTGGGTGCCGCGGCCGTAGCAGATGGGGCCAGGATTGGCGCCGGCGGATTCGGGGCCGACGCGCAGAACGCCGGCTGCGTCGAAGCGGGCAAGCGAGCCTCCGCCGGCGCCGACGGTGTGAATATCGAGCATGGGAACGCCGATGGGGAGTCCGGCGATTTCGGCGTGGCTGGCGGTGGTGATTGCGCCTTCGACCAGAGAGACGTCGGTGGAGGTGCCTCCCATGTCGAAGGCCATGATGCGCTCGAAGCCGCTGGCGCGGGCGCTGGCGGCGGCGCCGACTACGCCACCGGCAGGGCCGGAGAGAATGGTGCGAACGGGTTCGCTGGCAGCGGAGGCGAGGGCGGTGATGCCGCCGCTGGATTGCATGACGAAGATGCGGAACGTCGGGGCTAAAGCCCCAACATTTCTGATGGTGCTTTTCGCGGCGCTGAAGCGCCGCTCTTCCACTTCTCCGCTGGCGCGCCGTTCTTCCACGCCACCGGTGCTGAAGCGACAATCTTCCGTCAAGTTCCGAGCGCGCGATTGAAGATTTTCCAGGTAGCGCTGCATTACGGGCTGGAGGTAGGCGTTGATTACTACGGTTGAGGTGCGCTCGTATTCGCGGAATTCGGGGAGGATTCGGTGAGAGATGGAGAGCGGGATGCCGAGCGGCTGCAAGACTTCGGCGATGGCTAATTCGTTTGCTGGATTCGCGAACGAGAAGAGTAGCGAGATGGCAATGGACTCGGGCTGCTTCGCGGCAATTTTCGACGCGAGCGATTTTAAAATTGCGGGGGTGGGCGCGGTCAGGATTGCGCCGTCACTGGCGGTGCGTTCTTCGACGCCAAAGCGTAGATCGGCGGGGACCAGAGGCTCGATACGATCGAAGAAGAAATCGTAGAGCTTGGGGCGGGCCTGGCGTCCAATTTCGATGGCGTCTTCGAAACCGGCGGTGGTGACCAGCACGGTACGCGCACCTTTGCGTTCGAGCAGGGTGTTGGTGCCAACGGTCGTGCCGTGAAGGATGATCAGTTCGCCTTGGTGATTAATTTTTCGTAAGGCTTCGACGATGGCTTGGGAGGGGTCGGCGGACGTGGAGAAAACTTTCAACATGCGGAGGTGGTTGGTGGCGTCGATCCAGACACAGTCGGTGAAGGTGCCACCAGTGTCGATGGCGATGCGGAGGGGTTGGGGGCGACGGGGCATGGTTGTGGGCGTGGAGGATTAGGGTAACATCCACGACCGTAAGATACGCATTTCCCGTCGCGGTATTACAGCTTGTCGATCGAAAGCTTTTCTGGAATGATTCCGGCTTAGGGATGCTGTCGGAGAAAAGGGATTGTGTCGTGGCAACGAATTATCAGGAGATAGCGGATCGGTACGGGATGATGAGCACCGACGACCTGCTACGTGTCGGGACGGGTCGAGACGTACTCACGACAGCAGCCGATGGAGCTTTGTTGGAAGAACTTCGGAAAAGGGGATTGGACACCCCAGATGCGATCCAGCGATATCAGCGCGACCGCGCCGAGCAAATCAGTCGGGAGGAGGAACAAGATGCCGCCGTTCGATGGGCCAACAGGTCACGATTCCAAAGAGTCTTCGACTACCTGAAGCAGCATCCTCTGGTGGCCATACTGGCGTCCGTAGGCTCCCCTGGGTTAGCTTTCCTGATCGGATATGGACTGGTAACTCTCCGAATCGGGGGCCCTCGCATCCTCGACTCTCTTGTGTCTCTCACGCTCGCACTCGGCGGCGTTTGTGGAATGGCTGCTGCGCGTTCCTCGGCCGGGTTTCCGATCCGCATCTTAGGGTTCGTGGCCACGCTCGGGGAGTTCTTCTACGCGTTTTTCTTCCTCTTCGCAGCAACCATCGGTCTCCGGTAAGTCGTGGCCCGACCTCACACAAGCGGGACTATCCCTTCGTCGTAAAGGCTAAGGTCAGCAGCGTCTTTTGTTCTACTTCGTGAGCCTTGGCGCTGCCTGTTGCCGGGCTGGCGCTGGAGCTGCGTTTTACCGAGAGCACGTGGCGGTTGCCGGCGATGCGCTGGAGACGCGGAAGCATGTTGAATAATGCGCCCATGTTGGCGGGCTCTTCCTGCACCCAGACGATGTCGCCGGTCTCGCCGTGGCGGGCAAATTCGGCGACGAGTTCTTTGTCGGGAAAGGGATAGAGCTGTTCCAGGAACACGATGGCGGTGGAGGTGTCTTTTCTTTTTTTGCGCTCGGCCTGGAGTTCGTGGCCGATTTTGCCGGTGCAGACCAGGATGCGGCCGGCTTCGCCGACTTCGACGTCGAGAATAACGTTCAGGAAATTCCTGTGGGTGAAGTCGGCGATGGGCGAGGATGCGTCGGGATGACGCAACATGCTCTTGGGAGTGAAGACTATCAGGGGCTTGCGCCAGTGGCGCAGGGCCTGGCGGCGGAGCAAGTGAAAATATTGCGCAGCGTTCGACGGTTGCGTGATCTGGATGTTGTGTTTGGCGGCGAGCTGGAGGAAACGCTCGATGCGGGCGCTGGAGTGTTCCGGTCCCTGGCCTTCGTAGCCGTGAGGCAGAAGCAGAACGAGGCCGGAGAGCAGGTTCCACTTGGCCTCGCCCGCGGAAATGAACTGGTCGATGATGGCCTGGGCGACGTTGGCGAAGTCGCCGAACTGGGCTTCCCAGAGGACTAGCGCTTCGGGATAGTCGCGGCTGTAGCCGTATTCGAAGCCGAGCACGCCGGGTTCGGAGAGAGTTGAGTTGTGAATTCCGCAGCGGGCCTGGCCGGGCGCGATGTTTTCGAGCGGCACGTATTCGTTCTCGTTTTCGATATCGATGAGGACGGAGTGGCGCTGGTTGAAAGTGCCGCGGCGGGAATCCTGGCCGCTAAGGCGAACCGGAATGCCGGCTTTTGCCAGGCTGGCGAAGGCGAGGGCTTCGGCCATGCCGTAATCGACGGGACGTTTGCCGGCTCCCATCTCGGCGCGCTGCTCGAG
>JBARJF010000112.1:0-2518 GCA_049800135.1 Candidatus Sulfotelmatobacter sp.
GAGACGCCACGTTCGCGCCGCAGCGACTTTGTTGACAACGACGGTTGATATTAATACATTGTGTTATTTTATCGATCAATTTCGTTCTATCGGGATCGAATATGATTGCAGCCCAAACCAGCTGCCGTCGGGAGGTAGCGGATTGATTTCCCAGCGCGAGTCTTGCGGCGTTTTCCGCAGTCGTTCATTGCACCAACCGGCAGGCATTTGGCGGGTGATTGTTTGGCATGTGGTTGCGGTCTCCTCTCTGTCTTTGGCGTGCTATGCCGATACAGGGATTGGCAATGCCAACTTGCTGGTGCGAATAAGTGAAGCAGATGGCTCTTATACGATTGCGACTAAAGGAGGTGCAAATCCCATCGTTCGAGCCGGCGTCGCGGCTGAAGTGGACCATCGCTGGGTTAAGTCGGTGGATTATCCAAAGCATGAAATATCTGTATCGAATTTCGAAGGCGGTCTCGGGCGAGCGCAGCAAGCGAATGTGGAGTGCACCGGACTGCTGGACCGGCCAGATCTGACTTACACGATTCGCGTGTACGACAACCGGCCTTATGGCGAGCTTGAAGTCCAAGTAAAGAACCGCACCGGGCGCGCTATTGAAGTTCAGAGCATTCGAAGTGTCGATGCTTTAGGGAACAGAATCATCGATCTTTCGGGCGCCCCGGGCTCCGATCGAGTGCTGTCTGACAGTTTCAGTGAAGACTGGCCGCCAATGCAAATCTACGATCTGGGCAAAGCGCCCAATGGCCTGCACCTTGCAGTTGGCAGTCAACTGATCTACAACCAACAGAGCAAACAAAGTGTTTTCTTCGGCGCACTCAGCGCGGACCGCCTGCTGACAATCATTCATTTGCAGACCAAGCCGGCTTCATCGGGGCCAACTATTTCCGGCTTCACGGTTGATTCCACCGGCACCACCGAAATTATGGCGACCGATGAGGAGTCGGGCGTCCGCGAAGGACCGAGAGAAAATCTGGTCGAGTTGAGCCTGCCGGTTGAGAATGGCGGGAGCATTTCTTCTGAAGGGCTCATGTTCGCCGCCGGTTCGGATTATCACGCACAACTGGAAAATTACGGAGCTGCTATACGTGAACTGCGTCACAGTCGCGTCCCCGAGGGCAACATGCTGGGATGGTGGAGCTGGACCGCGTTCTACATGAAGATCACCGAAGGCAACACCTTCACCAATGCGCTGTGGCTCGCCGAACATTTGAAGAATCTTGGCTACGACTGGTTTCATTTCGATTTTGGTTATGGTTACGCGCGCGGAGACTATTCGACGCCGAACGCGACTAAATTTCCTCATGGCATGCGTTTGGTTACGCAGCGTATTAACCAATTGGGACTGAACATTGGAATATGGACTGCGCCTTTCGAGATCGGCGAGTTTGGCTCGGTCTACCAGAACCACAAAGATTGGCTGGTGCACAACGCCAAGGGTGAACCGATTCAGGTGACGACTGATGAAGAAGTCCGGTCAGAAAAAGTGTTCGCGCTCGACTGCACGAATCCAGCGGCGCAGGAGTTTTTGCGTCAAACCTACCGAACGTTGGTTCGCGAATGGCAGGTGAAGTACATCAAGCTCGACTTCATGGACACGACCGCGATCGAAGGCTACTTCTATCGTCCGCATACAACTGCGCTGGAAAATTTGAGGACCGGATTACAGATCATTCGTGACGCGGTTGGCGAAACCGTGCTGCTCGACAAGGACGGCAGCCCAATGTTAACTCCAGTCGGTATCGTCGACGATGGGCGCACGTCCCAGGATACCGGACACACCTTTCTTCGCAGTAAGGAAGCGGTCTCCGGCATCGCCGCCCGCTATTACATGCACGAAATTTCTTCATCGACGATCCCGACGCGTTTACCGTTTCGCGACAGATGATTGAAGAGAGGCCAATGCAGGTTCCGCTCATCCCGGACGAAGCCCAAGTATCAATTGCGCTAGCGGCAGTATCGGGCGGAATGTTCGAAATTGGCGACGATCTTCCAACCCTAGGCGCGGATGCTGATCGCGTAGGGCTGGTCACGAACCCTGATCTGCTACGCATGGCCAAGCTGGGACGCGCTGCGATTCCGGTCGATCTTCTAAGTTATCGTACAGAGGACAATCTGCCGAGCGTATTCCTCCTGCACGAAGATGCCCGGCAGTCGATGCTTGCCGTCTTTAATTGGACCGAGAAGCCGAGCGCCCACCATCTTCGCTTCGCCGAGCTCAAGCTTGCGGCTGGCGGACACTATAAATTCACGGATGTTTTCGCTCCAGCGCGAGGCGTTACGATCAGCCGGGACGCCATTCAGCTTGAGCAACCGCCGCATTCGGTGAGGATGGTGAAGATCGTCGATGCGTCGGTCCCCGCAGCAGCACCGTCAATCAAGCTGGAACTTCCTAGAGCGTGTTTCAAAAATAGGTTCGGCCTCAGGTTAGCTACTTACAAATGAGGCGGTTATGGGTTGAGCTTCTGCCATGAAACCACGGCAGAAGCTGTTGACGGACGAGCAATGGGAACTGATC
>JBARJF010000113.1:0-7501 GCA_049800135.1 Candidatus Sulfotelmatobacter sp.
ATGAATCAGAAGCGATTTTGCAGAAGCCGAATCTCCGCGTCCGTTGCCAAGTGCTTCGTCAGATCGCGTAGCCGACTACGTCGCCCGACTTGCAGGAAATCCGCTACTTGCACCCCGGGCTGCTAGCGGCACGCGAACTGCGGGAGCGCTATCCTCGAAATACGGATGGGCTATCGGGCGTGATGTGCTGACGAATGTGTTTCGGGAGTTCTGGCCGGATATTGCGGTGCATGTGTTGCATCGGCACCCCTAGCGTGAATTGACCCGATCATGACGGAGGACTAGACTTCGTCCCCGGAGGTGTTCCATGCGCTGTTTACTCAAGGTTTCAATTCCTGTTGAGACGGGCAACGCCGCGATCAGCGATGGCAGCTTGCCCAAGACCATCGACTCCATTCTCGCCGACCTGAAGCCTGAAGCGGCTTATTTTGCCGACGACAATGGCAAGAGAACTGGGTTCATCTTTTTTGACCTGAAGGACTCGTCTCAGATTCCTGCCGTGGCGGAACCGTGGTTTCTGGCTTTTGATGCTCACATCGAGTTCCATCCAGCCATGAACCTCGACGATTTGAAAAAGGCTACGCCGGGCATCGAAAAGGCAGTCAAGAACTATCGCCGAGTACCGCACGCAAAAGCGGCATGAGTTAGGGTTCCTTCTAAATTCTTCGCCCTCGAAAGAGGGCTTTTCTTTTCTGGGAAGCACATCCACGAGGGCATCACAGACGTACTACTGGGAATGCGCGGCTGTCTCGTCCCAATTATCGGGTGTCAAAGGTACGCCCCAGATGTTTCGCGGCTGATCCAGTTCGATGCCGCAGCGCAGCGGGTTCTCAGGATCAACGTAGACCACGCGAGCCTTGGAGCGGTTGTCCGTCAGGTAAACGTGGATCGAGATTCTCATTCCGACGCTCAACCTAACTGTGGTTGATAGCAAAGCTCCATGAAGGTTGACGACGATGGTCTCGCCCTCGCACGTCAGGCTCTCAGCTCCACTCTCAACGGTGATTGCTACTTTCAGAGGAACACGAGTGCTTCGCCGAGACTCGCGAAACATCGCCTTGGAAGGCATAGGCGCAAGGATACACGCCTGAACAGTCGATGGACACCGAAAGTTCGCCATGCCCCTCTTATCGTGGGGCGTTGTCCAGTAGACGTGCAACGACATCGGGATCGTTGGTGGGCAGGTTGCAAACGTAATCTTGGCAGATATACGCGGTGGCTTTTCCGTTCTTTGGCCGCATAGTCGCGATGAAAGACAACCTACGTGCCAACTCTTTTTGTCCTGTTCCCCGATCGGCGCAGACCTTAACCAGTTCTCCTCGCCTTCCACCGTCCATGACCACTGCTTCGGTCATCTTCTGGCATGGCTTCTGTTGAGGGGCAACCTTGGAACCTGTGCCATTGGTTTTGGCCTTCTTGATTTCAAGCTCCACGTAACTGTTCTTCCCCAATGGAGCGCCTTCTCGGGTGTTCCAAGCGGAGGAAATCTGCACCAGTTGAGGTTTGGTTTCGAGCGTCTTCGACACGTGGGCGTCGATCTTGGCTCGGAAACATTGTGGGTCAGTACATTATGTGGAATCTGGAGTCAATCCGCTGAAACCCAGGAAAAGTTGAACGAAACCTGTTCGTTGCGCACACGATGCGAGGCGATATTAGGCCAATAATCAAATAGTTTCTCTTTTGCCGAACGACGGGTCCGTGCTCACTGTAGATATTTTGCTTTGGACAAGCGGTGTAATTCGAGAAGAAAGACGAAGGGCGCGCTTTCCGCGCCCTTATCTTATCGTTCGTGTTTATAGGACAGTTTGCGTTACGGGAGCCAGCCTTCCAGCCAAATTGGGTTGAGCACCAGATTCGTGGCATTCACCGAGCCGATGCCGGTGGCAAAGTCCCAGCCCGCGCCCGCTGTGAAGGCTGGCTGGTACGAATTGTCAGACAGCGAAAGTACGCCTGGGACTCCTGCGCTCGCACCAGGGTCAAAGCAGTTGTAGGGGCCGGTGCAGTCGACGTCGTTGTCGCCCACGGTTACATCGTAGAACGTGCAGGTCGAGGCAGGACCTCCAGTGACGAAGCTTTGGCAGCTCTTATTGCCGTGCGTGCCGTACTCTTGCCTTGCAAGGGCGTAGTAGACGGGGGCCGGGTTGCCTTGCGGGCTGCCCCAGACCTCGTTCACCAGCGCCTGCATGCCGGCCATGATTGGTGTCCCAAACGACGTACCTCCGCCCAAAGTCCAGTTGCTTGGCGCTCCCACGCACGGCGCGCCATAATTAGCCACATCCGAGTCACAGATTACGTAGGCGTGGTTCCACACCCCGTCAGCTGCGAAGAGCGAGACATCCGGCAAATCCCGAACGCCGTCCTGGGGATTCCCAATAACATTCTGCCAGCTCGGCTTTTCCCACCCCTCGCAAGTGCCGTTAGAGGGTGTCGCTCCATTGCTCTCAGTGATCGATACCCCCGTCGCGCAATTGCTAGGCCCTCCGCTGCCAGCCCAGAGAGCCAAAAAGTTAGCGCCCAATGTGCTGGCGCAGAAGCCGTCGGCACCGTAGGGGGTCGCGTAGCCCAAGTAGCCCGAGATCAGCGTGCTCGCGCAGGTGTCGTTCCAGGGGATTTCAGGCACGTACCTTAGGGCAGAGTTGTAGTTTGGACCATTAGTGGATGACCAGTAATTGATGGCAGTGCCAGCGTAGGTGTCGCCAAAGTCGGTACCGCCTACCGCGACGTTGTAAGCGGTTGAAGCCAAGCCGCTGACAGCCACTCCAGATATTGCGGTCGGGCCCAAGCCATCGCCGGGGTAGTCACAGAGGGCCGAGCCATTGTCCCCCGCTGCCGCGAAGACCGACACCCCCTCAAGCACCGCCTGCAGATAGAGGGCCTTGTAGGCTGCATTCGATGCCGCGCCGTTCTGAGCCTCGCAGTTAAGGTAGCTCATGCTGATGATTGGCGGCACCTGGCGTTGGTTCAAGACGTTTTGGATGGCGATGAGCCCGCCCCAGACAGTAGTAGTACTGGCACAGGAGGCCAACTGAAGGTTGGCACTGGGGGCAGCGGCGCTGGCCCACTCGACGTCGAGGATCGCCTCGATGTCATCGCCGTCGGCGTTGACGCCGGGATCGGAGCAGCCCCCAGGGTGCACTGTCGTGAACGACGCCCCTCTGTACACATTAAGCCCAAACGTCTTCCGAAACGTCGTCCAGTCGTTGGGGTTGTAGACATCGCTATCCTCGATCAAGGCGATGGTCTGCCCCTGGCCTGTGATCCCGGCCGAAAAGAGTGGGTTGAAATTGTAGATCGTAGCGAGATCGGCCGGCACCACAGCGTAGAACTCAGTGCCGGTGATTACTCCATGCAAGGGAAAGGTGTACTGCGGCCTGGGGACGACCGTCGGGCGCGGCCGAAAGTCGTTGAGGGACACGATGCCTTCGATGGCCGGCGCGAGGGCGGCGGGGATCGAAGGGTTGCCCACGTTGGCGATGTGCCTTTCGCCCTTGACGTCAAGCGCGTGAATTTCGGTGCGGAACGCCTCGCGCACTTGGCTGGCGGTGCCGGAGAAATCAATGGTCATCTGGCTTGGGCTGGCGTTAACCGTGAACCCGTGGGCGCGAAGCCACTCGCTGATCTTGGCGATGTCTTCTGGAGCGAGGCCGAATTGCTCGCCGTACTGGTCGGCGGTGAGCCACTGGTGAAAGCGTGCGGAACCTTTGCGTTGGAGCTCGTCCGCAAGCGCTTCGGCCACCTGCTCGCGCTCGGGAGGCCGCCTTAGCTGCAGCTGGATGCCGTTCAGGGGGAACAAGTCGTCGACCGGGCCCCGGTCGAACTCGGGCCGAACCTCGCCTCGGGTGCTGCCCGGCAGCACAATCCGCTTGCTCTCATCAATGGGTTCAACGATGAGGGGAGCTGCGCTAAGCGACTGCCCCTGAGAGGACTGAGAAAAGGCGGCGGGCCGCTCGCGCCTAACCTGCCCGTAGGCGCTGTTCAACAAACATAGCGCGGAAAGCGACAGTACAGCTAAGTGCGTCTTTAAGTTCTTCATGGCACCCTCCAGATGTTTTTCTCTTCTTGTGATTTTGTTCTTGATACCCACAGTGTCGGCGTTTGTCCTGTTCAAGCTGATGACAGCGGTTGGTGAACTTTGTTCCTCCGCGACGGCGGACTTCGTGCCCTCTGGGTCGCTCGCGTCTTCCTTTCGCTGGCGAACCACCCGAGCCTTCAGCACCGCGAGGTGCAGGGCGCGGAGGTAGGACGGCGTGATGTGGTCGCGATCCGTGTTGAGCGGCACCTTGTGCTGGGAGTGGCGCTTCATAAACAGCCTCCTCGATCGGTTAATGCCTTGTCATCTGCTAAAGCGGAATTTTTCGGAGAATTGGTCGCGAGCAAGAAAAGATTTCTTGATGTTTCATACACAGCCAACCAAAGCCCAGGTCTCACGCGACAAAGTACCCGTCGTTTCAATTGGTTGACATTGGTACCAGCCGCGGCTAACTTGTTGCCCAAGCTTCTGCGGGAGGGTGTTAGGGGGGGCTGCTTGTCGGACCTTCGGCCCAAGACCGTCAGCAAATTACTGGCGAACTGGCACGCCGGTGACGACGAGGCGCTGCGCGCCGCCGTTCCTCTCGTCTATGACGAGCTGCGACGAGTCGCGCATCATTACTTGCGGAACGAACGTCCCGGTCACACCCTGCAAAGCACCGCCCTTGTGCACGAGGCCTATTTGCGACTGGAGAAACAAGGAGCCGCTGAGTTCAAGAACCGCGAGCATTTCCTAGCCATCTGTGCCCAACTGATGCGCCAGATTCTGGTCGATTACGCGCGCAGCCGCAACGCCGCCAGGCGTGATGGCGGCTACCGATTGACGCTGGACGACAGCTTGGCGTTCAAGACCCGGAGCGTGGACATGGTCGCTCTCGACGACGCTCTGAATGAATTGGCGAAACTTGATCAGCAGCAGAGTCGCATCGTCGAGTTGAGGTTTTTCGGTGGGCTTTCCATCGAGGAAACTTCGCGGGCGCTCAATCTGTCGCCAACCACTGTGAAGAAACATTGGGCTATGGCCAGGCTTTGGCTTCATCATCAAATGGCGAAGGCAGCAGACTCATGACGCCGGAACGCTGGCAACAAGTTCAGGATGTACTGGAGAAGGCACTGCAGTTGGCACCAAGCGAGCGCTCCGCCTTTCTGGGCCGCGTCTGTTCGCCTGACCCATCCTTGCGGCGGGAGGTTGAGACCCTGCTCGCCTCCAGCTCTGAGGTGCGCTCCAGCTTCCTGCAATCGTCCTCCACACTGCGGGTGACGCTCACTTCGGGAACAAAGGTGGGCGACTATGAGGTCAAGTCCCTTCTGGGTTCTGGCGGCATGGGCGAGGTGTACCGTGCCCGCGATTCGCGACTGGGACGCGACGTGGCGATCAAGGTCTTGCCGTCGTTCCTGTCCTCTGATTCCGACCGGCTGCGGCGTTTCGAGCAGGAAGCGCGAGCGGCGGCGGCGCTGAACCATCCCAACATTCTTGCGGTGTTTCAGATGGGCACATATGAAGGTGCGCCATATCTGGTTTCGGAGTTGCTGGAGGGCGAAACGCTGCGGGAGCAGATCAGGCGTGGCCGTCTGTCGGTGCGCAAGGCGATTGATTACGGAGTGCAGATCGCGCGGGGGCTGGCCGCAGCGCATGAGAAAGGGATTGTCCATCGCGATCTGAAGCCCGAGAACCTGTTCGTCACCAAGGACGGGCGAGTGAAGATTCTGGACTTCGGGTTGGCGAAGCTGACGCAACCGCACTCCGGATCGGAGAACAGCGCGCTGACGCTGACCGAAGGGACGGAAGCGGGCGTGGTGATGGGCACGGTGGGCTACATGTCGCCGGAGCAGGTGCGGGGACAAACAACCGGCCATCGGGCGGACATCTTTGCCTTCGGCGCGATCCTGTACGAGATGCTGGCGGGGAAACGGGCGTTTCAGAAACCGACCTCGCCGGAGACGATGACGGCGATTCTGAACGAAGACCCACCGGGTATTTCGCAAGTCACAACAAACATTCCGCCAGCTCTGCAGCGGGTGGTGCATCGTTGTCTGGAGAAAAACCCGGAGCAACGGTTTCAGTCCGCTTCAGACTTGGCGTTTGCGCTGGACGCGCTCTCGGAGTCTGGAGGGGCAGCATACCCGGCAACGGCTGCGAAGGCCTCGATTGGAGCTGGGAAACGCTGGAAAGTGATTGTTCCTGCCGCAGTGGCTGTGCTGGCGTTGTCGGTCGGGGGTTACTTCTATTTCTACCGCACGCACAAACTCACCGACAAGGACACTATTGTTCTCGCCGATTTCGCCAACAGCACAGGGGATGCAATCTTCGACGACACGCTGAAGACAGCGCTCAACGTTTCCCTGCGGCAATCGCCCTTCCTGAATGTGCTCTCCGATCAGCAAGTCGCGGAGACCTTGAAATTGATGACCCGCCCTGCGGACACGAAACTAACGCCCGCAGTGACCCGCGAGCTTTGCCAGCGGGCGGGCAGCAAGGCTTACCTTGAGGGAACGATTGGCAGTCTGGGCAGCGAATATGTGCTGGAATTGAAGGCGGTGAATTGCCAGAACGGAGACACGCTGGCCCAGGAGCAGGTGACGGCGGCGGCCAAGGAGAATGTCCTGGACACGCTGGGCGCGGCAGCGTCCAATCTGCGGACCGAGTTGGGCGAATCCCTCGCTACGGTGAAGAAGTTTGATGTTCCGCTCGAACAAGCCACCACGTCTTCACTGGAAGCTCTGAAGGCGTACAGCCTTGGACAAAAAACCTATAACGAGAAAGGCACTGCCGCATGCATGCCTTACTTTCAACGCGCCATCGAGCTTGATCCGAATTTTGCGATGGGCTACGACGCCGTGGGCGAGGGCTACTTCAATCTCGACGAGTTAGGGCGTGCCAGCGAGTACTTTACCAAGGCATTCCAGTTGCGGGAACATGTCGGCGAACGTGAAAAGCTGGCGATCACCGCCGACTACTACCAAAATGTAACCGGGGATTTGGACAAAGCAGCCCAGACGCTCCAGGAGGAGATCGAGAGCTACCCGCGGGATGATGGAGCCCATATCACTTTGGGTATCGTATATATGGCACAGGGTCAGTATGAGAAGGCAGCGGAAATCACGAGGAAAGCCGTACGCCTTGCACCAGAGGCTGTAAATCGGTACGTGAATCTCGCCAGCTACGCCCTCTCCTTGCAGCGCTTTGACGAGTCGCGGCAGATGGTCCACGAGGCACAGGAGCGAAAACTGGATGATCCCGGCCTTCACAGCATTCTCTATAATCTTGCCTTTCTCGGGTCGGACTCTGCGGCGATGGCGGAACAGCAACAGTGGTTTGCAAGCAAGCCCGAATATGAGACCTATCAGGCTGCTGAAAAATTGATTCGCAACGTGTTTTTCCTTCTGTTGTTCATCGTTGATGACGTCGAACGGTTTGATTTCTGGTGTTTTTGTGGCCTTTGGTTCTAACTCGATGCTGTTGCAGACACAC
>JBARJF010000114.1:0-8188 GCA_049800135.1 Candidatus Sulfotelmatobacter sp.
TCTTTAGCCCTTTCACATATTTGAATCCGAGTCTGAGCGAATGCGTTTTGTCACGCTCGATAGTGCAATCCCAGCCAGAAGATGTCACGTCCGCGGGCTTCACTCTCAGGCCGTGTCGTTGTGCATCTTTCACAATGGTTGAAGGATGGTAAAAGCCCATTGGATAGTTGTTGAGCAGGGCAACCGTAAACGCGACAAGATACCGTACCTTTAAGAACGCGCTGGCATACGCGATTAAAGCGAAGCTGGCAGCATGAGACTCAGGAAACCCATAAAGCGCAAATGAAGCAATAAAATGAACAATTTCGTCTTGAGTCTTGCGCGAAAAGCAGTTTTGCTTCATGCCAGCCCGCAGCTTAGTTTCAATCTCCTTCATGCGCTGCTGGGAGCGCTTGCTGCCCAGAGCGCGCCGCAATTCTTCGGCTTCCCCGCCGCTGAAATTGGCACATACCATAGCCATTTTCAACAGTTGTTCTTGAAATAGCGGCACTCCCAGAGTCCGCTTCAATACGGGTATTAACGACGGATGCGGATAGGTAACGGCTTCTTTGCCTTGCCGTCGCCGTAAATAAGGATTGGTCATTTTCCCGGTAATGGGGCCGGGGCGGATTAAAGCAACCTGCGTTACAAGATCGTAAAAGCGCTGGGGATTATTACGCGGCAATGAGGCCATCTGCGCCCGGCTCTCAATCTGAAACATTCCGACCGTATCCGCTCTTTGAATTGTCTTGTAAACATCGGGGGCATCTTGAGGGAGGTGGGCAAGATCAACTTCTTCGCCATAGTGTTCCCGGATCAACTCTATTGAATCTTTAAGTACAGCCATCATGCCCAGGCCGAGCAAGTCCACCTTAATAAGACCCAGCGAAGCGCAATCGTCCTTGTCCCACTGGACGACCACTCTGCCGGGCATGGTTGCAGGTTCCAGTGGGACGATCGAATCCAACTGGCCTTGGCAAACGACCATACCGCCGGAATGCTGGCTCAGATGACGGGGCAGGTCTTGCACTCGCTGACAAAGATCGAGGTAGAGGGCAATCTGCGGATGACGAATATCGAGGCCAACCTTGGTGAATTGCCTTTCCAGAGTCTCGGCAGGGTCTCTCCATTCCCAAGTCCCGGCAATCTTTGATAGTCGGGATAGAGTGTTCTCATCGAAACCGAGCACCTTGCCCATCTCTCTTGCAGCCGAACGGCCTCGATAGGTGCAAACATTAGCGGTCATGGCCGCACCACGTTTGCCATAGCGCTCATAAACGTACTGAATGACCTGTTCCCGCTGGTCCCCACTGGGCAAGTCAAGGTCAATATCCGGCCATTCTCCTCGTTCCTCAGACAAAAAGCGTTCAAACAGCAACTCCATCCCGATGGGGTCTACCGCCGTAATCCCGAGTGAATAACAAACCGCGCTATTCGCGGCGGAGCCGCGTCCCTGTACAAGAATTCCGTTTTGACGGCAGAAGCGAACAATATCCCAGACGATCAGGAAATATCCTGCCAAGTCCAGTTTTGCGATGAGGGCAAGTTCGCGTTCTAACTGTTCCCGTACACGCTTTGTGATTGGCTGGTAACGACACCTCACCCCTTCCCACGTCCGCTTGCACAAAAACGAGTTCATGGTTTCGCCGTCAGGGACGGGATAGCGCGGGAACTCGTAACCTAGTTTTTCCAATGAGAACTCCAAGCGCGAAGAGAGTTCTGCCGTATTAGCAATTGCTTCGGGCAGATCAGCGAAGATGTACGCCATTTTATTGGCATCGCGCATATAACGTTGCGAGCTTCGTGAGAGCAGGCGGCCCGCCGTGTCCAGCCGACGCTTATGCTTGATACAAGTAAACACATCCGCTATCCCCCGCTCTCGGGGAGTGCCGTAGCAAACGCCGTTTGTAGCCAACAAAGGCAAATGAAGCTCTCGCGCAAGCGCAACTGCTGACTGGTTTCGGCATTCCTGGAAGCGATTAAAATGCCGCTGCAATTCCACGTAGAGATTATCTACGCTGAAAATGGAAGTCAGTTGTTGTAGCAACTCGCGTCCAGCAACCGTCCCGCCCTCGTGCAGGGCATGAGCCAACGGGCCGTTTTCGTCACCGGTTAGACAAATTAGGCCCTCAGTGCGGCCTTGTAATTCTTCCAGATTGACGGTTGCAATCGCTTTCTTGTTAGAACGGAGTTTTGCCGTAGTCAGCAAACGGCAGAGGTTTTGGTATCCAGTGCGGGACTTGACCAAAACTGGACAATTTCCTCTCTCAGCGATGCTGATTTCCGCTCCAATATGCGCTTTGATCCCGTATCGCTTGGCCGCAAGGTGAAACCGGGGAGCACCATATACACCGTTTCTGTCTACAAGTGCCATTGCTGGCATCTGGTATTTAGAGCACACACAGGCAAGCCATTCGGGCAGGGATGCGCCGTCTAAAAACGTAAATGCGGAGCGAGCGTGGAGTTCGACATACTGCACAGGGCTAGTCAAAAATGCCTTCCACAAACCATTGCTTACGAATCTTGTCCAGATAAATTCGGTAGTAGCCAATTCCTTCCCAAGTCTTAACCGCAATATCCCATTCATCGCGTGACCAGGCTGAAATGTTCCACCAATGACCGGAGTTGCACCACGGGCCGGAAGCTGCCAGTACACGAAAACGCTTCTGCTTTATAGAAAGGTAGTTCGGCCTGTCCTGTATCAAATCGACTAAGGCATCCAGGGCTGGACGAAAAACCCGCAGAGCCAAAATGGAAGTAGGAATCCGGGTCGACCTCGCGTTCTTGGTCTCACTCGAAAAAGGCAGGACAGCAAAGCTGTCTGGTTTGTGAGAATCAAGGACTGCCGGAGCGCCAACGCACGCAAGGCCGTTTTCATCTGTGGTCCCTACCAGACCGCGAATCCGCGCTAAAGTAATTTCGAGTTGCTCCGTCTCCGGGGAGGCTGGTGAAAAAAGGCCGTGCTGGATACTGCGGGGTTTTACTGGCACCACTTTCACGGTTAGTTTCTTGATTGGCGATGAAAAAGCATTTTTTTCGAGATCAAGACAAGCAAGTCGGAACAGAACTCGCCCGTCTTGAATGGGGAGAGGCAATTTCCAGACGCGCTCATATTGCTCGCTATTCTGTCCAGTTTTAAGCTGCCTCGCTTCAAGTCCTAAACTTACGTCCAATTGATTTGTGGCCAGGGACCGTGAAACTAAGCGAACGCAGAGTTGTTGAATCAGGCGATTCAGAATAAACGTGAGGGATTCCAGGGTTTCTATAGAGTCTTCAAATTCATACGTTTCGATCAAATCCCCCTTGGATTCGGCAGGGACTAACAGTCTGTACGTTTCTCCACCTGCCAGCCTTTGCAGTTGCAAACCTTCCTGCCCCAGCCGTTCGGTCAACGCGATCGGTGGTAATGCTGCTAATGATTGCAAAGTGTGGATTCCCCAGCTATCCAGAATGTCCAGCATTTCCGGAGAAACTGGGAGTACACTCACGCCAAGAGGCGCTAACCGCTTTGCTTCGAGACCCACGGGAACGATTGTGATTCCAGAATAGCCACGAGCCGCATACATGGCGGTATCGGGATTAGCCGCAACTCCCACATTTAGTTCAAAGCCGAATTCAGCGCCTTGAATTGCAATCTTCCTGGCTGTGCTCTCAAGCGAACCAAATAGTTTTTCCGTTCCGATGAGATCAATAATTACTGTGCCTGGGCACGTTGATTCCACGCATGGCGAAAATGCCCTGCCACAATCCAGTAAAGCGGCTTGCACAGCATCTTCATTGGCAAGGGATCGTTTTCGCATGGACACGCTGACACAGGTCTCCACCTGCAACTTTGTCATGCCTATTTGAATGCCCGCAGATCGTGCCGCATTATTTGTGGCCACAACTCTGGACAGGTTTGTGGGGCCGTCAAGAATGGCTAGTGGTGATTGCTTTAGAGTTAGCCGCGTGTTTTCCGGCTCCATCCTGCAAGCTGCTTGCAGAGGGAAGTCGGGAGCGAATAGACAGGCAAACATAGGTTAAGCCCATAGCGTTTTTAACGAGAAGTGTTCCCTAGCAGATTGAATCGGTTTCTTTTCTCGGGTCCGCACGACTTCGGCCTTGAGATTAAATTCCGTAATCACTCTTCCAGAAAAGGTCGCCGGATCGGTGGTCATTCTTAGCACCAGTCCAGCGCAACTTGTCGCGTGAGGCTGCTGTTCGATAAAAACCAGCGCGGTAGATTGCTCCTCAACTACGCGGCTGAACCTAAACCAAGAACTGAGCGGAACGCCGCGCACAAATCGTTCTGCGATACTGCCCAAATCCACAACAATTAAGCCGAATCCACCACTTCGCAGGAGCATGTCTGTCGCTTTGAATGCCTGTTCGAGCGGTTTCAACCTTGATTTGTTTTTTCCGCACCTGACCCAAAGCAAACGCGACAAATTCATTCCTGTTATCTCTGCCGGGGCTGGATCAAACCTATCGCTGCCATCCACCAGGGCGCAAAAATGCTCTTGAGAGGCATTCGCCAACAAAGAAAGCAGCACGGAAGTCTTGCCCGATGAGGCCACATTGCTCCCGTAAATCTCAGTCAATGCGCCGATCGGAACTCCGCCGTGCAAATCGTCAATTTGTGGGATTCCCGTCGCGAGGGTCTTGTGCTCTGGCCGTCGATATAAGGCGAAAGCCGAGGGAATACGAGCTTCAATTTGAGAGCGGAGGAGACCAGCAGCCGGCGCCAGCATATTCGCCTTTTGTTCGCTTATTATTCTGCTGCTAAACTCCGGGGTTGTCAAGGGAATAGTCCGGTTAGCCCGCGTTCCAGCCAGAATCGCGGGCAGGCATCCATAGAACTGCCGTTTGCGGCTATAGCAGCTTCGCGTACTCTGCTTTGGCTTCCTTAAGGATGGGAACGTCCGGATCGGCGTCTTTCCAGAGAGCAAAGAAATCCTGGTAGGCAGTGCGTGCGCCGCCAGCGTCACCGGCTTCTGCTCGCGCACGACCAAGTTGCAGGCGGGCCAGACTGCAGGTGGGAAGCATGATCGCGCAAATACCGGGATGATCAATAATTTTCTGGAACTCTGCGGCGGCTTCTTTTCCCTGATGCAGCTTGAGATAGGCCAGCCCGCGCAGGTAGTTGGGCTGCACCCCCGCGGCAATGCCAAACTCGTAGGGAGTAGCGGCTTGCAAGAGTTCAATCGCTTTCCCGGGATTTGCCTGGTTCAAAGCAATTCCGGCGCGGATTATGGGTACGTATACCCCGTTGATCAGCGTGTCCAAGGGATTCTCCCGCACGAGTTGCTGGGCCGCCGCCTCCGCTTCTCGCTCGTCGCCGGCGAATGACAGCGCCCGTCCTGCAACCACAAGCGGGACGCGGGTGCGGGAACGGGAAAGCGCGGTCGAGGCGTCCTCTCGGGCGGCCTTGGAGCTTCCCATCTGCGCTTCAAATACGGCTTCCCGCGCCAGGGTCGTCGCTGCGGTCTCCTCAAGCTTTTCCCGCCGCTCCAGATCGACTGCCTGTTGATAAGAAGCCCGGGCCGCTGCCATCTTGCCCGACGATGCGGCTACGTCGGCAACGGTCTCCAGCATGACATACTCATCCTGGCGGCCTTTGGCCCACTCCACCTCGTGCTGCATCGCGGCCGCATCTCCGTCAAGGAACGCGAACATATATAGACTCGCATGGTCACCGGCATTGTCGACCTTCTTCTCGACCTCTTGCTGGCGCATCGCCTTGCTTTCCGCAAGACGGTTGAGCCCCTGATAAGAGGTGGCAACCACGTTGTAACTAAAGGCCGAATTAGGGTCCAGCCGCATGGTTTCCTGGGCTTCTTCCAGGCTCTGCTCCCACTTCCCAATGAAACTGTGGTCAACTGCAAGGTTGTTGATAGGTATGCTGTCGCGCGGGTAGGTTCGCCGCCAGAGTTCATACGCTTCCAGCTCCTTGTCAGTTTCTCCGGTCACGATGCTGTAATAGTGGGTCTCAATGTATAGTTTTTCCAGTTCGCTGCAGCGGTCGCGCCGCTCAAACGCCTTCTTCATATTTTCGATGGCTAGTGCACTCTCACCGATGTTGCTGTAAGACTGGCCCACGCGCGCGTAGGCGACTGCAAAATTCGGATCCAGTTCGAGGGCGTGCTTGTAGAAAGCAATTGCGGTTGGCTCGCTGCCTTTGTCTCTCTCCGCTTCACCCAGGCTGAAGTATTTAAGCGCTTCGAGCGAAGAGGTGGTTGCCTCCTCCACGGGCGCGTCGAACTTTTGCAGTGAAGCCAGCGACTCGCCGAGCTTGCTCCGCAGACTTGAGGCCACCTTGCCCACGGCGCCCAGCACTTGCTCCTTCTTGTCAACTGCGATTTGCTCGCGTGCCAGGTTGTCACCCGTGAGACAATTCACTGCGTCTACTCCAACTACGTACTGGGTTCCAACCGTGGAGATGGTTCCGTTCAAAACTGCCTTCACGCCTTCCCGCTGGCAGACCTGCCGCGCAAGGTCCGGAGTCACTCGTTCGTCGGGAGAGTGCCCCATGTAGCGCAGCGTGTCACGCACGCGCTCCTGAGGAAATATGTTCAGATAAGGCGATTGCTCGAGTTGCACCGCCAGTGCCTGCCGTAGCGTTCCATCGAATACGGGGTCCCCGGTAGTGTTCACAAAATCGGAGAGCAGGATGGAATCCTTCGCCGTCAGGGCCCGGGCTCGATGGCCGTAAAAAAATATTCCGCCAGCGATGGCGGCGACGGTCACACACGCCGCCGCAACCCACGGCCATCGCTTGCGTCCCCCCGGCGTCGCGACACCTGTGGCTGAGGTCTGGGAAGATACCGGCGCAGCCGTTTGAACCTGCGCCGAACCTGACGACGGAGCGGAACTTGGCGCTGCCGTCAGATCCGGAATCGGCGTCACACTCGCTGCCGAACTCTTGCCTGAGTCGATCTCGCGCTTCAGCCGCTTCAGGTCCGCCCGCATCTCGGAGGCAACCTGGTAACGAAGGTCACGGTCTTTTTCTAGCGCCTTGTTGATAATCCGTTCCAGTTCGGTCGGAAGATTCGGGTTCAGTCGCACGGGCGCGGTTGGCGCACGATTCAGGATGGCATCGAAGATCACCGCGGAGGTGTTGCCCGTGAATGGCTGGCGTCCGGTGGCCATTTCATAAAGAACGGTGCCGAAGGAAAACAGGTCCGTACGCACATCGAGTTCTTCGCCGCGCGCCTGTTCCGGAGACATATAGGCCACCGTGCCCATAGTGCTGCCTGGGCTGGTGAGATTCGCGGGATTAGCAGCCGCCGTCGCCAGGGTTGCTCCCGCCGGTTCCAGTTGCGGCAGCGGTCGGCCCGCCACTTTGGCCAACCCGAAATCGAGGATCTTCGCCTGTCCGCGCTTGGTGAGAAACAGGTTCGCCGGTTTGAGATCGCGGTGGACAATTCCCGCTGTATGCGCCACATCGAGCGCGTCGGCAACCTGCGATCCGAGGTCCACCAATTGCTCCACCGAAATTGGCTTCTCCTCGATGCGGTACTTCAGCGTGCTGCCTTCGAGATACTCCATCACGATGTAATGACGATCCTGATCTTCGCCGATGTCGTAGATGGTGCAAATGTTGGGATGGTTGAGAGCCGACGCCGCTTGCGCTTCCCGGCGGAAGCGTTCAAGGGCCTGGGGATCGTTGGCCACTTCGTCAGGCAGGAACTTCAGCGCAACAAAACGGTGCAGGCGCGTGTCCTCAGCCTTGTAAACCACGCCCATTCCTCCTCCACCCAACTTTTCGAGGATTCGATAGTGCGAGATGGTTTGGCCGATCATTCGTGAGGTGCCAGGCTTTCGGGTCGTTTCATCTTACGGACACGACATCCGCGAGTCAACGAAGGACGACTATGCCGTGAGAGATCACTCCCGCTTTGTCGGCAAAGCCATCTGCTTCATTTATTCGCACCGGCAAGTTCGCATTACCAATACCCGTATCCATGGCACGCCAAAGACCAGAGAGGAGACCGCAACCACATGCCAAACTAATCACCCGCCAAATGCCTGCTGGTTGGTGCAATGAACGACTGTGGAAAACGCCGCAAGACTCGCAACGGGAATCAATCCGCTACCTCCCGGCGGCAGCTGGTTTGGGCTGCAATCATATTCGATCCCGATAGAACGAAATTGATCGATAAAATAACACAATGTATTAATATCAACCGTCGTTGTCAACAAAGTCGCTGCGGCGCGAACGTGGCGTCTC
>JBARJF010000115.1:0-43946 GCA_049800135.1 Candidatus Sulfotelmatobacter sp.
AGCTGCACCACGGGCCGCGCCGCGAGCTGCGCCACGGGCCGCACCGCGAGCCGCACCACGGGCCGCACCACGAGCGCTGCTACGAACGTCGTTGGTCGAGACTTCGGTTGTGACCGGGGTGGTGGCGACTAGCGCCTTCTTGGTGGTGTTCAGGGTGCTGATCAACGATTTCTTTTGGATCGACATTTTGAAGTCTCCTGTTTTTTCTATTCTCGGTTTGTCCTGCTCGGCTCTGCATAGAGCATGTGCGACACCAAACCCGAGAAGGGCAATCGATATCTGAGAAGTTCATTACTATCAGACACTTGGAGTGGGCCAATCGGGAAACAATCAAAATCGAACCGTAGAGACGGCGGCTGATAACATTAAATTCTAATCCCCGAAGTATTAAATTTTTATTCATCCCCGGGGAGGGGATTTAAAATTTCAATCTTTCCCAACACCATACTTGCGGCAGAGGTAGTGCATTTTTTGCTTATCGACTCCGAGCAGGCGGGCCGCTGCAATCTTGCTGCCCCCGGAGCGCCGGAGCGCGGCCGTGAGGTAGGCGACCTCGATCTTCGCAATCTCCTCATCAAAATTCACTCCCGCTTCGGGGATCAGCAGCGATTCCTGGCTCACCGCACTGTTGTAAAGAAGCCGCTGCGGAAGATGTTGGACCTTAATCACCGGTCCGTCGACCATGAGCACCAACCGTTGCACCAGGTTTTCCAGTTCCCGCACGTTGCCCGGCCAGGTGTCCTCTTCCAGAATCTGTATGACTTCCGGCTCCACGCCCTTCAATGGAACGTTGTTAGAGCCGCAATGAGAGCGCAGGAAGTGGTTCAGCAACAAAGGGACGTCTCCCGGACGGTCCCGGAGAGCTGGCAAAACAACGGGCACAACATTAATGCGGTAGTAGAGGTCTTCGCGGAAACGCCCGGTTCGCACCAGTCCTTCTAGATCCTCGTTAGTCGCCGCAATCAGACGGAAGTCAATCTTCTTGGCACTCTGTCCACCGATGCGGGTCACTGCCCGGTCTTCCAAAACGCGCAGCAACTTGGCCTGCAGGGCAAGACCGAGAGTGGCAATTTCGTCGAGCAACAGTGTCCCGGTGTGGGCCAGTTCGATATGGCCGGCCCTTGCGGTCCGGGCATCCGTAAAGGCACCTTTCTCATGTCCGAACAGTTCGGTCTCGATCAGTTGCTCCGGCAGAGCCGCGCAATTGATGCTGATGAAAGGCTTTTGCGCCCGCGGTCCCAGCGCAACAATCGCCCGCGCCACCAGTTCCTTGCCGGTCCCGCTCTCCCCGCGTATCAGGACCGTGCTGGTGCTCTGCGAGACTCTCTTAATTGCGTCGTGGACGCGCCTCATCGGCTCACTGTTGCCGATCAGTTCGCAGAATGACTCTGGCTCGGTCTGCTTGCTCTGCTGCTGGCGGCACTCGACTTCCAGCGCCCGCTTCTCCAGAATCCGGTTCAGCACGCCACGTACTTCCTCAAAATTGATAGGGGCGACAAAGTACTCATCCACCTTCGCGGCAACCGCCTGCAGACGCAGGCTGCGGCTGTTCGAGCGCGTCAGGCCGACCAGCACTAAGTCTGGTCCCAGAGCGCGCAACTCGACCAGGGCATTGATGCCGTCCTGGCTGCGTTCTCCCACCGTGTCGAGATCCAGCAGTATGGCATCCGGCGGGCGCTTGTCGATCAAGGCTCGGAGCTCATCCCAGGTGCGAAGCAGGTATAGATCATGCTCGCCAGCCAGATAGGTTTCGGCTTCAGGGCGCACTCTATCGTCGGTCGTGACGATGCTTATAGCGAAACGCTCGGATTCGATTCTGTGACTCATCGGGCGCGTCAGCCTTTTTTCAGGCGCCAACGATTATGTCAAAATTTGGACCTCTCAGGATGAAATAATTATCCCTTCACCCCTTGGCCGCTCGCCAATGATCGTGCTCCAACAGCCCGTCGCCGGGATTCGGGCCGAATGGCAGATCAATTCACAATGCCGTAAACCTGACACTTGCAAAACCCAGCTGATTCCCGTAAGTTGAAACGCGTTCTGAATCATCGCTCTTCATCCGGGGCTGAGTACTGTCCTTGCGGAGGATAGTTTGGATATAAATGTCCGTAAGCGTGCGCAGGTGCAGGTCATTCAGCTTCGGGGGCCTCTTCGCATGGGTCCTGCCGTAGACGCCTTGCAAGAAACTTTAGAGGAAGCGCTCGACAATGGAGACACTCGGATTGTCATGAACTTGTCGGAAGTTCCCATGGTTGATTCCAGCGGGATTGGTTTGCTGGTGCGTTTTCTGGCTTTGATCAAAAAGAAGGGCGGAAACATCAAACTCGCACAACCTTCCCAGTTCGCGGTGCGGACCCTGCGCCTGGTGGGTGTTCTTAACCTGTTCGAGACCTTCGATAACGACGACGCAGCGGTGGATTCGTTCGCTTAAATTGCCGATTCTCGATGGTTGGGTTCGAGAACAGAATGGACCTCTATGCCGGCCGAGTTTAGCGATAGCCCAGAAAATGGCACCTTAGCGGAACTGATTGACCTGAGCGTTCCTGCCGATGCCGAAGCCATCGGCGGGGTCGTGGATGCAGTATCTGAAACCTTGGCCCGGCTGCAAGTTCCCGAACAAAAGCAACTTGAGATTGCGTTGGCGACTCAGGAGGCCCTCGCCAACGCGGTTGTGCACGGATGCGGGAATGATTCCTCAAAACGAGTCCGCTGCCAGGTGAAATCCGATCCACAGGGGCGAGTTGTGATTATCGTAACCGATCCCGGACCCGGTTTCAATTTGGATATTCTACCCGATCCCAGACGAGACGAGAAACTGCACGCCGACCACGGACGCGGCGTTTACCTCATTTGCCAGCTCATGGATGAAGTTCATTTCGAACGTCGTGGAAACGAAATCAGGATGTGGAAGTACTAAATAGAAGGGCACGCGGTGCAGTACGGGGGGCACCGACCACACCTACTACTCGGTCTGCCGCCCATGAATCTCTTCGACCTCACGGCGACGCCGATGAGGACGGACTTCACCACCACGCCGGTGAAGCTCACGCCCCGACGGTTTTCATGAGATCCAGAATCATGTGCACGACCGCCGCATCGCCAATCGCAGTATTGATCATGGTGTGGTAAATCGGGCGGTCAGGCCATTCGACGTGGAAATACTTCTGGATGAAATCGCCCCGTTCCCGATCAACGGTGTCCACGAGCTGTTCGGCTTCCTTCTCGCTCTTGCCCCGGGCTAGCAGGCGCTGCACTTTGTCCTCTCTCGGAGCGTAAAGAAACACGCGCAACGCATCCTGACGGTCCCTGAGAAACTGCTGCGACCCTCTTCCCACGATGACAGAGTTTCCCGTTTTCGCCGCGTCCTGAACCACGCGTTCTGTAAATTTCAAAATGCATTCGCTGTCGACCAGGTTGAGTTTGTAAGCATTGAGGCTTCCTTCATAACTCCCGCGCAGAAAGGACTTGAACAGCCGGTAATACAGTGGATCAGTCCGTTCCTCTCGGCCTTCGACGACTGCTTTAGGACAGTCAGCAAGTCGCGCGATCTCCTCCGTAAGCAACTGATCCCAAAGCTTCCATCCAAGGCGCGCGGCGAGCCGTTGAGCAATTTCGCCGCCGCCGCTTCCATACTCGCGTTCAATGGTGATGATTTTTATCATCTGCGTCTCTGGCTCTTGCTAGCGCCGGAGCCACCTAATATCTATTATCACTCAGCGACCCTTACCCCACCGCTGCCGGGATCATTATTCTTCAGAACAAAAGCCAGACAGAACATGATCGCCGCTCCTATGCAAAGAACCATAAAAGTATCAATGTATGCCAGACTTGCCGCCTGTGCTTGCAGGGTTTGATAAATCCTGGCGTAAGCCGTCATTTGCGCCTCGTTCCTGCCCACACCGGAGATAGCCAGTTGATGAGCCAGGGCGTTCGCGGCGTTGGCAAAATTGGGATTGTCGATCCTTGCGTTGTGGACCAGCCTCCCCTGATGGAACTGCGAGCGCCGCGCAATCAACGTAGTGACCAGGGACGTGCCCACGCTACTTCCCATGTTACGCATGAAATTGACGATTCCGGCGACTGCGTTGTTCTTTTCGGGTGCAATTCCGATGTACGCCACAAGCGTAATCGGCACGAACAGGAAGCCCAAACCGATTACCTGGGCGATGCGCAGCCAGGTGGCGGCGCTGAAGCTGATCTGCAAGTCAATTCGCTTCGTGGAATAGAACATCGCAATGGAAAGGGCCAGCCAGCCGAAGGCAATCAGGTAGCGTGCCTGGATTTTGGTCGTCAGTTGGCCCATGATGGGCATCTCAAACAGCAAAACAAGTCCTCCTGCCGAGAGTGCAAGTCCAGCCAGTTCGGAGGTGTATCCCACGAGCGTCTGGAGGAACTGCGGCATCAGTACCAGGCTGCTGAACAACAGGATTCCCAGAGTGAACATCATCAGACTGGAACTAGCGAAGTTGAAGTTCTTGAACATGCGAACGTCGATGATTGGCGCCTTCTGATACCACTCCCAAATCACAAGCGAGATCAGGCATACGGTCGCGACGACGACCAAAGTGGTGATGAACTGTGACCCGAACCAATCATCTTCCTGGCCTTTGTCCAGTAGCACTTGTAACGCCCCAATCCCGACCGTAAGGAGACCAATGCCGATGTAGTCCAACTTGACGCCGGCCGCCTTGACCTTGGCTAAGTACGGAGGATCCTCCACAAATCGTCGCACGAGCAACCATGTGGCCACGCCCACCGGAAGATTGATAAAAAAGATCCACCGCCAGGAATAGTTGAACGTGATCCAGCCGCCCAGCGTCGGTCCTATCGTAGGCGCCATGATCGCCGTAATCCCGTACAGGGCAAACGCCAGGCCGCGCTCTTGCGGTGGAAACGTATCTGCCAGAATGGCCTGCGCCATCGGCTGCAGCCCGCCGCCGCCCGCGCCTTGCAACACCCGAAAGAGAAGGAGAAAACCGAGACTCGGTGCGATGCCGCAGAGCAAAGAACTTACGGTAAAGACAGCCAAACAGGACATGAAAAAACGCTTCCGCCCCAAAGCGCCGGCGAGCCAGCCACTGATCGGCAGGATGATGGCATTCGAGACCAGGTAAGAAGTCAGAACCCACGTGCTTTGGTCGTTGCTGGCGCCCAGATTGCCAGCCATATAGGGCAAAGCCACGTTGGCGATGCTGGTGTCGAGGACCTCCATGAAAGCCGCTAAGGCCACGACAACGGCAATCAGCCAGGGATTGTACTTAGGCCGCCAAACGTCCTGGTTGAGTGTGATCGCAGTAGAACCCATGGGAGGGACTCATTGAACGGAGTTCATTGCAGGAACACGTCCGGCACCACATTCATGCCCGGTCGAAGCCGGTGATCCTTGTTCTCGCCCGGATCGAGTACGATTTTTACTGGAATCCTCTGCACGATTTTCACGTAGTTCCCGGTTGCATTTTCGGGGGGAAGCAAACTGAACAGCGGGCCCGTCGCGCCCGCGATGCTATCCATGTGGCCTTTCAATGTCTGGCCGGTCGAATCCACATGGATTTCCGCTCTCTGTCCAACGCGCATGTGCCTTAGCTGGGTCTCCTTGAAATTGGCAGTGATCCACACCTCATCGAGCGGCACCACGGTGAGAAGTTGCTGCCCCTCTTGGACGTTCATCCCAACCACCACCGTCTTATTGACTTCGCCGCTGACTGGAGCAACGATTTTGGTGTAACCGAGATTCAGTTCGGCCTGCTCGAGCTGCGCGCGCCTTTGCTGAACATCGGCGATCGCAGCCCGCGCGCGCGCGCGTGTCGACGACACCTGTTGCGGGCCGGTCTCCGCGTATTGATGGTTCGCATCGGCCTGGGCCAGACGGCTGCGCGCCTCCTCGACGAATTGCTCTGCCGCGGCCTCACTGGCGTGGGCTGCCGATACGGTCGCGGTGCTGGATTTGGCGGTGGCCAAGGCCTGATCGTAGATTTGCTGCGACACTTCCCGCTTGTCGACCAGCAGCTTATATCGGTGGAGGTCGTCTTGCGCCCTCACATCATTGGCTTCGGCGGCTTCCAGTTGGGAATGAGCGGCGGCGAGTTGCTTCTCGGCAGCAGCGACTCCAGCGTTAGCGTCTTCGATGCCCGAAGCAGTGAAGCGGAGTTGGCTTGAAGTGTTCACCGAAGTGATCGGAACCGTGATGTTCAGCGATTGCGCCGTCGCCTCGGCATTGGCAAGACTGGCTTGCGCCTGCGCGACCGCAACTTCATAGTCTTTTGGATCGATCTCCACCAGCACGGTGCCTTTCTCCACCCATTGGTTGTCGTCTACGTTGACCCGAACCACGTACCCGGAAACACGCGCGCTGACCGGATAGAGGTGAACATCGGCTTGAGCATCGTCGGTCGATTCGTAGCTGCTCAGGTAGCGCCACAAGAACACGCCAGCGACCAGCACTATGAGGATCACGACCAGAATTACGATATTTCTGCGGCGCCCGGAATTGCTGCGTGGCAGCGAGGTACGACTCCTCTCCGCCAAGGGCGCAGGATCGGCCGCAGATTCCTGGCTCGTTTGAGGGACCGAACGGGGTACGTTTTCTTCCGCCATGCTCACTTTCCTCTGAAAAATTCCTTGACGCCCTGCTCAGCGATGCCCAGAGCGCGAACCAACGAAATTTTGGCATAATTATAACTGTAGAGGCTCGATATATACTGCTCGTGCGCACTGGCCACTGCCTCTTCCGACTGCACCACTTCCACGGTATCGGTGATACCCGCGCTGAAACGATCCCGTGACTGAACCAGGGTCTCTTCCGCCAAATCAATGTTGCTGCGGGCGACTTTTACTTGATCCGCCGAAGATTGCAGGTTCAGCATCGCGGCGCGCACATCGGAATCGATCTGCGCCCGCAGATTCTCGAGGCGCTCGCGGGCCTGTTCGAGTCTCGCGTTGGCTTGCAAGACATCGGCGTGAACGCTGCCGTCCTGGAAGATCGGAATCGACAGGGTCCCCCGCACGTCGGCCACCGTCGTCGAGGTGGAGGGATGGGCCCCCGCCAGTCCATAATCCGCATTAAAAGAAAGCGACGGGAGATAGCCAGCCAGCGCGGCCTTTCGGGAGAATTCCGCTGCGCGTACCGCGGTCATGGCCGCCTGATAATCGGAACGCGATGCGTAGGCGCGTCCCAGAGCCTCGTCGACGGTAAGGTCTCCGAACGGCTGGTACGGTGATTTATCCGTCAACTCGAATTCCTGCCCGGGAGCCAAACCGATGACGCGGGCCACCGTGAGCTTCTGGATGGCGAAGTTGTTCCTCGCCTGGATCAACTGTTGTTGCCGGGTCTGGAGCTCGACCTTGGTACGCAGGCCATCGATGTCGGGCGAAGTGCCGGCATTGATCTGGTCCGCGGCCTGATCGTAGAGCGCTTTTGCCGTCTGCACTTGCGCTTCTGCGGTCTCGATGCGGGCTTCGTCGGCGATGGCCTGCAAATAAACATAACCGACGGCGAGCACGACGAGGTCGCGAGCGTCCTTGAAAGTATAGTCGGCTGATTTCAGAGTCTGGCTGGCGGCGCGGGTCGCGTTGATCGATTTCCAGTCGAACAGGCTTTGGGTCACACTGGCACGCGCATCAAAGTAAGAAAAAGGTCCCACGGAACGCGGGAGGGGAACTCCGGCAAAACTGGTAAGGCCGAGTTCGGCGAGATTAATCTTGGAGGCGTCCACATAAGGCGCTCCGGTTACATGGGGTAAGAGAGCACTCAATTGTTCCCAGCGCTGTCCGCGAGCTGAGCCGATGTCCGCATGCGAAAGCAGCAGCCCGAGATTCTGCCTCAGCCCGCGGTTGATGGCGTCTTGCAACGAAAGCCGCATAACGCCAGGAACAAGTTTGGCGGGCACACTGCCCGCGAAGGTGCTCACGCCACCGGTGCCCGGAATGGCCTGGCCTGGACTGCTCGAAGCGGTAGACGACTCGGTTTGGGCAAGAGACATTGCTGCTGCCCAAAGCAAGACTCCGGAGAGCAGGAGAAAACAGCCGCGCATGTGAATTCTCAAAGGAGCCTCCTCAAGCTACTAAATTATTTTGCGGCGGTGGTGCCGGGAGGCCCATATCCTAGTCTCGCCGGTTGTCTCTAGCAAACGAATTCAATGTGGATCCCTGTCGAATGTGGCGGATCGATGTTCGTCGACAAAGATTTCCCAGTAAGCACGCATCGACCCCCGTTGAAGTCAGATACTTAAGACCGGAAATGGCGAATCCCGTACAATCGCGTAGGTCAGATCCCGCAAGCGGCCATGAGTGCCCGATTGAGGACTTCTTCCGATGATCAGCGCATCCGCGTCAAATTGCCGAGCCGCCTCCAGCAGCGCCTCCTTGATAGGCCCGACAACAACCCCAACCGGCGCCTGCGACCCAACTCGTCGTTGCAGATCGGCAATACGCTGACCCGCCTGCTGCTTTTCTTCAGACTGAAGTCGTTCCTCCAGATCCATCCGCAGGAGCACATTGCGATCGGTGGCCTGGATGGCATGAATAATGCGGAGATTAGAGTGGGCTTCCGCCGCTGCCTGATGCGCATAGCGGAGCACTCTTTCTGAGTCCTCGTCCAGGCCGATGGTACACAACCAGACGCGGTGCTCCAACGGCCGCGGAGCTATCGTCTCCGCGTGTCTACTCGTTGCGACCGGGCAATCCGCATCATTGAGCACCTTTGCGGTTGTAGACCCAAGGAGCATTCGTCTGAAGCTACCCGCATGGGTAGGCATGATGATGAGATCGAACCCAGTCCTGGCGACCTCAGTGATCTGTGTTGCCGCATCTCCGGCAACGAGGATTCTTGAATGGTCAGCAGGAGGAAACTCAGTTTGGAGGAAGGAAGTGAGCCGGTCGCGGGCAATCGTCTTATGTTCCTCCGCAATTTCCGCCGGGCCCCTCGCGAGGTAAAGTTCGAAGCCGTCGTAGCTGGCGGGGTCAAAGACATGAATCAGCGACACTTTGGCGGCAAACAGTGCCGCGGCCCTTTTTACGTAAGGGGCCATGGCAATGCAGGAGGGTGAGAAGTCCACCGGAAAGAGGATGTTTGTGATCAGCCCCATATGTGCGCCACTTGTAACATCGCGGAAGACTCCATCTTCTCAAAGCAATGTGAAGATGCCAAATCCTGGCCAAAACCAGCAGCCACCCGCTAAAGCAATCGCGCACGCCACCACAAAACAAAGAAGTTCAATACCTGACCCTCGCATTTCCCGACGTTGATTACCAGGTATGCGTGGCCAAGCCAGTCCAATACCGTCGTGCTCTATTGTTGCCAGCCGCCACCCAGGGCTTGGTAGATTTGGACCAGAGAAATAAGTTCGTTCGCCTGGGCCTGCGCCAGTCCTAGTTCAGCGGAAAAGGAATTCGTCTCATTGGTCAGCACTTCCAGGTAGTCGGTGGTGCCGGCCTTGAAACGGATCTCCGACAGCCGCGCCGCATCTTGGGCTGATTCGAACAGATGTTCCTGTTGAATCCTGAACTCTCGATTTTTGCGATAAGCAGTCAATCCATTTGAGACGTCTCGAAATGCCCCTTGAATCGTTTGTTCGTAGATCAAGCGCATCTGCTCCCGCTGTGCCTCGGCGAGACGAACGTTCGACTTGAGCCGTCCGCCTTCGAATATAGGCTGAGTTACGGAGGCAGCCAAACTCCATATGCCAGCCGGGCCGGTGAAGAGATTCGTCAACGCCGGACTCTCGTAACCCGCAGTTCCCGTGAGTGAGATTTGGGGAAAGTAAGCCGCCCGCGCCACCCCGATCTGCGCATTAGCGGCGATCAGGTTATCTTCGGCCTCTCGAACGTCGGGTCGTCGCTCCAGCAGGGATGAAGGAAGTCCCGCAGGGACTTCGGGATCGTGTGGCTCCTCGGTGAGCCTGAGTCCGCGGGGGACATCTCCGGGATTGCTCCCCAGAAGAATGCTGATGGCATTTTCCTGCTGCGCAATCTGCCTTTCAAAATCCGGAATCTCCGTGGCAGCGCTGTAGACCAGTTGTTCTGACTGGCGTACGTCCAATAGCGAGTCGATTCCGTGTTGCTCCAGGGTCTTCGTCAATTGCAGAGATTCGCTGCGCGAGTGGAAGGTCCGTTTCGAGATTTCCAACTCGAGATCCAGCTCGCGGAGCTGGAAATAAGCCGTCGCCAGGTTCGCGACGAGAGTCGCCGTAACTTCTTTCTGAGCCCATTCATTGGCGAGAAGGTTTGCCCTGGCAGCTTCGGTGGCGCGGCGATATTTTCCCCAAAAATCGAAGTTATAGGCGGCGGACGCAGTCAGCTGTCCTTGCGTGACCTCATAAGCCGGGATCGGGCCGATTTGTGGGCTTTGCTGGCTGGTGACGTTGCCACCGGCGCTCACCGAAGGAAGCTGATCGGCACGAGTGATTCCGAGTTGCGCCTGAGCCTGCAAGACCCGGGTGGCTGCGATGCGGACGTCATAGTTATTCCTGAGTGCGGTGCGAATCAGAGCCTGAAGTTCAGGATCCTGGAAAACCTCCCACCACTTCTCATCGCCCAAGGACGCGGTGGCCTGCCCGGTCTCCGCATGCTCAGGCTGGCCTGGTTGCGGCATCGCGCCTTGACGGACCGGCGTGCTGTCGGTTGATCCTCGATACATGCCCGGCACATCCACCGCTGGCCGCCTGTAGTTTGGACCGACAGCGCAACCGGAGAGCCCAGCCACGGCTAGCGCAAGAGAAAACGAAAAAGAAATGCGCTTCAGAGTTTGAGTCGTCAGAGTTCGAGTCATGGATCAGTCTCCAGCCCCTTCCTGCAACGCATAAGCCGGGATCGTGTCTGCCTCTTTTTTGCGCGTTGAGCGGAAGAAAGAGAACCGGTCCAGCACCTTTTCCTGGAATTCTTCGAGGTAGAGATAGATAGCCGGCGTAACGAATAGAGTGATGAATTGAGAGACGACGAGGCCGCCGACCACGACCAAGCCCAATGGCCTGCGAGAGGCTCCATCAGCGCCATATCCCAATGCGATCGGCATCGCGCCTAAAAGCGCCGCCATCGTCGTCATCATGATGGGGCGGAAGCGCTCCATGCTGGCATCGTGAATCGCCTGATCGTCTGCGATCCCCTGGCGCACTCGTTGCTCTGCGAAATCGACGATCATGATTCCGTTTTTCTTCACGATGCCCATCAGCATGAACATTCCGATGTAGGCGTACAGCGAAGCTTCCGCGCCGAACAGCCAGAGCGTGAGCAATCCGCCGAGCAACGCCACGGGCAAAGACGAGAGCACCGTGATCGGGTGCAGGTAACTCTCATAAAGAATCGCCAGGATCACATACATGACGAACACCGCAACCAGCATCAGCACAGCGAGATCCGAAACCGTGTTGCGAAACGTGAGCGCCTCACCTTGAAGCGTTCCAACGATGCCGGTAGGCAGAATCTGCTTCGCAGTTTGTTCCACGAACTGGGTTGCCGGCCCAATTGCGTAACCGGGCTTCAGGTTGAAGAACATGGTCACGCTGGTGAATTGATTGATATGGTTGACGGCTTGCGGGCCGATGACCGGATGCCAGCTCGTGACCGCACTCAGAGGGACCATTCGCTGCCCATCGTCGCTCTTGATGTAGAGTTTGCCAAGGTCTTCCGGCGCGGAACGCTCGTCATCCGCGACTTCGAGAATCACCTGATACTGATCGGTGGCCCTCTTGATGAGATAGCTGTAATTCTGAGAATAGGCGTCATGGAGCAGCGTAAGAATCCGGCTCTCCGATACGCCGTAGAGCTTTGCCTGGTCGCGCAGGATGTCGACTTGCAGGTTCGGCGTGTGATTGTACAGATCGGAATTCACGAACAGGAACCCCGGATACTCGTGCATCTTCGCCATCATCTTCCCGGCTGTGTCGTAGACCTGGTTGGGGTCGATTCCGGAAAGCGCATAGGCAAATTGGCCCTGCGCATTGGCTGTGGCGCCGGTGCTGATCTCCAGCGTGGGATTGGGCTGGAGAAATGCCACAGTGCCAGGAATTGAATTGCCGATCGCGGCCATGAGTTGTCCGGCCACTTGCGCAATGGGAGGGCGCTGGGATGGGGGTTTAAGAAAAGCAATCAGGAATGCCTGATTCGATCCCATGAACTGCCCGTTGCCGCTCATGGTGAAAGTGCTGCGCACTGCCGGATTCGCCTTCATGATCTTTTCCGCCTGTGTTTGATACGCGTGCATCTGATCGGGCGATGATCCTTCCTGCGCCACTAATATCCCGCGGATAAACGAACTGTCGCCCACCGGCAGAAACGATTTTGGAACGACATAAAAGAGGTACGCCGTGCCCGCGAGGCAAACCACCCAGGTGAGAGCTGAAATCCAGCGATTACGAAGAAAGAACCAGAGAGAACGCCCATACACGTCGAGCACTCGATGCTCGAATGCCCCAAAGGCGCGTTCCATCCAACTCTTCGTTGCACCCTCTCCCCGATTACTAAGCAGGCGCGAAGTCATCAATGGAGTAAGCGTGAGCGAAACAATTCCGCTGGCTAGAATCGAGATCACAATCGTCAGCGAAAACTCGCGGAAGATGCGGCCCATCAGCCCGCTCATGAATACTAGCGGGATAAAGACCGCAGCTAGCGACAGCGTCATTGCCAAAATAGTGAAGCTGATTTCTTTTGCCGAATTCAGCGAGGCCTCGAACGCGTTCTGTCCTGACTCCATCAGCCGAACGGTGTTCTCAAGAAACACGATCGCGTCATCGACCAGGAATCCGATCGCGAGGGTCAAAGCCATAAGGGAAAGGTTGTCCAAACTGTAGCCGAGAAGGTTCATCGCGATGAAGGTCAGCAATAACGACAAAGGCAGCGCGACGGCGGGAATGAGAGTGTCCGTAGCGCGGCCAAGAAAGATGAAAATGACCATTACCACCAGCACAAAGGCAATGCAGAGCGTCGTCTGCACATCGTTGATGCTGCCCACGATGGTTTGCGAGCGATCATAGGCCGGCACCAGCAAAACGGAACTGGGCAGTTGCGACTGAATTGTAGGAAGCAGTTCGCGCACTGACTTCGCAACCTCGACCGCATTTGCGCCTGCCCGGCGAAACACCGCGACGACCACGGTTGCTCCGGGTTGAGGATAGCCGCGCACCCAGAAGCGCATGTCGATGCGTTCGTCCTGCACACCCTCCCTCGCGGTTGCGACATCTTTGAGGTATACGGGTGAGCCGCCGCTTTGACCAACGATCAAGTTGTTGTAATCATCCGCGGTGGTCAGTTGTCCTTGGGGCTGAAGGAGGAAGCTGCGGTGCAACCCGTCAAACTGGCCGGCACCGGTGTAGGCGGTCCCGTTTTTGATCGCAGCCGTCAGGTCTTCCAAGGTGATATTGCGAATTGCCATCGCCGAGGGATCAGCTTTGATCCGCACTGCCGACTGCGTGCCGTATACCGCGATCTGGCTCACGCCGGGCAGGATGCTGAGGCGCTCGCCAACTTGCGTGTTGGCATAGTCGTAAAGTTCGCCTTCCGTGACCGTATCGCTGACCAGCGCAATGTATTGGATCGGTTGGTCGTTGGGATTGGTCTTGGTGAATGTGGGCGGGCTGGGCAAATCGACAGGAAGCTGTCCCTGAGCGCGTGTGATGGCCGCTTGCACGTCGGTCGCTGCGCCATCGAGACTCTTGGAAAGATCGAATTGCAAGACGAAGCTGGAGTGCCCCTGGCCATTGTTAGAAGTCACCAGTTCCAGGCCAGGGATCTGCATGAACTGGCGCTCCAGCGGCGTGGCCACATTGTTGGCCATCGTTTCCGGCGTCGCTCCCGGATAGTTGACCTGTACCTGAATGACCGGGTAATCGACAGCCGGGAGATCGCTTACCGGTAACCGAAAATAGGCCAGCACTCCGAACAGGATGATCGAGACCGTCAACGCAATCGTCATTACTGGACGGCGAATGAAGATTTCAGAAAGGTTCATGAGTGCCCTCCATTTGAACCTGCGGCATGGTTGTCCGCGTTCGCAGGGACAGCGGAGGCAGGGGAACTGACTCGTACTTTTCCCCCTGGCCGAACCAGCATTTGACCAGCGAGCACGATGCGCTCATTGGCGGCGACTCCTTTGGTCACAACCACATCGTCACCCTGGCGTTGTCCCAGCTTTACAGGACGGAGCTCGGCTGTATCGTCCGATTTCACCACATAAACGAACGGCCCCTTCTGACTGATCTGTGCGGCTTGGTTGGGAATCAGCACGGCAGCTTTCTCCGTGGCCAAAACAAGTTTCACGTCGACGAATTGTCCGGGCCAGAAGTGATGGTGGGGGTTGCTCATCGTGGCGCGCAAATTCACCGTGCCGCTGCCCGTCTGCACCGAGTTATCCAGAAACTCAACCCGTCCAGGCGTCGCCGCACTTTCCGGATCGGACGGAAGCCGGATTGCGGCCCTCAGCATGCCGTGGGACATTTGCCGTTGAACTTCCGGAAGGTCGCTTTCGGTAATCGTGAAATTGGCATAAATCGGGTCGAGCCGCTGAATCGAAAGCAGCGACGTAGCGTTTGCCTGCACTACGTTTCCCACATCGACCAAACGTGCACCGGCGCGCCCGTCGATGGGAGAATGGATGTAGCAGTACTCCAGGTTGAGGTTCGCAGTCTCCATAGCCGCGTTCGCAGCTTCCACGAGTGCCTGATCGACATCCACGGCATTCTTCTTGGTGTCATAATCCTGCTTCGAGATCGCTCTCGCTCCTATGACTTCCTGATCGCGGGCGAACTGAATCCTCGCGAGATCGAGGGCCGCTCTGGCCTCGGCAAGGTTCGCCTGCGCCGCGTCGACCTGGGCTTTGTAGGGACGAGGATCAATGACGAAGAGCAATTGCCCCTTTTTCAGATTTTCGCCATCTTGAAAATGCCGCTCGACGATGCGCCCCCCGACCTGCGGCGTCACCATAACCGATTCGAAAGCCGCGTTCCTGCCGATCTCATCCAGATATTTCGGGACGTCCTGCGCGGTCGCTGTCACCACAGTTACCAGCGGCGCGGGCAGGGCAGGCCCCGCTGCCTGGACACTGCCTCGGCTGCAGCCCGCTGTGGTCAACAGCAGCACCGCAGCAAGTCCAAGGCGTCCGTGTCGAAGATTTGAAGCAGTCCTCACCTTCATGTTCATGTCCATCCTTATCGTGTAAGAGGGTTCTTGGTTTACGCCGAAGTCGCCAAACGTTGCCCAACCAGCAGCTCGAGTAGAGAACCACGGCGCTCACGCGCGGCCGATTTGTCTGACTCAGCAGGCGGTAGTTGCTTGGAGTGCGCCGCCAGCGCGTTTCCAAGTTGCTGCAAACCGCGAGTGCGGGCAGCGATCACGTCTCGCCGTGCGCAGCCCAGTAGAAGAGAGCAATCATGATCGGAGTAGCGTTCGAGGACTGTCATCACGTAGACAAAGCGGTCAAACGGTTCGAGTCCAAGGACTCCAGCGATCTCGACCTGTCCCACTATTTGGACTTTGCTACTGCCTCTGTCCGCGGTGGAGTTTGAGCCGCGATTCAGTTCCGCTGGCCGCGGGTTGATCATCCTCACGGCGTTTACGATGATCACCCGCCGAGCCCAAGAGCGCGCCCAGTCCCGGAAAACCGGATTGCCCTCAACCGCGTCCTCGAGGCCGGAAACAAAACACCGCTCAGCTGTCTCGGGATCCGCTGTCAGCAGGAACGAGAGCAGGTAGAGGCTGTTCATGTCCTCGTCGAAAACCCGGTGGAAATCCTCGGTGCTTGCGTAGGGAGTGATTCTCGAGATTTGTTTCGTCTCCGGCATGTTCAGCTCCGTCTTTCGCGTATTGGTCGTTTGGGCCTGCCAAAAAACCGGCAATCAAGTGCATTTTTCTGATGTCTTCGGCGCCTCACTCTTTCTTTTCGAGTAGCTGTGACGGTGTGCATCGGCATCTTCGGGCAAGTCCCTTCAGCACGTGTCGAGTAAGAATGCCGGCACAGGAGAACTTTGCGCCCTGCTTCATGAGATCGAAGATTGCCTCTTCTCCCTCGTGGCTGATGACGGTCAGGCTGCTCAAATCTATAACTACTTTGCGGCTATCAAAGTCACGGGTCACGTTTGTCCAGGTGGTGCGAAGCTCATCGACCCAGGGTTCGCTTAGTTTCCCTTCCACCACCAGCGTGCGTTGAGTCCGGGTATCGACGATGGAAATCTTGAACATATTGGATCTCAGGACGAATCAGCTAAGTGCAACGCACGTGCCAAAAGCGCACGCCGGCAATATGTTGAAACTATTGGCGGGAGCAAAATCGCCGGAGCATGGTGTCAACGAATGTCAAAATCAGAATTGACACTTGCAGACATGGAAGCGACAGGAGGGAGATAGAACGGAAGGACAAACAAGGCTCGAAGCACAGGGAAGAGCCAAGTGCGAGGAGCGCTCAATAAGATCTAAGGGTCTGCAGGGTGATTCGTCTTGCTCGAGCTAGAAAGTCGTGAGGCTTGACGGCTGTGGACTTCACGACACTCTTCGCGGGTCAACGCCGAGTTTCTTCATGCGAGCGATGAGAGTCGTGCGCTTGAGGCCCATACGGGACGCGGCCCCGTCGGGGCCCGCTACTCGCCCGTTGGTCATCTTCAAAATGCGGACGATCTCATCGCGTTCATTCGCCTCGCGGGTCCCAGCCATTGGAGTGGTCCTGCCGTTGTTGCTCAGTTCGGCGATCGGAGCCTGCAATGCTGGGCCGTGAGTAAGGATCACAGAACGCTCGATAAAGTTCTCCAGTTCACGAATATTCCCCGGCCAATGCCAACTCGAGAGCTTCCTTATGGCAGCGGCGGGAATCGATTCGATCCTCTTGTCCATCAGGCGGCCGTACTTCTGCGTGAAGTAGCGGACCAGCAGCGAAATATCTTCCGGGCGCTCGCGCAAAGGTGGGATGCGGATCGGAAAGACATTCAGACGATAGTACAAATCACTGCGGAACTCGCGGTTCTCCATCATTTTTTCGAGATCGCGATTGGTGGCTGCTACCAGTCGCACGTCGACCTTCTTGGTTCGGTTGCTGCCCAGCCTTTCGAACTCGCGCTCCTGCAAAGCTCGCAGCAATTTGGGCTGGATCTCGACGGGGATGTCCCCGACCTCATCCAGAAACAGCGAACCCTGGTCGGCCAGTTCGAGGCGGCCGATCTTCTGTGCAATCGCGCCGGTGAAGGCGCCTCGTTCATGGCCAAAAAGCTCGCTCTCGAGCAGTCCCGTCGGAATCGCAGCGCAGTTCAGCTTTACGAAGGTCCGTTCCTTTCGACGGCTGCGTTCATGGATCGCCCGCGCAATTAATTCCTTTCCGGTGCCGGTCTCACCGAGAAGCAAAACCGTCGAGTCGCTGGGAGCCACGGTTTCCACCAGATTCAAAACGTGGCGTAGAGCCGAACTCTGCCCCACGATTCCTTCGAAGTCCATCTCGCCACGGATTTCGTCTTCGAGATACAGTTTTTCCTGTGCGAGTTTGTCTTTGAGATCAGCGATTTCACCATACGCCAGCGCGTTCTCCACACCGATCGCGACTTGCTGCGCCACCTGGGACAGAAAGGCCGTCGTTTCCCGATCGAAAGCATTCTCTTCCCGGCTTGCCAGGGCGAGCACGCCAAGCAAGCGATCCCGGCTAATCAGGGCCACGTCGCAAAGCGAATTCATCCCCTCCCCTGCTGCCTTAGCGTACATCTCAGGGGATACCCCAGCCGGATCGAGCCGATTCAGGATCCATGGCTTGCCGCTTCGAAAGGTCTCGCCGGGCATGGTACCCTCGATGGGAATTAACGCCTCCTCGGTGAAAAACCCCCTGTTGTTCGGGAAGTCGAGAGCGTGCACCCGCAAGTGCGTGCCCTCTGGCTCGGGAAGCATGATCGCTGCGGCGTCACAGCGCATGACCCGCCGAACGCTCGCCGAGATGGTTCGCAGCAGTTCCTGAAAATTCAGGTTCGAGACGACCTGGTTGTTTAGATCGAGGATTAGCTTCAACCGCTCCTGCGCCTGCCGTGATAAGTAGAAGTTAACAGCAGCATCAATGGCTAGCGCAATCTGGTCGGCGACCAGAGAGAGAAAGCGGACTTCCTCTTCGGGGTAGGCATGCTGGTGGGTGCTGCCAATGCTCACCGCACCGAGGCGGCGCTCGCCCCTCGCAAGTGGCAGCACGCAAGTAGAGGCGATACCTAATTCAGTCAGAGATTCCCCATGCTTCGCAAACCGCGCCTCCGCCGTCCAGTCTCCCGTTACGAGAGCCTGCTGAGATTCATGTACCCACGCGATAGGCGTGTCGTCCAGAACAACATCCACGTCGGAGACATCGTGCCTTCTGCCATTTGAGTAGAGCAAATGCCACCCGACAGTCTTGGTGTCGCTTTCAAACGCGACCAGTTGCAGGTAGTCGAAGGGAACAACCTCGAGCAGTGCCTTCAAAAGAACGTCGGCGGCGGCGGCGCAGTCGCAGCACGTGCCAATCGCATTGGCCGCGCGCAGCAGCGCCTCATAGCGTTGGGTGTTGGTCTCTAAGATTGGTGCTGCCAAAGTGCTCATAGACTTGTTCGCTTGTCATATCGGTTAGGAACACCCCAGCCACGGCCAACGCCGCCCCACGGCGGGCGCTGCGGATTCGTGCGTGTGCTTGATCTGATGTAGCGAAGCGGCAGAAAGCTTCGACAAAATATCGTTGCCTTCGCCATATGTCAAATCATGTGTCGGGGCGCTTGACAGACCGTATGGTCAGCTTTCGGCTCCAGGTGCGCAACTTGCCCCCCACGCAAGCATTTCCGAGCAACCCCGCCAAGGGCGTAACTCTGACACCTCCGATGCCAACGGGGAGAACGACTGACGATTTACATCTGCGACCATCGCAGTCGCAGAATCGCAGGCACGGATTCAAACGCGGTGGACTGGCATGATGCCGACAGGGACACCCCGAGGTGACAGCGCTTTTGAACTCACAAGCAGGTGGTACGTTCCGGCCTTTGGACTCGGGAATATGAACCGTCCCCGCGTGTTCGTGATCGTTGACGCTATGCGTTCTTTCCCAGCACCACTCAATGCGTCGCTATGTAGGCCGGCGCAGCGCGGCCGACCTTGGCCACGGTCAAGCCACCTTAGGGTTCGACTCTGCCAGGTTCCTGTTTCGAGTTGTTTGTGGTTGCGAAACCGGCATCGGTTTTGAGGATTGAACTGATCTCTTCCAGCGGCTCGCGACACAATGACACTCCGGGCTCTGTGCAGAGCTTCGTGGAACCTCGTGGAACGTGACTGTTGAACTGGAATGTCTTTCAGCGCAGATCTATATTTTGCGATCCACGCCTCATCTGTATCTCTCGAAGGAGTCCGATCCGTTGCCATCTCACCACCTCACATCACGTGTGTCTGTTGCCCACGCCTTATAACATCTTCGAACGGCTCAAGGCACCACTCCGAAGGAACTAGTCCCGTAGTTGATCAGAGCAAATGAACTCCTGAAGCTGCAACGCCAGCTCCGGGAACGTCCAAGTCAGAGCGGCAAGTTAGCCAGATCCAATCAATCGCCCGCGCCGCAGGTGCAGATACCGTGACTTTCGCCCATGAGAAACCCGCATTGGTCTTGGAGTAACGACGCATGGTTTGGAGTCAGCGGCACGACCTCGAACGGGGCCTCTGTCAGAGCAAACGTACCTGTGTCGATAAACTGTATGTGGGTTGACCAAGCCCTGAGTTCTCCTCCGGCAGGGGAACTACTTGCATTGCAGGCCTGGCTGCTGGCACTGGCAGATACGATCTCGATCACTCCAGCTCTTGGTGCGACACCGGTGGCCGGCTGATTCGTAAGATTATTGTTTATCGATAAGGTTCGAAGGTCATCTGGCGAAGCCGAGCAGGCGCAGCACTCCGTCATCTCCTGCTGGGTGTCAAAGACATAGACCATGGCACAGAGGGAAGTGTTTGTCATTCCGACATTGGTGACATATATCGTCGCATCCAGATTGGTGGCGGTGTTGTTGGCCTGGCTGAAGTAGGTAAGCAGCAACTGCGGGTCAACCGTGAGGGCTGTCGACCCGGTCAGCTCTTCGGAAGTGGCCGAGATGCTGGTGGAACCGACGGAGTTCGCGGCCGCCAGTCCAGCAGGACCAACAGTCACCAGGGAAGGATTCACGGAAGACCATGCCGCCGAGTTCGTAAGATCCTGCCTGCTGCCGTCGCTGAAGGTACCGGTCGCAGTTAGTTGCTCGGTCGTTCCCAGCATGATAGATGAGTTCGCCGGCGCCACTGCAATTGAAACGAGGATGGGCGGCGAGACGGTCAGCGGGTCGCTTGCGCGGACAGAAGCTGACGCGGCGGTGACCGTGGCGGAGCCAACCACCTGGGCGGTGACTAATCCGGTCGCGTTTACGGTGGCAATGCCGGTTGGGACAACCGACCAAGTGGCCGAGTCGGTGATGGTTTTCTGGCTGCCGTCGCTGAAGGTTGCAATCGCGGTGAACTGCCGAGTTTCGCCCTTGGGAACCGAGGGACTCTGCGGACTTACCGCGATCGACACTAAAGCGGCCGCTCCGACGGTAAGAGTGACCGAAGCCGTAATGGAGCCTGAAGTCGCCGTGAGCTTAGTGCTCCCGACTAGCTTGCCTGACGCCAGGCCTGTCTGGTTAATACTCGCGACCGAAGGCTGAGCACTAGACCAGGTTACGGTTTTCGTGAAGTCCTGCTGGCTATTGTCACTGAACACTCCTGTGGCAGTAAGCCGTCGGCTTTGACCCAGCGCAACGGTTGGAGCGGCGGGAGAAATCAAAATTGATATGAGCGTTTTAGTTGAAGCTCGAGGTGCCGCCACTGCTGACGAGCCGCCTCCGCACCCACACTCAGCGGCGGTGAGTGAAAACAGCAGGACGAGACCCAGAACCATTGTCAGGGCGTAACGGGTTCCTCCTCTGCTTGCGAGGTGCATACTTCACCGCCTCATGAATTGGGCCTATCCGGAGGAGGGCGTGCGGATGGGCTGCGCACAGTGAACGTAGACTTTAGCGCCTGGCTGCGGATTTTCAACTCTCTTTGCCGGCTAGACTGTACGCAGTAGGGAAATCAAATTAGCCTGAGGGACTAGCCGATTGGGTTAGTACGTAGGAATTAGCCGCATCGCTTAGAGGAGGAATTGCAGGCCGGAAAGGTAATTCTTGTCTCGCAGGTTCGACTTCTTCGTCCAGCGGACCAGCAAGAGAGTGGGGATCGGAACGGGGACATCCGCGGCGCGCATTTCGCAGCGCAAAAGTGACGACTGCGTAACCGGCCGTTGACTCAGGAAGCACAAGCCGCCTCGACTCATATTCTGAGCTCGCCCGAGGATTGGCTTCCCCGGGCCTTCAGCGGAATCGAACGGAGGGACAGCGTTGACCTCAATCTCTAATATCTGAGGAAACCGAGGGTCTCTCCTGCGCTCAACTTCTTGTGATCGCATGGCGAGCAGCGATCTTACGTGAGCGCAATCGTAAGTAAAGTCCACAAATGGACTAGTTCACCATGGCTAGCTTCTTAGGGTTCGAGTAACCGGACTAGACAGGCCCGACGATTCTGCCCACGATTCCGGAGCGGGTGGAGACACCCATTTTCACCATTACCAGACGAAGAAAAGCTTTCACGGTGTTGGGGCTGATGTTCATTCGTGCGGCGATCTCCTTGCTGGTGAGGCCCTGGAGCAAAAGTTGGACCGTCTCCTGTTCGCGGACGGTTAGATCAAACTCCTGGGACAACTGCGACAAAGAAGCCGTTCGGGACGCAAGCCGATCCAGCACGAGCACCAACAGGGCGCCTTTGTCTGGGGAGTCGAGTTGGAAAATCTTACAGTTGTAGCGCCGCTTGCCAGATCTGAATTCTTTGACAAATTCCAGCGAATCTTTCGACTGGCGATCGACCAGACTGACGCGGATCTTATCGGAAAGAAACACACTCGTACGCTTGACCTGGTCGGCCAGGTTGGGAAAGGCAAGAATCTTGATCACCTGCTGATTGCAGGCTACTGGATTCAACTTGGAGTCCAATACCAGGAACCCAGGTTCCGATAACCCCATCGTCACGGTTCACTCCTTAACGACGATTTCCGGGAACTCCCGCCAGGGCCGTCAGTCGAGGCCAGGGCGGGTTTTCCTTATCAGTCAAACAACGCCGGAGTTGCTCGCCGGTGTGCTGAACGGCTCATGGCGACGCGGCTTCGCGAACACCTACTCCGACATCAGGCCATGGAGACGGATCAAACCGAACAAGCTGTTAGCGGCGGAGGGGAGGACCGCACAAGACGCTGCCAACAAGAGAGGGCGCAGCAAGTCTCCCATTGAAGGCCCTTATTGTCAAGGCATTGATAACGGACCCGGCGACAAATTTGTCCAAGAGCTTGGGAAATCAGCGCGTTCGATCAAAGAACTAACACAAACGAACTAAATCATCCTGGGCGAGAGGGGCGAGAAATTCAGGCGCGCACACAAATCAGGGGAGGCCTTAGGGACCGATATCGATCGGCTTCCAGTATCGCGAAGTTTTGAGAACTAGCCAAAATGACTAGCACATGGGCAGTATTGCCGCAAACGAAGCGGCTGCTTAATCTCCATAGGTGCCGTACTCTGGCTCCGGTCGAGCTGCGGCTGACGGAGGATCAACACCGAGTTGACTAGATATTGGCAATATCGATTAGTCGGTATCGTCGCTGTGCTGCCCTGGTGGCTAGTCGCCACCGGGCATACTCAGGAGTCTGGCGCTGACTGCAGCGCACAGGTGATCAGTGGAGGCTGCGAGAGCGCGCGGAAGACTTCCGCGGACCCGGATGAAATATTCGTGCCACCCATTGCAAGTCAGCCCGTCGTCACTTACACGAACGGCAAGCTGACGGTTACGGCAAGGAACGCAAGTCTTGCCGAAGTGTTGAGGGCTATTAGCGCCCAGACGGCGACCGTCATCGACTTTCCCGCGGGAAGCGCAGCAGAACGCATTGTCGTGCGTGAAGGACCGGACACGGTTCGGCAAGTGCTGACGAATCTGCTGAACGGATCTGGTTTCAACTACGTGATCATTGGATCACCCGGCAGCCCGGATAAATTGACGCGTGTGGTTTTGGCGAAGGCAGGGCAGACGGCGGATTTCTCACCTCCAGCAAACGAGCAGAAAAGCCGTGCGGCCGATGAAGCGAGGACGATCCGCGATCCGTTGTTTTGGACACCTCCAACCGGCCCATCGTTTTGGACACCTCCGAAAGAGGATCATGCTGCGGCTGCGGCCGCGCCCGGGGCGCTCGACAACGGAAGCTTGGTGCCGCCCAGCGAACCGTTACCTCCGGATGTCCTCGAGCAAATGATGAGAGACAGAACTCGGCAGCTACGCGAGCAAGCACAGGAGCCGCAATGATGATGAATCGCCGCGCGACGACCGGAGCCCAAGAGTTGTTACCTGCATCTCGAAGCGTCGAGCGGCAGAGTCATTGGCGAAGTGTTTCGCGGTACGCCCCCGGGTGAGTAACTACGCCATAAGCAGTAGCTCCCAGACCTAGTGTATCCGGCTAAGCCACGTGGGTAGTTGTAAAGAATTCAACAACGGTTAGAGTTCCGCAAGCGCGCCAATAGCTGATCTCCCCCCAGCCGCCGCGCAACAAAAGAAAGCTACGGAGGACTTACAAATGAAGAGAGCTGGTTCTTTGCTGTTTTCTGTACTGGCTATTTCTTTGATGCTGGGGATCGCTTCAGGAAATGCCTTGGCACAAGGGGACAACAGCGTCTATTTTGTCACCTACTATTCCAACGCGCATACCGCTGGAGCGCCTAGTGCGGTCTTGCGTCTCATCAACGATGGTGACAAGTCAACTACATCGACAGAAGGAGTGCCCAACGGAAATCTGTGGGCCTCCATCTATGTATTTGATGACAGCCAGGAGTTTCAAGAGTGTTGCAGCTGCGAAGTAACACCGGACGGTATCACTTCGGAGTGGGTCAACTCGCAACTCCTAGCCAACAGCCTGACCGGGGCATCGAATAAGGTCGGCGTCATCAAGGTGGTTTCTTCTTCGACCAGCCCTGGCGACCCGACCAACAACACGCTGGCGCCTGGAATCCGGGGGTGGGCCACCCACATCCAGCGGACGACGGTTGGGGAAACGCCGACTTTTGCCGTTACCGAAACCGCGTTGGCCGATTCGAACCTGTCAGCGACCGAGAACTCAGACCTTGAGAACCTCTGCTCTTATGCAATGACGCTGGGCAGCGGCAAGGGCATCTGCACCTGCACGAAGGAAGACTCCGACTTCTAGTCTTCCGACATGAAGGGCGGTCTGGCATGACTGGAGTAGCCCCGCCGGGGAGTTCTTCGGCCAGGCCAAATCGAAGCATTTCGGGCGCCAGGGTTACACCTGGCGTCCGATCTCTAATTGACCTCCTCCCCCAGAACAGCGAAAAGTTCAAAAAGACCAAGATTCAAGAATCCTGAAGAGAGGAATTGTTATGCTGACCAATCAAGCCTTTGTCGCACTTGTCCTGGGAACGTCTCTTGCGGCTTTTTCCATTCCCGCCGGAGGCCAAGATAACTCCGGCGTGGTCGCCGAGATTGCCGGCCGCAAAATAACGGCGAGCGAGTTCGAGGAAAAGGAAGCGCCCAAACTGCTTCAGGCCCAATACAAATACTACGTTGCCGAGCGGGATGCGCTCGAGCAATACATCGACGAGCAGCTATTGGAAATGCAGGCGAAGAAAGAGTCTGTGAGTCTCGATGAATTATTCAAGCGTCATGTTTCCATTAATGTGCCAGAACCGACAGAAGATCAGCTCCGCTTCTATTACGAGGGCGTGCAAACCGACGAATCCTATGAGGAGGCGCGCGGCAATATCATCAATACCGTGCATCAGCTGCGGATGAAAAAAGCGCGGGACGCCTACATCGCCGAACTTCGGGGGGAATATGGCGTGGTGGTTGAGCTGAGCCAGCCGAGCGCTCATGTCGAGGTTGCCAATGCTCCGAGGCTTGGTTCTGAGAAGGCTCCGGTGCAGATCATCGAATTCGCGGACTATGAATGCCCTTATTGCCAAAAAGTGAGCGGCGATATCAACCGTATACGTGAGCAATTTGGCGATCAAGTGTCATTCGTCTACAAAGACTTTCCTCTTCCCATGCACCCGCTTGCTGCAGGGGCCGCCGAGGCCGCGCGCTGTGCAGGTGAACAAGGTAAGTTCTGGGAGTTTCATGATGCCTTGTTTCAAAGCAAAAGACTTCAGATTCCAGACCTGAAACAGGAGGCTCGCGACTTGAAGCTCGATGGCGCCCGCTTCGACAAGTGCCTCGATTCCGGAGAACAGATAGCCACGGTGAGGAAAGATGCGCAGGAGGGCCAGCAGCTTGGATTGCTGGGCACGCCGAGCTTCTTCGTCAATGGTCATTTCATGAGCGGCGCCATCGGATACGTGAAATTGCGGGACGCGGTGTTGCAAGAACTATCTGCCGCGATCACCGCAAAAAAGCAAAGCGCTGCATTGGTGCCCTTGAAGGATGCAGACTTGAAGGACGCAGAGAAAAACGGTGCAGAGAAGAGGTGAACGGTCCTTTTTAGACTGCGGTGGCCGCGCTCACTCCCCCAGCATTATCTGGTGAACCCGCGCCTCGGCTGCTTTACTTACTTATTTTTGCCATCGGTCTTTGCTACTTATCTTATTCTTCGCTGCTTAATCTCATCCTGGAGACTATTTTTCGTCGGGCTGAATTTTGATCTTTGAACGATCGGCCGCCATGATGTAGGGAACGGTCGCCATCGTGATCTTGCCGGTTACGCAGACGCGCTTGCCCTGGTATGCAGCTTGTGCCTCCTGGGGGTTGGTCCCAGACTCGGACCCGAATGTCACAAAAGAGAATACCGGGTGCGGTTCTGGCTGATCCAGATAGAAGGTTACCGGCTTGCCGTGGCCTGCGAGTCCCCACCTGGAAACCCTGCTATCCACAGCCTTCCCACACACGGTTACGGTCTCGCCGGGGTGGTTTTTGACCTCGGCGCTGGTTATGCGCGGAGGCGTCGCACTTTGAGCAGCGGCAAGAGGCAAAAGGCCTGCTATGCACATCATCACGATAAGAGTTTTGCTATTCGTCATATTCAAAGTTCCTTGGATTGGCTGACCCATAATGCCAGCAGGATTCGAGACGTCGGCTCGCACTAGAGAGTCAGGCATCCCGAGCGACATCTAAGCTGAATTCCGGCCGGGCGTCAATTCTCCTTTTGGCTAGGCAGTCTGGAGGATTGTTAGCCGGAAAGCCTAACTCGTTTGGCTAAGCCACCTGGCAAGTTGTAAGAGGATGTAACAAGAAGTAGCTCCTGTGAGCGCTGACGGATCTGAGAAGAGATGATCGGCAGTTGGCGCTACAAATTAAGTGACGGAGCGCAACTTTCCACCTACTGCAAACTTCGAGGGTAGCAACTAAACGATAGCACGTTTTGACCGTCGATGAGTGGGGGATTTAACGCCAATTGACCAAGATGCGCCACGGACCGCAGTAGCAATGACGAATACAGTCATGTGCCACCCCTTGCACATGCGTAATTGTTTTGTCGCCCCGCTTGTGATAAAGGAAGGGGATGATTTTCTTGAGGAAATGGACACGCAGTTTAAGGGCAGCACTGCTGATCGCGTTCTTGGCGGGCGGGATCCTGCGCAACGCCAGGGCAGAGGATAATGGTCTCGAACGCACGCCCGTTCTCGGCTGGAGCAGCTGGAGCTTCCTCCGCAAGAATCCCACGGCAGCGCAAGTGAAAGCTCAGGCGCTCGCCCTGCAAAATGTCGGCTTGCAGAGAATTGGGTACCAATACGTAAACCTCGACGACTTTTGGTATCAGTGTCCGGGACCGCAAGGTCCGAATGTCGACGCTTATGGCCGCTGGCTGACAGACTCATCTAAATTCCCGGCCCAGGGAGATACCGACGGCATCAAGGTGATGGCTGACTACCTCCACAGTCTCGGGATGAGGTTCGGAATCTATGTCACGCCCGGTATTTCCAGGCAGGCGGTCAGCCGGAACACTCCCATTAAGGGCACATCGTACACGGCTGCCCAGATTGCGGATCCGTCTGTAAAGGAGAACAACTACAACTGCAAGGGCATGGTCCGCATTAACTATGACAAGCCTGGAGCGCAGGAGTATACGAATTCATGGGTAGATATGCTTGCGGCGTGGGGTGTCGATTACATCAAAATTGACGGCATGGAGGACAGCAACGCCGCTGACGTTAAGGCATGGTCGGATGCTATACGGCAAAGCGGTCGGCCCATGGTCCTGGACGTCACACAGGGGGACCTTACAACCGCTATCGCTCCGACATTGATGAAGTATGCCCATCAATGGGAATTCGCGCCTGACGTCGAATGCTATCACTGCGAAAAGCACGGTAGCAGCTACCCGCTGACCAGCTGGGCCAACGTTGCCAAACGCTTCAACTACGTGGCGGAGTGGCAGCCTTACGCAGGTCCAGGGGCTTTCAACGACTATGACTCCATCGAGGTAGGAAATGGCAGCAACGAAGGACTGACTCCGGACGAGCGCCAGACTCAGATCAGCCTGTGGGCTCTGGGGGCGGCACCCTTCATCCTCGGCGTCGATCTTACTCACCTCGACCCAACGGATCTGCAGAAATACCTGGAGAACTCCGCAGTCCTCGCGGTCGACCAGGATGCGATCGCCGCGAAAAGGGTGCTCAATACCGGCAACCAGCAGGTGTTCGCCAAGAGGGAAGCGAACGGAGAGACGATTGTCGGTTTGTTCAACACCGGCAGGAAGGCAGAGGAAGTCTCCGTTCCTGCATCCACCGCAGGGCTCTCCGAAAACGAAAGCGGCTATTCGTTACACGACCTGTGGACCGGCGAGACGAAGAAAACAAGCGGCACCATCAGTGCTGTTGTTCCATCGCATGGGGTCGTCCTGTACCGCGTCAGGGGACTTTAAACTACTGGATTGCTGACGACCCAGTCTGGATCGGCCAACTAGTGGGCTGTCGCAATAGTTGTTAAGTTTCTACGGTGGTATGGCGCCAGGCCGCCAAGTGTCACCCCCCAGCAACCAACGTTCAGAACTCAGCAGCATCGCGCAATCGCGCTCTCTGCCGGCCGGCTACGTCTTTCGTGCCAAGCTCATGTTGATGCCTTGCGTCCTAATGCGGCCGGAACGTCTTCCCCGTCTCCAGCAGCGTCTTCAACCGCGAAAGAATCCGCGGCCACCCATCCGCGTTCTGGGCATACGCCGGATCGTCCTCCGCCCACTCATCGTTCGTCACCACAACTTTCACCGCCTCCGTCTCCGGAGTCAGCTCCACCTTTACTCTGGACATCACCGCCCCATCACCCATGCCGAACTTGTACTCGAATAGCTTCGGCGCCTCCACTCGCAGCACCTCACCCGTCACATAGCGTATCCGCTTCCCATCCTTACCCGGCCCCGACCAGGTGATTGCCCCGCCCGGCTTCAGATCCACCTCAAAGTCCGCGCCCATGAAGATCTCGTGATTCGCCTCCTTCGAAACGAACCCATCCCAGACCTTCTCCACGGGGGCAGCAATGTAATATGTAAAAATTAGTGGTGCCTTCGCCATATCAATCCCCACGCATTCCTCGAGATCACCCAACTACTGCCCCAGACTCTAGCAAAATATCCAAGGAAAGACGAGCGGACGAACTGGACCTGCTGGGAACAGACCCTTAGTTTTGGTATGACCCGGCTGCATCCAAAACTCGTCGATCACTAGCGCAGAAATGGCTGTGCGGCATAGGGAAGGCTACCGTCGCTACTTTGATGAACTTGCTGTCTTCCACCAGAAGTGCCTTTATGACTGCGCCTTTGCCCCCGAGTTGTCAGCTGGTTCGTTGAGCCAACTCGTGGAAACGGACTCCGGCCTCCAGCGAAGTTAGCCACTCCTGTAGAGCAACTCCAGAGTGCTTCTCGATGTACAAGAAACGCAGACCCATCACAAAGGAGTCGCTCCAAACTACATCCGCTTTGGCATGAAAGGGCTGGGGCTCGACGCTGGGCAGGTCGAACTCCACAAGAACGACCCCGGTGAGTTTCACGGGATCAATCAGCTTGATGGCCATCCCGCCCTCACTCACGTTCTGCATTCGGGCGGCGAAGGGTTGCCCCAGAGGATTCGAAAACCGCACCGGTAAATCAATCTCGTATCGGAAATACCTGCGATGCTCGCGCTCCATCTTGGGGATCGCAATGTCCAGGACGCCACGCAATCGAGTCTGCTGAATGGGTTTGCTTAGCACGAAGTCGGCCCCTAGATCGAGAGCTTCTTCGGCGCTCGTCAAACCGTTTACAACAGCCAGAATAAGGGTCTCCTTATTTGCGGGGGCTCTCCGCAGTTCGGCGAGCGCTCTTGTGCCCCCGGGCACATTATCACAGTCGATCACGAGTCCATCCAAATGTCGGCGAGAGGCGAGTTCTATAGCACTGGCAGAATCCTGGCGGAACTGAAGCGAGGCTCCGTGCGCACCCAAACCAGCTTGGACATGACCTAACAGAGTTGGGTCGCAAGTCACGATCAAGCACTCCAAGCCCATTTTGCGATCTTAGCGGATTGCGCATCGGCGCCCATAGTGACACACGTGCATGGCACTTGTGACGCTTGGTCGTGGCCGCAACTCAGGAGGATTGTTGACGAAGAATCGCCACGGCGCTCATTCGCTCCTGCAAGGCCGTTTTGAGTGTGCACGCCTGCCTTCAACAGTTGTCGAAGAGACTTAGTGCCAATGAGATTCTCCGAGTGGGAATCTGCAGCATCAATCGCAAACGTTGAAAAGGGTTCAGGGCGCAACAAGTTCCACATCGGCTTTGTACAACGTGGAGCGACCGTTAACGGCGTAAGGCGAGACCTTCGCTTATTGGCTGCAGTCAATCCACACCCACTGCGATGCAGTCGATGAGCGAGAACAACTTCGAGTGTTTCGCGAGCACCGGCGTGAACGCGCGTGTGACAATGTTTACAAATTCGAGTTCCGCGAATATGTACGGCATCTGTTGCCGAGCCGCGGCACCAGTTCCAGTAGACGCCAGTAAACCCCGGATGCAGGCAGTCAGTGCAAAAATCCGGCGCAGTTCCTCGTGGTGCTAGATAAAGCCCGGGTTCTGCTGACCCTAATGCCCTGCAAGGTAAGACACCAGGGAACGGGTTTTTGTTGTACCGTCCTCGTACCGCTGGTTTGCGCGAAATCCTAACAAGGGGATCTAGGCGACCTTGGAGACAGAGGGCAAGGATCATCTTAAGCAGTTCCGCCATGATATGAGATTAACGGCGATGCTGCACGTTGGATTCGTCCTGACGGGCGTGGTTAACACCATGTTGGGACCGATGCTTCCCGTGCTGTCTGCGCGCTGGGCGCTTAACGATGCGCAGGCAGGATATCTCTTCACAGCGCAGTTCAGCGGCTCGATCCTGGGTGTGTTGGCGTCGAGTTTTCTCGTGCCTCGCCTAGGTCAACGCATTTCCTTGGTGCTCGGGCTAGGATTCATGGCTCTGGGCTCGGCAACACTCCTCGCCGCCGGTTGGATGCTGGGCCTGTTATCCACGCTCGGCTTCGGAACCGGGCTTGGGCTCGCCATACCAACTACGAACCTCTTGGTCTCCGAGCTGTATCCGCGAAAGCGTGCAGCGGCGCTAAACCTCATCAACTTCTCGTGGGGAGCGGGAGCTGTGAGTTGCCCATTCTTCGTAGCGGCGCTGCTTCGCATGCACCGTACCTCCAACATGCTCCATGGTGTGGCTGCATTGCTGACCGTCGTGGCAGCGGGCATGACAACCGTTTCCTTCCCTGTTTTCAGTTCGGCAGCCGATAACGCGTCGCCGATGGAAACAGGTCTGTGGAGGAACCGTTGGGTGCCTATCTTTGGGGCTCTCTTCTTTGTCTATGTGGGGAGCGAAGCAGGGGTGAGTGGCTGGATCGCAACATACGCCCGGCGCATGGTTGGCGGAGCCGGCACAGTGTGGGCCCTGGTGCCTTCGCTGTTCTGGGCGGCCTTGCTGTCAGGGAGAGCAGCCGCACCTGTGTTGTTGCGGCATGTGCGGGAACTGAAGCTGGCGGCATTCGGTTTGGTTCTGAGCATGGTGGGCATTGTTGTGCTGCTATTTGCGAGAAATCTTTTGGTTATTGGAATAGGCATCAGCTTGGCTGGATTGGGGCTTTCCTCGGTTTTCCCCATCACAATTGCCGCTCTTTCCAGCAAGTTCAACTCGAAGGCCTCCCGGATTGCCGGCGTGATGTTCGCACTCGCCGGTTTGGGTGGTGCAACCCTTCCTTGGCTGGCTGGCTACACCTCTACCAGGTTCGGTGGCTTGAAGTATGGGTTATTGGTTCCCTTGTTTGGCTGTATCGTGATGGTGATTCTGAATGCACAGCTTTCCAAACCAGAATGAGACCCTCTGTCCATCGCTGCCGAGAGTCAAAATCATTGCGTCACTTGGTCTCGGCCACTGCACGAAATGCTTGACACCCAAAAAAAGCACGTGGTATAAGTGGGTGCTTGCTAAACCGATTTAGCTAGAGCCATGCCCGCGAGAATCATCAATCCACAATGAAGCGCATCTTGAAGGCTTTTGCTTGCCTTGCCCTGTTGTTTTGTCTGCCGGCAGCGGTTGCGGCCCAGGACGAAAATACTATCGTGATAGATGCCTCTGCTCCCTCCCACCCGTTCCCGCATTTCTGGGAACAGATGTTCGGATCGGGGCGAGCGATATTGGCGCTTCGCGAAGGCTACCGGGAAGACCTGCGGGCAACCAAGAAGATAACCGGCTTTCGTTATGTGCGCTTTCACGGGATATTGCTGGATGAAGTCGGGGTCTATGGCGAAAACTCGCAGGGACAGCCCATTTACAACTTCTCCTACGTCGACCAGATTTACGACGGGCTGCTGGCGAACGGAGTCCGTCCCTTTGTTGAATTAAGCTTCATGCCCGGGAAACTGGCTTCGAAACACATCATTCAGAGTTTCTGGTATCGGCCCAACGTATCCCCGCCCAAGGACTGGAATAAGTGGGATGATTTGATTACCCAATTCTGCAAACATCTTGTGGCGCGCTACGGGATCGACGAGGTAGCACAGTGGTATTTCGAAGTGTGGAACGAACCCAACCTGGATTTCTGGGGCGGCGATCCGAAACAGCCGACCTATTGGGAGTTGTATGATCACACGGCGCGCGCGGTTAAAGCCGTGAACCCACGGCTCCGCATCGGCGGACCGGCGACTGCGCAAGCGGCGTGGGCCGACGCTTTTATCCGGCACTGCGCCAGCAATGACATCCCCGTCGACTTCGTCTCGACCCATGTATATGGCAACGACCGGGCTCAGGATGTTTTCGGAACCGACGAAAAAATCTCGCGCGATCAGATGGTTTGCCGCGCGGTGAAGAAGGTTCACGACCAGATCAAGAACTCGTCGATGCCCGAGCTGCCGCTGATCTGGAGTGAATTCAACGCCAGCTACTCCAATGAGCCTGACGTCACAGACTCTTCTTATATGGGCCCCTGGATGGCGGATACCATTCGCCAATGCGATGGTCTTGTGGACTTCATGTCCTACTGGACGTTTTCCGACGTCTTCGAGGAACAGGGCGTCGTGAAGACGCCGTTCTACGGCGGTTTTGGCCTGCTCGCCGAGGATGGAATTCCGAAGCCTGCTTTCAACGCCTTCAGCCTGCTGCACCATCTGGGTGAACAGAGGCTCGAACTCAAGTCGGACTCCGCAATCGTCACCCGCAAGAAGGATGGTTCGCTGGTGATCGCGGTGTGGAACTACGCGCCGCCGGAGCATGCGGGGCCGGCCAGAACCTTCACGCTGCGGTTCGAGGGAACGCAGTTCAAACATGCGCAGATTTCCCGGGTCGATCCCAGTCACGGCGATGTTCACGCTGCCTATGAAAGAATGAATGCGCCGCGTTACCCTACCCAAGCCCAGATCGAGGAATTGAAAAAGGCGGCGGAACTTCCTGCGCCCGAAGATCGAGAACTGGAGAACGGCGAGTTGACGCTCACTCTGCCGTCGTACGGCCTGGCCCTCGTGGAAGTGAAGTAAGATTGACTCGGAGCGAGATCTTCGTGCTTTATGGGAGAGGCCGGCGAATCCCCGCTTAGCCGTGACAGGAGCCTGACTCGCCGCGAACTGCTGGCCATGGCAGGCGAAGCGGGACTGGCATGCTGCGTTCTCGGGGTCAAGGCGCAGAGCCTTTCGCGTGGCGCGCCCAAAAGCAGCCCGCCGTCAAAACCTGCTCCCGTTTTGGATGATCAGTTCCTCGAGCGAGTGGAACGCGCCGCTTTCCTCTTTTTCTGGGAGCAGGCCGGTCGCGCAACGGGACAGGTCAAAGATCGGGCTCTTGCCCGCGGCCATGACTCGCGAACGGTCTCCAGCATTGCCGCCACCGGTTTCGGACTCACCGCTCTATGCATCGGCGATCAAAGAGGTTATCAGGAAAGCGCCCAGATCAAGGCGCGGGTACTGGCTACGCTGAACTTCCTGGTCAAACAGACCAACGTGCACGGTTTTTTCTACCACTTCGTTGATATGAATACGGGTCAGCGAGTCTGGAACTGCGAGATCTCCTCGATCGACACGGCAATTCTTCTCTGTGGCGTGCTCGCCTGCCGGCAGTATTTTCAGGATGCCCAGATTCAGAGTCTCTCGACACAGATCTACCAGCGCGTGAATTGGGCCTGGATGCTGAACGGAGGCAAGACTCTCTCGATGGGTTGGACCCCGGAAGGCGGCTTCATTGCGAGCCGCTGGGATACCTACTGCGAGTTGATGATGATTTATCTGCTGGCGGTCGGCTCGACCACCCACCCGATACCAGCCAGTTCCTGGACCCATTTTGCCCGGCCCACGCTCACCTACCAGGGCTACACTTACATCACAAACCTTCACGCTCCGCTCTTCATCCACCAGTATTCGCATGCCTGGTTCGATTTCCGCCACAAGCGGGATGCCTACACAAACTATTTCAATAATTCAGTGACGGCTACCAAGGCCCACAAGGCTTTCTGTCTTTCGCTGACTCCAAAGTTTCCCGACTATAGCAACAATCTTTGGGGAATCACCGCCTCCGATTCGGCACAAGGATACACCGCATGGGGAGGACCACCTGCGATGGGAGACATCGACGGAACGATTGTCCCGTGTGCCGCGGGGGGGTCGCTTGCTTTCGTGCCGCAAGACTGCATCGCCGTGCTGCGAAACATCTTTCAACGCTTCCCCAAATCCTGGCAGCGTTACGGTTTTGTGGATGCGTTCGATCCATTGACCGAATGGTACGATCCAGACGTGATCGGCATCGATCAGGGAATCACCATGCTGATGGCGGAGAATCAGCGCAGCGGTCTGGTCTGGAACACGTTTATGAAGAACCCAGAGGCGCAGGCTGCCATGGCCGCGGTGGGGTTCCACGAAACGGGCGGCCACATGGGCGATTGATTGAGCTTCTCCTCCGCGCGAGCAAATTCCGCTGGGTTCCGGTGCGCGGTTCTCGGTATCTCGAAGAGCCCTGGAGAAGAGCAACAGAAAAGAGCAGCAAAAGAAAAGGCGCAACCGGGATTCCGGCTGCGCCTTGGTGAGAGTTAGAAGCTGAAGCGCGCCTGCAGTTGAACCGTCCTGCTGCCCAATCCGCAGCCAGCCACGCCGAAGTCCGAGTTCGGCGACACGGTGAAACCACCAGTGCCGTTTGGCGCCACCGAACCCAGATACCCGTCGATACATTGAGTGTTGAGGTTGGTTTTGTTGAAGAGGTTGTATACGTCCGCGCGGACTTCGAACCTCGCGTTCTCTCCCAGCCCTCGGATTCTCGGCAGGCCGAAACCCTTGCTCAGGCTGGCATCCACGTCGTCGTAGCCCGGCCCGTTCAAAGTGTTGCGTTGGATTCCCGGCGTCGGCGCGGCCGCATAGGCGGGAAAGGCCGGCCCTTGAACATAACTCGGAGGCAGGAAAAAGTTAGTGCCATTGCCCCCGTAATTCGGATTAGTAGCCTGCTCGAACGTTTTGTTACTGGTGCTTGTGCCCGCTCCCGGTATAACTCCGGCGGGACGCAGGTTGCCGTAACCGCTGCCCTGGTAATACACGCCGTTGGTGCCGTAATACGGATTCCAGGGGAAGCCTGAGTGGACATTCCAGATGCCGCTCACCGACCAGCCACCCGCCACCTTCTCAAGCCAGCTGCGGCTGCCGTGGAAAAACACCGGCTGCCACAGGCCGAAGAGCTTGAACGCGTTAGTCACGTTGTAGTCGGAGCGTCCGTAAGCCGCCGCTCCATTAAACGGGTAGGGGTCCTCTTCGTAGGGACCCGAACCCTCGTCCAGAGCCTTCGCCCAGGTGTATTGCATCGTCGCCTGAAAACCACGCGAGAGATCGTGTGTGAAAGTGGCGAGCATGGCATTATAGTTTCCGGTACCCGTGTTCTGGTAGTAGTCCACGGTGTTGACCCCTGGATTCAACGCCAGGCCGTTGGCCGCGCCAATTACGTTCCAATTATTTTGCGTCAACAGGTGCCGGGTTTCGTTTCCCTGGTAACCCAGAGTGAACACTGATTTGAACGGCAACTCATATTGCACATCCATCGAATAGTGGTAGTTGGCAATGGACTTCGGATTCGCCGGGAAACCCGTCACAAAACTTGGCGATCCGCAGGGTGCGGGACAAATCGGCAGGTTGTTGGCGCCAAAAGTTGTGATCGCGGCCGGGTTGGGGGCATATCCAAAGATTGAGTTGATAGAGGTGGCGGTTTCGTAGAGGATTCCGTTACCAGCACAGGAGGGGTTGGCGGTGAAGGGGTAGGGGCAGGTGAAGCCGGCCTGGACCGCATTGGGCGGGTTCCCATTGCCATTTGCCGTGATGGCGATTTCGTTTTGATTGTAACTGATGCCAAATCCTCCGCGGACCACCAGCTTGCTCTGGAATCGGGTCGGTGACCATGCAAATCCAACCACCGGACCGAAGTTGCTCTTCTGCGGAGTGTAGAGGCTTCCCCCTACGCGAACATTCATACCCGTCAGTGCGTCTGCGCCCGAACCAAACTGCAACACATCTAGGTTGTTCTCCTTGGAGTAGAAGGCACCGAAATAGGAGTAGCGCAGACCCATATTGACGGTCAGGTTCGAACGGAGTTTGAAGTCGTCCTGCACAAACACGCCCCACAAGTTTTCGCGATTATCTTGGCGGTTCGCGAAGGGCTCGCCCGTCTTGGCATCGAACTGTCCGGATTCGGTATACGGAGCGTCATTGGCAAAATCCCACAGGTTTTCGAAATTAAAGCCGGGCCGCGCCGCGTAGACAGGGTTATCCAAATAAGAGAGCCGAGTGAGTTCGCCGCCCACTTTAATGCTATGACGCCCGGCGATCTTGGTGAGGACATCATTGTAGGTGTAGGTCCACTGGTCGAAATTGCTCGGTCCCGGAGCTCCGAAAGAGTTAATGCTAGCGGAGCCGATGTTGCTGATGTTGTCCTCCGGCAAACCAAAAGGCTCCTGCGGATTATCGGTCACTTCGTTCCAGCGCCAGCCTGCGGCATTGGCCCGCGCCTGGTTCAGCAAAGTGGATGAGAAGGTGTGGTTCCAGATCAGGGAGAATGCATCGTTGATCTGCGAGTGATGCCAGAGGTTCTCCGAACGGGTGGGGCCGTTGTAATCCGTGGTCGTGACTGGCACCCAGTAGATGGTGAAGCTGAGCCTGTCTTTCGGCGTGACATCGGCATCAAGACGGCCGTTGTACTGGCTCTGGGACGTCGTCGTGGGATTCAGCGAGTTGTAATACGCGATGTCTGGTATTCCATCCAGACCCCCGCCCACGCCAGGTGTGCTGGAGTTGCCAAGGTAGGTCAGGTCCTGCAAGCCCAGGCCCGTCGTGATTGGCGAGCCCACGTCCAAGCCCTCGGGCACGCCCTGCGCGCTAGTGATGGTGGCGCAGTTTGTTCCCTCCGTCAGCCCGATCTGCGAACAGGTACGAGGAATGATCGCGTTTGCGGAAACTGCATTTCCTGGATAGGAGAGATACTTGGCCGCAATGCTCCCGGTGGTTGCCGCCATGGAGTCAAATTGCGAAGTCTCATACCAGCCTTGTGCCGTGGTAACCGCGGTAAGCGGGCTGGTCTCCCAATTGAAGAAGGCAAACACCTTGTTTTTCCAGATCGGACCTCCCAGACTGCCGCCGTAATTGTTGAAGCGGGAGTCATCACGATTGAGGCCGCGCGCCTCCGGTGTGCCCGGTTGAAGCGAGCCGAGACCGTTATAGGTTTCATAGGCATCCAGTCCTGGCCGCGACATCTTAAAGAAGAAACTGCCGTGCACATCATTGCTGCCACTCTTTGAGGTTACCTCGATTTGCGCGCCGCTGAACCGGCTGTTCTCCGCATCATAGCTATTGGAGACCACCTTCATGTCTTGCACCGAATCTTCACTTGGCGTGATTACTGACGTGCCGCCCCACACCGCGCTCACCGTGCTGATCCCGTCGACGGTGATGCTGTTGGTCTCATACTGGCCGCCGGCATTCTGAATCTGCGGGCCGTTCTCAGTCTGGAAAATGCCCGCCGCGCCGGAGCCAGACCCGCCCGGCCCCTGGTTTCCAGGCAAGTTGTAGGATCCGCCTCCGCTGTCTTGCGAAGCATCTCCGAAGACTCCCGGCGCCAGTTGCGCCAGTTGAAACACGTCGCGATTGTACGACGGCATGTGCTGAATCTCGTTACTGGTGATCGTGCCGCTCAACGTCGCTGTCTCCGTGTCTAGTGCCTGGGTTACGCCGGACACCGTTACCGTCTCTTGAACCTCGCCCACCTCCAGTTGCAGGTTCAGCGAATTGAGCTGCTCGGGGATGATCTGCACGTGCTCAAGCACCTTCTTCGCGAACCCCTTGTGCTCCACTGTGATCCGGTAGGGAGCCGGCGGCAGCGCGTTAAAGTTGTAGATGCCATTGCTGTCGGAGATAGACACCATGGTGGTGTTCGTTTCCGTGTCCACCAAAGTCACGGTGGCGCCAGCGATCGCTTCGCCTTGTGGATCAGTCACCGTTCCGCGGAGGGAACCTCGATACTGCGCCTGGACCAACCCGCTCAGTGCAACGATGCTAACGATCAGCAGTACGACGTGGACTGCAAATCTCGAACGGCTCATGAAATCTCCTCGAATCAAATGCTGCCCACCGCGACCGACTCACGCCGATCTATCGCGAATCCGATGCGAAGGCGGATCGCTTACTAAATCGCTGAAAAAGCGATTTAGTAGACTCAGCCGCCTGCTTATAACATGTCCGAAATCCGATAGTCAAGAACTTAAAGTTGCGAGTGCTTCGACGGTCGTGGTCAGACCCATGCGGGAGATAATGTCGAAGTAAGACGAGGGAAAACGATGGGGCCTTTAAGGCTTTTGCTTATTTGAAACTCGCCTCCCGGCTATCGCCCGGGACGTGGTGTCTCGAACCACTAATTCGGGTTCCACGATGTGCCGGTCGTGAAGCTCGGAACCAGGGCGATTAATCCGCTTCAGTAGAATCTCGGCAGCGGCTCGCCCCATCTCGCGCAAGGGCTGGCGCACCGTAGTCAGGCTTGGACTTTGGAATGCGGCGCTCGGAATGTCGTCGAATCCGACGACGGACACATCTTCCGGAACCTGCCAGCCTAACTGGCGCAGAGCGCGAATCGCACCCATCGCAGAGATGTCGTTGAACGCAAACAGCGCCGAAAAAGGTTCCCCGGATGCCAACAGCTTCTTGGTGGCCAGGTATCCGAGTTGAGGCGACGGCGAATCGCCCTCCAGTTGCGCCACGAGCCGGGGACTGATTGCCAAACCAAGCTGGCGGGCCACGCGCTCAATACTGTCCCATCGCACTTCCGTATCGGAGCTGAACGCCTGCCCTCTCATGAACGCAATTTGGTGGTGACCCAGGTGTAAAAGGTGCTTCAATGCTACCTCAGCCGCACGCTGATGGTTGAGCACAATATTGGTTACTCCCCTCACGTCGTTGTGCCCGGACACGGTGACCACCGGCACCGAAAGATTCAGGTGCCAGGGCGTATCTACGGCGATCAGGCCATCCACTGATCGCTCCAAAAACATACGCGGGTACTCGTCGATCAGATCGGCGCGGTGCCGGTGGCTGGCGACAAGGTAAAAGTACCCTTCCCGCAAAAGATAATCCTCCACGCCGCTCAGGACAGAAGCCGAATACCCCTCACTCACTTCGGGGACAATGACCCCGATCGTGAAGCTGCGCTGAGCGCGCAGCGCCCGGGCGAAGAAATTGGGACGATACTTGAATTTGCGAGCCGCCGCGAAAATTCTGTCTTTGGTTTCCTGGGGGATGGAATCGGCAACGCTCGACCGGTTGATGACCAAAGAGACGGTCGCCGGCGCAAGTTCCAGGTGGTCCGCCAGCCTCTTTAGATTCATGGGTTTTCGGGAAGTGCGCCCCGCCCCATCGCTGCTCGGTCTCGATTTCCTCGTGGCCACCGAACGCAGTCTCGCACAACGAGATCGCCGGAGCAAGCGAAGATCCTTGGCTCTCTTCGGCCCTGTGTGTTGACATCGACACAAAAAACGTATTTGATACGGACCGTCTATGGAGTACTAATGCGATTTAGTACAATGCCGTCGCAATGTGGCCGCAACGCGTGGATTGCCCGGCGCACCTCCGTGCGCCACAGCTAGGGATTTTGCCGGAGAAACAATATGAAACTGTCTCGTCTCGCCTTTGGTGTTCTCCTTGGCTTGGCATTCTTCGCCGGCACGTGCCGGGCGCAGACCTCGGTGGAATACGTTGTCATCGATGCCCGCGCGCCGGTTCATCCGTTCCCCCACTTCTGGGAACAGATGTTCGGCTCGGGACGCGCGATTCTTAGCCTGCGCGAAAGCTACCGCAGCGATCTGCGCGAAGTGAAGAAAGTCACTGAGTTTGGTTACGTCCGCTTTCACAACATCCTGAGCGATGAAGTTGGCGTTTACGATGAAGACGACAAGGGAAATCCGCTCTACAATTTTTCCTACGTCGATCAGATTTACGACGGCTTGCTGCGGAACGGCGTTCGACCGTTCGTCGAGATCGGCTTCATGCCCAGAAAATTGGCCTTGCGGCACGATGTACAAGCTTTCTGGTACAAGCCGTTCGTTTCGCCTCCGAAGGACTACAAGAAATGGGATGACCTGATTCGATCCTTTGCCCAGCACCTCGTCGATCGCTATGGCATCGACGAGGTCGCGACCTGGTACTTCGAGGTGTGGAACGAACCCAACATCGACTTCTGGAGCGGCGATCCAAAGCGGGCCACTTACTTTGAACTCTATGACCACACCGCGCGAGCCCTGAAATCGGTGAGCCCGCGTCTGTCCGTGGGCGGACCCGCGTCCTCATCCGCGCACTGGGTTGATGCGTTCATTCAACACGCCGCCGCTAACGATGTTCCTACCGACTTCATTTCCAGCCACGGCTACGCTGACGATACGACGGAAGATTTGTTTGGCACGCACGAAGACATTCCCATGGATCGCAGGGTTTGTCTCGCGATTAGGAAAGTCCGCGACGAGATCGCCGCCTCGCCGCGTCCGGGACTTCCGTTGATGTGGACCGAATGGAATGTTCCCTCGTTTGGTTCCATCAATGCCAGAGATACGGTTTATGTTGGTGCAGCCCTCGCCGACGACATCCGACAATGTGACGGCCTGGTGAACATGATGTCGTTCTGGACGTTCTCCGACGTTTTCGAAGAAGACGGCCCCAAGAGCGAACCTTTTGACGGCGGCTTCGGGTTGATCGCGCTCGGCGGCATCAAAAAGCCCAGTTATTCCGCCTTCGCTCTTCTGCACCAGCTTGGATCGGAGAGAATCCTGCAGGATTCGTCCAATGTTCTGGTTACGCGCCGCGACGACGGTGCACTCGCGATTGTTGCATGGAATCTGGTTGATCCCGATAAGGCGGGGTCCGCGCGCAGCGTCGACTTTGAGATTCGTGGAGTGCCGCCCGATAGCCGTGTAAGGATAATCCGCGCCGATGCCGAATACGGGAACACGCTGGCCGCATACAGGAGCATGGGGAGTCCGCGGTATCCGACGCAAGCCCAGGTCCGCGAACTGAATCGGGTGGCCAAAACGATGCCCATTCAGAATCTGCAGCTGGTAAAAGGCTCCATCCAGTTGCAACTGCCGGTGGACGGCCTTTTGCTGCTTGAAGTGCCCAAGAAAAAGCACCCGCTCACTCGAGTGAGCGGGGAATAGGAGGGGCCATGAGGTTCGTCGCCGGCAAATCCCGCAGCTCTCGCAAGCGGCATCTTTTCATTCTCGCGGTAGTGCTCGGCTTGCTTCCGTCACTTGCGCACGCAACCTCGGACTATTACCGTCACGTTATTTTCGATAACAGTCTCACTTCGGACGATTATTTCTACAGCTCCGCTCAAACTTCAGGACAAAGTTTTCTTGAACAGAAAGATCATCGCTTGCCGGTCGAGACGAAGACATTTCTCACGCCCCCCAATGCCATTCGCCTTCAGTGGCAATCCGCACCGGGAGGCGGATGGGTGGCGGAGCTCCAGGCGGTCGACTTGCGCAATCGGCTTCCCGGACTATCGGGACACAATTTGTATTTTTGGATATTCGCTCCCCAGCCGATATCCGCAGCGGATCTGCCGCGGATAGTGCTTTCCAGTGCGCGCGAAGAATTTCCCGGCAGTTTCAGCGAACCGCTCGACCTGGGGAAATACACCGGCGATTTGCCGGCGGGCCGCTGGGTGCAGGTTCGCATCCCCCTCTCCGATTGCCGCACTGCATCCATCTATCCCTTCCACCCCGAGTACGTGCACAACGTCATCTTCCATCAAGGGCGGGCGGATGACGTTCGCCACGCCCTCATCGTCGACGAGATTCGCGTCGATGACGATCCGGCCGCCGCCAGTGTTCTGCCCGCTCCCTCCGCCGTGCGCGCCACCGGCTACGACCGCCACGTCGAGGTCGAGTGGGATGGGGTGGAATCTTCAGCTTTGGCGCGCTACGTCATCTATCGATCGCTTGACCGGAAGAACTTCTCTCCGGTCGGAATCCAGCTTCCGGGCATTTATCGTTACGAAGATTTCTTGGGGAAGTCCGGCGTTCCCGCACAATATAAAGTTGTCGCTTCCGACTGGCGGTACCGGCAATCGGCATTCTCCAGCGTTGCCAGCGCATCCACCCGCGAACTGACCGACGACGAACTCCTCACCATGCTGCAAAAAGCCTGCTTCCACTACTATTGGGAGGGAGCCGATCCGCACTCCGGCATGGCTCGCGAGAGTATTCCCGGTGACGACCGCGTGGTCGCGACTGGCGCCAGTGGCTTCGGCATCATGGCGCTCATGGTCGGGGTTGACCGCGGCTTCATCACGCGCCAACAAGGTGTGCGGCGCTTGACGCGGATTGTCAACTTTCTCGAACACGCCCAGCGCTATCACGGGGCCTGGTCGCACTACATGAATGGTAATACCGGCCACACCATGGCGGTGTTTGGCATGTTCGACAACGGCGGGGATCTGGTCGAGACCTCATTCTTAATGGAGGGTTTGCTCGCGGCGCGCCAGTACTTCCACGGACCTGGGGAAAGCGAGCAGTCTCTTTACGGCAGAATCACGCAGCTGTGGGAATCGGTGGAATGGAATTGGTACCGCGAGGCGCCGAATAGCGATTTTCTTTATTGGCATTGGTCGCCGGAGTGGGCATTCCAGATTCATCATCGTCTCATCGGATTCAACGAAGTGATGATCGCCTATCTGCTTGGCATGGCATCGCCGACGCACCCGGTGCCGGCGGGAATGTATTATTCGGGGTGGGCGTCACAATCAGAACGGGCGGTGAAATATCGCGAGGGATGGTCGGGCGCCACCGACGGCGACCACTACGAAAACGGCCACACCTACTACGGAATCAGGCTCGACGTCGGCGTGGGAACGGGCGGGCCGCTGTTTTTCACCGATTACTCGTACATGGGTTTCGATCCGCACAGTCTGCACGACCGCTTTACGAAATCTTATTTTGATAACAACCAGCACATCGCCCTCATCAATCGCGCTTATTCAATCGCCAACCCGAAACACTTTGCGGGCTATGGCGCCAACGCCTGGGGGCTGACCGCCAGCGATGGCCCCAATGGCTACGTCGCGCACGCTCCCGACGAAAGACACGATCGTGGAACCCTCACACCTACCGGAGCGCTGGCTTCCTTCCCTTATACGCCGGAGGCCTCGATGGCCGCATTCAAGCATTTCTACCGCGACCTTGGCGATCAGTTGTGGGGCATATACGGCCCGCGCGATGCGTTTAATCAAGGCGCAAACTGGGTTTCGCCCATCTACATGGGGCTGAATCAGGCGCCGATCGTGGTCATGATTGAGAACTACCGCACTGGTTTGGTGTGGAGGAACTTCATGTCGAACCCGGAAATCGGCAAGATGCTGGAGGGACTCGATACTGCGACGAAAAAGTAGTATTGCGCCGCGCTAAATCTCTCTTCGAGCAATACGTTGGCCCAATTATTTGTGAAATACCCTTCTCTCGCACCGCGCAGATGCCGCACGCCGCGTGGTTGCACCTGATACGTTCTGGTTCTCAGTGTCTTCTGGGCCGAATCATCATCACTGAAGCTCTTCCCGAACTCGCTGGGAAAGAAGAGATCAAAACGCTTCTCCAGGACCAACGTCCAGTTACCGAAAAGTTCCGATTCCGTGAGGGTATTCTGCAACACTGCTCTCACCTCAACCCCAATTGGAACCGAGTCTTCTAATGCTTGTGTTCGTATTGGCGGGGGAGTGCATATCAAGGCCAGCGAGCACCTGCCATTCACCACAAGAAACCGGCTCTACTGCCATTTCTTAGGTTCTGGCTGACTGTTTGAATGCTAAGTCCAAGAGGAGCACGTGGTGTACAAAAAGCTGAACTCAACGGGAACGTTGATTCAGACAACAACCACGGAGGCTCCTCACGGACATATGTATTACATCGGACTGGATGTT
>JBARJF010000116.1:0-22586 GCA_049800135.1 Candidatus Sulfotelmatobacter sp.
TGGCTCGGACAGTTTCGCCGCTTGTTGGTTCGTCATGAGCATTTACTTTCCACCTACTACGCCTTCTTCTACCTCGCGTGCTTCTGGATTACGCTTCGGAGGTATTTTTGAAACACGCTCTAGTCAACATAGCTAGGGAATCTAGTTGAAAGACTGAAAGACTGCGACTCAAGAGGCCGGAAACCCGAAAACCGAAGTCCGGCCTCAGCCTTGCGGAATCACCGGCACCCCATCCAGCAGAAACTGCGTCCCTGAAATGATCACCTTTTCGCCGGGCTTGATGCCCTCCTGAACTTCGTAATTGTTGCCCACCGTCTGCCCGATTTTCAGCGATCTTTGGCGTGCCAGGTACGATCCTCCCGTCTGCGGTTCGGCCACGAAAGCGAAGTACTGCCCTGCCAGGCGCGATACCGCCAGGATCGGAACCTCCGGGTTCTGGTGGGTTCCCCAAATAATGCGAGCGCGGATGAATTGCGATTGCCGCAGGGCATCATTTCTATTGGCGATGCGCGCTTTCACCAGTACGGTCTGCGTCGTGTTGTCGACCTGGGCCGAGATGAAGCTTATGTGGCTGGCGGCGAAAACCTTCCCATCGCTATCCAACACCTGTACCGGAAGGTTCATCTTGAGTTGCGAGGAGTGTTCAATCGGCACATAGGCGTAGACCTCGAGACTGCCGGGCTGATCCACGGTGGTCAGTTGGGTCGAGGTTGTGACCCGGTCACCTACCCGCACCGGAATATCTCCAACAATCCCGGCGCGAGGCGCCACGACTTTGTAGTAGTGAAGTTGTACTTCCTGCTCGCGCACCTGGGCGTCAAGCGAATCCATCTGCGCTTGCGCCGCGTCCAACGCCGATTTCGCCTGGTCGAGATCCTGCTTGCTCACAACCCCCGCTGCGTAGAGTCCCTTGGCGCGGGCATACTGCTGCTTCGTCCAATCCAGGTTTGCCCGTTGCGCAGCCCGGGAGCTTTCCTGGCTGCGAACCGTGGCCTGCTGCTTGAGTGGATCGATTTCCATCAGCGGCGACCCGGCGCTAACCGCCTCGCCCGAATGCGCAAATATCCCGGTCACCTGGCCTTCCACCTGGGGCATAATGACGGCCGAATCGCGTGACTTCAGCGTGGCCACATATTCGCTGGCATCGTTCACCGCGATGGCTCGCGCTACCTCCACCTTCACCCGCATCGCAGGGGGCCCACTGGCGTGAGCACTGTGGACGGCGTTGGTCGAACAGGCAAGCGTCGCTCCACTGGCCGCAACGGCCACCAGCAAAAGGATTTGGCATAAATAGCTGTGAAGTCTCTTGAACATAAGTTTCCCGCCTAACCGCGACCACGTGATGAAAAATGCTAACACTGCGACCCGAGATCCAGACCACTCCCAAACTTCATTAGACGACCGCCCAGCCCCAGCGTTAGGGACTCGTAACAAGATTCTCCTCCCGGCCATCTGGACGCAAAATAATCACCGGCCGCCCGTGAAGAAATACGGAAGGCCAGCTTGCAGCGCGCGCTTCGACCTGAGCGGAATGTCCGTTCCGTACGGTTACATCATCTCACTTTTCATCATCTCACTCTGCTACATTGTTGCGCTATGGAGAAGACTCCTGCCCAGCCCACCCGCAGCTTTGCCAGCGACAATAACGCCGGCGTGCATCCTGAGATTCTCGATGCCCTGGCCCGCGCCAACCGGGGCCATGTGGTGGCTTACGGCGACGACCCTTATACCCTTTCGGCGATCAAGAAGTTCGAAGAGCAGTTTGGACCGGACGTCGCGGTTTTCTTTACCTTCAACGGTACCGGTGCCAATGTTCTGGGCTTGCAAGCCTTGACCCGGCCCTTTCACTCGGTCCTATGCAGCGCTTATGCCCACATCTACTGCGACGAATGTGGCGCGCCGGAGAAACACACCGGTTGCAAGCTGATTCCACTGCCGCAGCGGGACGGCAAGATCACGGTGGATTCCGTCCGCCATGCCTACCACGGCATCGGCGATCAACACCACTCGCAGCCCCGCGTGATTTCGATTACACAAGCCACCGAGATGGGCACGGTCTACCAACCGGAAGAGGTGCAAGCGCTCGCCCGCTTCGCGCATGAGCATGGCATGTTCCTGCACGTAGACGGCGCGCGCATCGCCAATGCTGCGGCCGCGCTCGGCCAAACCCTCCGCCAGGCTACGCGCGATTTAGGCGTGGACGCGATTTCTTTCGGGGGCACGAAGAATGGAATCCTGGGCGGCGAGGCGGTGGTGTTTTTCCAGCCCGAACTCGGCCAGGACTTCCTCTACCTGCGCAAGCAGAGCATGCAACTGGCGTCGAAGATGCGCTTTATTGCCGTTCAATTCGAAGCCCTGCTCACCGACGATCTCTGGCGGCGCAGTGCCGAGCATGCCAATCGCATGGCGCTCCTGCTGGAAAGGGAGATCAGCCGCATCCCCGAGGTCAAGGTTGTTTGGAAGGTCGAGTCCAACGGAGTCTTCGCCCAGATCCCGCGCCGTTCTCTCGAGAAGATCAAGCAGCATTACTTCTTCTATATGTGGATGGAGGAGGAATGCATCGTACGCTGGATGTGCTCCTTCGATACCACCGAGGATGACGTCCGCAAGTTTGCCGAGGTGGTTGCCAGGGCGGTGAAGGGATGATGACGCATCCGGACCGGGGTTCCTTGGACGCGACTCTTTAATGGTTGCTTTTTGCCCAGCCTTTGACTAAATTGACCAATTGCCGCGCTGCGTGAGCATTCAGCCCGATTGCTTAAGGAGTAGTGGATGAGCCGGAAGTGGTTCAGCATCGCCGCTTTAATCGCTATCGCAGCGTTCTTCTTGAGCTTGTCGAGTTGCGGATTTAATCAGCATCTGGTTTCGATCAACATTCCCGAAACAGGCGGCACATTTGGCGCAGTCGACTCCAGCTTATATTTTGACTTCGTGGCCATCGGAACTTATATTCACCCTCCGGCGACCAAAGACATTACCGATCAGGTGACTTGGCGATCGGACAATCCGCAAGTGGCTCAGGTGAGCAATACGGGCGTGGTCTCGCCAAACGTCGGCTGCGGATTGGCCAATATTTCCGCCTCTTTCTACGACAGTCCGAATGACGTCGTTAGCAACTCGGTTCCGATCACGGTAAACGGTCCGGCCGCCGATGGTTGCACGCCCGCAGGTCCTCAGCCGATTCTCACAGTGACCGTGGCCGGCACTACGAGCGGAAACGTCACTAGTTCTCCCGCCGGCATAAGCTGCGATACCGGATCCACCTGCAGTGCGCAATTCACCACGGGGCAAACCGTCACGTTAACAGCCGCTCCGGCCAGTGGTTTTGAGATGTGGCAAGGTTGCAACCAGGTAAGCGGCCCGGTCTGCGCCCTCTTCCTTGAGAACAGCACCACCGTTACGGCTACGTTCAACTAAGACGCAGATCGCTACCGGCGACTATTCGGTCTCGGTGAGCAGCTTTCCCAGTGTGGGTTTGTGCTTTTCCGGCTTCTTGTTCTTGTGGGGAACCACTTTCTCGGCTGGAGGCTTACCCATGCGCTCCCGCGCCAGTTCCTTCACGGCCTGAACCGCGCGAAACCGCTTTACCTTTTTCTTGCGCGCCATTCTCCTGCGACCCCCGACCTTCATGTTGCCATAGCCGGTACCGCCGCGAACATGCAATAATCGTGTTTCATGGAAGAACGCGATTTTTTCGATGAGAGCACCCAAAAGAAGATGGCAACCCTGAACTGTCCCCATTGCCACCAGCCCGCCGAATACGAAGTCACCTGGGTGGTGCGCACCAAGAAGCGCCAGCTTGCCGGACGCGCCGACGAGCGTGACCGCGCCCGCTTTGCCAAGGCCCGCTCCTACATGCTGCGCAAAGACGACCTGATGGCCTGCAAGAACATGCGCTGCCGCAAACGCTTCGAAATCTCCGGCGTGCAGTCGGTAGTCTTCACCGAATAGCTTGGCGGATTCCGGCCAAGTGCCAATCGCGAACCACTCGTTTATACTTGTTGGTTTTCCTGGCGCCGTCGCGGCCACAGGCAAGGAGTGCTGTTTTGAAGATCCTGGTTTGCATGAAGCAGGTACCGCAGAAAGATGCACCGCTCAAGCTCAACGAAACCGCCGCTTGGATCCGGGAAGATGTTTCGTATGAAGTGAACGAGCCGGATGCTTTCGCCCTCGAAGAGGCGCTGCGCCAAAAGGAAAAGCACGGCGGAGAAGTGCTGGTCATCACTTCCGGCCCGGCCCGTTCCCAGCAGGTGCTGCGGGAAGCGCTCGCCAAGGGCGCCGACCGCGCCATCCATCTGGAGGACAATGCCTTTGTCAGCCTCGATGCATTTAACACTGCCAAGGCCTTCGCCGCCGCGATCAAAGACGAAAAATTCGATCTGATCTTCACTGGCTTGCAATCCGACGACTACGGCTACGCGCAAACCGGCGTCATCCTGGCTGAACTGCTGGGCTGGCCGCACGCCACCATCATCATGCAGATTGAAAAAACCGACAGCGGCATCCGCGTAAAGCGCGAACTCGAAGCCGGATTCTTCCAGTTCGTCGATATGCCGCTGCCCGCCGTGCTCACGATTCAATCCGGCATCAACAAGTTGCGCTATGCCACGCTGATCGGCATCAAGCAGGCGAAGAACAAGCCCGTCCGCAAGGTGGCGTTGGCGGAAGTGCAGGCTGTGATCGGCGAGAACCTGCAGAAAATCGAGCGCCTCTACGTGCCGCAAAAAACGAAGAAGACCGAACGCATCGAAGGCTCGCCAACCGAGATCGCGAAGAAACTGGTCGACAAAATGCGCAACGAACTGCGCTTGCTGTAGATGATCGTCTGGGCCGAGCGAAGAACGGATTCTTTTCGGCCTGCGGATTTCACATGATCCTTTCGTCCCAATCCCCGTCCTCCCAGAATTGGAGCGCGGCCGACTATGCGGCCAACGCTCACTTCGTACCGGCGCTCGGGCAGCCCGTGTTGGATTTGCTCCAGCCGCAGCCCGGTGAGCGCATCCTCGATTTGGGTTGCGGAGATGGAATCCTCACTGAGAAACTGATCGCGCTCGGTGGCAAGGTGGTCGGCATCGACAATTCTCCAGACATGATCGCCGCCGCACTCCTGCGCGGGATTGATGCGAGAATGATGGACGCCAGGTCCCTGATCTTTGAGAACGAATTCGACGCGGTCTTTTCCAATGCCACGCTGCACTGGGTGAAGGACGATCCGGACGCGCCAGTCGTCGGCGTGTTTCGCGCCCTGGTGGCCGGAGGAAGGTTCGTAGGGGAATTAGGTGGCCACGGTTGCGTCAGTGCAATTACCGTCGCGCTGATGGCCGCACTTGAGCGCCGGGGCATTGGAGATGCCGCCTCGTTGATTCCGTGGTACTTTCCGACTGTCGACGAGTACGAAGTCCGTTTACGCCGGGCCGGGTTTGTGCCGCAGAGTGTGCAATTGATCCCACGTCCCACGCCCCTGCCAACCGGAATGCGCGGGTGGTTAAAGACATTCGCCAATCCATTCTGCGGCGCGCTTGTGCCGAATGAGCGGGACGATTTTCTTGACGAAGTCACGGCCAGGCTTAAACCTGTTCTGTGCGATTCTCAGGGGCGGTGGACCGCAGACTATATGCGCCTTCGCTTTGCAGCTATCAAGACCTGAGCGCACGTTTCGCGTCGCAGGGCCGGCATCACCAGCGATCAACGAATCTCAGACATCGTCCCACAAGGACGGTACCAGAGAATGCAAGCTTGAGGGATCAAATGGCTGACACACTCCTGGTAGTCGTCGAACAACGCGAAGGCAAACTCAACCGCGTCTCCTGGGAGACCATTACTGCCGGCCAGGCCATCGCCGCGGCCACCGGCTGGACTCTCGAGGCTGCCGTGGTTGGAGGCAACGCGTCTACTTTGGCTGCCGAGGTGGCCGCAAAAAAGGTCGCGAAGGTCTACGCGGTCGAGTCGCCGAAGCTGGATCCCTACACGCCCGACGCATTTGCCTCCGCGCTCAAGCAACTACTCTCCGTGAAACCGCCCAGGCTCGTACTGATGCCGCACACGTATCAAGTCCGCGACTTCGTCCCCAAGCTCGCCACGGCCATGGGACGCACGGTCATCAGCGACTGCGTCGGTTTCAAGCACGAAAACGGCAGGCTGCTCTTCACCCGTCAAATGTTTCAAGGCAAGTTCGCCGCCGACGTCAGCTTCGCTTCCGACGCACCCTGGTTTGCCACTTTCCAGAACGGAGCATTCCGCGGAGACAAAGCCGAAGCCGGAACGTCGCCGGCTCCAATCGAAACCGTCAAGGTCGAAATCGCGGACGGTGTCATTCGCAACCAACCGCAGGAGGTGTTCAAGCAAGCGAAGCAGGCCGTCGACCTTACCCAAGCCGAAATCATCGTCTCGGTCGGCCGTGGCATCAAGGAGCAGAAAAATGTCGAACTGGCCAGGCAGCTGGCCGAGGTTCTCGGCGGCGAACTCGCGGCCTCACGGCCCATCTGCGATTCCGGTTGGCTCCCCATGGACCGCCAGATCGGCTCTTCCGGCCAGACGGTCGCGCCTAAGCTCTATCTGGCGCTTGGCATCAGCGGAGCCATTCAACACATCGTTGGCATGAAAGGCTCGCGCACCATCATCGCCGTGAACAAAGATTCCGAAGCCCCGATCTTCGAGATTGCCGACTACGCAATCGTTGGAAATCTGTTCGATATCGTCCCGCCCTTGATTGAAGAAGTAACGAAAGCTAAGGCTGGAAGCTAAATTAACCAAACCAGCGCGAATCTGCGCCGAGCTGTTTATGCTGATTTTCCGCAAACCCCTCGAAGGTGTCGAGCGTCCGCAAATGCCGGCTGACGTTGTCATCGTCGGCGGCGGTCCTGCCGGCATGGGGTGCGCATTGCGGCTGTCGCAGCTCATCGACGCGCACAATGCGCAGCATCCCGACTCGCAGCTCAGCAAAGAAAATATCTACATGCTCGAAAAAGCCCGCGAGATCGGCCAGCACTGTCTCTCCGGCGCGCTGCTCGATCCGCGCTCTATGCGCGAATTGCTTCCAGGATTCGAAACAGAAGCGCCTCTCGACGCCGCAGTCACCAAAGAGGCCGTTTATTTCCTCACCGAGAAGAGCAAGTTCAAATTGCCCGTCACGCCGCCGCCGCTGCGCGACCATGGCAACTACGTGATCTCGCTCAATCGCTTCGTGAAGTGGCTGGGCGGAAAAGTGGAAGAGACGGGCATCACCATCTTCACCGGATTCGCCGGGTCCGAGCTTCTATTCGACGGCGACCGAGTCACCGGTGTTCGCACCGACGATAAAGGCGTAGATAAAGAGGGCCATCAGAAATCCAACTTCGAGCCCGGATACGACCTGAACGCCAAAGTCGTCATTCTCGCCGAGGGGCCACGCGGGTCTCTAACCAAACAACTCATCTCAAAATTCAATCTCGCGAAAAATGCCAACCCGCAAACCTACGGCGTCGGCGTAAAGGAACTGTGGGAAGTCCCCGCCGGCCGCATCGCTCCCGGCGAAGTCATCTACACCATGGGCTGGCCGCTCACCTCGAAAGAGTACGGCGGCGCCTGGATCTATGGCGGGAAAGACAACACTGTGTCGCTTGGCTTCGTCACCGGACTCGACTATTCCGATCCGCGCCTCGATCCACAGCATGTGCTGCAGGAGTTCAAGAAGCATCCTCTAGTCGCGAAGTTGCTGGCGGGCGGCAAGATGATCCGCTACGGCGCCAAATCCATGCCTTACGGCGGCTGGTGGGCGATTCCACCGGTTGCGGGCGACGGCTGGATGCTCCTCGGCGACTCCGCTGGTTTCCTGAACTCGGCGCGGCTCAAGGGAATTCATCTCGCTATCAAGAGCGGCATGCTCGCCGCCGAGACGGCTTTCGAGGCGCTTAAGAAAAAGGATTCCTCAGCGGCAACCCTTTCTGCGTATCAGAAAAAAGTCGAATCCAGCTGGATCAAAGAGGAACTCTGGAAAGTTCGCAACATGCACCAGGGCTTCGAGCACGGATTCTTTGCCGGCATGTTCCACACCGCGTTGCAAATGGTCACCGGCGGACGCGGCCTGCGCAACCGCTATCCCGGCACCGTTGGCTACAAACACATGCGTAAGCTCGCCGAACTTCCTGCGAACGGAGGCGCCGAAGCCCACTTGCTCGGCCCCGCGAAAGGCGACGCCAAACTCACGTTCGACAAGCTCACCGACCTCTACCACTCCGGCACCAAGCACGAAGAAGACCAGCCCTCGCATCTGGTCATTGACGACACGAATATCTGCAACACGCGATGCGTAAAAGAATTCGGCAGCCCCTGCCAGAATTTCTGCCCCGCCAACGTCTACGAAATGGTCGACGACGCAAGTCAGCCCAACGGCAAGCGCATCAGCCTGAATCCGAGCAACTGCGTGCATTGCAAAACCTGCGACATCGCCGACCCGTATCAGATCATCACCTGGGTCCCGCCCGAAGGTGGAGGCGGACCGAATTACGATGGCATGTGAGCCAACGCGGAGTCGCGGTGGCAAAGTTCGCGTGGCAGTACACTCTTATCCGCGAAAGCTGTCCCCCGATCAAACGCGTGGTAGCATTTCTGGCATGCGATACTGCCTGTCGATTTGCGCCGCTTTAGTTTTCCCCGTTCTCACCGTCTTGGCCCAGCAGCCGGCCCCAGCCACGCCGGAGCAAGCCCCGCAGCACTACCGCGACTCGAAAGCCGATGCGCTGCGCGACGACTTCGGCGAACTCGCCCGCTACCGCGCCGCCAACGCCTCGCTCAAGCCGCCTGCGCCCGGCGAGAACCGTGTGGTCTTCTTCGGCGATTCCATCACCGACATCTGGCATCTCGACGAATATTTTCCCGGCAGGCCCTACATCAACCGCGGTATCAGCGGCCAGACCACGCCGCAGATGCTGATCCGCTTCCGCCAGGACGTGATCGATCTTCATCCGAAAGTCGTGGTCATTCTTGCCGGCACCAATGACATCGCCGGAAACACCGGCCCCATGCGCCTCGCAGACATCGAGGCAAACTACGCGTCAATGGCCGAACTCGCGCGCGCCCATCACATCCGCGTCGTGTTCTCGTCGGTGCTGCCCGTACACGACTACACGCCGCAATCGCAGAGTTTGTTTGCTCTGCGCTCTCCGAAAAAGATTCTGGAGCTGAACCGCTGGCTGAAAAGCTATGTCGCCGTGCACCCCGGTTGCCTCTATCTCGATTACTTCAGCGCCATGGTTGACAACAAGGGACTCATGAAGAAGAAGCTCGCCGACGACGGCCTGCACCCCAACGCTGCCGGGTTTAAGGTCATGGCCCCATTGGCAGAAGCGGCCATCGACAAGGCCCTGCGGACCCCGAAGCCTTGAAGCTGAAGCTTTTCCCGCACCGCAGACTCTATAATGAAATGCGGCTTCAACCGCCCAGTCTGATCAGCTTTTAGCGGTCGCCTTCTAGCGCCTGGCCGAACCAGAGCACAAATGCCGCAGTTGAGCCAAACGAAAGCTTAAGAGTCAACAACTTGTTTCTCACCGACAAATTCGGACGCGCCATCACCGATCTGCGGATCTCCATCACCGACCGCTGCAACTATAAGTGCGTCTACTGCCGCACCGGCAACGAAGGCGCGCTCTACGGTGACCTGCCGTTCGAAGACTATCTGCGCATGACGCGCGTGCTGGTTGGGATGGGAATTACAAAGATTCGGCTCACCGGCGGCGAACCGCTGCTGCGTAAAGGCGTAGTCGAATTCGTCCGCGAGCTGGCGAAGCTGCGAGCTTCTCACGGACACGAAGACCCGCTCGATATCGCGCTCACCACCAACGGCCACCTGCTGGCCGATCTCGCGCAGCCGCTCAAGAATGCCGGCCTCACTCGCGTCACCGTTTCCATGGACGCCGTCGATCCCGACCGCTTCGCCCGCATCACGCGCGTCCCCAACGGATACGATCATGTGCTCGCCGGCATTCGCGCCGCGCGCTGCGCTGGTCTGTGGCCGCTGAAGGTGAACTGCGTGCTCATGCGCGGCTTCAACGAAGATCAGATTATTCCCTTCGGCATGTTCGCGCGCGAGGAAGGCGTCACCGTGCGCTTCATCGAATTCATGCCGCTCGAAGAAGGCCGCACCTGGTCGCCCGCGACGGTGGTCACGCTCGACGAAATCCTGGCGCGCATGGCCGAGTACCGCCCGCTGGTCGAGATCCCGCACGCGCGCTCGGAAACCGCTCGTCGCTACCGCTTCGACGACGGCGTCGGCGAGATAGGTATCATTGCCCCCGTCTCGCATCCCTTCTGCGGACACTGCAGCCGCATCCGCATCACCAGCGACGGCAAAATCCGCACCTGCCTGTTCTCGGTGTGGGACCACGACCTCCACGCCCAAATGCGCAGCGGCTCGAGCGACGAAGAGTTGGCAGATTTCATCCGCGGAGTCGTGCAGCAAAAAGAAGAGCGCCACCACATCGGCGAACCAGATTTCGTGCCAGCATCAAGGACCATGGTGCACATCGGGGGCTAGGCGTCAGAATCAAGGGAAAGAAGAACGGGAAGGGCACGAGTTCCACTCGTGCCGATCACGGGGCGTGGGTCGAACCGGCTTCAGCCACTGAGGCTCGCTTCATTTAACATCGAGACATGACGTTTTCCCGGCTAGCCGCGGCGATGGTGCTGACTTTTTATTGCACCATATTGTCCGCGCAGAACACTTCCTACCCGGGCTTCGACCGCAACACCTACCCCGGCGACGCCATCCTAAAAACTCTGCATCAGACTTTCTCCTACACCGGCTACTGGCTTAACAATCCTCCCGGCGAGCGCACCAATAGCTGGCACGGCCACCGCGCCGCCGTCGAATCCGCCGGCTTCGGCTTCCTCGTCCTATTCAACGGACGCCTCTATTCCGAACTCAAATCTGCCGAACTGAAATCCGTCGCCCGCGCAACCAAGCTCGGCCACTCCGACGCGCAAGCCGCAGCCGCGGCCGCGCGCCGCGAAGGCTTTCCCCAGCACACCATCATCTTCCTCGACCAGGAGCAAGGCGGACGCATGTTGCCCGAGCAGAAAGCCTACATCTACGCCTGGGTCGATGCCGTCACCGCCGCCGGATTCCGCGCCGGCATCTATTGCTCCGGCATCCCCGCGGCGGACGACGACAACGTCGTCACTGCCGAAGATATTCGCGAAAACGCCGGCGGGCGCCAGATCGTCTACTGGGCGATTAACGACGCTTGCCCGCCCGCGCCCGGCTGTGCTTTTCCCGCCCGCGCGGCGACCCCTGCGCAGAGCGGCCTCAGCTTTGCCAAAGTCTGGCAATATGCGCAATCGCCGCAGCGCGACGTCGCCGGCCGCTGCTCGAACTACGCGCGCGACGGAAATTGCTACCCCGACAGGTCGGGTGTGCAGGACCTGCCTGTCGATCTGGACCTCGCCACGTCGCCCGACCCCTCGCACGGCAGATCGCACTAATTAACGACTAACGGCCCGCACACCATTTGCGCTAAAATGAAAGCACCCACTTATGTCCGACCGAACCTTCACTCTCGACCAAGCCCAGTCGCTCCTGCCCGTGCTCGAATCTCTGCTGCGCACCGCAATCCACGGTAAAAAGCTGATGGAAGAGGTCGAAGGCGAAATGCAGGCACTCAGTCATCGCATCTTTCTCAACGGCGGCACGCATGTCGACGTGGTGGCCGTCGCCCGCCGCAAGGCGGAGCGCGCCAAGGCCGAGCAACGGGCCAAGGATGCGCTCGCCGAAATCGATTCCATCGGCGTGCAGGTGAAAGATCTCGAGATCGGCCTGCTCGATTTCCCCTGCGAAGTCGATGGCGAAACCGTCCTGCTCTGCTGGAAGATGGGCGAACGGTCCATCACTCACTGGCATGGCGTCAGCGAGGGATTTGCCGGCCGCAAGCCCGTCGATGAACGCATCTCCCGCTCCCGGAAAACAAACTAGCTGGCTCTCAGTCCCGTAAAGTCCCGCCGCACACCAGACCGAGTCATCGCGCGGCAAGTGTTGAGAACCCTCGTGCGCGGCGGAGATTTTTTTACCGCGAACCAACCGCCCGCACGGCTCTCGAACCCACACAGTTCAAAAAGCTTCTGCGCTTACAGCAACATCTTTCCGGTTACCGTGTTTACACATCAAGAAAGGTTCACCAAGCTGAAGTGTGGTTTCAGAAGGAAATGCACTGAGCCAGAATCTTTGAGCTAGAATGGCGTTTGCACAACAACAATGTCGCCCGATTGTGTCGCTGCCCATTTGGGCAAGCGCGCCGGGCAAGAGGAAATCGCGATGAAACTTAACCGTGCAGTTCGTTTTCTTGGGTTCGCGCTTCTGCTGCTGGTTATTCCCGCAGCTTTCTCTTCTCCATCCGCTGCGCAGATCGGCATCGGCATTTCAGTCCGCATCGGTCCCCCCGCGCTGCCGGTTTATGTGCAGCCCATCTGCCCCGCTCCCGGTTATCTGTGGGCGCCCGGCTACTGGGCCTGGAGCGACGATGACGGCTACTACTGGGTTCCAGGCACATGGGTAGAAGCACCACAACCGGGTTTACTGTGGACGCCCGGTTACTGGGGCTGGAACGCCGGTGTCTATGCTTGGCACGGCGGCTACTGGGGTCCTCACGTCGGATTCTATGGCGGAATTAACTACGGCTTCGGCTACGGCGGCGTCGGCTTTGTCGGCGGCGAATGGCGCGGCGGAGCTTTCTTCTACAACACCGCCGTGATGCACGTGAACACGGTTCAAATCCACAATGTCTATGTCAATCGAACAGTCATTGTTAACACCAACTCTCATGTCGCCTTCAACGGCGGCGAAGGCGGCGTGGCTGCGCGCCCCACTGCACAGGAAGAGGCCTATGCGCGTGAGCCGCATACTCCACCCGTTGCAGCACAGGTTCAGCAGCGCACTGCGGCCAGCCACAATCGCGCTTTGTTTGCCTCGGAAAACCACGGCCGTCCGGCAATAGCCGCCACGGCACGCCCGGGTGAATTCAGCGGACACGGCGTGGTCGCCGCCAAGTCTGCCGGCGCACCGTATCGTGCCCCGGCCATGTCACCCAAGGAGGCGCGTGCCGAGACTCCGGCCAAGAACTCGGAAGAGAACCGCTCGGCCAGCGAGCCCCGGCGGGAAAGCGCACCCAAGGCGAAACCGTCTAAGGCGGCGGCGCCCAGGGCCGAGCGTCCGAAGCCCGCGCCCAAGAAGAGTCCGCCTAACAAAGAGGAGAAGCCTGAAAGGTAATGTGAACCACTTGGCGTAAAACAGCACAGTGGCCGGGCGGGTTGCAGCCCGGCCATTTTTTGTTGCAGAAGGGACGCTCCCTGTGGTTCCCGCGCTTTTTCCCTGCAAGGTCTCCGGCACCCGGGCGTTCTTACGCGAAGGACAGGCGTTGGCCGCGTTGGTTCCAGGCTGTGCACGAAGGTACAAGTACGCTCTCGGTCCGGAATCTTCTCTGCTACAATTTTTTACAATCGCCGTTGCAGAGCGGTCGTATGGTAGAGAGGCAGTTTGGCTCTGCCTTCTATGCTGCACGGGTTAGGTAGACAAAAGCAGGGTTAGAGCGAAACCTTTCGAACGAGAAGTGGTTTCGAGCCAGGCAAGGGCGCGCAAGGAGTCTCCGATCACTATGTCATCCGCGAATTACAAACTCCGCCTGGCCGGCGCCTTCACCGCGCTCGCCACTTTGGCGCTCGCCGTAAGCTGCACTGGCTTCTTCCAGAATCCCACAGTGTCTACCATCACGATCGACCCGCCTACGCCGTCAGTTGGCGTCGCATACACACTGCAGTTGAGTGCGGCAGCCACTTACAGTGATGGCAGCACCGGCACCCTGAGCGGAAGCACCAGCTGCACCGGCAACACTGTTTGCTGGTCCAGTTCCGACACCAGTGTCGCGACCATCAGCACCGGCGGTCTGATGACGGGGCTTACAACAGGAACGACGACCATAACAGCATCCTCTGGCGCCGTCAGCGGCACCACCACTGCCACGGTCGTCGAGACCATCTCTTCGATGACCATCACTCCGAGTTCGCAAGCTATACCAGACGACGGCGCCACGGCCGCGCCCTACGAAATCGAGGGATCGACACCTTCCGGCACTCAGAACATCTCGGGGCTGGTCACGCTCACCGCTTACCAGGGTGGCACGGCTGCCACCAACATCACTTGCACCTATGACGGAGTGCAATACCAGGACTGCATCGCGCAGGAAGGCACTGTAACCACCACAACCGTGTACACCATCGTGGTCACCTACAGCGGCTACACGGGCACGGCTTCGGTAACCGCCTCGCTGACGGTCACCCCACCCCCGACATAACTCCCGGGCGGGGCACTCGGCAGTGAAAATTCTGGCGATCCGCACCGACTCCGCGGTGAAGTTTATTTCGGGGATTCATGTAGGGCGCCAACTTGTTGATTCTTCGTGCAGCCTGTGTAGCTCTTTAGATTCTTTGAGGCAGGATCGTAAGTTGTTGATTCTTCGATCAGGCTTCAATCTTAGCATTAGCTTATAGATAATAACCGCATTTAGGAGCGTTCCTGAGGGTTCGACATTCTCCGACGAGTTCAGGGCCGTCGGGGATCGCAAACCTCGCCCTACGGTCTTCTGAATGCAAATGCGGGCCATTCTACGCGGGATTCTGAATGCGAAATTCGAGGGCTGCGCAGCCGTCTTTCGCAGAATCAACAACTTCCACACAGCTTCAACAACTTAGCCGGAAGCGAACAGCACTCGGCGATCCGCAGTCAACCTCAGCCGACGCGCCTTCCTCGAAGAATGAATCACTTCCACGAAAGCTCAACAACTTAGAGGAAAAGCGCCAGCAGAATCGAGATGCCAAAGCGAAGAAGTTCGAGGCCTGACGATTGACAACTGGCAACTGTTCCCTATTCGTTCATCGTTATTGGTTCATTATGGCGTCAATCAATGCATAGAGTTGGCTGCTGTCTTTCATCTCCACATAGGGCCGGTTGGGATTGCGGCTGCTGACGATGTACACCGTAGGGGTGTGGTCGAGTTTGATGGCTTTGCCGAGGTCACGGTCGGCGTTTACTTCAGCGGCGAACTTGCCCTGCGGATCGATCACATAGGGCAATTCCACCTTATGCTCGTCGGCGAACTTGTCGGCATAGCCGCGCAGATTCTCGGGATTGATCTCAAACTGGTTCGCGAAGATATAATCGCGGAACTCGTTGCCCAGCGTCTTCGAAGTCGCGTCGAAATAGCGCGCCATCACGGCCGCCTGGTAGGACCAGTTGTGCATGGGCAGGGGAAAGTCGTGACGCACCAGGGGAATCTTGTAGGTTTTTGAAGCCTGTTCGAGAATGGGCGACACGCGGCGGCATTGCGGGCATTGCAGGTCCTCGAAGACCACGATGGCCACTTGCGCGCCTTTGGGCGGACGCAACACCGCATTCAGCGTGTCGTCTGCCGCCGCACCCAAACTGGCCGCGAACAGCAACGCCAGCACGGACAAAAGAGCGAACCGATTCCGGGATATGTTTCTCATCGCTGTTTTAGTCAGCCGTCCAATCATGAGGGTGGTTGGTACGCAAATTCCCTGGCTGGCAGCGGCATCCAGTATGCACGAAAAACTCATCGCTGCAGCGTGCACTCCTTGACTTCCACCTTCCAACGGTCTGCCTTTATGGTAACCGAAGCGCTATGGTCGCGGATATCTTTTCCAATGCAGAATCCGATGCAAAAAACGACCCTGCATTTGGGGTACATGCCGCGCCAACCTTCGTGGCGACAAAACCGCGGCAGCAAAGCGCTATAGTAGAAAGTGAACCTCAGTGAAGCGAATGCCGCGAAGATCGTGAAGCCGTCCTGTCCATCGCTGGTTTATCGGTTCGCACTGCCATTGGCCCTTGCCGCTGCCTTCTCGCTTGGGCTTTCCGCCTGCAATCGCAGAGGTAGCCGTGTGCTGGAGGTAAATTACGTGTCTGCGGAGCAGGCCGTACTGCGCGACCAGGTGGCCTTCGCCTACAACCGGGTGGGCACGGTGAAAAACGGGGAGCGCGTGGAGGTGCTGGATCGCGAGAGGCGGTTTGCCCGGGTGCGCACCGCTGACGGCCTCGAGGGATGGATCGAGCAACGCTACCTGGTGAATCAGCAGACCTACGATGCCCTGCAGAAGCTGGGACAACAGAATTTGAACGATCCGGTGCAGGCGCCAGCGACCCTGCGCAATGAGACGAACCTGCACCTCTCGCCGGGGCGCGAAACCGAGCATCTATACCAACTCCTGGCGGGAACGAAGGTCTTCGTGCTGAAGCGGGCCACGGCGGAAAAACAAATGGCAGCGGCCATCCCACGGCCGGCTCCGGGCGGGAAAACGCCCGCCCCGGTGCTCGAAGACTGGTGGCTGGTGCGCGACGCGGAGAACCATGTGGGCTGGGTGCTGGCCCGCATGGTGGACCTCGACGTCCCGCTCGAGGTTGCGCAGTATGCCGAAGGCCAGCGCTTTGTCGCGTTCTTTGTCCTCGACCAGGTGCAGGACACGGGCAAGGAAGGCACGGGTAAAAAGGTTTCGCAATATCTGTGCGTCCTTACCGAGCCCCATGACGGCCTGCCTTACGACTATGATCAGATCCGAGTGTTCACCTGGAACGTCAGAAAACATCGCTACGAAACCGCCTACCGCGAACATGGTCTGAACGGCGAGCTGCCGGTGACGGTGACGAGCGAGAGTTTCGATAAGGAAGGCATTCTGCCGGTCTTCATTCTTCGCGTGAAAGACGCCAGCGGAAACATCAGCGAGCGGAAATACAAGTTGAACACGCCGATTGTGAGCCGGGTGCTGGCTCCGGGAGAGCAGAAAGAATCGCCAAAGCGTCGGCGGCGCCGCTAGCCCCCAGGAATCGCCGCACGCTTTGTCTAGCCTTGGATGGTCTAGCTCTGGACCTTTGTGGAAGCCGCACCCAGAATCTTCCGGCTCTTTTTCTCCTGGACGAAAACCGTCACGTGCACATTGGCAAGATCCCAGTGGGAGTTAAGTTTTACAAGAGGATCCGCGGTGAAGGAGACCGGTGTTTGGTTGGGATCCGCAACCCCAATCTTGTGCAAGGAGCGCAGCGTGGCCACGTGATGCAGGACATGCCCGGCATTCTCTCCGCGGCTCACCGACGAATGCAGGCCATCCTCGGTCACCGCTAGCCAGACCTCCGCAACATCGTGGGCGGAGTTGCCGGCAAGCTTGCCCACGGACACTGTGAATTGCCGTCGGCCCTTCGCATCCGCGTTTGCCGAGGCGATCTTCACATCCGTTTTTACATCGTGTGCCGCTTTTTCGATCTCCATTGTGGCCCGCAGGGGATTGTTGCCCACGAACTGGCTCTGCCCATCCACCACGATTTCGGGCGTGTACGGGTCCTTATTCAGAAGAGTTACATAGGCCTGTTGCCGCTCGGTCCATTCCAGAGAGGAATACGGGTCGATCCAGCCGCCTTGATTCCAATAATCCACGTGCTCTTCGAGCGGAATGATCTCGGCTCCGGCTACCGGTTGCTGCTCCTCCAACTTCTGCAACAACAGATCCGCCGGCGGGCACGAGGAACAGCCCTCCGCGGTGAACAACTCAACCAGCACGGGTGTGCGGCCCGCTTGGGCGGCAGCGGTTTGCGCGTATGTCCTCGCGGAGAAGGCCAGGCACACAACCAACAGAGTGAGACAAAGGATTGACGCGAGCGTTGGATTTTTCATTTCCTCGACCTCCTGAACGCACACCATTTGAAGGCCTGACTGGGCAAAAAGTTGCCCGGCCAGCGCCAGAAGCTAGCAGTAGAAATCCGCGATGCTGGCTACCACCCAGCGCTGCTCATCTTCGGCGAGTTCGGGGAACATGGGCAGGGCCAGCACTTCTTTGGCGGCACGCTCGGCCTCGGGCAGGTCGCCCTCGCGATATCCCAGATACACGAAACAGGGCTGAAGATGCAGGGGGATGGGATAGTAAATCTCCGTCCCGATCTTGCGCGCCGCGAGGAACTCGCGCAGTTCGTCGCGGCGGTAGGCGCGGATAACGTACTGGTGGAAAACATGGTAAGCCGTCGCCGGCCTAGGCGGGACCTGAACGGGCGCAGCACTCTCCAATTGCTCGCCGGTGGACGTCAGACCGGCTGCGGCAAAGAGTTCGTCGTATCGCGTGGCGCGCGAGCGGCGGGCTTCGTTCCATCCTTCCACGTACTTCAACTTCACGCGTAAGATGGCGGCCTGGAGGGCGTCAAGGCGGCTGTTCCATCCGATCTCTTCGTGAACGTAGCGGCGATCGCTGCCGTGATTGCGCAGGCGGCGCATGCGCGCGGCCATCTTGGGATCGTTTGTGGTTACCAAACCGGCTTCGCCATAGGCGCTGAGATTTTTTGTGGGATAAAAGCTGAACGCCGCGGAGACACCGAACGATCCCGCCCTGCGTTTGCCCCAGCGTGCACCGATCGCTTGCGCGGCGTCTTCGATCAGGGCCAGATGGAACTCGCTGGCGAGCCGCTGCAAGGAATCCACGTCCGCGCATTGGCCATAGAGATGAACCGGGAGCAGGGCGCGGAGTTTATCGCGCCTGCCGCCGCGCAGAAAGGCCTCGGCGTGTGTTGCATCGAGGTTGAAAGTGCGCGGATCGATATCGACAAACACAGGACGCGCGCCGGCGCGCGCGATGGCGCTCGCCGAAGCGAAGAAGCTGAAAGGCGTCGTCAGGACTTGATCGCCGGGCTGCACACCGGCCGCGGCCAGAGCCAGCCACAAAGCGTCAGTGCCGGAGGAGCAGCCTACGGCATCGCGCACCCCGCAGAAATCCGCAACTTCGCGCTCCAGCGCCTCCACCTCAGGCCCCAGAATGTAATGTTGCGAGGCACAAACACGCCCGACGGCGGCCAGCACTTCGGCGCGCACCTCTTCATACTGCCGCTGCAGATCGAGCATCGGCACGGCATCAAGCGCGGTGGCGCCCGGTGAATGCGCCTTCCCTGAATCCGGCCTGGACGATGCGGGCTTCGTGGGAGCGATAGTCATGGAAAGGCCCATTGTAGCAGCAGAAATAGCGATCGCCTTGCCTTTGCCACGAATGCACTCCATGCTATTCGCGAACCGTTATTTTCCGAACATGGGGTAGTGGCTGGCCGCGCCCATAAAAAACAGCAACACGATCGACAAAAATGCATTCGCTCGGGATGCCAGGAAAACCTGGCGGGACATGCCTTTGGCTTTGTCGGGGATGGGTGTGCCGTCGGTGGCGTTGTCCCGCGTCCATTGAATCAGGCGCTTCTGGATGCGCCAGATCACTCCCCAGACGTTGAGCAGCATGACCCAACCGATGCCGCCGCCGATGCCGATGGCAAGCAAGCGGTTACTCTCCCAGCCGTGGCTGTTCCAGCTCAAAAAGAGCCAAGCTGCAACCGCAACCACCACCGCGTAGACCATCCCGACAAATGCACCTTTGTCGAAGATTCCTTTGCCCGGCATCAGGCAGAGGTAGAGCACACCCCAAACGGCTGTCCATATCAGGAAGAAGCTGCCCATCACCAGGCCGCTGGAGGCGTGCATCCCCTGGGCTTGGCCGTTGCGCACATCGGAGGCAACGATGTTTCCCCAATACACCAGACCAGCGAGCACGGTCAGCCCTGCCGACATGCGGAACCACCACAGGGCGCGGGTCATGAGCGGGGGCATCACTTTGCCTCTGGTTGACGCATCCAGCTCCTTCATGAACGGAACGTTCACCAAGTTAAAGAAGTAGAGCAGGCCGATCCACATGATTCCGGCCAGGAAGTGGATCCAGCGCACCAACATTAGAAAGTTGGTGTTGAAGTCCTCGGGAAAGTGGATTTGAGGTCCAAAGAAAGTTGCCAAAGCAGCGCTTGCCATGATGCCTCCTTAAGATTTCGCTTGCAAGCTTTCGCATAACGCACGACGCGAGAACACCGGGCGCGTTTCGCCGGCGGAATTGTCCACGCGAGGGATTGTACACAACGCCTGTGGGACGAGATCAGGGACAACCTCGAAGATATCCACCCTTGCAAGAGAAAGCCGCCTTCTGGCAAGTTCCAGTTGAAAAGAGCGAGGGGACGCCGTATCGTAATCGCAGCTGCCTGCCGGGCGGCGCGGCCTTGGGAAACCGGGCCCGCGAGGAGGCAGGTTGTCCCCCCGTGTCCCCGGGCGAATGCGCGCCAGGAACATGCTGTTGGTTTGAGCCTGCCCTTTTGGCAACGGCCGAAGGGCGGGTTGTTTGTTGGAGCTCAAAAGAACTGAAGGAGATCGGCTATGGAAAGCAGCAAGCCGGCGCAAAACATCCAGGATTCCTTCCTGAACACGGCCCGCAAGGAGAAATTAAGCATAACCATTTACCTGCTGAGCGGAGTGAAGTTGACGGGCCGGATTCGTTCCTTTGACAAGTATTCCGTTGTGCTGGAGGCCAACGGACAAGAGCAATTGATCTTCAAACACGCCATCTCGACCATAGTGATGGGCCGGACTGGAACGCATGTGGCGCACCTGGCGCATCCCGAGACAAAGGTTGGGGCGGTGGCGGCCGCATCGTCGCCGGGGCCAACAACGGTTCCGGTGGCGAGCGCTTCCGGCACCGAAGGGTAAGGCGTTTCCGGCTTGCGCAGTTCTCATCCCAAAAAGACCCGCGCTCGCGCGTTTGCGGCCGGAGGTGTGCCTCTCGGTACAGAGACGGAGCGCCAAGCAGATCTGCAGGAACGCGCGTTTCTGGTGGGGATTGATGTGCGGACGCGTGGACGCGCCGCCAAAGGCACGGTTACCGCACAGGCGCGGGCGGCGCGGGATGCGGCGTTTGCCGCGGACGGCCAGGCCGGACCGAAGAATTCAGGGCCGGGCTCGGGCCAGGGCCTGGGAAAACCCAACTCCAATTCCAGCAAGCTGGACGTCCCGGAGTTTGACGCCGAAGAGTCGCTGGCGGAGTTGCGCACGCTGGCCGGGAGCGCAGGCGCAAAAGTTGTCGGCGAAATGCTGCAGCGGCGCGACCGGCCCGATCCGGCGACTTTGATCGGCGCGGGAAAACTGGAGGAAATTGCGGGTGCGGCTGCGTCGGTAAATGCCAATCTTCTTCTTTTCGATCATGATCTCAGTGCTTCGCAGCAGCGCAATATTGAAAGAATCGTCAAGCGGCGGGTGATCGACCGCACCCAGCTTATTCTCGACATTTTTGCGCGGCATGCACGCACGCGCGAGGGCCAGTTGCAGGTGGAGCTGGCGCAATTGCAGTACATGCTGCCGCGGCTGGCGGGGCGCGGCGTGGAGATGTCGCAGCTCGGCGGCGGCATCGGCACGCGCGGTCCGGGCGAAACCCAGCTGGAAACCGACCGGCGGAAGATCGCCCGGCGCGTCCGGCACGTGGAGCAGCAATTGGAAAACGTCCGGCGCATCCGGACGCAGCAGCGGCAGCGGCGGGAGTCGGCTCCGGTTGCGACTGTGGCGCTGGTGGGCTATACCAACGCCGGGAAGTCGACGCTGTTCAACGCGCTGACGCGGGCTGCGGTGCTCGCTTCCCCGCGCATGTTCGCGACCCTCGATCCGACTATTCGGGCGGTGGTGCTGCCCTCGAAGCGCAACGTTCTGCTCTCGGACACCGTGGGATTCATTCGCAACCTGCCGCACACGCTGGTCAAGGCTTTTCGCGCCACGCTCGAAGAAGTGCAGCGAGCGTCGCTGATTCTGCATGTGTCCGACGCCAGCAACCGGCTTTCGGCCGAGCAGGACGCGCAGGTCGAGATTGTTCTGAAGGAGCTCGAAGCGGAGAAAAAGCCGCGGCTGCGGGTGATGAACAAAGTGGATTTGCTGGATGAAGAAGTGGCGGAGGCTTTGCTCAACGACGCTGTACTGGACGTAAAGACAGTGTATGTTTCCGCGGCCGAGGGCACGGGTCTCGATCGGCTGCGGGCTCGAATCGACGCCATGATCGAAGAAGACCCGGTCAGCCGTGTGCACCTGCGCATCCCGCAGAAAGAGGGAAAGACGCTGGCCCTGCTCGAAGCCAAGGCGCGGATTTATTCGAGAACGTACAGGGACGGGGCGGTACTGTTGGAAGTGGATGCGCCGGAGTCCATAGTGAGGAGGGTGAGAGACTGGATAGTCGGTAGGGCTTCTTGATCAGTGTGTTTAGGCTCTTCGGAAAATCCTGGAGCCGTTCGTTATCCTTGCGACAGTGCTTGCGGGCGGGATTACCCGCTTTAGGCTCATAGCATCGCGCAATGCCCACGAATTTAAATGGGCCGGCAACCAAGAAGCGGTGACATTCCTTGGCTATCGGCCCATTCGATCCTGAATTGGATCGGAGGTGATATCTCAATGCTAGTCCTCTTTGCCGCGAAGTCAAGGGTTAGTTGCGGATTTCTACATCGCACGCTCAATCAAGGCTTGACCACGGGAATCCGGCCGGTTCGCCACCTTCCATCCGCCCCGTAACTCCCCCTGGCCATCCAGGCCCTTGCGTTGACATAAACTCCTGTGGGTGTTGAAAAAGTCGGTGGTCGGAAGGAACTCTTCGCCGCGAATTATCGCTGCTATCGAGTTTTTCCTTTCACTTCAGCTAAGAGGTGGCTTCCATAGCCGGGGTTATCGGTTGGCTGAGGA
>JBARJF010000117.1:0-164873 GCA_049800135.1 Candidatus Sulfotelmatobacter sp.
ACTTCCCTCTCATTGGGTCTGCGCCTCGCGTCGCCCGGGGAGTGACACCTCATCCCGACCAGAGGCGATCTCTCCAATTCTGTCATCCCGACCGGAGCCGATCACCGCACATGCGGTGATCGGCGGAGTGGAGGGACCTGCCGTTTAATGTTTGGGAACTCCTGACGCTTCGGTTACGCGGCGATTTTTGATTTTCCCTCACCATCCATCCCCGCAACATCGCCCCTCCCAAAAATTTCCACAGCCCCACTGTGACATCTGACCTTGTGCTCAAAATAAATTCGCGTAATCATTGTCGAGGCCGTGACAATCAAGTGAACCTTGATGGTTGCGATTCTAAGTCCTTTGTTTTGCCGATTTTAGTATCTAAGTCCTTTAGGCTCCGGATTTTGCCAGGATTTTCTTGCTAACTCGAAGATTCCATTAGACCCAGGGGGAGGGGGTATCGAGCAATCACGAAGTTTGCCCGGCCGCTGGGCAGCGTCGCCGGCGAATCCCGGCAGAATTATTTCACGCCGAGATCCACAGCTTACGCCGCTCCCAGGCGGACCGACACCAGCTTCGATACGCCCGGTTCCTGCATCGTCACTCCGTAAAGCACGGGCGCGATGCTCATCGTCTTCTTGCTGTGCGTGATCAGCACGAACTGCGTCTGCAGGCTCATCTCCTTCACCAGGTCGGTGAAGCGGCCGATGTTGCTTTCGTCCAGCGGCGCGTCGACTTCGTCCAGGATGCAGAACGGGCTGGGGGTGTACTGGAAGATGGCAACCAGCAGGGCCAGCGCCGTGAGCGCCTTTTCCCCTCCCGAAAGCAGCAACACGCTTTGCAGTCGCTTGCCGGGAGGCGATGCCACTACGTCGATCCCGCTCTCGGCGCTGTTCTCCTCGTCGGTAAGCTTCATGAAAGCGTGACCGCCTCCGAAGAGTTTTGTGAACGTGCCTCCGAAATTCTCGTTGATCTTGACGAAAGCCTCGTGGAATTTCTGCCGCGATACTTCGTCGATCTCGCGAATAGTCGCGGTGGTGTTCTCGATGGAAGAGATCAGGTCCTTGCGCTGGGCCTCGAGGAAGCTGTGGCGTTCGGCGGTCTCGCGGTACTCTTCGAGCGCCATCATGTTCACCGGTCCCATGGCTTCGAGTTTCACGCGCATCTCGCGATAGGTTTGATCGCAAGCCGCCAGTTCGCCGCCGGTGACCAGGACGATCGCGGTATCGGCAAGCAGAGCGGCGCGCTCAATTCCCAGCTCGTTCAGGCAAGTCTCCGCCATGTGCATGGCGTCGGCTTGCAGCTTGGCCGCGGCCGCTTGCAGTTCGCCGCGGCGGTCGCGGGCCTGATCGAGCAGTTGGCGTGCGTTGCGCAAAAGTTCGTCGATCTCCGCGAGCCGGGCGCGGAGCTGGTCTTTTTCAAATTGCAGCAGCCCCTCCCGCGCCTGGCCGGCGTTGCGCTCGGCTTCGAAGTCGGCGGCTTGCTGTTCGAGTCGAAGATTTTCCGCTTCGCGTTGCAGCTTTTCGGCGCCGGCCGCTTCGATCTGCGCGGTCAGCGCATGCAGGCGTTCGCTCATCTCGGCGAACAGGGAATCGATGCGCGCAAGTACCGCAGTCGCCGAGCGATGGCGCTCCTCGAGCGCCGCCACCCGGGCCACGCGCTGCGAGCTGGCTTGCGCCGCATCTTCGCGGCGCTGGCGCAGTGCGCCCAGAGATTCCTGGGCGGCAGCGATTTGCCGTTCGAGCTGCGCGCGAGTCTGTTCCAGAGTGGCGATTTCCGCCTGGCGTGCCGCTACCATGGATTCCTGCTCGGCTCGCTCCGCCGTCAGGCGTTGCAGCTCGCTTTGCGAAATATTCATGCGCTCGGTGACCCGGACCATCTCGGAGTCGAGTTGCTGCAGCAGGTGGCGGGAAGTCATCGACTGGTGCTCGGCCTCGCGCTTCTCCAGGTCGAGACGATCGAGCAGGGAAGTGAGGTCTTTGATTTCCCGGCCGAGCGTGAGCACGCGCATTTCTTCTTCCCGGAGCGCGCGCTCCAGGTCTTCGAGTTGGCGCAGCACCTCGCGGAGCTCGCGCTTCATCGAAAGCGGGCCTTCGGCGCGCTGTTTGCCGCCGGTAACGGTCACGTTGTGGAAGCATTCCCCGGATTGCGAAAGGAAGAAAGCATCGGGATTTTCCAGAGCCAGCCCGCGAGCGGTGTCGGAGCCGGGAACGATGTAGCCATCGCGCAGCTTGGGCAAAATTACTTCCAGCGATTTGCCGAATCCATTGAGAACGCGAATGGTGTGCTTCAGCGGAACAATGGACGCGGTCGGCGGTGCGCAGTGCGCCGCTTCATCGAGGATGAAGGAGAACTTGGCTTGCGAATCCTCGGGATGAACCAGGAACGTGGCCCGGCCGTCCACGTCGCTGCGCAACAGGCGAAGGCCCTCGTCGGCCGCGTCCCAGGACTTGACCACGATGTAATTCAATTCGTCGCGCAGGAAGTCTTCGACCACGCGCTCGAAGCGCGGCTCGACTTCAAGAAAATCTGCGAGCACGCCGACCGGCGCAAGACCGCTCTGCATCACCCCCGACTGGAAAAGACGGCGAACCGATTCCGTGGAATAGCCGTGCTCCGCGATAACCGCTTCGAGCGACCCTTTTTTGCCGAGAGCCGTGGCGAATTCGGCGCGGAGCACGTCGAGATGGGCCTTGGACCTGGTTTCCTCCAGGCGTTTGGATTCAATCAAGCGGCGAAGCTGGCCGATCTCTTCGGCGATTCCGGTGACGCGCTGGGTTACCGTTTCGAACTCGAGGGCCAGTTGTCCGCGCTGGCCGCCGAATGCTTCCACCTGCAAGTTCGCGCCGGTAATTTCGGCCTGCAAACGGCCGGCTTCGCGTTCCGCGCCCGCCAGGCGCTCCTCGGCCTGGGCCAATTGGTTGCGCAAGCGCGAGACCGCCGAGACCGTGTCAAAGATGACGACGCGAGACTCTTCCTGCTGATGTTCGAGTGCGGCCAACGCGGCGGCCGCAGCCGCGACCTCCTGCTGCGACAATGCCAGTTCGTGTTCTGCCGCAGCCAGATCGTCGGCAGCGGATTCCAGCACCTGCCGGTTGGAATCCCGCTCGGCCTCGAGCGCCGTGAGGCGGTGCCGAGCCTGCGCCAGTTCCGCTTCCGCCGAAGCGGCGCGAACCACCAGTTCGGCGCAGCGTTCCTCGTTATGAAGACGGCGTGCGCGGGCGCGATCGATTTCCATGGCGAGCTCGCTCAGGCGATCGCGATTCTCGCGCAGCTCGGTCTCAATGGCGTAGCCGCGTTCGGTGTTTTCGCCGTGCTCCGATTCCAGTTGCTGCACGGCTTCCGTGCGGTGCTGCATGTGCTCGGCCAGCGAATTCAGCTGGGCGTCGAGCTCCGCGCTTTCCTGCTCGATGGCGGCAAACTTGCTGGCCAGGACCACGCGCAGTTGCGCGCGCATCTCATCGCGCAGCCTGGCGTAACGCTCGGCTTTAGAGGCCTGGCGCTTCAAAGAATTCATCTGCCGCGTAACTTCATCGAAAATATCGTTGATGCGGGCAAGGTTGAGCTTGGCGTCTTCGAGCCGAGCCTCGGCAAGGCGCTTCTTGGTTTTAAATTTGGTGATTCCGGCAGCCTCTTCGAGAATCGCGCGGCGGTCGGTGGGACGGCTGCTGAGAATCTGACCGATGCGTCCTTGTTCGATGATGGCGTAAGTCTCCGGACCAAGGCCGGTGCCCATGAAAAGTTCCTGAATGTCGCGCAGGCGGCAGAGTTTGCCGTTCAATAAATATTCGCTGTCGCCGGAACGGAACAGGCGGCGGGTCACCACGATTTCCCCGGCGCGAAATGGTTGCTGGTTGAACTTGCGCCGCCGGATCTTCAGCACGACCTGCGGTGCGCCGCTGATGGCGGCGGAAGTTGCGACCGGCGCGACCGCGTGCACCGCCAATGCAAAGACCGGTTCATCATCAGGAAAAGCGACAGCCAGGTTGCTTGTTTTCGAGCGCAGAATTTCTACTTCTTCCGTTCTGCCGGGTTGCGCGTCCTCCACGGCGCGCTCGGTTTCCTGAGCGGCGTGGGCACGGATAGCAGCTTCGTCCCAATCCTTATCCGGTTGATCGCGACGGGAATGATCAGCCGCGGTCTTTAGAACGTCGACGGCACTGGGTAACTCGTCCTGGATATCGATTTCGGTGGGAGCGTCGGCGTCTGGGCCGGGATATTCTTCGGGATCGATCAGCGTCAGCGAGACTTCAGCCATTCCAGTCGGCTTGCGCTCGCGGGTACCGGCGAAGATGACGTCTTCCATGCGCGAGCCGCGGAGAGTTTTCGCGGACTGTTCACCCAGCACCCAGGAGATGGCGTCGGCAATATTCGATTTGCCGCAGCCGTTGGGGCCGATGATGGCGGCGACACCTTCCCCATGAAACTTGAGGTCGGTTCGGTCGCAAAACGATTTGAAGCCGAGAATCTGAAGCCGCTTCAGTTTAAGCAACGTAAACTCCTTGGAAAAACAGTGGCCAGCTACCAGTTACGGCAGGTGCAGGCCTATTTACCACGCGGATACCCTTGCCTTCGGCAAATCATGCGTGCGGTTCCATTCCGTCCCCGGCTGAATTGGGCGGGCACAAATTAGAGCTACTGTAACGGTGAAATCGGGGCGGGGTCAAGCAATATAACACTATATATTGTATGACCTTACGACCTAGCGCGCTGGGTTGCACACACATTGCAGCTTTTGGGCAGTTTCATGAAGAGGGAAGAACGAGGTGGGGAGAACCGCGAGAGCAACATCATACTAGCGCAGCAGGGAGTGGCGCAGCAAGGCAGGAATCAGGCTCGATGGCCGACGTACCAGGGCGCGCTCACAGTAAAGATGCGTTGATTGCCGCGGGCGAGCAGCACCCATTCCAGAAGACGGCCACGCTGATTGTGAAGAAAGTATTCGTACCAGCGGTCTTCGACAAGCTCAGGGATGACTACGACAATGCTGCGAGCGGGATTTTTTTTCGAAAGGTCGAGGACGAACTGAACGATGGGAATGATGACAAAACGGTAGGGGGAAGGCAGGAACCGGAGTTGCGGTGGTTGCTTGCCTTCCGCACGAAAGGGCTCGTCAACGTATTGCTGCCAGTCGTCTCGAAGCAATTCGGAATGCTCGTCAGGCTCGACGTGCAAGGCGATTACTTCCGGGGAAAGCCGGGCGGCGAATTCAATTCCCTGGCGGGTGATATTGCTCCAGCGGTCGATGGCAATCACCACGATGGGAGGCTGGCTAAGGGCAGCCGTATCGACGGGAATCTTGCAGGAGGTAAGCAGTGTCACGGAGTGGTAGTGGCGGCGGACAACGGAGAAGACAAGGATGGTCAAGGGGATGAAGAGCAGGGTGATCCAGGCGCCTTGGGCGAATTTAGCAACCAGCACGACGACGGTGGTAAGGCCGGTGACGAGCGCGCCAACTCCGTTCACAAGCGCGCTCTTCAGCCAATTCGGACCGCGATTCTTGCGCCAGTGCATGACCATGCCCGCCTGCGAAAGCGTGAAGGCCAGAAAGGCGCCGACCGCATAGAGCGGGATGAGTCGGTCGGTGACACCGCCAAAAAGGATAAGCACGCCGCCGCAGAGCATCGCCAAAACGACGATGCCGTAGGTGTAAACCAGGCGCCGACCGCGGTACCCGAAGGCATGCGGGAGATAGTTATTTTGCGCGACGGCGCGGCAGAGACGCGGAAAATCGGCAAACGCCGTGTTGGCGGAGAGAGAGAGAACGACCAGGATGGAGCCGACGGTCAAGTAATAGAAAAAGCTTTTGCCAAAAACCGCGGCGGTGAGCATGGAGAGAACGCTCTGATAACCGGGCTGGCCGGGATCGGTGGCCGCAATTCCGTAAACCTTGACCAGATAAGAAATCCCCGCCAACAACAGCGCCAGCAAAAAAATAATCACAGTGAGAGTGCGCTGAGCATTCTTAACTGCCGGCTCTTTGAAGGCCTTGACGCCGTTGCTGACCGCTTCCACGCCGGTCAAGGCGGTGCAGCCGCTGGCGAAAACCTTGAGCAGCAGCCAGAATCCGACGACGGCCGTCGCCGGTTGCGGAAGCGGAAGGGCGACCGCCGGCGAGGGATGGCCTCCGCTGAGCAGAACGCGAACCACGCCGGCGACGATGGTGATGAGAAGAGTGCCGACAAAAAGGTAGGTAGGAATGGCGAAGACCGTGCCGGCTTCGCGCAGGCCGCGGAGATTGAGGATGGTGATGACGATCAAGATGCCAACGCACAGAGAAACGGTGTGCGGCAGCAACGAGGGAACGGCCGAGATCAAGGCGCCCACTCCCGCAGAGATGCCTACTGCCGCCGTAAGAATGTAATCGGCGAGCAGCGCGGCCGCAGCCAGCAGACCGGCGGGTGCACCAAGATTGAACCGCGCCACGGTGTAGGATCCGCCGCCATTGGGATAGGCGGCGATGGTCTGGCGATAAGAGAAGTAAACAATGACAAGTAAGGCGATGATGGCGGCGCTGACGGGGACGATGTAGCGAACACCGAGCAGGCCAAGAGGAATGAGAAGGCTGAGAGCAGCTTCCGGTCCGTAAGCCGCCGAGCTGAGCGCATCGAGACCAAAGATTGGAATGCCTTGCGCGGGGCCGATCTGCTCGGCGCGTTCGTCGCTGGTCCGGATCGGCTTGCCGACAACGAGATCAAGTATGTTCATGCGAAGTGGAATGCAACGGCTATTCTCGCAGCAGAGTGAAATTCTAAGATACAAGGCGGCCGAGCGGCCGTCCCCAGGTTGTTTCGCCCAATCCTATTTTCCTCCCAGCTTCTCGAAGAACAGGCAGATGGTTTCGATGCCGCGGTGGAAGTTGGGGATGTGGAATTTTTCGTTGGGCGCATGCAGATTGTCGTCGGGAAGACCGAAGCCCATCATGACGCTGGGGATCTTCAATGCCTGGTAGAAATCGTTGACGATGGGGATGGAGCCGCCGCTGCGGATGAAAACGGTTTCTTTTTTGAAGGTATCGTGCAGCGCTTCGGTCGCGGTCTTGATGTAGGGGTTGTCGGTGCCGACCACGCAGGCTCGACCTTTGCTCCACACTTTGATTTTGGTTTCGATGCCTTTGGGCGTGAGCTTCTTCACGAAGGCTGTGTAGCGTTTCAAAATGTCGTCGGGATCCTGATTGGGCACGAGGCGCATGGAGACTTTAGCCGCGGCTTTGGCTGGAATCACAGTCTTGGCGCCGGCGGCAGTGAATCCGCCGGGCATGCCGTGGACTTCGAGCGTGGGACGCGCCCAGGTGCGATACAGAACTGAGTAGCCGGGTTCGCCAGTCAGGCTTTTCGAACCGACTTCGGTCCTGCGGTAATGCTCTTCATTGAAGGGCAGGCGCTTCCAGGCCTTGAGTTCGTCCTTGCTGGGGGCTTTGACTCCTTTGTAAAAGCCGGGGATGAGCACGTGGCCTTTGGCATCCTTCAGCCGGCTGATGATTTCGATGAGAGCGAAAAAAGGATTTGGAGCGGCGCCGCCGTAAACGCCGGAGTGCAGATCGGTCATGGCGCCGACGGCTTCGATTTCGGTGTAAACCAGGCCGCGCAGACCGACGCACAGCGTGGGAAGGTTGGGAGCGAAAAGCTCGGTGTCGCAAACCAGGGCGAAATCGGCTTTCAGTCTGGCTTTCTGCTTGCGCACATACTCGGAGATGGATTCGCCTCCGACTTCTTCTTCGCCTTCGAAGATTACTTTCACGTTGATGGGCAATCTACCGTTGCCGGACTTCATGAGCGATTCGAGAGCCTTCACTTCCATCCAGAGCTGGCCTTTGTCATCAACGGCGCCGCGTGCGTAGATATTGTTATTGCGCTCGGTGGGCTCGAAGGGCGGAGTCTTCCATTCATCGAGCGGATCGGGAGGTTGCACGTCGTAGTGCGCGTAGCAGAGGCCGGTGGTCTTGCCCGGCGCGTGCAGCCAGTCGGCGTAGATGAGGGGATGGCCCTTGGTGGGAATCACTTCGACATTTTCCATGCCGATGCGGCGCAGTTCGCTGGCCACGAAGTCAGCGGCTCTCTGAACGTCGGGCTTGTGCTCGTCGAGCGTGCTGACGCTGGGGATGCGGAGAAAATCCTTGAGTTCGCCGAGGAAGCGCTGCTGATTATTGCGGGCGAAATCGACTGCGAGGGATGCCATAACGTGGTCCTTTCCGGTGCCGGAAGGCAGCTGTGCAGACCGATGAAGTTGCGGAAACGCTTCAGTATACCCGAAGCAATTGGGCTAGGCGCGGGCGGATGCGATGGACGCAGGAAAGTGCCTCGCTGCGCTCGGCGGACAGCAAGAGCGGCTGTCCCTACCTGAGCCGCTTCAGCTGGAGTTGGAGAATCTGGCTGGAGAGAATGGTGTGAGGTCGTAGTTGCAGGCTGATTCTGTGATTACATTTGCCATCACTTGCGCCGTTATTGGAGCGAGGAGAATGCCGTCGCGAAAATGGCCGGTGGCAACATAATAGCCAGGCGTCTCGGTTGCGCCGAGAATGGGCAGCGCGTCGGGAGTTCCGGGACGCAGACCGGCCCAGTCTTCGAGAATCCTCGCGTTTCGCAGTTCTGGTACCAACGCGACGGCAGCATGGTGCAGCCGCTGAATCGTGGCGACGTTGGTGCGTTTTTCGAATCCGGCTTCTTCCACCGTAGCGCCCACCAGGATCCTTCCGTCGCTGCGCGGAATCAAGTAAACCTCGGGCGAACGGATTACATGCTTCAATAGATTGCGGGAAGGCGAAACCAGGCAGAGCATCTGCCCTTTGACCGGGCGAGTGGGAAAGGCGTGGGGCGCGATCTGGCCCGACCACGCACCGGCGCAGTTGACGACCTTGGGAGCGTGGAATGAAGTTTTGGTCGTGGTAACGCCGGCGGCTCGGCCGCTAGAAACATCGACTGCCGTGACTTCATCGCCCGACGAAATATCCACACCTCGGCGTTTTGCGGTTTGCAGTGCGGCGGCGGTAAGGGCGCGCGGATCGACGCTGCGTTCCTTCAGATAGAACGCAGGTCGATTGAAATCGGCGAGCGCGGGTTCGAGTTCCTCGAGAGGCGCGGGAAGTAATTTCGCCAACTCCGTTACGGTAAATCCCGGGCGCTGATGCACGTGTTCGGGTGGAGGAAACACAATTGCGCCTTGATCGCGCAGGTCGACGAAGAGTCCCGACTCGACTTGCAGCTCATGTGCGAACTCGGGGTAAAGACGGGCGCTGGCCGTGCCGAGGGGCTGTAAAGCGGCGGGAGTTTCGGCGCTGCAATCGACCAGCATGCCGCCGGCGGCGTAGGAAGCTTCGCGGCCGGGCTCGCCGCGCTCGACGACCAGAACCGTTGCGCCCTGGTCGCGGAGTTCAAGCGAGAGCGAGAGTCCGATGATGCCGCCACCGATCACGATCACATCCCAATTCTTCACCCTCGCATTGTAAAGGAGCGTCTGCCGGCAAGATCGCTGAGCGGTGGGCTGAAAGACGAAACCGGAGAGCGGAATTGCGCTGCGCTGGCGTTACTTTCGTGACCTCGCCGGCATACGTCTTGTTATACGGTCCCTACCTTCCGCCCCCTATAATCCGGTCAAAGACCCAGAAAAACAGAGGATTTCGAGGCATGGCGGTTTGTCGTCGAAGCAGGTTGGAGAGGATTGCCGGACGAAAATGTCGAAGTTGAGCGAGCAAAGAGGGCATAGCGTCGCGGCCGCCTCGACCTGGCTCTATGGCCCATGGCTTGATCTGGTCGTAGGCTGTGGCGCGTGGTCGATTCCGCTTTTGCTGCTTTCATATTTCTCCATCGCTTCCAGCACGCGCGCCTGGGCGGTCGCTTTTTATGCTTTGGCGCTTTTCTTTAACTATCCCCACTACATGGCCACAATTTACCGGGCCTACCATCGGGTTGAGGATTTCCAGAAGTATCGAATCTTCACGGTCTATACCACCGGTCTGATTCTGCTCACCGGGTTGTTTTCTCACTTCTGGCTGGGCATTCTTCCCTGGATCTTCACGATCTATCTGACGTGGAGTCCATGGCACTACAGCGGGCAGAATTATGGCCTGTTAATGATGTTCGCCCGCCGCGCCGGAGCAAGCCCTGGCAAGGCAGAACGGCGGGCGCTCTACGGCGCTTTCATCGCGTCGTATCTTATTCTTTTTCTGGGATTCCACACCGGTGCTTCGCCGGACCCTCTGTTCATTTCTCTGGGCATCCCTCCGGCCGCGAGCCGCTGGGCGCAGATTGCACTGAGCGCGGCTTTTCTCGGGCTCTCGATTTACGGTTTGTCACAACTTGTGCGGTCGATCGGATGGCGAAAGCTGCTGCCCTGCTTAACCATATTCTCATCTCAGTTTCTCTGGTTCCTGCTGCCGACGGCGATGTCGCTGATCAAAGGGATAGAGATTCCGCAGAGCCGTTACAGCACCGGAGTTCTGGCCGTGATGCATTCGGCGCAGTATCTCTGGATTACGAGTTACTATGCCCGCCGGGAAGCGTCGCAAGCTCCAGGCCGAAGCTGGCGTCCCTTAACGTATTTTGCGGTGCTGATTGCGGGCGGAATCGCCTTGTTTGTTCCCGGACCATGGCTGGCCAGCCGCATCTTCCACCACGATTTCAGCGCCAGTTTTCTAATCTTCACCGCGCTGGTGAATCTGCACCATTTCATTCTGGATGGCGCCATCTGGAAGCTCCGTGATGGCCGCATCGCATCTCTGCTGCTCAATTCGCGAGATCGGCTGGCCAACGCCGCCTCCGAGGCGGGAGGCGGACTCGCGGCGGCGTGGCGGTGGTTTTCGGAAAGTACCACGAGGGCGCGCGCTCTGCGGGTTAGCGCGGCGATTCTGCTTCTGGCCTGGGGGACGGTCGACCAGGTCCGCCACTATCTTGCGCTGCGCTCCGATGACATCCGTGACTTGCAGCGCGCGGCAGTGCTCGATTCGTTTGACAGCGCATTGCAAATGCGTCTGGCGCGCCGGGAGCTGGAGGATGGTCATCCCCAGCAAGCCGAGGCCGCGTGGAGGAAGGCGATGCAGGCGAATCCCTCCGATCCAGCGCCGCGCGAGGCTCTGTTGCGCTTCCTGGTCGAGCGGAACCGATTCGATGAAGCGTTCGGCTTGACCGAAGCGTCTCTGGCTTACACCCCGAGAGATACAAGTCTGCTGGTGGATCGCGGACTGCTGGCCATGCGCGAAGGCCATCCCGATGTGGCGGTGGATAGCTGGAAGCGGGCGATTGCCATCGATCCTGGCCAGGTGCCGGCGCAGCTTTATCTGGCCAACGAACTCGATCACGAAGGAAAAGCGCAGGCCGCAGCCGTGCACTACAAATTGGTTCTGGGCAGAATCGCGCAGCAGCCCGCGGCCCAGCGTCCCGAGCCGGAGAAGGTGATTGCAGTTGCGCTTCGCCTGGCGGATTGCCAGGCGCGGGCGTCGCAGAAGGCGGAGGCGGTTCAGTCGTACGCGCTGGCCGCAAAAATTGCGGCTGAGACCAAACAGGCCAAGCTCGAAAGCATCGCCGACGCGAATGAAGCGGCGCTCCAAGGGGAAGCCGGCAAACTGGGCCCGGCGCTTCAGCTTTATCAGCACGCTCTGCAATTGGATGACAGCATTGGCGACCAGACCTCGAGCGCCGAAGATTGGTTCGCCTACGGCCGTTTTCTCGAGAGCGCAGGGTTTCCCGCGCCACTGGCTTACGCATGCCTGGTGAAAGCTGCGAGCTTGCAGGCTTTTCTTCCGGAAGCGTCGCAGCGCCAGCTTCTGGCCGATGCCGGCAAACAGGCGGAGAGGCGAGTTGGGGCCGCGGCGGGCGCAATCCGTCAAGATCCGGAGCCAACGCTGCGCCAAGCTATGGCGCTTCGCCGCTAATCTTCACCGCCAATCGATATTCGCAAAGCCCGAGTTTCCTGCCTGGCTGGCGCTCATCGGCGTACTTCTCCGCCGGCCTCACCAACCCGCCATTGTCTGGACGCATTGACACTGCGGCGCTTGTGCTCAACAATTGAGGGGACTCAACCATCAAGGCAGTCAACTTCTGGAGGAACCAATGCCGGACGAAGGCGAACACATAGAGATTGAACAAGGGTCGAACACGGGCAAATGGATTCTGGTTTTTGTGGCGATTCTTTTCGTCGCGGCATCGGCCTATGGATATGTTACGACACAGCAGCATGTCGAGAAACTGACGCAGGGTTTGAGCGACAGTCAGGCGCAAGTCGGTGAACTGCAGAAGCGCATGCAATCCGCCGAAGCCCAGGAAGAGACGCTGGCTCAAAAACTGGGGATGACCAAGAAGGAACTGGCGACGCGCGCTGCTCAATTGCAGGCCGAAGAGCAGGCCGCTGAATCCCGCCTGGAAAAAGAGCAGAGCGAACAGAAAGAGCAGATCGGCCAGGTGAGCGGCGAAGTGGCGGGAGTGAAGGGAGACGTGGGCGGCGTTAAGACCGACGTAGCCTCGACCAGAGCCGATCTGGAAGCCACCAAGGCGAAACTGCAGAGCACGATCGGCGATCTTGGAGTGCAGAGCGGATTGATCGCCACCACGCGCAGCGATCTAGAACTCCTTAAGCACCGGGGTGACCGGAACTACTACGAATTCACCCTGCTCAAGGGAGCGAAACCGCAGCCCGTAGCGACGGTGAGTCTACAACTCAAGAAGACCGACCCCAAGCATGGCAGGTTCACGATGAATGTGACCTCCGACGACCGGACCATCGAAAAGAAAGATCGCAACATCGCCGAGCCCATTCAGTTCTATTCGGGACGGGATCACTTGCTGTTTGAGTTGGTGGTCTGGACGGTGAACAAAAAGAAAGTCACAGGATATTTGAGCACGCCGAAAAGCGCGCCGGTTCCCGTGACGGCCAATTGAATGCAGTATCTTTCCCGGAGCGCCTGAAGCATGCCCGGGACGCGAATCCCTGACCCGATTTGAATCTCACAATCGCCGGCCGGCGTCTCAGTCGATCGGCACGAATTTTACGCAGACCGGCTCGGCTACCTCCACGACCTTGCCGGTCGGCGTCAAACGGCCGGTTCGCTGGTTGATGCGAAACAGCACTATGTCGTCTGACTTTTCGTCGGCGGAGAACAACCACTGGCCAGTTGGATCGATCTCGAAGCTGCGGGGGGTCTTGCCCTCGGTGGACGCGTACTCGATGGGCGAGAGAGTGCCTTTGTGCGCGTCGATGGCGAAGACCGCAATACTGTCGTTTCCCCGGTTCGAAGCGTAGAGGAACTTGCCGGAAGGAAGTACGTGAATCTCGGCCGCATCGTTGGGCCCGGTAAAACCTTTGGGGAGCGTCGAAATTGTTTGCAGCGGACGCAGAACTCCGCGGGCGCGATCATAGCTGAAGGCAGTAACCGTGGAACTGATTTCGTGGATCACATAAGCAAATTTGCCGTTGGGAACAAGCACGAAGTGCCTGGGACCAGCTCCGGGATTGGCCTTGGCGAACTTTGGATCGTTGGGAGTAAGTGAACCCTTGGCGCTGTCGAAGCGGTAGACCAGGGTTTCATCAAGTCCGAGGTCGTCGACGATGGCGAAGCGGTTGTCAGGAGATAAATCGATCGAGTGAGCGTGCGGACCCTCCTGACGCTCAGGATTCGTGCCGTGGCCGGTGTGCTGCACAAAGGCGGAAGCTTCGCCCAAGCCGCCATCCGCAAGCACGGGGAATACGGCCACGCTGCCGCCCGTGTAGTTTGCCACCAGAACATACTTCCCGGTTTTGTCCACGGTTATGTAACAGGGGTCCGCGCCTCCCGAGGCCACTTGATTCAAAAACGTCAATTTGCCGGTGGCGCTATCGATCTTGAAGGCGCTGACCACTCCGCTTTTCTGGCCTTTGTATTCTCCGACCTCATTGACCGCATAAAGAAAACGGTGGTTCGGGTGCACCGCTAGAAATGACGGATTGATGGTCTCCGCCGCCAGGCCGAGGGGCGTGATCTCAGCCGTCTTCGGATCGAAGCGGTAGGCATAGATGCCCTCGCTCTTTGTGCCTCCCACGGTGTAGGTGCCCACGTACATCAAGAACTTCTGCGCCGGAGGTGCTGCTTCGGCGTAAACGCCGAAGAGCAGGAATACCAGCAGGGGTGCGATGATTCGGACAAGGTGTCGGGTCGGCTTCATCACCTTATAGAAACGCATCCCATCACTTTAACGCAAGTGCGGGGCATGCTGCGCGGCCCGGTTAACCGCAAAGGGCACGGGTGAGTTCCAAGCCGAGCAGACTACCTGGTCAATACCACGGGCACGGGTTGGTCGTAGGGTTGGATGACAACGCTGACGGATCGACGCTGGTTGAAGACGGCCAGGGTTACAGGGAAGCTGACGATCACGGTTCGCTTGCGTTCTTCCCCAGGTTGGAGTTTATCTTCCGGAGCGAGGGGCGGCTGCGTGTCAGCTTTCAACATGGGAAACGCCTGATAATAGCGGTCGAAATCGATGGCGGAAACCGCGTCCCCGCTCAGTTCGCCGCTGGAGTTCACGAGCTTGCCCTGAATGCCGTGCACCCAGAGCGGTTTCTTGCCGGAGTTGCGCAGGGTGAAGGTGAGAGCGACCAGCACGGCATTTTGGCCGGGGAGTTCTACCGCGGTTACGGTGTCGAGCGATCCACTGCCTTGCGGCTTGGCACGCTGAAAAAACGAATAAACCCCAACCACGATCACCACTCCGGCCATGGCCAGCAACAGAACTTTCACGGGAGGCAGATTGCGCTTGGCCGTACCGAATTCCTCACCGATGTGGATGGTCGGCCCGCCTGGGGGGGCTGGAGACTTGCTGGCTGAAGCATCGCTCGGGGTCGCCGGAGGGACGGGCGTGGAACTAGGGCTAGGATCGGACATATAGTCGCGCCCTCAAATTGTACTCCCAAGCGGAAGTCTCAATTCCATTCGTGCTTCATCGCCTTGGCGAATGTTTGTGCGGGCAAGGTATTCAGCACGTCGTCTTTGGTCAGCCAGGCGCGCCGCGCCTGCAGGATGCCGTAGCGGATTTTGTCGAGATGCGAGGTGTGGTGGGAATCGGTGTTGATGACGATCTTCACCCCCCGCTGCCTGGCCTGGCGCAGATGCATGTCGTTGAGATCGAGCCGATCGGGATAGGAGTTCAACTCCATGGCGACTTTGTGTTTTGCCGCGGCCGTGAGCACTGCATCCATGTCGAAATGGTAGGCGTCGCGGCGAAGCTGCAGGCGCCCCGTAGGATGCCCAATGATCGATGTATTCGGATTAGTAACGGCTTTGAGCAGGCGCTCGGTCATCTTCGCCGGTTCCTGATTGAAAACCGAATGCACGCTGGCGATCACCACATCCATCTGCGCCAGCACATCATCGGAGAGATCAAGGTCGCCGTCGGCCAGGATGTCCACTTCGATTCCGGCGAAGATGGTGATGCCCTCGATCTTCTGGTTCGCTTCCCGAATTCGCTGGATGTGCGCCACGGCGCGCTTGTCGTCGAGGCCGTTGGCAAAGGCCAGATTCTTGGAATGGTCGGTGATGGCCATATATTTGTAACCGCGCGCCTTGGCTGCTTCCGCCATTTCCTCGATGGTATTTTTGCCATCGGTTTCGACGGTGTGCATGTGTACGTCGCCCCGGAGGTCCTCCAAAGTGATCAGAACCGGCAACGCGTGATTTGCGGCGGCGTCGATCTCGCCCAGATTCTCGCGCAGCTCGGGAGCAATGTAGTCGAGCTTCAGCTTGCTGTAGATTTCTTCTTCCGTTTTGCCGGCGACCGGCTTTTCGGTTTTGAGGTCGGCGAGGCTGTATTCGTTGAGCGTGTAACCCATCTTGAGCGCGCGCTGGCGCAGGGCCACGTTGTGAGCTTTCGATCCGGTGAAATATTGCATGGCCGCGCCGAACGACTCGGGCGAAAGCAGGCGAACATCCACCTGCATGCCGCTGCGCACGCGGAAGCTGATCTTGTTATCGCCGCGCGCAATAACATCCATCAGGGGCGGATATTTCGCGACGTACTCGACCGCCTTGGCGCGTTCGATATCGCTGCAGCAGGCCTTGCCCGTCACCAGAATGTCCAGATCGCCCACTGTTTCCCGGCCGCGGCGCAGCGAACCCGCGGTAGTAATGCGGTCGATGCCGGGAAACTTCGCCAGATATTCCGCTAGCTTGTTAACTTCGGTCTCGGCCGCGTCGATCAGAAATCGTCCTGAAATTCGCCGGTAGTCTTCGATCGCCTTCAGCAATTTCTGTTCGTGCTTCTCGCCCATGCGCGGCAGCTCGCGGATCTTGCCTTCGCGCGCCAGCTTTTCCACGCCATCGACGTCGCAGACCTTGTGCGCGCTCCAGATCAGCGCAATTGTCTTCGGGCCCAGGCCCTGGATCTTCAGCAACTGCAGCATCGATGGGTGATATTTCTTGAGCAGGTCGGATTGCACGCTGAGGCTGCCGTCTTTGAATAGCTCTTGCAGGTTCATCAGCATGCCCTTGCCGATGCCGGGAATCGCCAGCACTTTCTTGGGTTCGGCGATGATATCTTTGATCTGCTCGGTCAGGTTTTCAATGGCTTGGGCCGCGTTGCGGTAAGAACGGATGCGGAAGGAATCCTGGCCGTCGATCTCGAGCAGGTCGGCGGTTTCGTACAAGATGTTGGCGATCGCCTTGTTGTCCACGGACTAAAGATTAAACAAGATTGCAGTGCAGTGCCAGCCGTTGGCCAGGGAAGCGCGGTTGCCATGAGAACAGTTGCTCAATCGGTCACGAGTTCTTCCTAACGGCCGCGCGGCGTTCGGAGAATCAGATGGAGATGCCCTTCAGGCGCTTTTTGTAACGTTGGCCGCCTGTGGCCCCTTCTGGCCGTCGGCGATCTCGAACTCGACGGCGTCGCCTTCCTGCAGACTTTTGTAGCCCTCGGAAGTAATGGCGCTGTAGTGTACAAAAACGTCGGGACCATCCGCGCGCCCGATGAATCCGTATCCTTTTGCGTTATTAAACCACTTGACGGTGCCTTTCAGACGTTCCACGTACACCCCCTCTTCCCGCACGTCCCGCACTGGGGGGCCCCGGACGTGCCCGCATAGCATGCATTTTGGAGCGAATAGATTGAGGTGTCAAGGCGAAACGGTTGCGGCGCCAGCAACGGCGGCACACCGCAGTTGCTACCCTCGGCGAACCTGATGATCGAGCCACAGCACTGAGGCGATGGTTTTCGCGTCGCGAATCGTGCCGCGTAACACCATGCGAAGCGCGCTGGAGAGCGGGAACATACGCTGGTAGATCACTTCATCGGCCTCGGGATGTGCCGGCCCGGCGCGTAGTCCGGTAGCCAGATACACCGACATGGTTTCGGCGACGAATCCGGGGCTGGCGTAGAAGTGCAGAATGCGCCGCCAATGCGCGGCCGTGTATCCGGTTTCCTCAAGCAGTTCGCGCCGGGCCGCCGGCAGGGCTTTTTCACCGGGATCAATGCGCCCCGCGGGCAATTCCCATAGATTTCCGTTCGCGGCGTGGCGATACTGGCGCTCCAGCAGTACGCGTGTCGTCGACCCCGATTCATCGACGGCTAGAATTACCACCGAGCCCGAGTGATGAATGACATCGCGGCGGGCGCGCACGCCTCCCGGCTCCTGCACCTCGTCCGTTGTCACCCAGAAGACCGGGCCGCGATACACCGTTCGCGAAGAAATCACGCGCGCCTTCGAAGTCGAATGTTTGCGGCCTTTAGCAGGTTTCAATTTAAAACGCGCGGACTTAGGCATGAGAACAATATAAAGCAAAACAATCGTCGGAAGACTTTCGGCAGAAACTGGTTATGACACTTCTTATGTTTGCGTCTGATTCTGCTATTCTGCCGGGCATGTCCGTAAGGCGGCCGGCAAAACCGCGTATCGCAATCGTCGGAGCAGGCAACCTGGCCGCAGCACTGGCTGCATCGTTGCACGATGCGAAATACGCAATCGACCAAATCGTTTCACGTCGGCGGCCAGCGTCTTTGCGGCGAGCCCGGCGCCTGGCCCGCAAGGTTGGGGCGTCGGCTGTGACCGCTGCCGGGGCACAGGTCGACGGCCAAATCAATGCTGGCATCGTTTGGTTTTGCGTCCCCGATGCAGCCATTCGCGGCGCCGCCGAATCCCTGGCGCGAGCGGCTGATTGGAGCGGCAAGGTGGCGCTGCACTCCAGCGGAGCGCTCACCAGCGACGAATTGGCCGCGCTGCGGCGGCGCGGGGCAGCCGTGGCCTCAGTGCATCCCCTGATGACGTTTGTGCGCGGTGCTCGACCGGCGCTTGCGGAAGTTCCCTTCATGATGGAAGGCGATCCAAAGGCGGTACGGGCTGCGCGTGCCATCGTTCTGAATTTGCATGGGCGGCCGTTTACCATTCGCAAAGAGCGGAAGCAGGCGTATCACGCCTGGGGAATGTTTGCCTCGCCGCTGCTGATCGCCCTGCTGGCGGCCGGCGAGCGCGTCGCCGGCGCCGCCGGAATCGGGCGAAAGGCGGCCAACCAGAGAATGCTGCCCATCCTCACGCAAACCCTGGCGAACTACGCGCGCCGGGGCGCGCCCGCGGCATTCAGCGGTCCCATCGCACGCGGCGACGTGGCCACGGTAGAGAAGCATCTGAGGGTATTGCGAAGCATTCCGGGAGCGCGGGAGATTTATCTTGCACTGGCACGCGCCGGCCTGCGCGATTTGCCCGCCAGCAATCGCGACGCCTTAGCAAAGATTCTCAATCACTGATCCGCGTTTTGGTTCCCGGCGATCAGAGATTTCCACTGCCAGCAATTCGCTTCCGCGCCACTTCTCGCAACATCAGGCCAAGCAGCGCGAGCACGCCGAAAGGAATCGACGCCGCGGTGCGGATGGGCAGCGTGAGCACGGCTGAAACAAATACTCGATGGGGAAGAATTGGCTGCGCGGCGATCACCACCGGCGCAAGAATCCATTGCCAGAACAGGGCCAGCGCAGTCACGCCCAGCACCACGCGAAACACTCGGCTTGATGCCGCGAAACCGCGCCATGAGAAGGCAACCAGCAGGATTCCAGGCAAGAGCACGATGTGGTCGTACACCGCGTGTCCGGGCAGCAGGGTGACGGCCGTGATGGCCGCCAGCAGACTGATCGTCAATGCGAACTCGATGGACGTAGGAGAGGCACGCCGCATTCGCCACGCCAGGGCGGCCGCGCTTGCCAGCAGCGCGGCGATCAGCAATGGACCGAGCCGCGAACCAACCCGGGAGCCGAGCAAATAACAAACGAGTGGTGGCGTCGCGTACTGCCGATAGCCAAACAATACTTGCAGCCACTCGTGAATCCAGCGCGGCCACACCAGCAGCGAAGACCCGACCAACACGCTTGATATCAGAGCAAAGCCGCTCAACAATCTCCAGCGCAGGCGTCCTTGATGCAAACTCCACAATAGAAGGTAAGCGCCGGCCAGCGCCATCATTTGCGGTTTGACAAGAGCCAATCCTAACAGGCTCCCCGCCAGAAAGAGCTTTCGCTGAACCAGCGCGGCCAACGCGGCCGCGACAAGAAATCCCACCAGCAGTCCCACCTGGTCTGCGAACAGTCCTTCGAGTACCGCGTAACTGGAGAGAGTAAGAACCATCACCGAAACCAGCACTGCCACGCCGGCACGGAGATGAAAACTCCGCAGCCAGAGAACCACGCTAACCGCCGTCGCTACGGCAAGAACTATTGCCACCGCGATGCGAACCACGGAAAAAGACAGCAGCCCCAAAGGCCAGAAGAGCAGGTCGACGAAAGCTGGATAAGCGAAGGTCCGGTAATCCGGGGGAGCGGCGGAATTATGTGCATCCAGCGGCCGTCCGAACAGGCCGGTCTGAATCTGCCGCGTCATCTCCGCGCTATAGGGATCGCGATGATGAAACACGCCCTGGCGCGAAGTGAGCCAGATGGGATAGAAGTCAGCTCCGAAGGAATATCCGTTGCCGTAGCCCTGGGCGGCACGCACTTCCATCGCCCTCGGCGCGAAAAGCCAGAGATGGTAATACACCATGCCCGCGGCGCAGAGAATCGCCAGAGAGAGCACGGTCGACGATCGCCGGAGCAGCCGCAATGTCCGCTTTACCTCGGGGGTCCGAATCCGGCATTGGTCTAGCGCGACGAGAATAAGTGGCCGAGCTTTTCCTTCTTGGTCTTGAGGTACTCTTCGGCGTGCGGGCTGGGCTCGACTTCGCAGGGCACGCGCTCCACCACTTCGACGCCGGCGCGCTGCAGAGCCTCGACCTTCTCCGGATTATTCGACAGCAGGCGCACTCGGCTTACGCCCAGCGCTTTGAGCACCTGGCCGGGCAGCGCAAAGTCGCGCTGGTCGGCCCTGAAGCCCAGCCGCTCGTTGGCTTCCACCGTATCCAGACCGGCGTCCTGCAATTCATACGCCTGCAATTTCGCCATGAGGCCAATGCCACGGCCCTCCTGCTGTTCGTAAATCAGAATCCCCGCGCCCTCGTCGCGAATCATGGCAAGCGCCATCTCCAGTTGCTGCCGGCAGTCACAACGCAGAGAATGAAAAACGTCGCCCGTAAGGCATTGCGAGTGCACTCGCACCAGCGGAGCGGTGGACTGAATATCACCCATCACCAAGGCAACCGCTTCCTCAACCTGGCGGTTTCCATCCGAACCGGATTCGGCGCGAAAGCCATAAATCCGGAACCTGCCCCAGCCGGTAGGAAAATTCGCGGACGCGATTTGCTGAATTCCTGCGCTCACACTTCCATTATAGCGGTTGCTGGAACCATCGCAGGCGCTGCCCGGCTGCGCTTAGCCCCGGGCGCGGAAGTGGAAGATGGCGTCCTGCTTGGAGGCGATCGCCACTCCGTTACGCGTGGCCGGACGGAAACGCCAATTGTCGAGCGCGGCCAGAAACTTTTCATCGAGCTTCGGGCCCATGCTCTTGAGTACCGTTTTGCTAACGATTTCTCCGCGCTCGTCAATTGTGATTTCCACCACTACATTTCCTTCCGATGGCGGCAGTTCCCAGGGATAAACCACCGGATCGGCGGTCGCGATGGGCAAAGCCGGGCGAATCTCGTCCCCATACACCGGTCCGCCAGGCACGGATCCGTAGGGAAGTCCCGCCGTCGCGCCATGCCCCAGCTTGGAGAGCGTTGCCGTCGTCGCGTTGTCCTCGGCCGGCGACGGAGCGACCGGCGTCGGCAGCGGCCGCATCTTCGCCGGAGCGGAACTCCGTTTCCAGGTCAGCTTCTCGTGCCCTAGCCGCTGGTGGCGATACACTTCAGTGGCCCTGGTGGATGAACTGGTAGTGCTCTCGTCAGGTGTCGGAGTAGGAAAGTAAATTCGCGTGACCACTCTGCCGTTGTGCCCCAGCGCAATCGAAGCAGGCGACAACAATTGAGCCTGCGGGGCATGCAACAGCCACGCAAACAGCAGCCCGTGCAGCGCCAGCGAGCCCGCCAGCGCTCGCCGATGACCCGCCATTCCGGCATTCAGTTGCCCAAACATCTCTGCTTTGTTTCCCGCTCGGCCCACCCAAAGTATTCAGCCCGTGGCATCAGGCCCCTAGTATCAGGTTAGACGCGCGCCGGGGGTCTTCGTCAAGGTCTTTTCTCCTGCAGATTTCAACTATGGTACCTGCGGCCGCCCTGCTTCTGCCAAGCTGCTCGCACGAGTATTTTCCGGAAGTTCAAGGTCGGCAGACACCGCTCTTTGTGCCGACCCAGCAACGCTGATAAACTGGCTAGGCAAGCCAGCAATCCTTTCTGCTCATGGGGCTATAGCTCAGCTGGGAGAGCGCATCGTTCGCAACGATGAGGTCGTCGGTTCGAGCCCGACTAGCTCCACCATGTCCTTAAATAGGGATCGGGAATAACTAATCTTGGTCCACGGAAAGCATTCGCTGGAATAATGTCTTCGAGTGCGAGAGAATATTGGCTGTGTCCGGCAGGGATGACCTACCCCATTTTCTCGATCCGCCGGGCAAATGACTCAGCCGGCGCCGCCGGGTTGTGTTGCGGCGGTCCAAGCCTGCGCGACGCTTTACCGGCGTCAACCGTGTCTAGGGCGGGTACTGCAATCAGCAATTCGTTCGATGAGAGACATTCACCATCATGGCCACCATCACGATGGAAGTTAATGCGGCCGGGAATGACCATAGGCATGCCAGGTTGGAGCGCTGGATCGAAGAAGCCGCCCGCATGTGCCAACCCGATCGCATTTACTGGTGCAATGGCTCGCCCCAGGAATATCAGGAGCTGCTGCGCTTCCTCACCCTCACCGGGATCGCGATTCCGCTGAACCCCGAGAAGCGCCCCAACAGCGTGCTCGTCCGCTCCGATCCCGCCGATGTGGCCCGCGTCGAAGATCAGACCTTTATCTGCTCCCGAACCAAAGAAGAGGCTGGTCCCACCAACAACTGGGAAGATCCGGCGAAAATGAAGCGCAAGCTGGCCGGCCTGTTTGCCGGCTCCATGGTGGGCCGCACCATGTATGTCGTGCCCTACAGCCTGGGTCCGATCGGCTCGCCCATGGCCAAGATCGGCATCGAGCTTACCGATTCCACCTATGTGGCGGTCAGCATGCGCATCATGACCCGCGTCGGCACCCAGGTGCTGCAGGCTCTCGGAGCCGACGGCGAATTTGTCGGCGGCTTGCACTCGGTCGGCGATCCTCTCGGTCCCAATCAGGCCGACTCCACCTGGCGCTCTAACTCCGCCAACAAGTATATCTGCCATTTTCCCGAAACCCGCGAGATCTGGTCCTACGGCTCCGGTTACGGTGGCAACGCCTTGCTGGCCAAGAAGTGCCACGCTCTGCGCATCGCCTCCGTGCAGGCCCGCGACGAGGGCTGGATGGCCGAGCACATGCTGATTCTCAAGCTCACCAGCCCCTCCGGCCAGGCCAAATATATGACCGGCGCGTTTCCCTCGGCCTGCGGAAAAACCAACTTGTCCATGCTCATTCCCACCCTTCCCGGCTGGAAGGTCGAGACCATCGGCGATGACATCGCCTGGATGAAATTCGGCGCCGATGGCCGGCTCTACGCTATCAATCCGGAATACGGCTTCTTCGGCGTCGCCCCCGGCACCAGCATGAAATCGAACGCCAACGCCATGCTCAGCTTCACCCACAACTCCATCTTCACCAACTGCGCCATGACGCTCGATGGCGACGTGTGGTGGGAGGGAATGACCGATGAAAAGCCCGCCCGTGCCGTGGACTGGCTCCGTCGCCGCTGGACGCCCGACTCAGGGCGCCGGGCAGCCCATCCCAACGCGCGCTTTACCACCCCTGCCAGCCAGTGTCCCGTGATTGCCCCCGAGTGGGAAGACCCGAACGGTGTCCCCATCGATGCCATCCTGTTCGGTGGCAGGCGCGCCGGCATTGTTCCCTTGGTCACCGAGGCCTTTAATTGGCAGCACGGCACTTTTCTCGGCGCCATCGCCAGCAGCGAGACCACCGCCGCCATTACCGGAGCCGTCGGCCAGTTGCGCCGCGATCCCATGGCCATGCTGCCCTTCTGCGGTTACCACATGGGCGATTACTTCGCGCACTGGCTCCGCATGGGGACGCTCACATCCCCCTCCAGGCTGCCCAGGATTTTCTATGTCAACTGGTTTCGCCAGGACAAAAACGGTCGGCTCCTGTGGCCCGGCTATGGTGAAAACAGCCGCGTGCTGAAGTGGATTTTCGAGCGCTGCGACGGCAAAGTTCACGCCCAAGACACTCCCATCGGCCGCCTTCCCCAAGTCGCTGATCTCGATACCGTGGGACTCGGCCTTAGCCCCGCCCAGGTCGAGGAACTGCTCGGCATCGATATCGCCGGCTGGCGCGCCGAAGTCCCCTCGATCAAAGAACACTTCGCCCACTTCGGCAGCCGTCTTCCTCAAGGATTGAACTTCGAGGTCAACGCTCTGGCAGAGCGTCTTCAAGCGGCCAAGCCGTAGTTCCATCGAACCTCCTGCCGCGTTTTCAGATTACTATCTTTACGCATGGTCATCCCGGCCAGAGCTTCTCTTTCCCGCTGGGAACGAGAAGAGTGCACGCACCTGCAGCTTCGCGCATCCTGCGACAATCCTCAAACTGCTCCTAGCCCTCTGCGCTCACAGCCTTTTTGAATTCCTTCAGAAAAAACTGCACGTTGTCCTCGCTGGCCAGCGGTCCCATCACGCCGATGCGGAAGATTTTGCCCGCCAGCGGCCCAAAGCCGCCCGCGATTTCAATGCCCGCGCCGTCGATAAGGCGGCGCCGTACTTTACCCTCGTCCACCCCTTCGGGCACGCGCACCGTATTAAGCGTCGCGATCCGGTGCCGCTCCGGAACGTGCATGCGCAAACCCATGCCTTCGACGCCCTTGACAAAGGCCTGATTGCAACGGCGATGCCGCTCCCAGCGGTTCTCGATTCCTTCCTCGGCAATCACCAGCAGCGCCTCGCGCAACCCGTAAAACATCGAAATCGGCGCCGTGTGATGGTAGCGGTGCGATACCGTCGAGTAGTCATGAATCAGCTTCAGGTCCAAATACCAGCTGCGTGAAGCGGAACTTCGAGCCCGCAGGAACTCCATCGCCCTTCCCGACATCGCCATCGGTGACAACCCCGGAGGGCAGCTCAATCCTTTTTGCGTGCAGCTGTACGCCACATCCATGCCCGTCCGGTCGAACTCCACCGGCATTCCGCCGAGCGACGTCACGCAATCCGCAATCACCAGAGCCCCGGCATCGTGCGCCGCCGCGCAGATCGCCTCGCCCGCTTGCAACGCTCCCGTCGACGTTTCCGCATGCACATAAGCCACAACCTGCGGCTTCTCCCGGCCAATGAACTCCAGGGCTTCATCCTCCGTGAAGATTTCCCCCCACGGCTTCTCCAGGCGTACTACGTTCGCGCCTTGCCGCTTCGCCATCTCCGTGAGCCGGTCGGAGAAATATCCGTTGGCAAACACCGCCAACTTCGTTCCCGGCTCCAGGAAGTTCGCCACCGCGGCCTCCATGCCCGCGCTCCCCGTGCCGGAAATCACCAGCGTAGCGCCCTCTTTCGTCCCGAAAGCGCTCTTGAGCAATTGCTGCACCTCTCCCATGACCTGGATAAAGTAAGGGTCGAGGTGCCCGACAATCGGCTGGGCCAGCGCCTCGTACACCCGCGGGTGAACCATGCTCGGTCCAGGTCCGAACAAGTACCGGCGCGGCGGTTGCAGGGCAGGGAATTGGAGTGCGGTGGGCTGTTCGATGGCGCTCATAATCCTCTTTTCCGTTCAAAACGGTCACTGGAAGTTATCTAGTTATCTCATAAATCGGTTTTGAAAGGGCACGGCTTCAGCCGTGCCGCAAAGGGCCAATAAAGACGCGGGCTTTAGCCCCTGAGGGAACCGGCAGTTTACTCCGCTGATTCATTATGAGATGGCTTCTAGTTATCTCATAAAATCGTTCGCTGCTCCTACATCTGAGTGCCCTCGACAAGAGCCAACAGCCGAGAGCAAAGGCTGCGTCAAAGAACAAAATATCCCAAAGTGTTTTTCGGCACCGCTTTTTCGCCGGAGAGGTTGAGAGTGTGTCCGGGACGAGCTTTACAATCAAGGCGAGCGCTGCGCCGATGACGACCCCGGCGTGCCTCAGTTACTTGATCGTGAACTGAGGCGCAAAGAAGCGCCGGGATTAATGATTTAGGGCACCAACCTGAACACTGTGCCGTCGTTGAATGTGCCGCCCAGGTGCGTCGTGCCGTAAAGGGCGCCCCCGCTGAGTATCAGCGGCGAATCGGGATCTCCTCCGTCCTTTGAGCTTCCGATAAAGCGGTGGAGCGTGCTCTCGGTCCAAGCCCCGCCCGGCGCAGTTGGAGGGGTGAGCCGGAAGACGGTGCCAGGGCCAGTTCCGCTGATAGAGCCCCCACCGGACGCAGTCCCATAAAGTGTTTTGCCGTTCTTGCCCAGCGTGAGACCCACCAGGGGAGCCGCGCCGTCCGAGAATCCGGTGAAGGTCCAAATCACGGTGTAGCTCCACGCGCCTCCCTGCGTCGAGGGCGGAGCCAGCTTGAAGACTGTGCCGCACCTGCCGGGCCTGGCCGGGTCGCAGTCGCCACCAATATACACTCCGTTGGTCGTGCCGTAGAGCGCGCCAGTCGAGTCGAAGATGAAACCGCCAAGAGGATGGTCGCCGTCGCTCCCGCCAGTGAAGCTGTAGAGCACGCTTTCCGTCCAGGCTCCGCCTGCAATCGCCGGTCGAGTCAGCTCGAAAACAGTGCCGAATCCTAAGCCGCCCTGGTTGGTCATGCCGTAGAGGGTGCCGCTTTTGTCGAGGATCAACTCGCCGCTGGGAGTGCCTCCGTCGCTGCCCCCGGTGAAGTTGTAGAGTATGTTCTCCGTCCAGGCCGTCCCTCCTGCTGCGGGCGGAGTCAGTCTGAAGATTGTGCCTGCGCCCGCGCTGCCTCCGGCTTGGGTCGTGCCGTAGAGCGTGCCGTTCTGGGTGCGCAGCAGGCTGCATGCCGGGCTCATGCCGTTGCTGCTTCCCCCGAAGCGATGCAGGATGCTCTCGGTCCAGGCGTCACCGGAAGCGGCGGGCGGTGTCAGCTCGAACACTGTACCGCGATCACTTGCGCCGCCTCTGGAGGTTGTGCCGTAGAACGCTCCCATTTCGTCCACCACCAGGCCCCCCAGCGGATCCGAGCCATCCGACAGGCCCGTACCGTCTCCCTCGAAGCTGTAGAGCAAGCTCCCAACCCAGGCGCCGCCGGACGTGCTGGGCGCAGTCAGCTTGAAAATGGCGCCATCTACATCTGACGTCCCGCCCCCCACCTCAGAATAGAGATTGCCCGCGCTGTCTAAGACCATACGGCCAGAAGGCAAGCCAGCAATGAAGGCTGGAAAATCCTGCCCGAAATTATAGAGAATGGTCTCAGTCTGGCCGAGGCCAGGGCGCCGCCCATAAAAACCAGAACAATCGAGACAACCTTCAAAATCCTGCTTGCGGCAACGGAAAAATCTTGGCGGGCCATCGGGTCCCTCCCTTTTTGTGGAATGCGAGAAAACTCTGGAGGTCGGGGGCTCCGATTTGCAAGGCCGCACAGAGCGACACGATTATACCCCGCTTTTTCCTAGGGGAACGGGGGACAGTCGGCACGCTTCTCAATTTCCGCGAGCGGGCTCAGTGCGAAAACCATCGCTCCAAACATTTCCACAGCCCTCGTGTGACATCTGACCTTGTGTTCAAAACAGATTCGCGCAATCATGGTCGAGGCCGTGACGGTCGGGTCAGCCCACATGGTCACGCCTCTAAGTCCTTTGTTGTGCCGATTTTAGTACCTAAGTTCTTTGACATCCGGATTTTACCGGGAATCTCTTGCTAACTCGATGATTCCACTAGAGGGTGGGGGGAGGGGGTATCGAACATTCCGCCTCGAAGCGCACTCCCGCCATCCCGCTTCGGCGGTCTCATCGAGAATTTATTTTCGAGGAGAAATCAACAGGCGCGAACTGCCCCATTGCAGGCGCGGTGATTCAGGTTTGGGAAGCCCGATTTACGAAGCCAAATCTAGCAAGCTAGGTTTACGAAACGAGGTTTGTGAGGCTTAGACTTTGCCGAGCTTTCGCCGAATCACTCCCGCCAGCCCCACCAACCCTGTCCCCATCAGCAGCAGGCTGCTGGGCTCGGGAACCGCGCTGTATCCGATGTATTCCTGCGGTATGCCGCCCACAGTCTGAGTCCCAGCCTGCGGCGTGTACAGCAGAAGCCCGTTGAAGGCGGAATTCGATGCGGTCGCAGCCAGCCCCAGATACTGGGCATCGATAGCTCCCGCGCCCGTGGTCTGGAATTCGGACATCGACGCTGCCTTCGATGAGAACAGGCCCCAGATGGCCCAATTCGCATCCGTCGCGCTGATGCTTCCGGCCAGCATGCTCTTAAAGATCAACCCGGCGGCTTTGTAGTCCAGCGTCATGGATGGCCCAAACAGGCTGTTCGCAATGCCCTGCAGGAACGGTGTAACCGTCGCCGTCCACGACTCTCCCTTGGTGACGTTGTTATCGTAGCTGTCACAAATCAGCGAGAGTGAAGCTGTGCTGCTGCCGTTGGTGGAAAACTGGTAGGGATAGACGGATCCGCCCCCGATCCCGCTGGGCGTTCCTCCCAGATAAGTCAAGGTGATCGAGTTGGCGAACGCCGGACTCGCCAAAAGCAATGAGAGCGCCAGCACCAGGAGTGCGAGATGAAAACGGGTCAAACGCACGAGCTTACCTCCCCACCAAACAAGGACTGCGCCCCAGGGTACGGAATTTCTCTCGACGAGGTGAACCTGACTTCCGTAACCCAAACCAGAGTACCAGCGAGTTCACTTACTTGCAAATGGCACACCCGTGGTATTACCCGTGTAACCTTCGGCGTCACGGTCGCGGCGCTCGGCTGCTCGGAAAGATAAAGATTAAAGATTGAAGATGAAGATTAAAGACAAAGATTTAAAAATGAAAGATCATGGCATTTCCTGCGGCTCCGTCGCCGCTCGGGCAATCCAGTAGATATTTTGTGCAAAAGGTTTCGCGGTCTGCTACCATGATCGTCATCAACGGCGAATCCCCCTGGTTTTTCAATGGTTCGCTTACTGCGGCATGGCACGCAAACTGCGCCTGAGTTGTTCGGTAGTGTAAGAGCCTCCAGCCCAGGAGCCCTAATGGTCGCTGTGAGTAGGAGTGGTTTGTGCCCGATCCCGAGAACGGGAACGTCCCGGTGTTAATGCGGCGTCGGCGAACGCGCCGTCACCGCCGCAATCATCTTCTTCGCCGTTGGTCCGCGGCCGCGGTTTTCGCGGTCCTTACTGCCGCCATCTCCTGCCTCGCGTTGATGTATTTCAGCCCGTCTTTATTTCGTGCGGGACGCTCCGCGTCTTCCCCCTTCGACTCGTCTGCACTTCGACGCAGCCCCGCGATTAGCCTTGATCAGATTCTTTCCCATGCCCAATCGGCGCGTCCCGTCTATCCTTATTCCGTGGTGCCCGGCGGATTTGCCGATGCCAGGGAATTGCAGTGGGTGGCGGAACACGATCCGGTGGTCGCAGCCCACTACGCCGGGTTCGATTACGCACGCGCGCAGGTGGTGCGTCTTACTCTGGCCCGCACGGCTTACGTGTCCTACCGCATCGGCAACCACATCTACTGGACTCGTCGAAGGCTAACGCTCCACAAGGGCGAAACTCTGATCACCGATGGAAAAATAACGGGACGCACCCGCTGCGGCAATCGCGTGTCGGAAACTCGCCAACTGGCCACTTCGCCTTCCGAGCCCTCGGCGGAAAAGTTCGATCAACCGATTCGAGGCACGGCCACGCAAGGTCCTCCCGTGCCCTTCCAGTCGGCGCTGCTGAACCGGCCCGCGCCTGGCCTTGGGCCGCTCGAGCCGCTCAGTTTGTACAATCCGTTCGTTCCCGGAAACTGGGTGCCGATTTCGCCTCCACCGTTGCCCGTCGGCCTGTGCGGACCGGTGAAGAAAAAGAAAGACACACCCGCAACCGACAGTGAAGCCGATGTTATCGGAAAAAAGAAGAAGGTAGTAAACCCTTGCGCCAGCGGTGGTGGGTCTACGGGAACCGTGCCCGAACCAGCGACCTGGATACTGTTTGCCTCTGGCTTGTTTGCCATCTACTGGCAAGCGCGCCGCAAGATTTCCGGCGCTTGAAGTGGTTGGCCCGCTAATTTTTTTAATCAGTTCGATCTCCTGTCAGCATCGGCAAGAAAACCCGCACCGGAAGCGCGTTTCCGGAAACCTTTTCCGCTCGTGCCGAGCTGACGTGATATTCCCGGTCTGGCTCGGCGACCCAAAGTTGTAATCCTTCCGTAAGGGTTTCGGCCCACCAACGCTGCTAGAATCGGCCTAGGCGACGCTTTCACCGATAAGGTATTCATGCACCGCTCCCTCAGAGTCGCTGCCGCTTTGCTGGCATTGGCCATGCTGTGTTCTCCCGCGCCGGCCGCGGGCCAAGCTCGAGCCCTGCCCTCGATACGCCGGGTGGAAGTGCTGCGCACGCCAAACCTGGTTGAGGTTGAGATCGAGGCCAGCGAGCGCATCATCCCGCAAACCAATGTGCTCACCAATCCCGACCGCCTGGTGGTGGATTTCGTCAACTCGGTTCCGGGCGCCCAATTACGCAGCCAGACGGTAAACCGCGCGGAAGTCAAGAGCCTGCGCGTGGGTTTGTTTTCCTCGGATCCGCCGGTCACGCGGATTGTGTTTGATTTGCACGGTCCGCAGCCTTACCAGGTTTTTCCCGAGGGAAGAACAGTGATCGTGAAAGTCGGCGGCAATCCGGCTGCGGAAACGGCTTCACTCCACAGAGCTCCCGGACCGGCCCTGATGAATACGGGGTACTCCACGCAGACGATGCCGGTCTCGACTGCAGCACCGCCACCGCCGCCGCTTGACGTTTCCTTTCATGACGGTCAGCTCTCGATCCGCGCCAGCAAAGCCAATCTATCGGAAGTTCTTTTCGCGGTGCACCAGCGCACGGGAGCGGTGATTGCCATCCCCGCCGGAGCGGAACAGGAAATGGTGGTCGGCGAGTTTGGCCCCGCGCCCGCGCCGGAAGTTCTGGCTCACCTGCTGAACGGGTCGAAGTTCAATTTCCTGATTCTGAGTTCTTCGACTGATCCGGGTGGTCTGGACCGGGTCATTCTCAGTCCGCGCACGGAAGCATCGATGCCAGGCGCGAGGGGACCGCTTCAACCCATGAGCGACGCGAATGGTGAAGCGGACGTTCGACCCGGAATCGCATCCCCGTCGCAGCCCGCGCCACCATTCCAGAATTCCAACCAGCCCGATCCAAGGGCCCCCGGCGATGACGGTCCCGATTAGGAGCCAAACTTTTCAGGTTCACTTTTCGCAGGCGCGGGATTGATCTCGCCGGAGGTTAAACTGCGGGCAAAGTTGCCTTGCCTCGGAATTACGGCGGCGTGATGAGCCGGACCGGGACGGGCGAAGATCCGGCCAGGGCCGTGCCGGTCGCCTGGTTGCCGCAGCCGGCCACGTTCATCACCGTCACGTTCAGGTTGCCGTTGCCATCGACATAGTTGATGAAGACTTGCAGAAAACCGATGATGGTGACGTTGGTCGTACCAGTCGTGTTGATGGTTTGGGTGCTATCGTAGATCGGCAGGGAAACGATTGAGGTGCTGCTGGTCACGGGGTCGCCGCGGACTGGGGTCAGGGGATTGCTGGTTCCGGCTTGAATCTGGAATGGATAGACTGGCGGAGTTGCCCATTGCGGTTGGAGCGTGTCTTGCCCGAGGGCTGCCAGGTTATCTGAATTTGTTGTTCCTTGGTGGATGAGGCACTGCGCACCGTTTGTGGTGTCAGCCAGCCCCGGATTCTCACTCAAGTCCACATAGTTGCCGCTTGCTTGCACGCCGCATTGATAGACCGTGGTCTGATCGCAGCCCGCGATGGCCTGAGCGTAGTTGTCGGAAACCGCCGAGCAGGCATCGGAACCTGACGGGACCGCGGTGGAACTATACGAAGCTTGACCAGGAAGATACTCGAGATTGAGATTGGGGGTGGGTGGAATATATTGGTCGCTGCCGTTCGTGTAGTTCGCCTGCGGCGGGTTGCTCCGCATGTTGCCGCTGCAGGACGCCCCGTTGTGCCTGCAGTCTGGCAATAGCCAGAAGGTCTGGCCGATCACGGCACTGGTGGGGCTATCCGCGAGAATGCCTGGGCTCTTGATAGCTCCGGACGTCGGATCGACGAAGTTGGTGCAGTTGTTTGTGCACCCCGAAGAAGCCCAGGGCTCGAAATTCGGCAGCATCAACGGCTTCACGCACCGTGGTTGAACGGGCACAACCTGGCCGGCGTAGGTGTCGGAATTCGAAGGATTGAAAGCTTCCGCAGAAGCGGTCGCGCTCACGCTGCTGCCGGTCCGGCCCCAGATACGGGAAAAATAGGTTGGCAGACTCGATTGGCTTACCTTCACGGTGACCACTGGGTTCACTGCGAAACCCGCTCCTAGAGTGGAGCAGTCCGCGCTGCCGGGACTGACCGCGCCGCTACCGGCAGAGTAGGTTACCGAAATAGAAGCGGCTGGCACGGATGCGCCGCCGACGCTGTTCTGCTGGGCTACGGCTTGCGCCGTTTGCGTGGCGTTTGTGCAGGTGGTCGCCCAGGTGCCGGAGGAGTTTAAAGGATCGCCGGTAAGGCCCGAGATCGAAATGCTTCGCGCGGCAGCCAAGGCCGCGGCATCGGCCGCGCGCTGCGCTTCGGCGCTGGCCTGATACAGCGTGCCGATGTCAATTGACAGGGCCGCCATGGCGACGATGCTGAAAATAGCCACGGCCACCAGGGCCAAAGTGACACCCCGCTCGCGCCGCCGGTTCAGGGCGCCTGGTCGCGGACGTTCGATCAGCGGTGGCAGCATGCGCGGTTCCTCAATTCTGGTTCATTCTCTGGTTAATTCTCATTGAACGCGGTCGCCGCAGTCGTAATGGAAGTTATGCTCGCGTAAGTCGCGCTCGGCACCAGCAGCGTGATGACACTGTTGAATCGCCACTTGTAGCCATACTTAATGGATACGCAGGTTCCTATGAGCGCGGTCTGGCCACCGGGCGCTTGTGGGGAACAGGAGCTGGAGGGCGCGGATCCCCCGGTTATAGGGAAGTAGTACCCGCGATTAATGGTGAACGTGACGCCAGGGCCGGGACAACCATTGCCCGTGGCGCTGTAGCTCCAGGTGAGCGTGCCGGCCGATGCCGGTGTGGCGGTGCTCAGGCCGCAATCATTGATCTGTTCTGACTTCAGGTAGTTATCCACTACATAGAATGCGTCGGATACGGAGACGGGCACCGCGGAGGCACCGCCGCCGAGATCGTTGGCGGGATCGGCAGCGGCCACCCGGGCACCCTCCCTCGCGGCATTGGTTAATTTTTGCTTGAGAGTGAGCGCTCCGCTGAAGTCAAAGATTCCCACCACGAACACCACCAGCAGGGGCAGGGAAAGCGCAAACTCTACAATCTGCGCGGCCCGGTCGTCGGTGGTGCCCCGCCACAGCACAACTGCCGCGCGCAGCGAGGACTCGAGAGTGCGCAACAGGGTCACTGCGTCTCCATCCGCATTTGCGCCTGCGCGGGCAAAGTGATGTTTCCCAGGTCCAGCGTGGTGAGGGGTATGACGAAGTGGTAAGGATATTTGTAGCCGAAGCTGACCGCGGTGCCGCAGGTCGCCTCACTGGCTGGAGTGGCGGTGCAGGACGACAACTGAACATTGCTTTGAACGCAAACGTTGCTGCTACCAACGTAAGTGCATGGGACCGCACTGCCGCAAGGGGAACTCTGGGTGCAGGCGTAGAGAACGGGAGGCGGTACCGGCTGCTGCACCAGCGCCGAGTTCAGCTTGGCCGCGGCCAGCACGCTGTTGACGGCGTTGACTGCGTTCTGCGCGGATGTGGTTGCGGAGCATGTGGCGCAAGCCGGGACGACGGCGGCGCGCGCGCCTTCGCGGGCGGCGTGCGTGATGGTGCCGTAAATGCGGAAGGCTTGCCCGAACCAGAAGATGGCCATCACCACCATGAAGAGCAGGGGCAGGATCACAGCACTCTCGGCAATCTCGGAGCCGCGCGTGCCGCGCGCCAAACCGCCGCAGGTTGTCCATTCCGGCCGTTTCATTGCAAGCGTACTCCCCACATCCTGCAGACGCCGAAAAGCACAGTGGTCAGGGCCAAGGCCACGCCGTAGGGGACCTTGAGGGATTGCGGATTATCCAGCGAAACCTCAGCTCCGGGCATGCGAAAAGCCAACATCGACGCCAGCATTCTTCCTATGTTGCGCAGCGTTTCCTTGAATCGCCGCTTGTAAATCACCAAGCCCAAGGCCATGATCCCGGCCACGAAGACCGATCCAATCAGCAGATCGGCCAGAACTCCCGGACCTACGAACGCTCCCAGAGCGCCGGCCAGCTTCCAGTCGCCGGCTCCCAGGCTGCGCAAAAAAACGAAGGGCAGAAGCAGCAGCAGTCCCAGCCCAGCGCCCAGCAGGGAAGTCTTTAGTCCAGTCCATCCGCTGGCCAGCAGATTCGCCGAAACTCCGATCAGGAATCCCGGTACGGTGAGCCAGTTCGGGATACGCCGGCCGCGCCAATCCGTCCACCCGGCAATCAGCGCTAAAGCGACTGCCAGTGCCAGCACGACGGCCTTCAAACCGCCCCCGATATACAGCCAAGGAGCCGCATCATGACCACGATTTGCCCACGCAGTTGCAAACGCTCGACCTCGGACGATTCGCAGCCTTTCTCGTTCGGCTCAAAAAGCTAGAGTGGATGCCCCACTGCCGCGGATTTTCACATAGGCGGATGTCGATGTCAACGAAGACCGCGGGGGCGCGAAACCATTCGTCACTTGCCAAGAGCAAAGGCCCGGAGCGAGTCCGGGCCTGCAGAAAATCACGCCCATCTCCATCCTAGCGGTTGAACAGTCCGGCGCTATTGTGCTCAGCCACGATCCGGCGGGCATTGTCGGCCAGTGCTTTGGCTTGGGGGAGAAGACTCAGCGCCTTGAGCACTTCCGGATCCGCTTCGGCCTGCACCTTCAAGCCTTCCGCCTCACCAAAGGTATCGACAAAGATCTCGGACTTGAGGTTGGTTTTGATCCAGTCGTTGTTATCCACCAGATCGGCCTGGGTGTAGGGGATACTGGCTTCGTCGAGCGATTTGCGGAATTCCTGCAGGATGGCATCGTCGACTTCGAAGCTTTTCGTGGGATGATGATTGACCACATAACGCTTGGCGAAATTGAAGAAAGCGTAATGCTGCAGCAGAACGTCCTGAAAGTGATTGTCCTTGACGGGAGGGATGGTCACATCGGGGGTAATGCCTCCGCCGCCGTAGACCGTGCGTCCACTATCGGTCAGCTTGACTTCACGATTGGCATTGTTGGTATCGGCGTCGCGGTCGTAGTAATAGTCGTAGAGGGAAATATTGTTGTAGTTGCGCTGGATCAGGCGACCGCTGGGGGTGTAGTAATGCGCGGTGGTCAGGGCCAGGCCGGTGTCTTCGGATAAGGGATAGACGGTCTGCACCAGACCCTTGCCAAAGGTGACCTCGCCCACGATCAACCCGCGATCATGGTCCTGAATGGCTCCGGAAACAATCTCAGCCGCCGATGCGGTCAGGCGGTTGACCAGCACGACCAAAGGATAATCCTTGCCGCCGTTGCCATACTGCGCCACGTAACGTTTTTCCGCCGAAGCGCGGCCATGGTGAGAAACGATGAGCTGGCCTTTCTTCAGGAACTTATCGGCAACGCCCACCCCTTCATTGAGCAGGCCGCCGGGATTGCCGCGCAGATCGAGAATCAAACCCTTGAGATCGCCGAACTCATCCAGGGCTTGCGAGACTTCCTGTTCCGTGGTCTCGTTGAACCCGGTAATGTGCATGTAACCAATGCCGGGCCGGATGAGGAAGTGCACGTCCACGCTGTAACGCGGAATCTCGGCGCGCACCAGGGTGAACTCCATGGGCTTATCGACTTCTTCGCGCGAGATGCTGATGTGTACGGTGGTGCCTTTCGGCCCCTTGAGCAGATCGGCAACGTCGCTGGTGGTCATGTTCTCGGTGGACTTTCCGTCAACCGCGATGATCACGTCGCCGGGACGAATGCCGGCCTTATAGGCAGGCATGCCCACAAAAGGGGTAATCACAATGACTTTGTTGTTGCGAGGCCCGACCAGCATGCCGATGCCGTAGTACTTCCCGCTTTGGTCCTCGCGCATGAGGGCGTAGGATTTGGGGTCAAAGAAATTCGAGTGGGGATCGAGCGCGTGCAGCATTCCCGGGATGGCGCCGTTATAAATGGCCTTGTCCGGATTAACCGGCTCGGCGTAATTTGCCTCGACGATGGCGTAGACATCGGTGAACTGTTTTAAGCTGTCTTTGACGTCGGCGTCGGAATCGTTCGAGACAGAGGACGAATCATCGGCGCGCTGGGCGAAGAGAATGCCCAGAAAGCCGCAGACAACCAGAAAAAAAACTACCAGGACAAGTGAACGGCGAGAACTACGGGCCATCTTAAATTTTTTCCTTCGGTTGAGGGATGTCGAACTTCCCCAGCTACCGTGCTGAATACATGCAGTATATCACCAGAAAACCTGCCCCGGACCCGGATAGTCACCGTTGGTAACCATGCCGGGAAGGTTCGCTTGTGAACTGGTTATTTAAGATGCGGCGGGAAGCGGTTAAGGTTCCCGGCGGCTGAAATTCTCCCGGCCATTCGCGAGAGGAACCGAGGATCCAGGGATGGGGCACAACCGAGAAACGGGCGGGCGCTTCGGCCCCGCGTTGCCGCCTTTGCACTCCGGCATTATGATGAGGCCATGAGTTTTTCCGACACCATCTTCCTGTTCTTTCTGGCGCTCATTCTATTTGGGCCAAAGAAGTTGCCGGAGATAGCTCGTCAAGCCGGACGTCTGATCGCTGAACTCCGGCGAGCCTCGAATGAGTTCAAGTCGCAGATCGAAACCGAGATCGCGCACCTGGAAGTGGAGAGGATGCAAACGATCCTTCCGCCCAGTCCGACGCCGCAAGGGACTGTGGCCAGCCTGAGTGCGAAGGCGGCGGGCGACGAGGGCGGGCCGCTGCAGCTGGAAGCGCCCGCCAGCCTGGGAGCTCCGGCGGCCGACACTGCGGCAGATTCCACTCCACCCGCCACGCCGAGTGCAACTGCGCCAGTTGAGGCGGTTGCGGAGCCTGCCCCTTCGCACTCGCAGGAGTCGCATGTTTGAAACCGCGACCGAAGTTTCCGGCGACGAGCGCAAGCCCGACTCCATGCCCACCATGGGTTTTCTGGATCACCTGGAGGAGCTTCGCCGCCGGCTGGTTTACTCGGTTGCGGCCGTGGCGGTGGGTTTTTTCATCTGCTGGTGGAAGGTGGAGCGCATTTACGACGTCATGCAGCGTCCCATCCTGGACGCGCTGAAGGCCAATGGCATGTCGGAGAGACTGGTCTATCTGAATCCCACCGAACCCTTCAACCTTTACTTGAAGATTGCGGCGCTTGCCGGCCTTTTCCTTACTTCTCCTTTTGTGCTCTACCAGGTGTGGATGTTCATCTCGCCGGGGCTGTACCGCAATGAGAAGCGGTACATCATCCCTTTTATGGTCTCAACCATTGCGCTGTTCCTGACCGGAGGATATTTCGGCTATGAGATTGTCTACCCGCGGGCGCTCGATTTTCTGATTCATTTCGGCAGGCAGTTTCAGCCGATGATCACGATCGGAGAATATACGTCGTTGTTTCTGAGCATCATTCTCGGCATGGGCCTGGTGTTCGAGATGCCGATTCTTATCTTTTTTCTGGCGTTGATGGGAATCGTCACCGCCGGCTTCATGTGGAAGAACTTCCGCTATGCCATTCTGCTCATTTTTATCGTTGCGGCCATTGTCACGCCGACTCCCGACGTCTTGAGCATGTGCGTCTTTGCCGCTCCCATGGTTGCTCTGTACGGGATCAGCATCAGCATTGCCTGGATGGTTCATCCCAAGCAGCGCCGCGCCCGGCGAGAAAAAAAGGCAACATGACGTTCCAGTTCCGTGGAGGTCGAATCTGAGGCCGATTTCGAGGTTGAAGCAGTGATCCTGACATTGAAGAAAACAATAAAGAGAGTTTCTCCGACCATCCTGTTTCTGTTGTTCGTAGTCAATTTCATTGCCTGCGATCAGGAAAAGCATGCGAGCCAAGCGGGAGCGCAGACTCCGGCCCCGATCCCTCCGGCTGACACGAGCCTGCCCACACTATCACTTCCGCCCGATCACGGTCCGCCGCCGACGATCGATTCCGTCCGCGCCTTCCAATACGTCAAAGAAATTGTCGCCTTCGGACCGCGGCCCATCGGCAGCGCGAATCACAAGAGGGTTGAGGACTTTATCCTGGCCCACCTCAAGGGCGATGAAGTCGAAAACGACATGTTCATTGCCGACACACCGGAAGGCAAGTTTCCGGTTCACAACATCGTGGCGAAATTTCCCGGGACAAAAGACGGCATCATCGTGATCGCCAGTCATTACGACACGAACTATCCCCTGCGGAAGACCTCATACATTGGCGCCAACGATGGCGCGTCTTCGAGTGCGCTTCTGCTTGAGTTTGCCAATCAACTGCGCGCCAGGAAGCGCGAAGGCTACAGCATCTGGCTGGTGTGGGACGACGCGGAGGAGGCGGTCAAGTCCTGGAGCGGGGCCGACAGCCTTTACGGCATCCGTCACCTGGCGGAAAAATGGCAGGCCGACGGAACGCTGAAAAAGATCAAGGCGTTCTTGTTGGCCGATATGATTGGAGACGCCGACCTTAACATCGAGCATGATACGAACTCGACGCCGTGGCTTGAGGAGGTGGTGTATGAGGCGGCCACCCGGCTAGGTTACCAGTCACACTTCTTCGCGCGAACCATGGCGGTGGAGGACGACCACCTCCCGTTTGTTACGCGAGGCGTACCCAGCGCAGACCTCATCGACTTCGACTACGGCTACGACGACGTGTTCTGGCACACGACGCAGGATACCGTCGACAAGCTCAGTCCCAAGAGCCTGGAAATTGTAGGCAGCACAATCCTCGAAACGGTCGGCATTCTTGACAGGATGGAACCCCTGCCACCGAAGTGAGAGGCTCCCGGGTTTTGCTCTTTTCCAGAATTTCATTTCTAATGCACGCGATATGCGAAAGCTGAAACTCCTGTCGTGGTGCTTCCTGTTCAGCGCCATCTGTTTGGCCACGACTCCTCCCAGCGAAACCGGTGATGACGCTCGGATCATTCAGGTGGCTCTGGAGCCCTCCGCTCTGCAAAACAATCTGGAGCATCTGACCGATGAAATTGGCGGGAGGGTGCCGGGAACCCCCGCGATGCGGGAGGCTATTCAGTGGGGCATCCAAGCGTTCAAGAGTGCGGGCGCCGATAGCGTTCACGCAGAGGAATTCACCATCCCGCATTCGTGGGCGGAGGGCGCGACCGAGATGACGGTGAGGGCTATGGGGACGGCTCTGGGGCCGAGACGCACGCGTCCCCAGGTCGAGTTCCGCGTCCACTGTGTTTCCATCGCGTGGGCGCCGGCTCTGGCTGGAGTGAGGCACGTGCCGGTTGTCGATGTGGGTATGGGCAGCCCCGCCGACTTCGCAAAAGCTGGGGATATTTCGGGCAAGATTGTGCTGGTTCATTCGGTTGTGCTTAACACCTGGGACGATCTCCTGGCCGAATATTCGAAGGCGCCGCCGGTAATCGACGCGGCGGTGAAGGGAAAGGCCATGGCGATCGCTTTCATCGCCACACGAGAGCACGACATCCTCTACCGGCATACGAATTCCAGCGAAGGAGAAATCGACCGCATTCCGCAGGTGCTGGTGGCGCGCGAAGATGGTGAGCGCATCGGCCGGCTGCTAGCCGCGGGGCATCCGGTGTGGGCGGATTTGAGCATCCCCAACCAACTCGGCGGACCGTTCAAATCCGCAAACGTGATCGGGGAAATCAAAGGCAGCGAAAAGCCCGAGGAGTTCGTCATCCTCGGCGCGCACCTGGATTCGTGGGAACTGGGAACCAGCGCGCTCGATAACGGCTGCAACGCGGCGCTGGTGGTAGACGCGCTGCGGGCGATCAAAGCGGCCGGACTGAAACCGCGGCGCTCGATCCGCTTCATTCTTTTTTCCGGCGAAGAAGAAGGTTTGCTGGGCTCGCGTGCCTATACCCGGGCACACCGCTTCGAACTCGACAAAGCGGCCGGAGTCATTATCTATGATTCCGGAACGGGCCAGACGACCGGTTTCGCGGACGGCGGCCGCAAAGACGTGCTCGACACGGCGAAACGCCTCATTGTTCCGCTGCAACAGTTTGGCCTGACCGACATGAAAACCGACATGGAGTGGGGCACCGACCACTTTGACTTCATGCTGGAAGGGGTTCCGACTTTTGTTGCCGATCAGAAGGAAGCCAACTACCTGGAAAACTACCACGCCGTCTCCGATACCTACGACAAAGTAGATTTCACGCAGCTCAAGAAAAACGTGGCGGAAGCCGCCGAGTTCAGCTTTGCGCTGGCTAACCTTCCCGAAATGATTGGACCGCGCTTTACCCGGTCGCAGATCGAGCAGTCGATGCGCGAAACCGATAGCATTGAAATGTTCAAGGCCTTTGGCTTGTGGGACGATTGGGAGAGCGGACGCCTGGGGCGGCAGAAGTGATCTGGATGTTCAATTGCCGATTGCCGATTGCCAATTGAAATTCCCCTAGGATTTCCCTCAACATTGGCAATTGGCAATCGACAACCGGCAATCTCACTTGCTCTACTTCTGGATTCTGTTCAACCTGTTCGCGCTGGGCATGCTGGTGCTGGATCTGTTGGTCTTCCACCGGCGCGGGCATCTCTTGCGCCCGCGTGAGGCTTTCGCCTGGAGCGCCTTGTGGATCGGCCTGGCCGCGGCCTTCGCCGGGCTGATCCTGTTTTGGCAAGGCCGCCAGACCGCACTTGAGTTCGTCACCGGCTATGTGCTCGAACTCTCACTCAGCGTGGACAATCTTTTCATCTTCCTCCTCATCTTCCGCTATTTTTCCGTGCCCGAGCAGCATCAGCACCGCGTGTTGTTCTGGGGAATTCTCGGCGCGCTGGTGCTGCGTGGATTGTTCATCGTTGCCGGGGTCGGCCTGATCCATCGCTTTCACTGGATTCTTTTTATCTTTGGCGCGCTGCTGATCTACAGCGGCATTCGGCTTGCGTTTGCGGGAGAACATCGAGTCGACCCCTCGACGAACCCGGCAGTGAGAGCGCTGCGCAGCTGGATGCCAATGACCGACGACTACCAGGGCGGGCGCTTCTTTGTCCGCGGCTGGAAAGGGAATCCGGGACTCTATGCCACTCCGTTGCTGGTGGTGCTGTTGGTCATTGAAACGACAGATTTGCTTTTCGCCGTAGACTCCATTCCGGCGGTGCTCGCGGTCACGCTCAACGCCTTCATCGCGTATACCTCGAACGTGTTTGCCGTTCTGGGATTGCGGTCGATGTATTTCGCGATTTCCGGGATGATGAAAGCTTTCCGCTTCCTGCACACCGGCTTGGCGCTGGTGTTGATGCTGGTGGGCCTGAAGATGATTTCCTCCGATTACTTCCGAGTTTCCACACTGGCTACGTTGAGCGTGGTGGCCGGGGTGCTGGCGGTTTCGCTGATCGCTTCGGTAATGTATCCGGGAAAGAGGGAAGGCTAGCCAGGAAAGATTGCTATTATTGAATTCCCATGGCGTACGTGACTATCCATGTCCCGCCGCGGCCCTACCAGGCGCGGATTGAGAACGGCCTGCTGGCGCGATCCGGATCCGTGCTGGCGGAGTTGTTGCCGCAAGCCAGCAAGGTTTTTGTAGTGACCGTCCCGCCAGTGCGCCGGCGCTGGGGCGCAAAGCTGATTCGCTCTCTGGTCTCCGCGGGTTTCAAGCCCCAGGTAGTTCAGATGCCCGACGGCGAGCCGGCCAAGAAGCTGGCGACCATTGAAAAGCTGGCCGAAAGATTGTCTCGGCTGGGCGCGGACCGGAAGGCTGTGCTGATCGCTTTCGGTGGCGGCGTGGTCGGCGACGTCACCGGGCTGCTGGCCTCGCTTTACATGCGCGGCGTGGAACTGGTGCAGATTCCAACCACGGTGCTCGCGCAGGTGGATGCGTCGGTCGGCGGCAAGACCGCCGTGAACCTCGGAGCGGGAAAGAACCTGCTCGGGACATTTCATCATCCTCGCGTCGTGCTGGTTGATCCGGAAGTGCTGCATACGCTTCCCAACCGTGAGTTTCGCGCCGGCCTGTATGAGGCGCTCAAGTGCGGAATCATCGGGGATCTCGATCTCTTTCTGCGCTTCGAACAGAAGCGGGCGCAGATTCTGAAGCGCGACCCGGTGGAACTCGAAGGTCTGATTGCGCAGTCGGTGAAGCTGAAAGCCGAAGTGGTGTCAGCAGACGAGCGTGAAGGAGGTTTGCGCCGCGTGCTCAATCTCGGTCACACCATCGGGCATGCGCTGGAGGCGGAGACCGGCTACCGCAGCCTGCTTCATGGCGAAGCGGTCGCCTGGGGCCTGATCGCCGCGACCAACATTGCGCTCACGGTAGGACGCACAGACAGCGTGACCGCTGGGCGCATCGCCGACGCTGTGCTGAGTTTGGGCCGCCTGCCGGAGCTTAGAGTGAGCGCTCGCAAGATTCTGGCACGGCTGCAGGCCGACAAGAAAACGCAAGGCGGCGTAGTGCATTTCGTACTGCCCCGGGAAATAGGGAAGGTGGAGATTGCCGCCGATGTGCCGGATCGTGTGGTGATCGGCGCTGTCGAAGAATTGCGGCGGCTGTCGCGCGGCGGCTGGGGGACGTGAAGCGCAGTGCCTGAATCCCAAAGGTCAAGCGTAGTCGGCGCGGCGCCCGCGGGCGCCCGCGACGCTGGTTCCGCGGCGCGCGCGGTTCGCGAGATGTTTACCTCGATCGCTCCGCGCTATGACCTGCTCAACCACGTGCTGTCGTTCAACGTCGATCACCTGTGGTGGCGCCGCACTGCCCGCACCTTCACACGGATTCTCGCCCAGCCTGAGTCGCGAGTCCTGGATCTCTGCTGCGGCACCGGGGATATGACTTTCGCCCTGCGCAGGCAGGCAGGGAACCGCAGTCCGCAGGTGTTGGGCGCCGACTTCTCCCACGCCATGCTGCAGCGCGCCCGGCTGAAATCTCTTAATAAGGGCTCACAAAACGGCAAGGCCGCAATCCCCCACTGGATCGAGGCCGACGCGCTTTGCCTCCCGTTTCCCGGCCAGCACTTCAGCCTTGTAACCTCGGCCTTCGGTTTCCGCAACCTGGCGGACTACGATGCCGGCCTGCGCGAGATCGTGCGCGTGCTGCGGCCCGGCGGCGAATGCGGCATTCTCGACTTCAGCGAGCCCAAGGGGGCGATCGGCCATTTATATCGGTTCTATTTCAAGCAGGTTCTACCGCGCGTCGGCACCCTGCTCTCCGGCGTGCGCGGACCCTATGCATATCTCCCCGACTCGGTCGAACGCTTCCCTGAGCCCGAGGAAATGCTGGATCGCATGCGGCGCGCCGGCTTTCGCGAGGCCAGTTGGACGCCCTACACTTTTGGTATTGCGGGCTTGTATCGCGCAATGAAATGAGAACTATGGAATGGGCGCGCTATTCGTGTCCGCGCTCTGCGCTCGCGGAGCAGTCTTGAAGCAGTCGGCAAACGCTTCGGCAATCGCGTAGCGCATCACATTTTCGTACTCTCCACCCAGAAAACTCCGCAGGCGGTCGGTATTCATAATGTACTCGCCGGTCATGTAGGGAAGCGCTTCGGGCGAAATTGCCGAGATTTGCCGCTTCCATAGATATTGCAGCGCCAGCCGCATCGCCCACTTTCCCGGAACGCGTACCAGTTTGGCGTTCGCCATCGCGATGCAGCGGCCGAAGGTGAGCGGTTCGCCACGTCCTGCCACGTTCAAAATGGTCAGCCGTTGCGCCTCCGGATCCCGGTGCAGAATATGCACCAGCAAGCGCGCCACATCGTCCACGTGCACAAACTGAATTTTGTTGTCGAGATACCGTTGCCCGCGCGGCAACATGCAAGGGAGCCGTTTGCCTTCACTCCGCATTTTCTCCGCGCGCGCGCCTTTGCCGTTGGGCGTGCCCCGAAACGCTCCCAGCATGTAATTCTCAACGCTGGAGCCGGCGAAGATATGAGGACGCAAAATATACACGCTGCATCCTCGAAGAGCGGGCGCGCGCTGCTGCACCACTTCGTCGGACTGCTTCTTGTGAATCGCGTAAGGCAGGGTATGAGCCGCCATTACGGAATCTTCCTTCGCCGGCTCCGCCAGGCTGGGTCCATAGGCGGCAACGCTGCTGGGAAATATGAATTGCCTGATCCCGAAATCACCCGTGCGATTCGCCTCGGTGACAGCTTCCATCACGCGGGCCGTGCCGGCCACATTGATCTGCCACATGCGCTCGGTATCGAGCACGCCCAGGCGCACCGGATCGGTCACGAATGCGAGATGAACCACCGAAACCGGGCGGGCGTCGCGCAGCATTTCGTAGAGCACTCGTGTGGAGGACTCGTGGCCCAGATCCAGGCGCTCGAACTGCAGCGGCAAATTGGTTTGGGGTGGACTCAAGTCCACCCCAATCACCGAAAAATCCCCCAGCACCGGGAGCAGCCGGGAGCCCAGGGTTCCCGCAATGCCGGTGACTACGACGACAGGTTTCGCGCTCGCCATCAGTTCAGCTTCGAGGGAGGAGCCGGTGGTGCGCTCTGCTCTGGAGCCGTCTGGGGACGCGGCATGTGCGGTGGCATCCCTGGAGGACGAACTCCCAGCTGCGGGGGGCCGATCGGTCCGAAATATGCCTCGTTAGGCACCGCCTGAAACGAGTTCGCATACTTGTCCATCATTTCCCTCATACGCTCACTCCGCAGCCTGTTATGGATTTCTTCGGTCACCTGGTCTAACGGCAGGAGTTTCTCGGTCACCACCTTGTAAATATAGTGTCCGCCATTGTCGCTGATGACGGCCGACACCTGGCCGGCCTTCAGATCGAACACCGAGGCGTGCGCCGGAGGCAGTCCGGTACGCCGCACCTTGGGCAGGTTCACGGTCGGATTATCTACTTTTATCCCCGCCGCCGCGAACGCTTCCTTCTGAAGCTTTACGAAATCCTCGCCCGCCGCTGCCCGCGCCCGCAAGCTGTCGGCCAGCTTGTTCAACTCCTGCTCGCTTTTTTCGCGTTCCACCTGTTCTTCGGCTTCTTTGGCCTTGCGCTGCTCCTCGGTCAGCTTCTCCGGCCCTTTCTCATTTTCCTCGACCGTATTTTTGTAGCGCGGGATGAACATCCGGTCGAGCGAAAACTGCTCGTATACTTCAGGATTATCCTTGTAGTACTCGGCGATCTTCTGCGGCGGAACTTTATCCGCCTCTTCCTCCACGGTGCGCTGCAGTTCCGTGGTCAGAATCTGCATTCTGGCGATCTTCATGGTCTCCATGAATTGCGGAGTCTTGTCGAGTCCCTTTGCCTTGGCCGCGTCCGACATCGCCATGAACCGGGGAAGCGCCATCTCCAGTTGGTGCTTCAACTGGGGTGTGACATTCGGCGCCAGCGCGTTGGCTATCTTCTCGAATTGCGCCCGGGTGATCTCGGTCTTGCAGTCCGCCGGTTTCCGGGCGGCGGCTGTCTTCGACGGGGTAGCATTTCTCGCCACCGCCGTGCATACGCCCTTGATCGTGAGCACAACCGCATTCTCCGGCACCTCGGCGGCAGCCTGATCGTGGCTCGGCGGCGGCATCTTTGGTTCTGCCTGTCCCCAGGCCAGTGTCCCCAAAAGCGCGCACAGCAACAAACTCTTACGCATAGAAGATTCCTCCAGGAATTGGTAAATCAGGAAGCTGCACAATTCGAACCTAGCATCGTAGCATAGAGGCCGCTTCGCACAGTACCGGGGATGGGCCTCAACAGTGGCTGAATCTGATTCAGCCACTACTCATCTCTGATAAGGCCGCTTCGAGCCCAGAGCGCCGGCGGAATGGAAATCAACGAAATTGGAAATTGACAATTCCTGAACGCGCCGTACAATCCGCACTTCATGGCGACCGGCCCAATTCGACTGATTCGGCAGGCAACACCGGGGCAGCGGCGAACGCTGCTGGCGGCGGCGATGGGCTGGGCGCTCGACGCCTTCGATGCCATGCTCTACGCGCTGGTGCTGGCACTGCTGATGCGCAACCTGGGCATGAGCAAGACCGTGGCCGGGCTGCTGGGCACTTTGACGCTGCTGGCTTCCGGCCTGGGCGGAGTGCTGTTTGGGTTTCTCGCCGACCGCATGGGGCGCAGGCAGGCGTTGATGGCGAGCATCGTGACCTATTCGGTGTGCTCGTTCGCGTCCGGCCTGGCAACGAGCATTGCGATGCTGGCGGCGGCGCGCTTTGTTCTGGGCCTGGGGATGGGCGGCGAATGGAACACGGGTGCGACTCTGGTGGCCGAGAGCTGGCCGACGGAGTTCCGGGCCAAGGCAATTTCGCTGGTGCAAAGTTCGTGGGCTTTCGGTTTCGCCGCTGCGGCGCTGGTGGCCGGACCGGTGGCGCGGTATTTCGGATGGCGGGCGGTATTCTTCGTGGGGATTCTGCCGGCGCTGCTGACGCTGTGGATTCGGCGGGACGTGCCAGAATCGGAGATCTGGAAAGCGGAAGCAACCCGAGCCCAACCCGGCTTGATCCAAAGCAGCGGCGCTGCTGGCCGAGACGTGGAAAGCTACGTACCTACAAGATTTTCCGTAATCTTTCGACCGCCTTACCTGCGGCATACTTTTGCCTTGCTGCTGTTTAACTTCTTTGGCATGTTCGCATGGTGGGGATTGTTTACCTGGCTGCCGCCGTATTTGTCTCTACCGGTGTCGCAGGGCGGGCGCGGCTTTGGGATGATGGGTACGACCACTCTGCTGGTAGTGCTGAATCTGTTTGGCATGTTTCCGGGGTATTTAAGTTTCGGCTGGGTTGCGGATCGCCTGGGAAGGCGCAACAGCTTTCTTGTCTATAGCTTGGCTGCGGCATTTCTGATTCCACTTTATGCTGCGGCGCGTTCTCCTGTCACGCTCATGATACTCGGGGCCATGGTGGCGTTCTTCGGGACCGGTCTGTTTTCTGGCTCCGGAATCATGGGCAGCGAAATGTTTCCTACCGGCGTACGAGCCCGCGCTCTGGGATTTACCTACAACGGTGCGCGGGCGATGAGTTCCGTGGCGCCGCTGGTGATTGGGCGAGTCGGCCAAATCAAAGGTTTAGGTTGGGCGTTCTATTTGTGTGCGGCAGGATATTTGCTGGCCGCGTTGATGACCACGCAATTGCCGGAGACCCGAGGGAAAACGCTGGAATAGCTCGGGGTATGACGAGTTGGTTTTGCGTTATTGCGAACGCCAGGTCAGGTCACCAGGTCTGACGATCGATTGACTCAGCCGAGGAGTGCCACATCGCGGGAATTCTACTCGATCGGCTCGACCAAGACGGCCTCCTCGGCAACACCCCGTCCCGGACGTTGCACGATTACGATGGCCGCCAGCACAAAAACAATTCCCAGAGTCTGAATCGGGCGCAGCACTTCGCCTAACAGGATGGCGGCGAGAAGAATCGAGAAGACCGGTTCCAGACAACTGGCGATGATGGCGCGCGTGGGCTCCAGATGTTGCAGGCCGAGGAAGTAGAGGGAAAACGCTCCCAGCACCGAGATCATCGAGAACACGAACAGGAACACCCATTGCGCCGGGGCGTAGTGGGCAGCGACGATTTTCCATGGAGGATTCACCACCAGCCAGAACGCGGCAGCGGCGGTGAGCGTCCAGACCAGCACGCGCCAGCGGTCGTAGCGCGCAAGAATGCGGTGCCCGCCGACGTTATAGAAAGCGAAAGAAAATGATGCCAGGAGCGCGGCGATCAGGCCGTAGGAATCGAGATGAAGCGCTCGTCCTCCCTTTAGTCCTGTGCCGAAGATTCCGATGACCAGGGCAATTCCGGTAACCGCCAGCGCCACGGCAACCACTTTTTGCCATGAGAGCTTCTGCTGCCCCCGCGCCACCACATAGAAGAGAACCCAGACCGGGGCGGTGTATTGCACGATGATGGCGGTGGCAACATTCGTTCTCTGGATGGCGACGTAATAAAAATAATTCGAGACGGCCACGCCGAGAATGCCTAGAACAAAACAGTAAGCGAGATCGCGCGCCGGCATTTTAATCCGCCGCCAGCCTTGGGAACCAACCAGGAAAGCCAGCAGCACGAGCAACGAAAATGTGGTGCGCGTCTGAGAAAGGATAAGAGGATCAATGGCACGAACAGCGGCGGAGCCAGTCCCGGAGCTCAACGGCAGCTTCCCGGTAAACGCCGCTCGGCCGAGGGTGGCGGAAACTCCCCAAAGAAACGCCGCGGAGGCAATGAAGAAGTAACCGCGTAATGAATGCGGGCTAGAACTTTTGCGATTTGCGTTCGGGATGATGAGCCTCGCGAATCGTTTCGATGATCAGGCAGCCGAGAGGCAGTGGTCAAGCCGGTCGGCATCGAACCCTTCGATCAGTTCAGCGCCGGCTGGAGTGAGAATCACCACGGTGGGAGCGGTGCGGCTGTGGTAGGCTTCGAGCAATTCCACGCGGGCAGCCGGCTCCCGATTCATGTCCCGCTCTTCGAAAACGATCCCCTTCGCTTCCAGGAAAATCCTCAGCACTTCGCAGTTGAGGCAACCGGCCAGGGTGAAGAGCAAGATTTTAGAAGGCATGGGTCGGAGCCGTTTTAAGCTTCGACATATTCGATCTCGACGGTGATCTTCGCGGTCTTATCAAGCATGGCCGAGACCGAACAATATTTTTCTTTCGAGAGGCGAACCGCATCCTCGACCGCCTTCCGAGACACTTTACCACCGACGCGGTAGGTGAGCTTGATCTCCGTATAGACGGCGGGTGGGCCGGCGGCGCGCTCGGCCTGCGCGCGGACCTCCAGCGTGACAAAAGGTTCACGCTTCTTTTGCAAGATCGAGACGACATCATAGCCGGTACAGCCGCACAGAGCGATGAGGAGCAACTCCATCGGGCTGTTGGCTGTCGCTTTGTCGCCATCGACAACGATGGCCTGGCCACTGCCGGCGATGCCGACAAAACTTTGCCGTTCCAACCAATTAGCTTCTGCTTCTATCATAGACTTTTACTCCGCTGCCTCTACCTGCGGTTATCCGTGCTGGGTTCGGGATGAATCAATACCCGGAAAAGCTCGGGCGCGGCCTGCTTGAAGCGGATTTCAAGTTCGGTCTGAATGTCGTGGACGCGGGCCAGCGAGAGATCGTCGGAGAATGTGCAGTGGCAGGAAACGTAAAGCCGGCCGCGAACTTTCTTAATCTCGACGTCATGCATGTCGACAATCTCCGGGAAGTGACCAGCGACGGTTTTCATTTGCCGCTCGAGGCCCGCGTCGCGGACCAGTTCGTCGCCGGTTTCGATGGTGGCGGGCTCGCTTTCGATGTGGGTGAGGATGTCGGCGATCTCGGGCACGTCGTGGCGCATGTCGGCTTCGAGTTCGGTCACTAGATCGTGCGCGCTCTTAAGAGTCATGCGCTCGTCCAGTTCGACGTGCTGCTCGACGTGGAGCCGGCCGTGAAGATCCTGCACGCTGATGTCGTGGACGTTGAGGTTGTGGCGGGTGGCCACGGCGCGAATGCGGTCAAAGATGTTTTCCGACCGCTGCGCACGCGGCAGCGGTTGCACGGTGACATCGGCATCGGGAAGGATCCGCTGGACGGCGCCGGTCACCGCCGCCACTAACTGTTCGGAGCGCTGGAAGGTAACGGTGCGCGCCAGGCCAACGGCCAGATCGGCGAAATAGCGATTGCCGGCGCGGCGGATGCGGACGCGGCCGACCTCGAGCACGCCATCCACCCGCGAGACGGCTTCGATAATCTGAGCCCGGACTCCGGCGGGAGCGGCGTCGAGCAGAGCATCGGTGGTGCGCCGCGCCAGACGCCAGCTCACGGAAACAATGACGCCGGCGACGAACAGAGCGGCTATGGGATCGGCGTTGCGCAGCCAGTCGAGACGATAAGTGCGGCCCAGCAGAATAAGCACAAGACCCAGTACGACCACGCCCGCCGACCAGATATCCGTGGCGAAGTGCAGGGCGTCGGCTTCGAGGGCCTGGCTTTGGTATTTGGCGGCGATGCGGCCGAGAGCGTGGGAACGCCACCAATCCACAGCCATGGAAATTACCATCACAGCGAATGCCCAAACTGAGGGTTCAACTTCGACGTGCCGGTAGAACAGGCGTACGATCGCCTCGTAGATGACCCAGGCGCAGGTGAGCAGCAGCAGGCCAGTCTCGACGAACGCGGAGAAATTCTCAACCTTGCCATGGCCATATTGATGGTCCGCATCGGCCGGCTTGTCGGAAACTCCAACGGAGAAATACGTGACCAGGGCCGCCATCAGATCGAGCGCCGAGTGCGCGGCTTCAGAGAGAATTCCCAGGCTGCCCGTGGTGATGCCGACGGCGGTTTTTCCGCCAGTGATGAGCAAGGCAGCGATCACCGAGTTTCCCGCCACTGCGCGTTTTTCCGCGCGCATGGCGTTGGGCGAGTAGAGGGCCGGCGTGCCGGACATGATGGGATTATCGCCGTTAAGCCGCGATTGCGCCAAACGAATCGGAGGGAGTTAGTTCGTTGACGGGCCGTGGGCCGCGTCCGTAAGATGAAGCTTCCTGAAGTCCTGCTGTTTCCAGAATGATCGGCCAGACCATCTCGCACTACCGCATCCTCGAAAAGCTAGGCGGCGGCGGCATGGGTGTGGTCTACAAAGCTGAAGACACCGAGCTCGGCCGCTTTGTCGCCCTCAAGTTCCTGCCCGATGAAATGTCGCGCGACCCGCAGGCGCTGGAACGCTTTCGCCGCGAGGCGCGTGCAGCCTCGGCTCTCAATCATCCAAATATTTGCACCATTTACGAAATCGGCAAGCACGGTGAGCAGTCCTTCATTGCCATGGAGTTTCTCGATGGCGTGACCCTGAAGCATCTCATTGCGGGCAAGCCCATGGATAACGAGACCATGCTCTCGCTGGCCATCGAAATTGCCGACGGGTTGGACGCAGCCCATGCTCAAGGGATCGTCCACCGCGACATCAAGCCGGCAAACATCTTTATCACCAAGCGTGGCCACGCCAAGATTCTGGATTTCGGGCTGGCAAAGGTCGCACTTGCCGGCAGTTCTTCCAACCAGATTGCTTCGGCCAACACCATGACCGCCGCCATCGATGAGCAGCACCTCACCAGTCCGGGCTCGACGCTGGGCACTATCTCCTATATGTCGCCCGAGCAGGCGCGTGCCAAAGAGTTGGACGCCCGTAGTGATCTGTTCTCCTTCGGCGCCGTCCTTTATGAAATGGCGACCGGCACGCTCCCGTTTCGCGGCGGCAGTTCCGCGGAGATCTTCAAGTCCATTCTGGATGCGTCGCCCGCCCCGGCCCTGCGGCTCAATCCCGACATCCCCACCGACTTGGAACGCATCCTCGACAAAGCTTTGGAGAAAGACCGTAACCTGCGCTATCAGAGCGCGGCCGACCTGCGCACTGACCTGGCGCGCCTGAAGCGTGACTTCGAATCCGGGCGTTCGTCGAGCGCTTCCGCGGCCAACGTTGCGGCGAGTTCTGCGGTTTCGGCTTCCGTTCCCGCCGTGGCGCCGGCCGGCTCCCGCAAGAAGTTGGCTGCCTTCGCGGTCGTCTTCCTCGTGGTAGTCGCTGCCGTAGCCGCCGCTGTGTATATTGTGCGCAAAGCATCCCAAACCCGAAAGATCACTTCCATCGCCGTGCTTCCCTTCGCCAATGCTACCTCTGACCAAAACAATGAATACCTTAGCGATGGCCTGACTGAAAGCCTGATCAGCACGCTCTCCCAACTGCCCAACCTGAAGGTGATGGCGCGCAGCACGGTTTTTCGCTTTAAGGGAAACCAGCAAGACCCCCGCCAGATTGGACAGATACTCCAGGTTGACGCCGTACTCATGGGGCGCATCACGCAGCATGGCGACGAATTGGGCGTCGACGCCGACCTGGTCAACACCGCCGATGGCACGGAAATTTGGGGCTCGCACTATGCCAGCAGTCTGGCCGATGTAACCCAGGTGCAGGGCGCCATCACACGCGATATTTCGAGCAGCCTGCGCATCCACCTTAGCGGCGACCAACAGCAGCGTCTGGGCCGCGCCGGGACCACCAATCCGGAAGCCTATCGACTCTACCTGGAGGGGCGCCAGGCTTGGTACGGGCGCACGCCCGAGGGTCTGAAGAAAAGTATCGTCTTATTCCAGCAGGCCATCGCCGCCGATCCCAACTATGCGCTGGCCTACACCGGACTGGCGGACACGTACAATGTGGCTGCGCCCTACGGTGTTGGCATCACGGTTGGGCAAGCTCTGCTGTTGGCCGACGCGGCCAGCCGCAAGGCGCTTGAGTTGGACGACTCGCTCTCGGAAGCGCACACGGCGCGAGCGGCGTACCTTACCCTGGCGTGGAAGTGGAGCGAGGCCGAGCCGGAGTTCCGGCGGGCGCTCGAAATCAATCCGAACAACGCCAACGCGCATTATTTTTATGCCTTTAATGTCCTGGTGCCGGAAAAGCGCTTCGATGAGGCTCTGGAGGAGTTTCGCACCGCCCTGTCGCTCGATCCTCTTTCTCCGGTTGTGAACATGAATTACGGCCTGACGCTCATGATGGCGGGGCGCACTGACGAGGCGCTGGCCCAGCTGCGCCAGGTTGTGCAACGCAATCCCGCGTTTATCCCGGGCCATTTTTATCTGTCGCAGGCCGACGCCGTGGCGGGCCATTTCGCAGATGCGATCAGCGAATTCCAGAAGTCGGAGACGGTTCCCGGCTCATGGAGCCCAGATGCCCGGGGTTTCAACAAACTGATGCTTGCCGCGCAGTCCTTCGACCCTTCCCCCTCGAATCTTGCCATGAGTTTCGTGCTCACTGGCGACCGCGATCAGGCGTTCAAGTACCTTGAAAAGGCGTTCTCTCAGCAGGACACGGAGCTGGTTCTCTGCCTCCGCCTGCCGGCGTTCGATTCCATCCGTTCCGATCCCCGGTATGCCGACCTTATGCACCGGCTCGGACTGCCGCAGTAGCGGCTTTTTGCCCGGACTTTCACAAATCCGGCCAACTCTGCTGCTTAGAATCCCAGGCCTTCTTCGTTTCAACTGAGCCGCAGCAGATGGAAATATCTTCTCGCTGTCTTCACATCGCGCGCGATCTGCTCGCGCAGCGCCTCCACCGAAGGAAACTTGATTTCGTCGCGCACCCGGTCGAGGAAGCAGATCTCGACTTCGCTCTCCGGCGTCAGCTCAATGGGGTGGAAATTCAGCAGGTGTGTCTCGACCGCGAACGAATCGGCTCCAAACGTCGGACGATTGCCCACGTTCGTGACCGAATCAAAACGCTCGGCACCCACGCGCGTGCACGTGATATAAACGCCGTCCCGGGGTACAAGCTCTTCATAGCGCGCCAGATTGATCGTGGGGACGGTGTACTTGGATCCCAATCCGCGCCCACGCCCCGGCCTGCCCAGAATGCAGAAAGGACGCGCCAGCAGATGCCGCGCCCGGCTCACCCGGCCCTCGCTGATCAGTTTTCTGATATGGGTGCTCGAAACCGGTTCGCCGCGCAGCTTCCGTTCCGGGTAGACAATCACTTCAAACCCCATTTCCTGCCCCAGCTCCGCCAGCAGATTCACGTCGCCCGCAGCCTTGTGGCCGAAGCGGAAGTTGTAGCCTTCATGCACCTCGCGCGCGCGCAACTTCTTCTTCAAGATGCGCTCGGCAAACTGGCGCGGAGTCATCAGCGAGAGGTCGCGCCCGAAGGGCAGCATCAATACCGCGTCGATGCCCGTCGCTTCGAGCCAGCGCAGTTTTTCCTCCACCGGTGTGAGCAGCTTCAATCCTGAATCCGGACGTAAAATGCGCGCCGGATGTGGCTCAAACGTAACCGCCACGGTTTTGGTTCCGCTGGGCCGCGCCCGCCGCACAATCTCCCCCAGCACGTGGGCATGCGCGCGGTGCACTCCGTCAAAATTCCCCACGCTGACCAGCGATGGGCCGAATCCGGCGGGAACATCTTCGAGTTTGTGGAAGATGAGCATTTCAACAACATCGGCCGGTGGTGAGGCGTCAGAAGATCAGTGTTTCGGAAGGTTGCGCCGACCACCGATCACTGGCTGCTGACCACTGAACTCTTAGATTTCAAACTCCAGCTTCAGCCCGTCGTACGCCAGCCGCACATGTGGGGGCAGCGTGGCGTTGGTGGCTTCGTGCGCCAGATCGTGGCAAATGTGAGTAAAAAACGCCCGCTTCGCCTTTACCCGCTCCACGATGCGCAACGAATTTTCCACCGTCGAGTGCGTCGGATGCGGCTTGCGGCGCAGCGCATCCAGAAAAAGAATGTCGAGCCCCTCCAACTGATGGAACGACGTCTCCGGAATTTCGCTATGGTCGGTGAGATACGCAGCCGTTCCAAAACGGAAACCGTAAATCTCCGCTTCGCCGTGAATCAGCCGCACCGGCTCGAAGCGCACCCCGAAAAGCTCAACTGGCCCGTCAATCGGGTGCAGCTCCAGTTGCGGCAGGCCGCCATATTTATAATCCGCGTCAAAGATGTAGCTGAACATTCTGCGCAGAAAGGCCGCCGCGTCCGGACGCGCGTACAACGGCAACTTCCGCGGCTTGTGGCGGTAACTGAGCGGGCGCAGATCGTCGATTCCGAGAATATGATCGGCATGCGTGTGGGTGTAAAAAACCGCATCCACGCTGGTGATGCGCTCGCGGATGGCCTGCGCGTAAAAATCGGGCGAGGTATCGATAAGCACAACCTTGCCGGCGTACTCCAACATGATCGAGGGACGGGTACGGCGGTCGTGCGGATCGCTGGAGTGGCACACCGCGCAGTCGCATCCCAGAGTCGGCACACCCATCGACGTGCCGCTGCCCAGCACCGTGAGCGTGGCCTTCATGCGCCAACCTTCACGTCTTGCTTTTCATGCCCAACCGTCATCGTCCGCCGGTTCCCGTGGCTGCCCCAGGCTGTGGCGGGCGCGACAGCGCGTTGGTCACCTCCACATAGGCCATGCGCACTTCGTAGAGGCTGTTCTGCAGAAAGTTTTCTTCCGTCGCAGTCAGGTTGCCTTTGGTTTTTTCCGCCAGCAGCGCCAGCGTGTCGATGGTCTGGCGCGCTCCGATGATGTCCAGGCGAGGCTGCTCGCCCTGTTGATGCATCAACCCCAACTGCAGCATCGCGGTCATGTACAAAGACGCCAGGAAGCGTTCGAAGGTCATCTCAAACTCTTTGGCGGGGTGGCCGCTGAGCTCCACGCGCGAGTCCAGTTCCTGCGCCGATTCCCGGTAGGCGTCGGCCTGGGCCTGCTGCTCGGCCGCGGTCGGGGCTGGGGGAACGTCGTGTCCCACAATTCCGTCGCTCTCTGCGGAAAACGCCGCCGAGTTCTTCGAGGGCGCGGTTTCCCGGTCCGCGGTTTTATCTGAAGTCGCAACCGGGGCTACAGGCGCTGCAGCCTTCGGTGCCTCCGCTTCCTCGCGACCTTCTTTGCGCAACTCTCCGTCCTCGGTGAACAAACGACGGTCGGTTACGGTGAAACCTGATTCTTGTTTCTTCTCAGCCATAGCTCGTATCCTTGTAAAATTCTCTGCCAGAATCTCGCTGAAGCTCTCTTACGCATGGTGTAGCAATGAATCCTCCGCCTGAACAAGCGCAACGCTTCCCAGCGGCAATTGAATCACGGCAGCCTTGACGGCTCCAATCGTGACCTCGCGCCCGGGCGTTCCCACCTCGCGCCGGATATACCCGAGGGCAACTGTGCGCTCGCCGGAGGGCGTGCGCAGAACCGCCACGCTGGTGATTTCGCCAACTTCCTTCTCGCCTGCGCCGGCGGTTCCAGAGAGGATCTTATCCCCGGCCGCGATTTGCGCCGCGCCCTCGGCGAGGAAGCCGGCAAATTTGCGATGCACGTTGCCGCGCGAGCGAATGCGCTCCACAATCTCCTGCCCTACATAGCAGCCCTTGTTGAAGTTGAGCGCGCGCATCTGCTCCGTCTCCTGCGGCAGGTCGCGCTCGCGAATGTCCGCGCCGTACAACGCAACCCCGGCGGCGATGCGCTGCATTTCCAACGCCTCTGAGCCAACCGGACTAGCGCCCGCCTTCAGCAGCCCATCCCAAGCCCGCTTCACATGGGCTGGCGCCAGCCAGATTTCGTAAGACTCGCGGCTCCTATCCTCGCCACGCACGATGGTGCACGCAATGCTGCCGCCCTGACACTCCCATTGAACCGCAAGAAACTGCAAGGGCTGCATGTTAGGATTCTCGATCCCCGCCGCCCGCAGCACCCCGCTCGACTTCGGACCCGACAGGCCGACGGCGGTGAACTGGTCGCTGAGGTTCGTGACCTCCACGTCGTCCATGATGATGTAATGGTCGAAAGTAGCGACGATCTTCTCGACCTGGGTGCGATCTGTTTCCACCGCCAGCGCCTCGCCCTGGTTGTAGATGAACATATCGCCGAGGATTCGGCCCTGTGGGTTCAGCAGGAAAGCGTACACGCCATTGCCGGCGGCGAGATCGCGAATGTTGTTGGTGACCATGCCGTTCATCCAGCGCATGCGGTCGTCACCGGTCAGGCAAAGCCTGGCGCGGAAGCCCAGGTCATGGATTCCACAGCCGCTGCGCAGAGCGGCAAATTCCAGTTGCGCGTCAGCAAAGCAGGCTGCCGTCGCGGCTCCGCGGTACTCGACTACGCGGACCGGCCGCGGTTCCTTCTCTGCCTGCGCCTTAAGCGCCTCTTGAAGCGGCGTACTGTTCATGGGTGTATTCATTATAGCGAACAGGTTAGTGAGCCATTCCTCGCCAACTCGCAATTGGCCATCGCGGATTGGTCGCGGAATTTGGCCGCCGGCAATTGATATTCTCCCGGCTTTGAACCGGACCAGCATTTCGCAGAATCAACAACTTCCACCAGCTCTCAACCACTTCCACCCAAAATCAACAACTTAGCCAGAAGTTAATGCTAGAGGCGTTTCCCGGCGATCCTGGAAGCTCGCGGAGCTGGTAGCCCCCCAGTGCTGTTTGGGATGGAAAAGCCGCTGTACGAGCTTCATGGGTGCCTTAGCGTCGATTTTACAGATCGGCCCGATCGTTCAGTCGAGTAGTGATCCGCCCGCCGGGATTCTTTCAAGGTATAGCTGGAAGCGAATATCAGGCGCAACCTACTCATTCTTCTCGGCTTGTGTTAGCTTTTTTCCCGTGGACCCGCACCAGCCGGCAAAGAAACGCATCGCGGTTATCCCCGGGGATGGGATTGGCCAGGAAGTGATTCCTCAAGCCCTCAAGGTCGTCCGGGCATCGGGGGCCGAGGTCGAGATCAGCGAGTTCGATTGGAGCGCCGACCGCTATCTCCGTGAGGGAACGACCGTCCCTCCCGACGGCTTCGTTATGCTCGGCCGCGACTTCGATGCAATCCTTGCCGGAGCCTTCGGCGACCCGCGCGTTCCTACCAACATCCATGCCAAAGAGATCCTGCTCGGCATGCGCTTCAAGATGGATCTCTATGCCAACGTGAGGCCGGTGCGGCTGCTCGATGCGGCTCTATGTCCGCTGAAAGGGATCGAACCCAAAGATGTGGACTTCGTCGTCATCCGGGAAAACACGGAAGGCGTCTACACCGACGCGGGCGGAGTCTTTAAGCAGGGCACGCCCGATGAGATCGCGATCCAGGAGGACATCAACACGCGCAAGGGCGTGGAGCGCATCATCCGCTACGCTTTCGAGTATAGCGAGCGCCACGCGAAACTCGATGGCTCGCCGCGGCGGCGAGTGACTATGTGCGATAAGTCGAATGCCATGACGCACGCCGGCGGCTTGTGGCAACGCGTGTTCAAGGAAGTGAGCGGCGAACATCCGCAGATTGCGGCGCAACATATGTACGTGGACGCGCTCTGCCTGCAGATGGTGCGCGATCCGCGAGTGTTCGATGTCATCGTAACCAACAACATGTTTGGCGACATCCTCACCGACCTCGCCGCCGGCTTGCAGGGTGGCCTGGGGATGGCGGCCAGCGCAAACATTCATCCCGGAAAGACGTCAATGTTCGAGCCAGTGCACGGTTCGGCGCCGCCGATCGCGGGAAAGAACGTGGCCAATCCGTTGGGCGCGATTCTGACCGCGGCCATGATGCTGGCGCATCTGGGGCTGACCCGCGAAGCCGCGAAGATCGAGGCGGCCGTGCTGGAAGCCGTTCGTCAGAACAAGACTACGCAGGACATCGGCGGGACGCTGGGAACGAGAGAAGCGGGGGAGTGGGTGGCAAACTGCGTCGCCCGCGGGTAGACCTCAAGCTTATCGATTAAGCTTGCGCCCCACCAGCAGGGCCAACTCCCGCCACTTCCAGTGACAATCCACATCCACGAAGCCGATCTCGCGCAGCCACTGTAACTGCGTTTCGAGATCCAGCAGCTTGTTCGAAGGATCTTCGGTTTCTGGCGTGTAGCCGATGCAGCCCAGAAATTCTTCGTGCAGCCGCGGTGTGGGCGAGGCTACGTGTCCCAGATTACAGAAGACGCCGCCGGGGTTGAGCAGGCTGTGAATCTCGGCATACAGCGCCCGCTTGCGTTCATGAATGAGATGATGAATTGCGAAACTGGAAACCACTGCGTCGAACTTGCCCAGCGCGGGCAGTGTCTGGTCGAGATTGTGGGGCACAATGGTGACGGAGGAGTCTTCAGCGAAGCGCTTCCCGGCGGCTTCGAGCATAGCGGGCGAAAAATCGATAGCCACGGCTGCGCTCGGGGCGAGGCCATCTTGCATGGCCTCGCCTGCATCCAACTGAGCCTTGACCAGGGCAAGCAACCGGCCGTCGCCGGTGCCCAGATCGAGCACGCGGCTCACCGTCTTCGGGATAAACTCGAGAAACGTCGATTCACCTTCCGTACGGTGCAAGATCGAGCCCGCGCGTTCGAGATAGTCCTGGGCGTGGCCGGCGGAAGTCCAGAGATTTACAGGTGCCTTGGTGGTCATGGTTTAGTCTAGAGAAAGAGTATAGGGAAACAGGGTAGACTCGATCCTAATGGATATCGTTAAGCTGCTGGGCGTGAGGTTTTTTAGGCCGCTTTTAGCGGTTGGACTGCTCTTGGGGTTGGGCGGCGCGGCTTGGGCACAGGCGCAGGATCATGCTACGCAAACACTCGCCCAGCAGTCGCCGGATCAGAATCAAACGCCAGGTCAAAATCAAGGGCAGGATCAAAATCAAAAGCAGACGGACAAGAGTGTAAAACCCACACCAGCGTCTCCAGCACAGGCACCCTCGTCGCAGACACCGTCCGCCGAAGAAAAAGAAGTCAAAATTACGCCGCGGCAGGCCCAGGAACTGTTTCACTCCGTCGACGAGATTCTGGCTTTCGACAGCCGGGAGACCGGGCTGCCGATCAAGAAGCCGGTCAAGCGCCGGCTGACCAGCCGCGACGAGGTAGTGGCGTACTTGACCAAGCACATGAACGACCAAGATGTGAAGAGATTGCAGCGCTCGGAGCTGGTGCTGAAAAAATTTGGGCTGTTGCCGCGCGATTTCGATATGGAAAAGCTGCTGGTCAATCTGCTGCGCGAGGAAGTGGCAGGCTATTACGATCCCAAGACCAAGACGGTAAATCTGCTGGATTGGCTCCCTGTCGAGGAGCAGGAGCCGGTGCTGGCGCACGAACTGACCCACGCGCTGCAGGATCAGTCGATCGGCCTGGATAAATGGATGAAGAAAGGCGAAAAGGATTTGGGTGAAATCAAAAAAGATCCCACGCCCGCCGACATCGAGAACGACGAGATGGACGATGCGCGCGAGGCGGTGATCGAGGGCCAGGCGCAGGCCATGATGTTTCAATACGCTCTCGCTCCGGCGGGACGCTCGATCACGGATTCGCCGGATTTGGTGGCATCCATGGAGGAGGAAACGCTGACCGGAACACCGGACACAAAAGTGTTCAACAGCGCCCCTATCTTTATGCAGGAGTCGCTAACCTTCCCTTACAGCTACGGTATGAACTTTGTGGTTCAGTTGATGGAAAAGGGCGGCAAGCAGAAGGCGTTTGCCGATGTGCTGGCGAATCCTCCGCACACCACGCGCCAAATCATGCAGCCGGAGACTTACATGTCGGGCGAGAAGATTGCGCCCATGCGTGTCCCGAAATTCAAACGCGACTTCAAAGATTACCGGAAGTTCGACGTTGGAGCGATGGGCGAGTTCGATGTTGCCGTGCTCATGGATCAGTACGTGGGAAAGAAATTGTCGGCGCGGCTGTATCCGGAGTGGCGGGGAGGGTATTACTACGCAGCGCGCCCGAAAAACAACGCGGCCGCGCCGCTGGGCTTGCTCTACGTGTCGCGCTGGTCGAGCCCGGAAAAGGCGGCGGAGTTCGCCGAGATTTACGCGCGCTCGCTCGCGCACCGGTACACGAAGGTGGAAGAGATTAAGGATGCTTCGTCAGACCAATCGCCGCAGCCGCATCCCGGAGACAAGCCGGATGTTCTGCAGGGGCGGCATGCGTGGACTACCGATGAAGGCACAGTGGTGATCGAAGAGCAGGGCGACACCGATCTGGTGAGCGAGAGCCTGGATCCCGCAACCACGCGCGCGCTGGAGCAGGAAGTGTTTGCCAAGTAAGAGTCCATGGGCGAGTGCCGGCCGCCGATTCAAAACCTCAATGGAATCGCGTTGACAACGGCAATTACTCACGAGAAGCTAGTTTCTCTTTCCGGACTTTTCCTTGGTTTGATATTCTCCCGGCACGTCGCCCAAAAAGTGCTGCACCTTGGCGGCCACAGTGAACCGCTTGCCACCGCGCTCCAGGCTCAGCACGCGTTCTTTGCCCAGTGAGCCGCCGAGCATCGACCAGACTGCTCCCATGCTGGAGTCTAAAATCGGAATGCCATCGACGGCAACGAGGTGGTCGCCCGCCTGAATTCCGTCCGCGCCTTCGGGAACCGAGGGTTTGCCCTCGTAGTCGGCGACGCCGAGGATGGTGAAGCGCCCATCGTCTTCGGGACGGAGGATTACACCAACCACATCGAAGTCCGGGACATTCGACAGGCGCCCGATGTCAAAATAAACGGTGGCGTGGGCGTAGTCGAGGCCGACTCGGTAGTTGAGCAGGGCCTCCGAGCCGAGCAGTCCCGCGCTGGGCACGCCCGCGCGTTTCTCGAAGGTGGCCAGCGCTGGCGCGCTGAACCTCACAAACGGCACACTGGTGAGGTAGAGCGGACCATATTGCAGGCGGCCGAGGCGCATCAGCTTCCAGTTCGGTTCGCCGGGCAGTCCCCACAGATTGGCCGGGCCGACGGCACCAGTCATCTGCGCCCAGTCGGGGTGTACCGCCGTGAGCTTATCGAACAACTCATCCGCGAGAAAGCTGATGGATGATCCCAGGTCAAGAGCGAGATTGTATCTCTTTTCATCAATCTTACTGGGAACCTGGATGAGGCCGCTCTCGGGGTTCACGATTACTTTCGTCTCGACCCCGTTAAATTTCAAAACTCCGGGTTGCGCGATCGTCAACTGGTCATCGGGAAAGTCGATGAGTATGTCGTAGTTGCGCAGAACGGTGGATGGAATCCTGATTTGAGCGGAAATGCCAGGAGCGACGGTGGAAGCGGCGGCCGGGAGCGCAAATCCAGGAAACTTAATTCCTGCTGTCAAAGGTAGGGCGACTTTCAGTCCGCCGATCATAATCTGAATCGGAGCTGCTCCCTTCGTCGACACGGCTCCGCATTCTTGGCCGTTGCAAACAATCGTCAGTCGCAGTAACGCTGCAAGGCTCTTGGAGATCCAGAGATCGGAGGTGCCGTTATCGACCCAGGCGTGAACCCGCTGCGTTGTTCCATCGTGGAGCAGCACGTTAACGTCGACGACGACGCGGTTGTGATCAAGCGTGATGGGAACGGTGGTGGACTTGAGCTCCGGCTGGGAAGCCAGTTTGGCTGTGCTTTGTGCCACGGCGGCAGTGCAGAAAACCAGGACGGACAAAGCCGCAGTGAATCGCATGGGAAGATTGTAACGGGTTGGAGAGATCGCACCGCAGGGGACGCAGGGTGCGCCCAGCAGGTCTTGTATAATCGCGAGTTTGGCTTCCATGCGGGGAAGGCTTCTGCGGGCGCGAACTTTTGGAGGGTGATTGGTGCAAGCGGAGATTGGGATTATCGGCGGCAGCGGGCTTTATTCGATGCCGGGACTGAGCAAGGTGAAGGAAGTCCGGGTGAAGACGCCATTCGGCGCGCCTTCCGACGCCTATGTTTGCGGCACGCTGGAGGGGCGAAAAGTCGCGTTTCTGGCGCGGCATGGGCGCGGGCACCGCATTCTGCCCAGCGAGTTGAATTTCCGCGCCAACATACATGGGTTCAAACAACTGGGAGTTGAGAGGATAATTTCAGTTTCCGCAGTGGGATCGTTGAAGGAAGAACACAAGCCGCTGGATTTTGTGATTCCCGACCAGTTTTTCGACCGCACGCGGCATCGCGTGGATACGTTTTTCGGCGGCGGAGTGGCGGCGCACATCGCTTTTGCCGATCCAATATGCGGAGAGCTGGCGCAAGTGGTCGAGGCGGCGTGCCAGAAACTCGGCGTAACCGGCAAACGTGGCGGAACCTACCTATGCATGGAGGGTCCGCAGTTTTCGACCAAGGCGGAGTCCAATGTTTACCGCGGGCTGGGCATGGATGTGATCGGCATGACCAACCTGCAGGAAGCGAAGCTGGCGCGCGAAGCGGAGATTTGCTACGTCACCGTGGCCATGGTGACGGATTACGACTGCTGGCATCTGCATCACGATTCGGTCACGGTCGATCAGATTGTGGCGGTGCTGCTGAAGAATGCGGAGAACGCGGCGAAGGTGTTGCGCGCCACCGTCGCGGCCCTGCCGCGGCAGCGCTCGTGCAAATGCGGGTCGGCGCTGGCCCACGCGATTATGACCGATCACAGCAGGATTCCGGCGGCGGCGAAAAAGAAGCTGCAGTTGATTATCGGGAAGTATGTGAAGGGCAGTGGCCGGTGACCATTACAGAGAGGAAATACGGCTCAGGATGAGCATCGTCGTTGTCGGTTCGGTTGCGTTTGATGACATCGCGTCGCCTTCGGGCAGCGTGAAGGGGATTCTGGGTGGGGCAGCGACGTACTTTGCGCTGGCGGCCAGCTACTTCACCCAGGTGCGCATGGTTGCGGTGGTCGGCGAAGACTTTGGCGGGGAGCAGGAAGACGTCCTGAAGACGCGCGGCGTGGATACGCGCGGCATTGAACGCGCCTCCGGCAAAACCTTTCGCTGGGGAGGTTCTTACGCCGACAACCTCAACGAAGCCAAGACGACTTTCACCGACCTGAATGTGTTCGAGAAGTTCCAGCCGCGCATTCCGAAAGAGTACGAGGATTCGGAATTTCTTTTTCTGGCCAACATCCAGCCCACACTGCAGGCCAACGTGCGGCGCAAGATGAACGGCGTGCGGCTGACCGGATGCGACACCATGAATTACTGGATCCAGGGCGCGCGCCGGGAATTGGCCGAGACTCTGAAGCTGGTGAACGTGCTGCTGATCAACGATACCGAGACCAGGATGCTGGCGGAGGAGGCAAATCTGCCGTGCGCCGCGCGGAAAGTGCTGGCCATGGGGCCGCAGGCATTGGTGATCAAACACGGCGAATACGGAGCGACGATTTTCTTTCGCGACGGCGCGTTCGGGATTGGGCGCCATCCCTTTCGCGCGCCGGCTCTGCCGCTCGATGAAGTGAAAGATCCCACCGGCGCTGGCGACTCATTTGCCGGCGGGTTCATGGGCTATGTTGCGTCGCAGAACGATTTGAACTGCGAGGTGCTGAAGCGGGCGCTGTTCTACGGCGGAGTCATGGGATCGTTCGCTGTGGAAAGTTTTGGCACAGAGCGGTTGCAGTCGCTGACGCGGGAAGAGATTGACGCACGCTTCCAAATCTTTCGTGAACTTACCCACCTCGAATGAAGCCGCAGAAACCGCTGCCGAGATCACCTTTGGAGATTGAGCTGGTGCGACTGGTCTGGCTGGCGGCCTTCGTCTCGCTGTTTTCCTTTCTTTTTTATTACCGGCATGGCGATGTGCTGCTGTATGGCGACGCCGTGGCCCATATCAACATTGCGCGCCGCGTCTTCGACTCGAAAACTCCCGGGCTCCTGCAATTGGGGACGGTATGGCTGCCGCTGCCCCACCTGCTGATCCTGCCCTTCATCGTGTCGCGGCACATGTGGCAGACCGGCGCGGGTGGCTCCATTCCGTCGATGGCAGGGTTCCTGCTCGGCGTGGTGGGAATCTTCAGGCTGGTGCGGACATCGCTCAGCCGCGCCAGCGAATTGCATAGCGCCGCGGATGGCGTAGCGGCGGCGGGCGCATGGGCGGCGGCCATCATCTACGGCACGAACCCGAATCTCATTTACATGCAGGCCACGGCGATGGGCGAATCGCTGTATCTGGCATTTTTCATCTGGGCTGTGGTGTATTTCGCCGAGTTCACGCAGGGTGAGGCGAAGTCATCCCGCTCGCTCACAAAGTGCGGCTTTTGTCTGGTTGCGGCCTGCTTGACGCGGTATGACGGATGGTTTCTCGCTACGGTCCTGGTGGCCGCAGCCGTGGCGCTCACTCTTCAGCTGGGTAAAGAACCCGACGCGGCTGCTCCGTCAACACCTCCCGTCTCGCGAGGCGCGCTCGCGAAGTTTGTTTTGTTGGCGGCAGCAGGGCCGGCTTTGTGGCTGGCTTACAACGCGGCCGTGTATCGCAATCCGCTGGAGTTCGCCAACGGGCCTTACTCGGCAAAAGCCATCGAACAAAAGACCGCGACCGTGAACCCGGCAAAAGGGAATCTGTTGGCAGCCGGCTCGTATTTTCTGAAAGCGGCCGAACTGAATGTGGCCACGGCGAACTGGCAGGGTCGATTGTGGCTAGCCCTGGCGCTGCTCGGAAGCCTGCTGGCTGCATGGAGCGGACCTGGGCGGGCAGCCTTGTTGCTGTGGGTTCCGCTGCCCTTTTACGCGGCATCCGTGGCCTATGGGAGCGTGCCGATCTTCGTGCCGCCGTGGTGGCCGTTTTCAATCTACAACGTGCGCTATGGCTTGCAACTGCTTCCGGCGTTCGCCGTATTTGTTCCGCTTGGTGTTTCTTTTCTCGTTCAATCCGCAATGAAGATTCGGCGCGTTAACCCATCTTGGAACCGTTGGGCGGGCGCGGCAATGTTCCTGAGTGTTCTCGCTCTGGTGGCCGCAAGTTATGAGATGATCTGGCGCGCCGGTCCTATTTGTTATCGCGAAGCCGCGATCAATGGGCGCGGCCGCGTCGAACTTGACCGGGCTCTGGCCGGCTGGTTCAAATCGTTGCCCGCGGATTCCACGCTGCTGATGTATCTGGGCGAGCACGTGGGAGCATTGGAGCAAGCGGGCATTCCTCTGAAGCGCGTCATTGACGAAGGCAATCACCGGGTATGGAAGCAGCCGGTCGATTCCGAAGGTTTGTGGGAGCGCGCGCTGGCGAATCCGGCGGCTTACGCGGATTTCATCGTGGGATTCGAGGGCGGCCCGGTGTGGCAGGCGGCCAAAGCCCAGCACCTGACCGAACTGGTCGAAATCCACACCACCGGGCAGCCCCGGGCCGTGATCTTTCAGGGTCGAACCCCGACCCGAATCCCGGGACCGGCACCGGGGAGCGTGCGGTAATCAAGCAGGTTAACGCGGAGACGCTCGGGTGCGAGCCGCTGGTGGTGATAAAATCCGGGCATCCCAAATCTTTTCCGGACGCTGGATCCAAATCCATGGATGGTCAACTCATCGGCGGCTTACGATGCAAAAGGAAGGCGTCGCCGGTATTCGGCAACCCAGCCTCCTTGGGGGCGGTGGAATCGGAGTGAGCAAATCCTCTGTGATGATTCCGTTTGTGAAGGCCTGCGCTTGCGGCAATGATTTTCTGCTAATCGATTCCCGCAACCTCGAAAGTATTTCGGTCCCGGCCGATCTGGCGGCGCTTACCCGTCGCTTGTGCGACCGGCATGAGGGCGTAGGCGCGGACGGAGTGGAGTGGATGTACCCGCATGCGTCGGCGGATGTGGATATCCGGCTGATTAACGCCGATGGTTCCAACGCGGAGATTTCCGGCAATGGCACGCGCTGCGTGGCCGCCTATGTAGGCGCGGAGCGGGGAAAAGAGAAGATTGCGATTCACACCGGCGCCGGCTTGAAGACTTGTGTGCTGGTGGCGCGACACGATTCCGAGTACGAGTTTGAAGCTGAAATTGGCGTGCCTGTGGTTGCCGCCGAGCTGGCGGTAAAGCTTGAGGCGGGCGAGGTGCGCGGGATCCCGGTTTCGATGGGAAATCCGCATTATGTGGTCTTCGTGAAGGAGTTTGCCGAGAACTGGCGGACGCTGGCGGCCGAAATCCAGCGCAGCTCGCAGTTCAAGCAGGGCGTCAATATTGAACTGGTGGCGGTCGATGGAAAGCACGATGTCAAGGTTCGCTTTTTTGAACGTGGTGTGGGCGAGACGCAATCTTCTGGGACGGGTTCTTGCGCATCGGCGGTGGCGGCCATGGCCACGGGGCAGGCGCAATCGCCGGTTCGCGTGCATACTACGGGCGGAATGCAAACCGTGCGCCAGGAAGCGAAAGTCGTGTTTCTGCGCGGCAGGGCGCGGCTGGTTTGCCGGGGGGAGTTTTTTCTGAGTTAGGCAGCGCGCTCCCTGAAGAGTGCAGCGTCGTTTCTCTGCGCCTCAAGATGTATGGGTCCGCTTTTATTTTTAAGATAAGCTCCGTTCCATGTCTTCCTCAAACACTCCCCGCGTGAAGCCGCCGGCCCTGGAGGCGGGCGACACGGTCGGCATTGTGGCGCCGGCCAGCAACTTCAGCCACGGCGATCTGCACGCCGGTTGCGAAGCCCTGCGGCGCGCCGGTTACCGGCCGTTTTATTTCGATTCCATCCTTGACCGAGACCTCTACTTTGCTGGTTCGGTAGAGCGCCGCGCACGCGAACTCGAGGAAATGTTTGCGCGCCCGGAGGTGCGCGCCATCCTCTGCGCCAGGGGCGGCTACGGTGCCAACTATCTGCTGCAAGCGCTGGATCTGCAAAAGATCAGGCCGCACCCCAAGATTTTCGTCGGCTACAGCGACCTCACCTGCCTGCTCACCTACTTTTCTGGCGCTCTGGGGTGGGTGACGTTCCACGGGCCCATGGTTGCCAAGGACTGGGCCCACGACGGCGGCGTAGACCCGGCTTCGTGGCAGTCGGCGCTGGCGGGAACTTCGGCTTGGGAACCAGCTCTGGGTACGGGTTCTGGAGCAACTGGACTGGTCGAGGGCGCAGCCGGGGGCATTCTTTACGGAGGCTGCCTCTCGATTTTGGCCGCGTCGCTGGGCACCCCCTACGAGATCGACACGGCGGGCACCATCCTATTTCTGGAAGATATAGCGGCCAAGCCCTATCAAATCGATCGCATGCTGATGCAGTTGAAGCTGGCGGGAAAGTTCGCGGGCGTGCGGGGCATCGTGTTCGGTGAAATGCTGAATTGCCTGCAGACGGCGAACGCCGCCAATCAAGGATACACGCTGCAAGAAGTTGTGCTGCGCATTGTGGGCGGGTTGGGAGTGCCGGTCGCTTACGGCGTGCGGTCCGGGCACGTGACGGCAGGCAACATCACGCTGCCCATCGGCGTGCGGGTCGAGCTGACCGTAAGTGGTGAAAAGGTGAGTTTGAAGATTCTGGAAGCGGCCGTGACCGGATCGGGAAAAAGTTAACCGCGTGAAGGCATGAACGAACAACGGCACATTCATTTGATCGGCATCTGCGGCACGGCGATGGCGTCGCTGGCGGGAATGCTGAAGCAGCGCGGCATTCGCGTGACCGGCTCGGACGCGGCTGCGTACCCGCCGATGTCGGATTTTCTCGCGCAGCTGGGCATTCCGCTGGCGCAGCCCTTTGACGCCCGGAACCTCGAGCCCGTGCCCGATCTCGTGGTCGTAGGCAACGCCATTTCGCGCGGAAACGCCGAGCTGGAGCAAGTGCTCGACCGGCGCATTCCGTTTTGCTCGCTCCCGCAATTGCTGCACCATGAGTTCTTGCGCGGTAAGGAAGTCCTGGTAGTCGCGGGCACGCACGGCAAGACCACAACCACCTCGATGCTGGCATGGATTTTTCATACTGCCGGAATGCAGCCGTCGTTTCTGATCGGCGGCATCGCAGAAAATTTCGGCTCCAGCTTCCATCTTGGGTCGGGGAAACATTTCATCCTGGAAGGCGACGAGTACGACACCGCATTTTTTGACAAGGGACCGAAGTTTCTGCACTACTTTCCGGATGCCGTGATCCTGACCTCGGTCGAATTCGATCACGCCGACATCTACAAAGATCTCGATGCGGTGGAGACCGCCTTCAAGCGGCTGGTGAATCTGATACCGCGGCGTGGCAAGATCGTCGCTTTCGATGGAGCTGTGGGCGAAGCTGAGACAGGCGCCAGCCTCGAGCGCTGCCTCAACCAAGCGTTTTGTCCGGTGGAGCGCTATGGCGCCGGTGCGCGCGCGGACTGGCGAATCACAAACCTGAAGTTAGAGGCGGAAAGAACTTCATGGTTGGTTTTGCGGGATGGGCAAGCCTGGGCCGATCTTGAGTTCCCGCTGGCCGGCGAATACAACGTGTGGAACGCGACCGCCGCCGCGGCCATCGCCGCCACGTATGGCGTCTCGAAGCAGGAGATTGCCGCTGCCCTCAAGACGTTCCGCAGCGTCAAGCGCCGGCTGGAAGTGAAGGCGCAGGTGAATGGCGTCGTGATTATCGATGACTTCGCGCATCATCCCACGGCGATTGCCGGCACGCTGAAAGCGTTGCGGGCGCGTTACCCGGGCGCGCGGTTGTGGGCGATTCTGGAGCCACGCTCGAATACCTTGCGGCGGCGCGTCCTGCAGAGCGATCTGGCACGCAGTCTGGCCCTGGCCGATGAGGTGATCGTGGCAGGCGTATTCCGCTCGGACGCCGTGCCGGTGGATGAGCGGTTGGAGTTACCGGAACTGGCGGCGGATATTCAGAAGCGTGGCAGCCGTGTGCGCTTGATTGCTGATGCCGAGGAAATCGTGCGGGTGATCGCTCCCGAGATGCGCAGCGGCGATGTAGTGGCAATTCTGTCGAACGGCGGCTTTGGCGGAATTTACCAAACACTGCCGGCGCGGTTGCGAGCGCTGGCGGGCGAGCCTGGGAAGGCCGATTCGGCGAACGCGGTGGGGAAGCCATGAATCTTTCCAGCGCGTGGTCCATGCGAGGTCGCCGCAGACGGACTGAAGGAATCGACTGAAGGAATCATTGAGAGAACGCCCATGGCAATTTTGAAATGGGGTCGGCGATTATGGGGTTTCGATCGGTTTAGCTCAGGACAAGCTTCGGCTGCGCAAGAACCTTGCCTTCGCCACACCTTTCTCCCGCTCAGGACGGCGGTTTGTTTCCTTTTCGCGACCTGTGTTGTCATTTCCGAATTCCCGCTCGCCGCGATGGCGCAGCCATCGAATCCGGTTGCATATACGGTTTCGCTCGCCCATCCCGACCAGCATCTGGTAGACGTGCAGATTCTGCTGCCACCAGGATTGGCGCAGCGTGATCTGCAACTCCCGGTGTGGAACGCGCTGTATCAGGTCCGCGACTTCGCGCAATACCTGAACTGGGTGCGCGCCAAAGACCGCGCCGGCCACGCCGTCGCGGTGCGCGAGGTAAACGACAGCCGCTGGCGAATCTCCGGCGTGCAGGGCGGCGCTGAGGTTGACTATGAGATCTTTGCGGACTCGCCCGGGCCGTTCGGCGCGCAGCTCAATTCCCACCACGCATTTTTCAATCTGGCGCAGGTTCTCATGTATCCAGTGGACGCGCGGAACCGCGCCATGGTCGTACGTTTCAACCAGATTCCCCAGGGATGGCACATTGCCACTCCGCTGACCTCATTACCCGAAGACGAATTTAGCGCCGAAAACTATGACCGGCTGGTGGATTCTCCAGTCGAGATCGGGAACTTTCGGGAATCCGATTTCGACGAAGGCGGCGCACACTACCGGGTGGTGGTTGACGCTGAGCCCGGCGATTATGACATGCAAGCGATAACGGCCATGCTGCAAAAGATCGTCGCCTCCGCAACCAGTTGGATGGATGATCGCCCTTTCGACAACTACATGTTTCTTTATCACTTTCCGCGAGCGCCTTCGGGCGGTGGCATGGAACACTCCTACTCGACGGCGATTTCCGTCAATGCGGATGTGCTGGCGCACGTTCCCGAGGTTCTGGCTTCAGTCACCGCACATGAGTTCTTTCATCTGTGGAATGTGAAGCGGATTCGGCCACAGACCCTCGAGCCCGTCGACTACACGAAACAGAATTACACGCGGGCACTTTGGTTCAGCGAAGGATGCACCAGCACGGCGGCGGATATCATCCGGTTGCGCAGCGGTTTGCTCGGCGAGCAACGCTTCGAGCAGGAAGTGGCTTCCGGCATAGGCGAACTCGAGCGTCGTCCAGCGCATCTGACCCAGTCGGCGGAACAGTCCAGCCTCGATGCGTGGCTGGAAGGCGACCCTTACTACCGGCGTCCCGAGCGCAGCATTTCCTATTACAACAAAGGCGAGTTGTTGGGCATCATGTTGGATTTGGCGGTGCGCGAGGCCAGCCATGAGCAAGCCTCACTGCGCGAAGTCTTTCAGTGGATGAATCAGCATTACGCGAAGAAGGGACGTTTCTTCCCGGACTCGGACGGCGTGCGCGAAGCGGCCGACGCGGTGAGCCATGCCGATCTGGGATGGTTTTTTGCCAACTATGTCGCGGGCACGGAGGAGATTCCATGGAACGATTTCTTCCGTTTCGTGGGACTGCGCCTGGTGGAAGGAACGAACACGATCGGGGACGCCGGATTTGTGGCTTCGCGGAACTTTGACGGGCCCATGATTGTAACCGCCGTGACCGCGGGCAGCGAGGCGGAGCGAGCCGGTCTGCGGGCGGGCGATGTGATTCTGGAAATCGACGGCAGCACAGCCGGAGACGAATTCTCTCCGCAGACGGCGCTGCTCAGCCCGGGTGACACGATCACGGTGAAGATCCGCGCCCGGCGCGGCGAGGATCACGAGATGAAATGGAAAGTGGGAAGCCGCCAGGAGATTTCCTACCAGCTCGAAGACATGGAGAATGTTACCGCCCAACAGCGGGCGCGCCGGGCGGCATGGCTCAAGGGCGAGGCACAGGTTCCGCAAGAGGCACACTCCCAGTAGAAGGCCACTGGCAATGATCCGCACCATCTTGATGCGGGCTTTTTGGTCGGCGGCAGCGCCGGTTGCGGCGCTGATCGGATTTCCGTGGACGTTCATTTCAGGTGATGTCAGCATGCTCTATCGCATGTTCATGGAGGGGGCGTGGAATGGAGTGCGGTTGACCGGGGTGCGGGTGCAAACCGTCGGTCTCGACAAGCTGGACCCGGTGCGCACCTATATATTCATGTCGAACCATGTGTCGAATCTGGACCCGCCGATCACCATTCCTCTGATCCCGCGGCGCACTTCGGTGATGGTGAAGAAGGAGTTGTTCAGCTATCCGATCCTGGGACGGGCGATGCGGATGGGGTCGCTGGTGCCGGTGGATCGCGGCAATCGCGAGGCGGGGATTGAGTCGGTGCGGATCGCGAAGCAGGTGGTTGAGCAGGGGCTGAACATGACGATCTATGTGGAGGGCAAGCGCTCGTTTGATGGCAAGCTTTTGCCGTTCAAGAAAGGACCGTTCTATCTGGCGATGGAATGCGGAGTGCCGGTGGTTCCGATCACGATCACGGGCACGCACTGGGTGATGCCAAAGGGAAGGTTCGCGATTAAACCGGGGATGGCGACGGTGATCTTTCATCGTCCAATTGAGCCGGAGGATTTCAGCAGCCGCGAGTGTTTGATGGAGAAGGTGCGGGCGGCGATTGAGAGCGGGCTGCCGAACCAGTAGCGGGAAGATTCTTTGGCCACCAAGCGCACGAAGGAAACGCCTGGGCGTGAGTGGTTGGCAGCGGCTGGTGTCATTGGTTATCTATTTCTTTCGGGTCTTCGCCCGCAAGGCGCGCGCCATCTCGGGCAATCTGGGTAGGATTGCGGAATACTTCAGCCACAGTTTGTGATCTACAGCCGGAGCGCCGCTGACCAGGGCTCCGGCGGGAACGTCGTTGGCGACGCCGCTTTGCGGAGTCACGATGGTGTCGTCGCCAACCTTGCAGTGGCCGACTACGCCGACCTGGCCGGTTAAAATCACTCGATTGCCAATTTCCGTGGAACCGCCAAGGCCTACTTGTGAGCAAAGCAGGGCATCTTCACCGACCTGCGAGCCATGGCCGACCTGCACCAGATTGTCGATCTTAACCCCGCGCCGGATGCGGGTTTCGCCGACGCTGGCGCGGTCGATGCAGGAGTTCGCCTGCACCTCCACATCGTCTTCGATGACAACCGGGGCGGGCTGAGGAATCTTGTGCCAACGACCTTCGGAAGTCTTGGCGAATCCGAAGCCGTCGGAGCCGACGACCACGCCATTGTGCAGAAGAACGTTATTACCAATGCGACAATCTTCGCGGACCACGGCGTGAGCGTGGGCAAAGAAATGATTGCCAATCTTGACCCGGCGATAGAGGACGACATGCGCCAGCAGCACGGCATGATCGCCAATCTCGACGTTCTCGTCGACGACGACATAAGGGCCGAGGTGAGCGCCTGGTCCAATCCTGGCCGTGGGATGGACGAGCGCCGTGGGATGCACTCCCGGGGTGTAGCGCAGCGGTTGGTGGAAGAGTTCGAGGGCGTGCGCGAAGCTGAGATAGGGGTCCTCGACGCGCAGCGTGGCTGCGGGGATGACGGGGAAGTTCCTGGCGACGATTACGGCTGCGGCCTTGGTGAGCCGGGCGGCGGCGGCGTACTTGGGGTTGGCGACGAAGGTGAGTTCGCCGGGGCCGGCTTGCTCAATGCCGTTGAGGCCGTTGATCTCGGTGTCGGACGAACCGCTTTCGAGGCGGGCGTTGAGGGCGGAGGCGATTTCAGAAAGTTTCATGTTGGATGGATGGACGCGAGTAAATCGTACACCAGCCGACGGGACGTTGAGTGAGGTTGGCGGAGCCTGTGAATTTCTGCTTGAAATAATTCTGACTGTGGTTCGCCGGGAATGTTTCGGATCGGCCTGATTTGCATTCTTGGAGGGGTACCCCCCTCCCCCCTCCCCCTCGGAAAGTCTTGCTGGGCGCGGGTTCTGCAAAGATGGCGGGCAAAATCTTGATGTCAAAGAGCTTAGGGGTCAAAATCTTGAGAACAAAGCGCTTAGAGCGACGGGTTTCGCACTGAGCGGACCGTCACTGCCTCGACCATGATCGCGCGATTCAGAACGTGGGCGCAAGGTTAGATGTCACACTGGGATGTGGAAAACGGCCTGATGCGGCAACGACTGAAGTCGTACCTTTCCGATCTCACTTCGGACAAGGCTCGGGAGTGATCGTCCTCGGGCTCAAGACGGCAGTCGGGTCGAATCCCAGCGAGTTCAGGGCAGTGGTATCCCACTTCTCGCAAAGGATGCGAGAAATGGGGCACTCTCTGCCTTGCTTAGTCGGAGCCTACGATTATGCGTGCGAAGTCAAAAACCCCGCCCTTTCCCTCCAAAGGACGGAGGGACGGGGACGGGGCACCCGCAGTGGGTGCGGTGCATACGAGGAAGGCTATTCTTACTCCTCGAACAATGTGACCTGGCGCTGGTCTTCGCTGGGGCCGCGGGGGCGGCGGCGGGCGGCGCCGATTACGGCCAGAACGGTGAGGGATTCGAGGGCGGTGCGGGGGACGAAGATGCGCTGGGTGTTGGAACGCTGGTCGGGAGGATTGATTAAATAGCCCTCGGGCAGGTTCTGGGTCAGGTCCGCGGGCATGAGCCCTTCGAGGATTTCGTTGTCCTTGAAGCGGAGGCGGACCCAGAGGCCTTCGGAGCGGGGGCGAGTGGTGAAGGTTTTGCGGGTGAGGGATTCGGAATCGCCGAACTCGCGGACGAAGTAGACGCCCTTGATCTCACGCAGGTCCATGGCCACGACGTTGCCGGAGGTGTTGAGCAATTCGAGTTTACCTTCGTTGACGAATTGGGTGGGCGAAACGTAGCCGGAGACGGAGTCGCGGTCCATCTTGCGGACGATTACTTTTTTGTGGGTCGAGGGCATGGGGTCTTGGGCTAGAGGTCTCCTCGGCGGCTAAAGCCGCGGTTTAAGTTAGGTATCTGGCGGCGCGGCTTGAAGCCGCGCCCTTTCAAAGCGAGATCGGCGCGCCTCGAGAGAGGAATCGTCCCTTCAAAGCAGAGTCGGGAACATGAGCTTCCCAGGCAGCCCATTCTCGCATTAATCGGGAAGAAATCGCGCGAATCCACGTTGGCAGTAGCCAAATTGTTAACCTTGTGTTATTCCTTTAAGTGGCTTGCTATCGACCAAATTCTGTTTAAGTGCTTTGTATTTAAAGGCTTGAGTATCGATCGGTCTCGAAGGGACTGGTTTGGGCCCCGGTAGTCTGTGGAAATCCTGTGGAAAACCAGTTGATTTGTGCGGTCTGGCAACATCCGTGATGTGCAGAGAATTGCAGCATGCCGGATTGCTTGAAGTTGCGTGTTTGAAGACGAATGGCTGATTACATTTACACGATGGAAATCCGGTTGACGCCGGATCAGATGAAAGGCGTCAATCTGGTGCAAGAGATAGCCCGCGCGGCGGGACTTACGCTTTATCTCACCGGCGGGGCGATACGGGACATCATCAGCGGGTTTACCATCCGCGACCTGGACTTCACGGTTCAGGGAAATCCCCTCAAACTGCAGAAAGATTTCGAACGTGCGGGCGCGCGACTGGCCGGGCACGACGAAGACGTGCGCACGCTGTTTCTGGTGTTGCCGGGCAATGTGCGGGCCGAGATTGGCATGGCGCATACCGAACACTACGAGAAGGTGGGCAAGCCGCCGATGATTACGCCGGCCAGCATTCAGGAGGATCTGAGGCGGCGCGACTTTACGGTGAACGCGATGGCGCTGTCGCTGAACGAGGGGTCGCGGGGGCTGCTGCTCGATCCGTTCAACGGCGTGGCCGATATTGAAGCCAAGCTGCTGCGGATTCTGCACAACTATTCCTTTGTAGAAGATCCCTCGCGGCTGATCCGGGCGACGCGTTTCGCGGCGCGATTTCACTGGCCGCTGGAGGAACGCACGCAGCAGCGCTACGACGCGGCCAAGGAAAACAAATACATCGAGCACATCCTGCGCAGCGCAGTGGGGCATGAGATTACGCAACTGGCGCATGAGGACGACCCGCTGAACGTGGTGCGCGCGCTGGAGAGGGAAGAGTGGCTGAAGGTGCTGCATCCGCACTGGTCGTCGGCCAAGGTGGATACCAACGGGCTGGGGCAGTTGATGAAGACACGGCAGCAAATGGTGGACCTGGGCTATACGGTGGATCCATCGCCGGCGGTGATGCACTTTCTAACGGCGCGGCTTGCGGAGAAAGACGTCTCGGATTTGCGGCGGCAAATTCCGCGCAAGGACTTGATCGAGGCCTGGCGCGACCTTGAGGATCACGCTAAAGAGCTGGCGAAACGGCTGACGGGGAAGGAAGCGGCAACACCGTCGCGGACGTGGAACCTGCTCTCCGGGGCGAGGCCGGAGATGGTTTTGTTTCTGGCGGTGACGGCGCGGCAGCAAGCGGTGGCACAAAAGATCAAGAATTTCTTCACCAAGTGGCGGCAGGTACAGCAACGAATTCCGCTGCCGGAGATGACGGAGTTGCTGATTACGCCGCAACTGCCGGAATATCCGAAGATAGCGCGCGACGTGTTCATGCTGCTGCTCGATGGAAGACTGCGATCGCGGACCGAGACGTTAAAATTCCTGAAGCCGTTTGCGCCACCGCCACCGCCTCCGCCTCCGCCGCCCCGGCGCGGGCGCGGGGCAAAGGCAGCTGCGGCTGCTGCACCGGTCGCGCCAGGAAAGAAGGGCGAGGCTGCGAAGGGCAAGGGAAAGAATGCAGCGGCGGTCGCTCCCGCCGTGGTTGCGCCACCGGTGCAGTCCGCAAAGGGCAAGCCGAAGGCGATGCCTAAACCTGAAACCAAGGCGAGGCCGAAAGCTCCGCCGGCCAAGCCCAAAGCTGCGAAAGGCCCGGCGAAGCGGGCCCCCAAAGGCCTTCGAAAGAAGGCTAGTCCGAAGAAAACAAAGGGCAAGAAACGGTAGACCGACGGTAACCGCAACTCTGGGTACTGTACGAATTCCCTTTGGGCATAGGTGCGAATTTCTGACTTGCGCGGCCTGAATCGGGCATATAATGGCGGTATGCATCGACCGCTCCTCACTGTGGCGTTCGTGCTCCTGCTGGTAGCTGTTCCGCTTTCGGCGCAGCGTGGCGGTGGCCATGGGTTTGGCGGCGGGCATGGGTTTAGTGGCGGCCATGGGGGATTTGCCGCGCACGGTAGTTTTGGCGCCCACGCCTTCAGCGGGATGCGCTCCGGTCGAGGTTTCGCGACGCGTTCGTTTGCGCGGCGATCATCGTTCCGCTCACCGCTCTATTCCCGGGCCTACAACCGGGGTTATGGCCGTTCTGGCGTGCGAATCCGAAGCTACGGTTACAGAAATAATTGCTACGGTTACGGCTACAGTTACGGCTGTGGCTTGGGTTATGGATATCCGTACCTCGGCGGCGGCATCGATCCTTATTGGTGGTGGGACTCGGATTCGTCGTACGATCAGGACCAGCAAGACCAATTGGGCCTGGCGAACGAGATGAACCAGGAGAGCCTCGCGGAACAGCAGATGCGCGAGCAAGGCGATCAGGATGCGTACGCAAAGTCAGCGCCTCCACCCCCGCCGGAACAAGAGACCACGGAAGCGGCGCCGGCCACGGTGCTGGTTTTCCGCGACCAACACAAGCAGGAAGTGCAGAACTACGCCATCGTAGGGCAGACGGTGTGGGTCTTCGCTCCGCGGCATACGGAGAGGATCCCACTGGAGGAACTCGACGTGCCGGCGACGGTCAAGGTGAACGACGCGCAGGGCGTGGATTTCCGCGTGCCCGGCGCGCATGAAGGCCAATAGTCCGCCACGCAAACCCCGCGGATAATTCCGCTCTGTGGATATCTTGCCGCTTGCACACGCGCCTTTCCCGTTAGAATGAAGTCAACGGAAGCTTGAGCCTTATGCCTCAATTCGTTCACCTGCACCTGCATACCGATTACTCCCTGCTGGATGGCGCATGCGACGTCGAAAAGCTTTGCCAGCGTGTGAAAGAGCTGGGCATGCCCGCGGTGGCGATGACCGACCACGGAAATATTTTTGGCGCGGTGCACTTTGTAAATGCAGCTCACAAGTACGGGGTGAAGCCGATTGTGGGCTGCGAACTCTACATCTGCAAGAAAGACGATCACAACATAGAGCGGACGCCGCCCGAGGGTGACACCTACAACCATCTGCTGGTTTTGGCCGAGAACGAAGAAGGTTACCGCAACCTGGTGAAGATCACGTCGGAAGCTTCGCTGCACGGGTTTTATTACAAGCCGCGGGTGAGCAAGAAGTTTCTGGCGGAGCATTCCCGAGGTCTGATTGGGCTTTCGGGATGCCTGAAAGGTGAGGTCGCGGAGCGGTTGATGGAAGGGAATTACGAGGCCGCACGCGCGGCGGCGGGAGGGTTTTGCGACATCTTCGGCAGAGACAATTTTTATCTTGAGATTCAGGACCAAGGTTTGGCGATGGAGCACAAGATCCATCCGGGTCTGTTTCAACTGGAGAAAGATCTGGGGTTGCCGCTGGTGGCGACCAACGACAGCCATTATCTGTGCGAGGACGACGCGCCCGCGCAGGATGTGATGTTGTGCATCCAGACCGGCAAGTCGATTCACGATACGGCGCGGATGAAATTTGAGGGGACGCAGTTCTTCGTCAAAAGCCATGACGAGATGCACCGGGTGTTCAAGGACGCACCCGAGGTTTTGAGCCGCACGCTTGATATTGCCGAGCGCTGCAATTTGCGGCTGGAGAAGGTGGCGACGCCGTTCCCGCAATTCGAGGTTCCGCCGGGCTATACGATTGACAGCTACTTCGAGCATGTTGCGCGCGAGGGCTTTGCGCGACGAATGGCCGCTTTGCGTCCGTTACAGGAGCAGGGAAAGTTGAAGCATGCGCTGGCGGATTACCAGCAACGATTGGAGCGGGAGCTGGGAATCATCCAGCAGATGAAGTTTGCCGGATATTTTCTGATCGTGTGGGACTTCATCCGCTATGCCAAAGAACGTGAGATTCCGGTGGGGCCGGGACGCGGATCGGCGGCCGGGTCGCTGGTTTCGTATGCGCTGGGCATCACCGATCTCGATCCCCTGCAACACGAGTTACTGTTTGAGCGTTTTCTGAATCCGGAGCGGGTTTCCATGCCGGATATCGACATTGATTTCTGCATGAACCGGCGCGGCGAAGTGATCCACTACGTCACGCAGAAATACGGGCGGGACAACGTGGCGCAGATCATCACCTTCGGCACCATGGCGGCCAAAGCGGCGATCAAGGACGTGGGCCGGGCCATGGACATCCCGTACGGCGATGTGGATCGCATCGCCAAGATGATTCCCACGCAGCTCAACATCACGCTCGACCAGGCCATCGAAGATTCGGCTCAACTGCGCGAGGCGATGGAGAAGGATGGGCAGATTCGCGAACTGATCCAGACCGCGAAAAAGCTGGAAGGGATGGTGCGCAATTCCGGAGTGCACGCCGCCGGGGTGGTGATTTCTCCGCGGCCTTTGACCGAACTTGTGCCGCTGCACAAGACGAAAAATGACGAAATTGTGACTGCGTTCGACATGGTCGCCATCGAGAAGATGGGGCTGCTGAAGATGGATTTTCTGGGGCTGACCACGCTCACGATTCTCACCGATACGCTGAAGCTGATTGCGCAGACGCGGGGAACGCCGATTGCGCTGGAACAAATTCCGCTGGAAGATGCGGAGACTTATCAGAAGGTATTTCACAAAGGATTGACCTCGGGGGTGTTCCAGTTTGAATCGCACGGCATGCGGGACGTGCTGCGGCGTTACCAGCCCAACTCGATCGAGCACCTCACGGCGCTGAATGCGCTCTATCGTCCCGGCCCGATGGGGATGATTGACGATTTCATCGAACGCAAACAAGGGCGCCGCAAAATCGAATATGAATTGCCCGAATTGAAAGAGATCCTGCAGGAAACGCTGGGCGTCTTCGTCTATCAGGAACAGGTAATGCAGGCGGCCAACAAACTCGCGGGCTACTCCCTGGGAGAGGCCGATTTGCTGCGCCGCGCGATGGGAAAGAAAAAGCCCGAGGAGATGGCACAGCAGCGCGAGCGCTTTGTGGAAGGGGCAGCGCAGCGCAAGTTTCCGGCGAAAAAGATTGAGAAGATTTTCGATCTCATGGCGCAGTTTGCGGGCTATGGTTTCAATAAGTCCCATTCGGCGGCTTACGCGCTACTGGCCTATCACACCGCCTATTTGAAGACGCACTATCCGGTGGAGTTCATGGCGGCTCTGCTGACCTCGGTCACGGGCAGCACCGATGATGTGGTCAAGTACATCAACGAATGCCGGGAGATGGGCATTGCGGTGGAAGCGCCGGACATCAATGTTTCGGATGCGAACTTTACGCCGCATGGCGAGGCGATTCGTTTTGGGCTGGCAGCGGTGAAGAATGTGGGGGGGAATGCGATTGAATCGATTGTGGCGGCGCGCAGGAAAACGGGAAGATTCAAATCGATTTATGAATTCTGCGAAAACGTCGATTTGCGTCTGCTCAACAAGCGCGTGCTGGAGTCGTTGATCAAGAGCGGCGCGATGGATTCGCTGGGCCGCCGGGCGCAGTTGATGAGCGTGCTGGACCGCGCCATGGAGCGGGCGCAGAAGGCGCAGCGCGACGCAGAGTCCGGGCAGCACGGGTTGTTCGGAGTATTTCAGCAGGAAGAGCCGGAAGCGAACAACGACAAGCTGCCCAATATTCCCGACTGGGACGAGCAGGCGCGTCTGGCGGCGGAAAAGGAAATCCTGGGATTCTTCATCACCGGGCATCCACTGGAGAAATACAAAGACAAGCTGGCGGACCTGCAAGCACTGCGAGTGGATGAGATCGCCGCCATGAGCAGATCCACGGGCAAGGAAGAAACCATTGCGACGGCGGGAATTATCGGCAATGTGCGGGTACAGAAATCAAAACGCGGGGAATTTTATGCGCAGGCCACGCTGGAAGACATGTCAGGCTCGATCGATATGATCGTGTTTCCGGAGGCGTACAAACGGCTGGGCGATAAAGTGAAGCTGGAAGTTCCCGTGCTGGTGCGGGCGGGGGTGAGGATCGAGGAAGGCGCCAACCCTAAAATTACGGCAGCCGAGATTATGCCGTTGGAGGACGCCAAGGTACCGCTGCCGCGCGCGATTCGCATTCGCGTGCCGCTGGAGACCGCGGGTGAGGCGACGGTGGACGATCTTTATACGCTTTTCAAGGAGCGCCAGGGTGAAGCACGGGTGTTGTTTGACGTGGAACGGGCGGGAGATTTCATGGTGGTGATGGAAGCGGAAGGCTATAATGTGCTGCCGGATCGCAACTTCATCGCGCGGGTGGAGCAGTTGTGCGGGCGGGGCAGCGTCCGGGTGATCAATTGAACCAGTTGCGGCAGACGACGAACCACTAATCTCATGGCAGCAACCCAAAAGGCGCAACAGGAATTGGAGCAGATCGAGCGGCAGGTGGCGCTGATCGAGGCCTCCGCCGGCAAGGACGACGAAACTCGCAGCCAGCTGGCGAAGCTTCAGGAGCGAGTGCATACGCTACGCGAGGAAATGAAGGGAGCGGAGAGCGCCTGGCAGAAAACGGAACTAGCGCGGCATCCGCAGCGTCCGCAGGCGCTCGACTACATCGAGCGCGTGTTCACGGATTGGAGCGAGATCCACGGGGACCGCGGGTTCGGGGATGATCCGGCGCTGGTTTGCGGAATGGCCCGCTTTCATGGCGAGGAAGTTCTGGTGGTGGGCACGCAGAAGGGGCGGGACATGAAGCAGCGCGTGTACCGGAATTTTGGGACGCCCCACCCGGAAGGCTACCGCAAGGCGCTGCGCGTGATGCAGGTCGCGGAGAAATTTCGCAGACCGATCTTCACGCTGGTGGATACGGATGGCGCGTACCCCGGAATTCACGCGGAGGAGCGTGGACAAGCCGAGGCAATTGCCTACAACTTGCGGGAAATGGCGCGGCTGGAAGTGCCGATCATCGCGACGGTAATTGGGGTTGGCGGCAGCGGTGGGGCTTTGGCCATCGCCGTGGCAGACCGCGTGCTAATGTTGGAGAATTCGATTTACTCGGTGATTTCACCTGAGGGCTGTGCGGCCATCATGTGGCGAGATGCCACCAAGAAAGAACTGGCGGCGGAAGCCATGCGCATTACGGCCACGGATCTCAGCGAACTGGGGTGCATCGACGATATTGTGCCGGAACCGGAAGGCGGAGCTCATCGGGATTACGAAGCGGCGGCGAACTTGCTCGATGTCAGTTTGCAAAAGCACTTCTCGGAGTTGAAGAAAATCCCGCCAGCGGTTTTAATTGCGTCGCGATATAACAAGTTCCGCACCATCGCTCAGTTCTTCAAAAGCGAGTAGTCACTCCGCGACGACTTGTTTCGCTGCCCGTTCCCACATGGATTCCTCCCTGGCGTCAGGCGGGCGATTGGACGTGCCGAGGGAACGCCGCCGCCGTATAATGACGTGTTTGCCGTAAGTTGAAATTTGGGCGGATTCCTCCGCCTCCAAATCGTAAAGAAGGTGTTGAAATGGCCACTACGGATGTAGCGCCCCAGGGTACAAGCGGGCAATTGGGGCGCAAGCGCATCGTCAATGACATGAGTATTCAGGTTGCCACGGTGAATGGCTCGGGGTCGCAAAGTTCAAACACAGTGTTGTTGCGCGCCATTTTTCAGATGGGAGTGCCGGTCTCGGGCAAGAACCTGTTTCCCTCAAACATTGCGGGACTGCCGACCTGGTATACGATTCGCGCCAACCGAGACGGCTACATTGGCCGCAAAAAGGAAATCGATTTCCTGGTGGCGATGAATGCCGAAACCGCCAAGGATGATGTGATGTCGCTGGCTGCGGGCGGTTTGGTTCTGTATGACGAGCCGCTGGGGCTCGACAAACTGCGCAGCGATCTGGTTTTCTATTCCGTGCCTTACGACAAGCTGGTGGCGGCGGTTTGCCCCGAGGCGAAGCTGCGGAAACTGGTCAAGAACATGGTGTATGTGGGGGTGGTGGCGCAACTGCTCGAAATTGAAATGGGCGAGGTGGAGAAGGCGATCCGCAAGCAGTTTGCCACCAAGGCGAAGGCCGCAAATCTGAATCTGGCTGCGGCGCAGGCCGGATTCGACTATGCGAAAGCCAGTCTGCAGAAGCGCGGGGCTTTCTACATTGAGCGCATGAATAAGACCGCGGGGAAGATCATCATTGACGGCAACTCGGCGGCAGCTCTGGGGTGCATGTTTGCGGGCTGTACGGTGGTGACCTGGTACCCGATCACGCCGTCGTCTTCGCTGGTGGAGACGATGATCGAATACATGAAAGAGTACCGCATCGGACCCGACGGCAAAGCAACTTTTGCCATCGTGCAGGCGGAAGACGAACTGGCCGCGATTGGCATGGTGATCGGCGCGGGCTGGGCGGGTGCGCGCAGCATGACCGCGACCGCGGGGCCGGGCATTTCGCTGATGTCGGAGTTTGCCGGCCTGGCTTACTACGCGGAAATCCCGGGCGTGATCTGGGACATTCAGCGGGTTGGCCCCTCGACCGGATTGCCCACGCGGACTTCGCAAGGCGACATCCTGACCACGGCTTTTCTCTCGCATGGCGACACCAAGCACATCATGCTGATTCCGTGCTCGGTGGCGGAGTGCTTCAGCATGGCGTCGGAAGCCTTCAATCTGGCAGAACAATTCCAAACGCTGGTTTTCGTCATGTCCGATCTGGATCTGGGAATGAATAACTGGATGTCGGATCCATTCGAGTATCCGACCACGCCGATCAAGCGCGGCAAGGTTTTGGGCAAGGACGATCTGGAAAAGCTGGGGGGCTTCGCCCGCTATAGGGATCTAGACGGCGATGGCGTGGGCTACCGCACGCTGCCGGGAACGGAACATCCGGCGGCGGCTTATTTCACGCGGGGCAGCGGCCACAACGATAAATCCGGTTACAGCGAGCGGCCCGAGGATTACGAAAACAACATGGAGCGGCTGAACCGGAAGTTCGAGACTTCGCGTTCTTTCGTCCCGCGGCCTGAGATTGTCAAGGGCGGGAATGCGAGGATTGGGATCATCGCCTATGGGACCTCGCATTGGGGGATTGTCGAAAGCCGCGATCAGTTGCGCGACGAGTACGGGATTGAAACGGACTACCTGCGGCTGCGGGCGTATCCCTTCACGCGGGAGGTGCATGAATTCATCGAGCAGCACGAACGGGTCTACGTGGTGGAGCAGAATCGCGATGCGCAGATGCTCAGCCTGCTGAAGCTGGACCTGAAACCGGAGCTGACAACGCGGCTGCGCAGCATCAGCCATCTCGACGGGCTGCCGCTGGATGCGCGATCCGTGACCGACGAGTTGAGCACCATGGAGGGCAAGTAAATGGCAACCATACCTGCGGCTCAGCCAAAGACAAACCATATCGGGTTGACGGTCGTCGACTACAAGGGCGGCAAGACCACGCTGTGCGCCGGTTGCGGCCATAACGCCATCTCGGAACGCATCATCGAGGCCATGTATGACATGGGAGTGCAGCCCGAGCGGGTGGCGAAGCTGAGCGGAATCGGGTGCTCGTCGAAGAGTCCGGCATACTTTATGAACCGCTCGCACAGTTTCAACTCCGTGCATGGGCGCATGCCGTCGGTAGCCACGGGAGCGATGCTGGCCAATCGAAATCTGATTGCGCTGGGAGTGAGCGGCGATGGCGACACGGCTTCGATCGGCATCGGGCAATTTGTTCACCTCATGCGCCGCAATCTTCCCGTGATCTACATCATTGAGGACAACGGCGTGTACGGCCTGACCAAAGGCCAGTTCTCAGCGACCGCGGATCTGGGATCGAAGTTGAAATCGGGAGTGATCAACGATCTGCCGCCGATTGATACCTGCGCTCTGGCCATTCAGATGGGCGCGACGTTTGTGGGACGGTCGTTTTCTGGCGACAAACGGCAGTTGAGCACGGTGTTAAAAGCTGCCATTGCCCACCAGGGCACGGTGATGCTCGATGTGGTCTCACCCTGCGTCACCTTCAACGATCACGAGGGCTCGACCAAATCCTATAAATACGTGAAGGATCACGAAGAGACTTTGCAGGAAATGAGCTTCGTGCCTCACTTTGAGGAAATCGACGTGGAATACGATCCTGGAACCACAGTCAACGTCACCATGCACGACGGTTCTCACCTGCGGCTACGCAAGTTGGAGGAAGACTATGACCCAACAGACCGGATCCAGGCCATTACTCGCCTGACGGAAGCGCACGACAAGGGCGAAGTGTTGACGGGATTGTTTTACGTGAACACCAAGTCACCCAGCTTTATCGATTTGCTGAATATGGTGGATCAGCCGCTGGCCACGCTGCCGGAATCGCTGACGCGGCCGGGCAGGGAAGCGCTGGAAGCAGCGATGGAAGAATTGCAGTAGAGCAGCGTTTGAATTTCGGGGCCTCGGTAGAAACTGCCGGTGTTGCAGGCTGGGCTGGGCCCAGCCGATGAAGCTTTCGCCTCAGGAACCTGGTTGCACCCCACGACTTATTTGGACGCGGTCGAGCTCGCCGGCTCAAGCGCGAGGCCGGAACCATAGTATTCCGCGAGAGCCTGGCGCTCGTCCTCGGTAAGCAAGGGCGCGATGGTGCGCATTGGCATGTTGATGTCGTTGGCGCGAGTCCGGTTGGCAAAGCTTTCGAGCTCATTTAGAACGTAGTCGGCGTTCTGAGTAGTAAGGGAGGGAGCTCCGGGGCGATAGGCAATCGGGCCGTGACATGACTGGCAGGGCGGAATGCCACGTTCTCCATCTCCAAAGGCAATCATACGCGACGCGATCGCGGCATGAGCGGGAGTGGGCGCAGGCTGAGGAAAAGCGCGATTATCCGCAAGATCTGTAAAGACAGGCAGTTTCGCGTAGTAGGCAGCCACATCCGCCACGTCCTCGGGCGAAAGCGACTCCGCGATTGAATTCATGGCTTGCGATAACCGCTTGTGAGCCTGAAAATCCTCCAGTTGTTTCCAGACTACGAGCTTGTCCATGCTGGCCAGGTTTGGGGTGGAGGCGGTGGGACTGAAACCTTCCGCGCCGTGGCAATGAGCGCAGCGCCGGGCCAGTAGCATTCCTCGAAAAGCGTCGCCGCTAGAGGCCGCCGCGATGGTCTGTGGCGTCCATGCCACGTAGGAGGGAATTTGATTTGGAGGATTGTCCCCTGCCTGGAGGTAGAGTGAACTCGCTGTCACCACGGCGAGCAGAGTAAAGCCCAGAGCGATCGCTGCGGCCGACCGCCGGGGAGAGCCTTCTGCAGAACGAGCCAGGCGGTTATTGCGCTGCACAATTTCCCCTTTCTCCCGGCCGCAGGGCTGGGAATTTGCTGCGAGGCACGACCATCAATTCAGATCGCATGGCGTAATGTCCGGCTCCGCAAAACTCCCGGCAAGGCATTTTGTATTCGCCCGGACGCGAAAAGTGAAGTTCAGCCCGGCTGATGGTACCCGGAAGCACTTCCACGGTGTAGTTGGCGCCGAGGATGGCGAGCGAGTGTACAACATCGGCGCTGGTAATGCGAAGATGAACCGGAACGCCGGCGGGAACCAGAACGCAGTGCGGGACAAACAGGTATTGCTCGGCGATCATGCGCACCGTGACCGAACCATCGGGGTCTTGTTCGGTTCCAAGATTGTTTTCGACGAATTCTCCCGAGAGGTGAAGCTTCAGCGGGTCGACGCGGTTGGGACCTCTTAAAAAATGCAGCACGGGGATATCGATCTGATAGTAGCGGGTGGCTGGGATAATGCACAGAACCAACACCGTGAGCACGAAGGTTCGCAGCTTTCGCCATTTCACAGGGCGCATAATCCGCATCGCTTTCCAGGATATCCAAGGATAGTCTTGGGCGCCCGGGGAGACAAATTCCTAGGACGCTTCCAGCTCTTTCAACACGGCGCTACAACGCTCACAGACCGAGGGGTAGGTCTTGTCCTCGCCGACGTGGGTTGAGTAGTTCCAGCAACGCTCGCACTTCGATCCATCGGCCTTCTTCACTTCAACGTGCATGCTTCCCGTGCCATTGCCCGACGCCCGAGTAAGCGTCACAGCGGAGACAATGAAGAGGTAGCGCAGCTCCGTCTCGTATTTCTTGAGCACGGAGTAAACCGGATCAGCAGCCGTGAGAATCACCTGCGCTTCGAGACCCGTGCCGATGATTCCCTGTGTTCGCGCCTCTTCGAGGGCTTTCAGGACGCTCTCGCGAACATGCCGCAGCTGAATCCATCCCTTGTCACCAGCAATGTCTGACAGGATTTCGCCGCTGATTTCGGTCGCCTGTGGGGTGCGGATTGTGCCACTAGCCGTAAAGTTGTCATCTACGAACCTCGCCAAATGAACACTCTCTTCACGGAATGCAACCTTCGGAAGGTAATGCCAAACCTCCTCGGTGGTGAAGCTCATGATAGGTGAAAGAGCACGCACCAGGGTCTCGCCGATACGCCACAAGGCAGTTTGAGCGCTTCGCCGCTTCCGCGATTTTGGAGCAGACGTGTACAGGCGATCCTTGAGCACATCAAAATAGAAGGCGCTCAGGTCCACAATGCAGAAATTGTTTGCTCGTTGATAAATCCTGTGAAAAGCAAATTCGTCGTAGGACTTCAAGACGTCATTAGCGAACGAGATCGCCATCAACAGAGCATACTGGTCAATCGCCTCCATTTGCTCGAAAGGAACCTCGTCATTCGGCGGGTCGAAGTCCCCGAGATTGCCTAAAATGTAGCGGAAGGTGTTGCGAATCTTGCGGTAATTTTCGGCGACGGTCAGCATCAGCCGTTCGGAGCCGACCACATCTTCACGGAAGTCGACGGACGCAACCCAGAGCCGCACGATTTCTCCTCCGAGCCGATTGGCAATATCGACCGGGTCAACATCGTTGCCGCGGGACTTCGACATGGCCTGGCCTTTTTCGTCGAGGGTCCATCCCGGGGTGACTACGCCGCGGTAGGGGGGCGTGGCATGCGTGCCCATGGCGCAGAGCAGAGACGACTGGAACCAGCCACGGTATTGATCGCCGCCTTCCAGGTAAAGATCGGACGGCCAGGGATAGGCAGGCTCGTCGGCGACTAGAGCGAGATAGCTTGCGCCCGACTCCAGCCAGACATCGAAGATGTCGGTTTCCTTTTCGAACTGGGTGCCGCCGCAGTTTGGGCACTTGACACCGTGGGGAAGAATCGAGTCGGATTCAGAAGTAAACCAGGCATCGGCGCCCGAGCGAGCAAAAAGCTCGACTACTTTGCGATTGATAGCCGGATCGTTGAGGGGCTTGCCACAGCTGTCACAGAGAAAAACCGCGATGGGGACGCCCCACACGCGCTGCCGGGAGATGCACCAGTCAGGGCGGGTGGCGATCATGTTCGAGAGGCGTTCTTCGCCCCACGATGGGTCCCACTTTACATGTTTGATGGCTTCGAGGGTACGGGTGCGCAGCGTGCCATTTTCCGAACCTCGACTACCTTCCGAACCTCGACTGCCTTCGGAAGCTCGACTATCGGGCCCGGCTGGCATGGGCGTTTCCATCGAGATGAACCATTGCTCAGTCGCGCGGAAGATGACAGGATTATGGCAGCGCCAGCAGTGCGGGTAGGAGTGCTCAGTGGTTTCCGCGTGCAGCAGAGCGCCGCGGCGCTTCAACAGATCGATGATGGGCTGATTTGCGTCCCAAACCCGCTTGCCAGTGTATTCCGGCAGGCCATTGCGCAGGATGCCTTTTTCGTCCACGTTGCTGGTGGCGTCGAGGCCGTATTTGACTCCGGTGATAAAGTCCTCCGCGCCATGCGAAGGCGCGGTGTGAACCACGCCGGTTCCGGTGTCCATGGTGACATACTCAGCGAGCACGCCGAGGATTTTGCGGTCGAGAAAGGGATGCTGGAAGTTGAGGCGTTCCAGTTTACGGCCGGGGAAGTGGGCGAGGGGGCGCGGGTTGGCCAGGTTACACTTTTCGGCGACATCGTTCGCCAGCTTGGAGGCGACCACATACACTTCGCCGCCAGATTCAAGCGCAACGTATTCTTCGTCAGGATGAAAAGCTACGGCCATGGACGCAGGCAGAGTCCAGGGGGTGGTAGTCCAGATGATGGTGGAAACCTTTTTCCCCGCCAGGGCTGCATCAATCTTCGCGGGATCATCGAGCAAGGGGTATTTCACCCACACGGTGGGGCTGGTGTGGTTTTCGTATTCGACTTCGGCTTCGGCGAGCGCCGTTTCATCGCACATGCACCAGTAGACGGCGCGCAGGCCCTTGTAAACGAAGCCGTTTTCGTAGAACGAAAAAAATGTCGACAGCACGACCGACTCGTAGCCCGGATTCATGGTGGCGTAGGGACGGTCGAAGCGGCCGAAGACGCCAATACGTTTGAACTGCTGGCGCTGCAGATCAAGAAATTTCTGGGCGTACTTGCGGCACTCCGCGCGCACATCGATGGGACGCATCTGCAGCTTTTTGCCACCGAGTTCCTTATCCACCTTGATCTCGATGGGCAGGCCGTGGCAATCCCAGCCTGGAACGTAGGGCGCGTCGTATCCCGCCATGGTTTTCGATTTGACGATGAAGTCCTTGAGGCACTTGTTTAGCGCCGTGCCCAGGTGGATGGGGCCGCTGGTGTAAGGCGGGCCGTCGTGCAAAATGTAGGTGCCTTTTTCGGAGCCTTTGCGAGCTTCCCGGATGCGCTGGTAGATTCCCATTTGCTCCCAGCGGGCCAGGATTCTGGGCTCGTTCTGAGGCAGGTTGGCCTTCATGGGGAAGGCAGTCTTAGGCAGATTGATGGTGGCTTTCAGTTCGAGCGGCACCCGGTTGGACTCTCCCAAATGGTTGAATCATTTCATTATAGGTAGAGGGGCCGGGAACGTCCATGTGGCCGGAGCGCAGAATTGAAAATCGGTTTCGCCCGGGCATAACGCGAAGAAGTGGAGCGGCGATGGGCGCTTGGAAATACACTGTCATAAAAGGAGAAAGAAGGGGTACAATTTCAAAAGAAGCCGAGGTTCGGGAGCTTGATACCGCCTACGGCGGGCGGCCAGACCTGACTGTGAAACGGAAGAAAAAGCAGAGAGGCAACTTGTTGGAAAGGCGGGTCATCTGTGTAGGGGGGGTCGTCCCCAAGCAGTAGCCTATTCCACTTCCCGCCAAGGGAGAACCGAACCGGGGAACAATGGCATCAGCGGAAGTAAATCCGAACGTCAACCCAGACGCCGATCCGAAGCCCGGCCAGGAGCCAGAACTGCACCTGCTGCTGGCTCCCGACACGTTTGAGCCGTTGTGGAAGTCACTTTTCCAGGGCTTGGACGAATTTTTCTTTCCCAAGAAACTTCCCCCGCTGAAGCTGGAATCGAAGCCGGTTCCGGTAAAGGATATTTGGGGCTTCTACAACTACAAGAAGAATGGGGCGCTGGGTTCGACGGCGGCGCACGTGATTGTCATCGCATTGATTATCGGGGGCACGATTCTGCTGCGGCCTCGGGCAACCGTTGCGGCCAAACCGCAGGTAGACACGAAACTGATTGATCCGGGCGACTATATCCTGAAGCCTTCGAAAACGGAGGCTGGTGGGGGCGGTGGGGGCGGCGACCGTGATGTGCTGCAGGCCTCAAGGGGCCGGTTGCCGAGATTTTCGATGCAGCAGATCACTCCGCCTGCGGCCGTAATCCGGAATCTACACCCCAAGCTGGCGGTCGAACCTACGGTGATTGTGCCGCCAGAGATCAAGGTGGCCATGAATAGTCTGCCCAACCTGGGCGACCCGAAAAGCACTGCTGTCATTCCCTCGAACGGCACGGGGTCGCTGAGCGGCATAGGTTCTGGCTCCAGCGATGGCGTTGGATCGGGCACGGGGCCCGGCGTAGGACCGGGCGAGGGCGGCGGTATGGGTGGGGGCGTTTTCCGCCCCGGCAGGGGAGTGACTCCGCCGCGGCCGATCTATTCTCCCGATCCGGAATTCTCTGAAGAAGCACGCAAGGCAAAGTACCAGGGGACCTGCGTACTCAGCGTTGTGGTAGATGCGACTGGCCGCCCCACGAATATCCACGTGATCAACGCGCTCGGCATGGGCCTGGACGAGAAAGCCATCGAGTCGGTGCGGAACTGGAAATTTGAACCCGGCCGGAAGGATGGCCACCCGGTGGCGGTGGAGATTGCCGTCGAAGTCGACTTCCACTTGTACTGAAGTGGGCAGTTTTGGGTGCTCCTTTCCTTCAGTCTTATTCCTTCAAATCCACGTGCTGGACATCTTCGATTGCATGGCCGAGGAAACGCTCGCCCAGACGCCGGAATTTCTCCACGGAGTCGGTGGCAAAGAACTTCAGACGTGGGAAGGCACGTCGTTCCTGGTGAGCAGTCGGCGCGGAAGGCAATAGCTTTTGCAGGCGGCCGGCAACAGCACGGGCGGTTGATTCGGCGGAATCAACGATGCTCACATGGGGCGGTGCTGCGCGACGCAGCAGCGGCTTGAGTAGCGGGTAGTGAGTGCAGCCCAAGACCAGAGTGTCGGCCTCATGGAAACCGTCGGCAAAGGCCTCGCCCAGGTAAATGTCAGCGACCTGTTCAGTGACCGGATGCTCGACCCATCCCTCTTCCACCAGCGGGACCAGAAGCGGGCAAGCCTTTTCGCGCACCTCAAGACCTCGAGACTCAAGCGCCTTCCGGTAAGCGTGGCTGCTGATCGTGGCCTCAGTCCCGATGACCACGACTTTTCTGTTTTTGCTGACCGAAGCGGCAGCGTCGGCACCCGGCTCTACCACGCCGACGACGGGTACATGGGCTGCCGCCGTAATGCGGTCAAGGGCAAGTGCGGTTGCCGTGTTGCAGGCAATGACCAGCAGCTCGGCGCTATGAGCTTCAAGGTAGTGGGCAGCATCGACGGCATAGCGCGTCACGGTTTCGACCGACTTGGAGCCGTAGGGAAGTCGAGCGGTATCGCCAAAGTAGATGTAGTTCGCGTCGGCGACTAGTTCAAGTAAAGCTTTAAGTACGGTAAGTCCGCCGAAGCCGGAATCAAATACGCCGATGGTGGGGCGCCGCGTGGACATAGGTGCTAGACAGCTTCTCGATGATAGCAGCGTGGAAGGTTGGAGCCGATGACGAGAGTTGTTCCTCTGAAATACTACGAACGCCGGCGCATCGTGGAACGCGTAGCCGTAACTGCGGCAAGATCGAAGTTTCTGCCACAGCACAACCCCGGAGGAATTGGGGCGCCGTGCGGACAGGTGCGGGGATGTCCGAGGAAGGTGCAGATCTTGTCGGTGGCTTCAGGCGAAAGGATGTGCTCGAACTTGCAGGCCTGCTGCTCGATTTCGGATTCGCTGTCCATGGCCAGACTGTCGGTAAACAAGCGCTCGGCCAGGCGGTGTCGGCGGATAATGCTGCCAGCGCGTTCGCGGCCACGGGGCGTGAGTTCCACGATCAGAGTGCCATTGCCAATCGATGCAGCTACCGGCTTGAGAGCATCGTGACAGGGATTTATGAAGGGTTTGTGATCGCGGGGATGAGGCACATGCGGCGCTGAAACCACCAGACCCATCTGCATCATCTTCTCAATGGCAAGGCTGACGGGGAGCGCGCCGTGGACCTCCATACACTCGACTTCAGCGATCTCGCCGTGCTCTTCCAAAACCCAAAGCTCTTCGAGCACCTCATCGAACTGCTCTTCGTCTGCCATGGCAAATACTTCCTGCGAGGCGATCTTGCCATGATGGAATTCGATGCGGCGGTCGGCAAGGCGGGCCACCACGGGATCGTGCGTGACCATCACAATCGTCCGCCCTTGCTGGTGAAATTCGCGCAGCAGGCGAAGCACAATCTCTTCGTTGGGGGCGTCGAGGTTGCCCGTAGGCTCATCGGCGAGGATAATCTTGGGGTCATTGATCAGCGCCCGCGCAATGCAGACGCGCTGCTGCTCGCCTCCGGAAAGCTGCGATGGCAGGTGATGCGCGCGGCCGCCCAAACCAACCATGGCGAGAGCCTCAACCGCTTCTTTCTCGTCGGTCATGCTGTGAAAATACTGCGCCAGCATGACGTTCTCGACCGCCGTAAGAAACGGGATCATGTGAAACTGCTGGAAAATGAATCCAATCTTTTCGGCGCGTACGCGATTCAATTGGCCGGAGGCGATACCGGCCAGATTCTCGCCATCGAGCCAGATTTCGCCGGAAGTCGGACGGTCAAGACAGCCAATCAGATTCACCAGCGTCGATTTGCCCGACCCCGAGGGGCCCATGATGGAAAGCCATTCGCCTTGCGCAACCTGCAGGGAGATGTGGTCGAGGGCATGAATGGCTCCGTTCTGACCGCCTTGACTCTGGTTTCCCGCAGCTTGGGCGGGGTAGAGCTTGGTCACATTCTTGATCTGAATCATTTCACTCGCCCCTAAGAATGACAGCTGGCTGCACCCGGCCCAACAGCGATATCGGCAGGAGCGCCGAAAGCAACGTTACCACCATGCTGCCTGCCAGAACAATTGGCAGGATGCTGAAACGTGGAACCACAGGAGCATGGAAGCTAACCCGGCCAATCCAGGCCGCGATGCCAACGCCCAGAACAAATCCAATCAGAGCGCCGGCCGCGCCCAGGGCTGCGGCCTCCACGGCGAAAAATCGATTGAGCAAGCGGTTGGAGGCGCCTAGCGCTTGCATGATGGCAAAGTCGCGCCGGCGGTCGAAGACCCATCCCATCAACGTGGAGAGCACGCACAGCGCGGCAGTCAGGATAATCACCGCGGTCGCGGCCATCAGCGTGGCGCGAGTCTTGCCCAGTACGCGAGCTTCGCCTTCCATAATTTGCCGCACCGGGCGCACCTCAGCTGCCGGGAGTGCCTGCTGCAGTTGGTGCATGATCGCGGTGATCTCCTGCACCGAACCGTTAGCCGCGACCTCGATGGTAGAGGGTCGCACGCCCGTCCAGGAAACGAACTGCGGTAGTGAAAGATAGACACGGCTGTCTTCGGCAGCGCCGGTTTGCACCGTTCCCGTCGGCGTGAGCCGAATGGTGTGCCCTTGAAAGTTGAGATCGAAGGCTTGGCGGTTCGGCGAGACAGCGGAAACGGCGCGCACTCCGACCAGCGCCTGTCCCGGCGCAGAAGGCCAGTTGCTTACCGACCACCAACGGTCGAGTTGCCGCAACCGGTCGAAATCGGCGCCCGCAACCACAATGGGTTGACCGTCGCTGGTTCGCGCTACCACCATGGCCAAGGGAGCGACCAAGCCACGACCGGCAAGCACGGATTCCACGCGCGCCAGAGCGTCGGCGGGAAGGGAAGCGCCATCCCTACTGACGACAATGAGGTTCGCGCCGTAGTTGCGAAATTCGCGGCGCAACTTGGCCTGCACATCGCCATAGAGATTCAGCATTGCGGTGGCAACCGCGGCTGCTACGACCATGGCAAGCAGAGCGGAGACGGCGCGCCCGCGACGGCGTACCGCGGCCCGCAGCAGCATGCGGAGAAACATGGACGGATGCGGAGACTGGGCGCGGCTGGGGGCAACCTCCCGCGCCGGGTGCGAATGCGCCGACTGAGAGCGGGGCGCGCTCACAGCTCGCCTCGCAGGGCGAACACGGGGTCAAGCTCCACCGCTTTGCGCACCGCCGCAGCGCTTCCCGCGAAAGTGACGATCACGGCGATCGCCAGGATCACCGGCAAGAGCACCGGCGCAATCGTGATCTGCGAATTGAAAATAGAGCGGCCGATCTGCCGGGCCAGCAGCTCACCGGCGGCGAAACCCACGAGGCCGCCAAGCAACGCCAGCAGCGTAGCTTCAGCAAAGAAGATGGATGCGACCGCGAGTCTGCCCGCTCCCAGAGCCTTCATCAAACCTACTTCAGCGCGTCGCTCAAAGATGGCGGTTGCCATGGCGGCCGAGACCGCGAGAGCGGAAGCCAATAAAGCAGCCAAGGTCACGAGAAAGAACAACCCCTGGATGCGGGTGAGCACCACACCTTCGTTCTGCGCGACCTGGCGAATCTGCTCGGCATGGGAGTGAGGAATGGCCTCCTCTAACTGGAAGGCAATCGATTGCGGATACGGCGAGCAGTACCAGCGGTCATAAACCGCTCCAGACATGCTTCTGGGGTCGCGGCGGGCAAAGGCATCTTCCGGCTTGGTGAGCGCACTAACGTAGACACTGCGGACCGCGCCGGGTTTGCCAAGAATTTCCTGAGCCAGGGCAAGCGGAGCTATGATCTGATCGTCCTCGCTGCCGCCGGTGGAGAGAATTCCGCTGACACGCAAGCGGCGGCCGGAAAGCGTGATTTCGTCGCCAGGCTTTGCGGAGAGTCGCGCCGCCAACCGCTCTCCCACCAGAACATCTCGGGAACTATCAGCGGGCCATGCGCCGGAAACCTTCCACCAAGGGTTGGTTGAGCGCACTCCTGTGGTGAACCGCTCGCTGCCAAACGAAAGTTGTTTGGCGAAATATGTACCCAGCAAAGTGAAGTCTAGCGTTTGCCCGTCCCGCTGCAACTGGACGTTTGCCGGCAACATGGGCGCAAAGCCGGTGATGTTGTTGTGCCAGAACGTGCCCTCGATCTTAGGGAGGTCAGCTTCGTTCAGGAAAGCGCCGTCGCTGGGCGGCTTCAAGTTGACGCCGGCAATTTCCACGTCCAGGGTATCGTCCTGGGGAGTGACCACCAGGTTCGCGCCCATGGTGCGCAGCTCGCGATTGATCTTGTCGCCAATGTCGGTGGCGACCGCAATCATCGCCGTGGCGACGGTCACACCTAAGGTGATGGCGGCGCCGGCCAGCAGTTTGCGCCGCTTCTGGCGGCGGAAGGATTCGTAGACAAGCCGCGCGAACATCCTACCGCTTCTCGAACATGCGGCTGCCGGCCGCGATGTCCGCCTCCCGAATAATCACGGAATCCGCAGTTTGCATTGACCTCAACGGTAGGGGATTGCAGCCGCCCGTGGTGCCCAAGGATTGGATGTTGATCGGAGCACCGCAGTTCTTGCAGATGACTTCGTTGCCAGATTTGTAGAAGCCAACCGCCCCACAAATCTGGCAAGCGTCGAAAACCGTGGCGACCTTGCCATCCGGTTTTCGATAGAGCCAGAAACGAACCGCAACACCATGCTCCTGCGTCTGGTAGCGATGCAAGTCGCCGTCGGCAATCTGCGCCAGCGGAATGTTTATCTGACCGTTCACGAAGCTAACTTCGGTGGCCGGCGATAGAGCGCTCACGCTCTTGGCGTAGATAAACTCAGCCGTGACCAGAGCGATAAATACAAAGGCGAAGGCGTAGACCGAGACCGTCCACAAACGCTCCTTGCGGGCGGTCCAGGCGGCCTTGCGACGCTGAGCCGGCGAAGCGGATTCAGGCGGCGCTTCGCGACGCTTGGCATCAAACAGCAGCATCAGCGCGGCCAGAGCAATAATGGTGACAAAGAAGAACAGATCGTTGCGTACGATCGGTCCAACGATGGCCATCTCGCGCCGGGAAGAGGGAAGCACGCCGCTTTCCGAAAGTTCGTGCAGGCCTGCAATGACCAATTGCGCCGCCACTAAAAACAAAATCGCGGTTGTGACCCGGAAGAACTTCCGCAGGTTAATCCGCACGCTGCCCTTCACGAACATCACGCCGAAAGCGATAGCCGCCAGCACACCCAGAAGCGTGCCGAGGAAGCTCATCAGTTCGGTGGAGTTCAAAGTCACGGCAGACAGGATCAGCACAGTTTCGGCGCCTTCGCGCAGCACCATCAGAAATACAAAGAAAAACAAGCCGATCCACGCGTCGTTGCCCGCCAGCAGGCCGACCTTGCCCTCGATCTGGCCTTTGAGCTTGCGTCCCGTCTTCATCATGAAGATAACCATGGTGATGACGAAGAAAGCCGCGGCCAGCATGATCCAGCCTTCGAAGACGTCTTCATTCCAGTTCAGGCGGGAAATCACAATAGCGAGCCCAATGCTGCCGAGGAAGGCTGCGCCCAGGGCGGCATAGACGGCCTTGCGCAGATCGTTCCGCCCAATCTTCGCCAGGTACGCCAGCGTGATGCCGACGATCAGGGCGGCCTCAACCCCTTCGCGCAGCGTGATGATGAAAGCCTGAATCATCTATGAGTACCTATGATGCCCAGAACGATCTTGAAAATGAATTTCAATTTCAACATCAAGAATATGCCGGGTGCGGCAGGGGCGTCAATCCACGGTGTCACAAACGCATGTGATCGGCATCACATGGAGAAATTTGGGATTAAACGGGCGGGCCGGTTGGTACAGTGGCGATTTATCGACAGCAATGCGGCAACGTATGCCGAGTTTACTTAGGTAACATTGACCGGTTTCCGTCCATCTGCAATGCTCCTTACCATGCGGCAAAAGTCGGAGAAGAGCAGGAAGAACACTCGTCCTCCGCGTATTCGTGTGCCCAACGACGAGAAGGCAATATTCACGGTCGATAATCAGAAATTCATCGGCGTGATCAAGCGGCTGTCGATCACCGGGGGTTCGGCCGTTCTCCCTAAGGATACTATCCCTCCCGGAACGCATGGCGAAATGGTCCTGAAAACCGTGTTCGGAAAGGTGGAAGCGCACATCCAATTCCTGCACACCGGAGCGGACGGAATGCCGCTTGTCCAGGCATTTTGCTTCCTTGACATGGACGAATCCAGCCGCGAAAGATTCAATGCCGCTGCGGAGCGGATGCAGCGCGAGGGCTTCAGCGACGCCAAAGAGGAGCGCAACGCTCTCGACCTGAGTCTGAGCAAATTAGGGGCAAGCATCCGCCGTCTTTCGGGGGCAATCAGTCCGAGCCGGAGGGACGGCGCGAAAAGGTAAAGCCCTTCTGACCGTGATCGCATTATTTTCTTTAAAGAGGCGATTTCACGCTCACACTCGTGACATATCGGAAGCTTTTGCTGGGAGATTCAAGGTGCGTCTCTGACGATGCCGGCGGGTCAGTCATTAGGCTCATAACCTTTTCAAAAACGCATTGGCCTCCTGCAACCGTGGAAACAACTTCTCCTCCGCATGAAACTCCGCCGAATGCACGCACCGCCGGCTCCCGCGCAGCCTGACGGGATGCTTGAGATGCAGCATCTCGTGATAAACAATGTACTCGACCGCGTAACGCGGTACGGAGAACTGGTCAAAGATGCGGCTGATGACAATCGCGTTATGCGCCGGATCGTAATGGCCAAGGATGCGACGCGTCTTCGTCCGGCTCCAGCTCATGCGCGGACGACCCAGGAGTCCATGAAAGAAGCGCCGGTTTAGATCCTCGAAAACCGCGTCGAGATCGTAGACCTGGCCTTGGGGCGAACGCAGCTGCTTGCGTCCGCGCATTTGCCGCACCAGGCGCGCCTTGCTCACAACCTCATGGCTGGCAACATATTTCCGATAGCGGACCGCGAGGCCGCGATCAACTGGCTTGCGATACATTTTTGCCAGCAGGATGTGGGCGATGGCGCGTACCACCGCCTCCGGAGCGCCTTCCAGCAGATCGGAAAGTCTGACCAGAAGCCTGCCTTCGCGCAAGCGAATGGTGCTATTGACATTCGCAAAGGCAAAAAACTCGATCTTTAACTCAGGCAGCGCCGCGCCCGAATGCAATCGGCGGTGCTCGTCATGGAAGATTTCCAGCAGCCCCTCACGCACGGTGAGCCTAGATTAGCACGGACCATATTCGCACGACCTTGCTTGCCCAGGAGCGTTCACTCAGGCTCGCCGCCCGATTGCCTTGCGTCGGATTTCTTGTGATGCTTGGCAGCCTCTTGCTGTTCCGCCAGGAGTTTGCGATGGTCTTGGGTGGAGGAATCCAAAGTATCGAGGGCGTCGGTCAGAATGAATTCGTATTGCTTGCTTTCCTCCGGAGCAATGCCAGCCGCGTCACGTAGCGCGCGCAGTCTGTCCCGGAACTCACTGTCGGCAGCAAGGATCAGCTTCAACGGCTTGCGAATGTCATCTTTCCGATCGATGTAGGTATCGACGTTGTCGTTCAACTCGTCGTAGATCAGCAGAAAGTCATCGAGCCGGTCGTGCGTTTGTTGAGCACGGTCCTTTGTCTTGGGATCGCTGCGCATCTGCTCCAGGGCAAGCAGGCGAGCCCGCGCAAACTTCACATAGAGCGGGAGCCTCAGCCCGGGTTCCCAACTGGCGTCGCGGATTTGATCGATCTCCTGCTGAGTAAAAGGATCCCTTTGACTCTGTGCCGAGCCCGCCACAGCCATCAGGATTATCCCGCCCAGGCATGTGAATATTCGAAGCGAGAAAGTTGTCATTTGTCACCGCTTTCCGGAAACATGGCGCCCAGCAGGTCGTCGCGAACCCGCTGCAGGCGGTCAATGGCGATCTGTACCTGCTTCTGGTCGGCGGGGGAGATTGTGTGCATCAGGTCGTCCAGGTTGCGGACCATCTTTCGGATGGTAATCTCACTCTGCTTTTCATGCTTGCGCGATTTGATCGCATAATCGCGGGCCAACTCAGAAAAGTTGACTACGTCGGCCAAGGCGGCCTTGGCCTGCACGCTATCACCGGCCACATAGAACCTGTCCACGGCGTCTAATTGCCGCTCCGATATGCGAAGGCACAACTTGGGACGATCGGCGATGCGGGTATCGGCCAGACGATCTTTCAGTTCCGCGACCGTAGGTTTCTGCCGGCCGCTCAGTACGGACGGGAGCACGAGCATGGATACTGCCAAGCCTGCCGCGACAACCCACCAGAGTCCTGAACGCTCCATCCGAACACCGTCGCTTCCAATCGTGGTTATCTTTTCGGCTCAATGGCGATGAGCCGATGTTGCGCCTTCCACTCGTAATCAGGATACTTCCCGTTGGCAGTGTTAAGGAAGAGGTGATAGTTGAGTGCGGCCTTCTTGAAATCCCGCAGGTGATCGTAGGCGGAAGCGCGCAGGAAATATGTGATGGGGATTTCGGGCAGGAACCTGGCACGGACCTCGAGCGCGCGAATCACCAGCGGGTAATTCTGATTCTCGCCCGCGGCGAAGGCAAGATCGCCATAGGCTTCTCCGAGGTCGGGTTTAAGTTTTACCGCAGTGACGAACTCTTGTTGAGCTTCCGGGAATTTCTTCTGCCGCAGCAGAACTTGACCGAGCCTGCGATGAACTTCGGCTTCGCGTGGATGAGCCCCCAGCAGGGTGCGGTAGGTTGACTCGGCCAGATCGCTTTTACCGGCGGCTACGTACAGGTCCGCGAGGTCGCGACGCGCCGCATCGTCATCCGGGGCGAGCTTAAGTCCCGCCTGCAGTTCGGCGATGCCAGCATCCGTTTTGCCTTCGGCGGCGAGCACTCGTCCCAACTGGACGTGGACCTGGGCAGAGTCGGCCTCGATCGCCAGCAACTTGCGCAGGTACTCTTCCGCCTCGGGAAAACGGCGTCCGCGCATGTAGATGTTGGCTAAGCCGATAAGCGCATCCGTGGATCGGGAATCGAGCGCAAGCGCCTGCTTGTATTCCTGCTCGGCCTCGGCAAATTTATTTTCCTGTTCGAGAAGTTGACCAGCGGAAAGATGTGGCTCGGTTTCCTTGGGTTGAAGCATCGCTGCCTGCTGGTAGTCGGCCAGGGCCTCGTCGGGCTTGGACTTTTCGAGCACGTGGGCCAGCGCCAGCCAGGCGCTGAATTGCCCCTCGGCAGCGTGGCCGGTGGGTTGCAGGTGGGTCGCTGCCCGCAGAAACTCCTCCGCGCCGGGCTGGCCAGTCTTGGCCAATTCCAGTCCAAGATTTAGATTCGATTCGAAAACATCGGGCTTCGCCGCTACAGACTTGCGATATGCCGCAATCGACTGGTCAACCTTGCCTAGAGCATTTTCGACGAAGCCAAGATCGAACCACGCCACGTAGCTTGCGGCGTCGTGCTCAACCAACTTGCGAAGCAAGGGTTCGGCGCCAGAGTAGTCATGCTTTTGGATCGCCGTTTCCGCCTCGGTAAGTTCCGGGGGTTGCGTTGGATAATCTTCAACCGGAACCCGAATGAAGTGGCCGGAGCGGCGTGAATCCTCCGGCCCCTGCGGCGCGGGTTGTGCCGACGGCTGGCCCGAAGGCTCGCTTGCATCCTGCGCCAGTAAGCACGCTCCCGTCGCCAGCAGCAATACGCAACTCGCGAGGATTTTACTTGCTCCCATTGGAACGCGACGCTCCGTTGCCATTGCCATTCAGCAGCCGGGCCAGATACTTGCCAGTGTAAGAGCCGGACAGCATGACAATCGCCTCCGGCGGACCCGCTCCCACGATTTTGCCGCCCCGCGCTCCGCCTTCCGGACCCAGGTCGATCACCCAATCCGCGGTCTTGATCACTTCCAAATTGTGTTCGATCACAAGGATGGAGCCGCCTGCATCAATAAGACGGCGGAAGGCTGCCAGGAGTTTGCTGACGTCGTCAAAATGCAGGCCAGTCGTGGGCTCGTCAAAGATGTAGAGCCGGCGGGGCCGGCGGCGAGTGTCATCCTGTCGCGCGCCGCCCGGCCGCCCAATCTCGCGTGCCGCGGGCTGCAAATGCGCAGCCAGCTTCATGCGCTGCGCTTCTCCTCCCGACAACGTCGTTGCCGATTGTCCCAGCCGCAAGTACCCCAGCCCTACCTCCTCGAGCACCCGCAACTTGTCGGTCACTTTGGGGGCCTCGGCAAAAAACCTGAGCGCCTCTTTCACCGTGAGGTTCAACACCTCGTGAATATTCTTGCCGTGGTAGCGAACCTCCAGTACCTGCGCCTTGTAGCGTTTGCCATTGCATTCTTCGCAGATCAGTTCAACGTCGGCGAGGAACTGCATCTCCACCGTAACCGTGCCGTCGCCCTGGCAAGTCTCGCACCGCCCGCCGGGAATGTTGAAGGAAAAGTGCCCGGAGGCGAAGCCGCGCTTCTTGGCCTCGGGCAGGGCCGCGAAAAGATCGCGGATGGCATCAAACGCCTTGATGTAGGTCACCGGATTCGAACGTGGCGTCCGCCCGATGGGAGACTGATCGACCAACACCACTTCGTCAATGAACTGGTCGCCCTCCAGGCTTTCCCACGTAGCCGCACCTCGCGCCGGCCCAGTGATCTGCTGCTTCTTGGCTTCTCCCAGAGCTGGATAAAGAACCTGATGCAGCAAGGTCGACTTCCCGGAGCCCGAAACTCCCGTGATCGCCACCAGCATTCCCAGCGGAATGCAGAAGTCGACGTCCCTCAGATTGTTGGCGCGCACGCCTTTGATCCTGATCTGCTGTATTCCCGGCTGGCGGCGCAGCGCCGGCACTTGAATACGTAAATCCTCGGCAAGATAGCGTCCTGTGAGCGAAGTGGAATTCCGCAGAATCTCCTCGTAGTTTCCCGCCGCCACCAGCTTGCCGCCGTTCTCTCCCGCTCCCGGGCCGAGATCGAGAATCCGGTCCGCCGTGCGCATGATGTCGGGGTCATGCTCCACCACCAGAATCGTGTTCCCCAGATCGCGCAAGTCATGCAGAATCTTGATCAGCCGGTGCGTGTCGCGGCTGTGCAGCCCGATCGAGGGCTCGTCCAGCACGTAGAGAGTGCCCACCAGCCGCGATCCCAGCGATGTAGCAAGCTGAATGCGTTGCGCCTCACCGCCAGAAAGCGTGGATGACAAACGGTCGAGCGCCAGATATTCCAGGCCCACATCGTTGAGAAAGCGCAAACGTTCGCGAATTTCCTGCAGCAGCCGGTCCGCAATGTCGGCTTCCTCGGCCCTCAACTGCACGCCGCTGAAGAAGTTCGCCGCATCTTCAACGGTCATGGCGCAGACTTCACAAATGTTCTTCCCGCTGATCTTCACTTGCCGCGCTTCCAGACGCAAGCGCGTGCCCCGGCAGTCGGGGCAAATCGAATATCCCCGATAACGGCTCAAGAAGACTCGGACGTGCAGCTTGTACTTTTTCCGCTCCAAATACTGAAAGAAGCCGCGCACCCCCGGGAATTTTCCATCCCCACTTAGAATAAGTTCCTGTTGTGCGGTTTCGAGTTGCGACCAGGGTACGTCGAGAGAAATGTTAGCCTGCTTGGCGAAGCGCTTCAGCTCCGTAAACAATGGGCGATATTTGGGCTTATTCCAGGGATCAATCGCGCCCTCGGCCAGCGATTTCGTTGTATCCGGAATGACCAGGTCGAGATCGAAATCAATCGTGTTGCCAAATCCCTGGCAGCGCGGACACGCGCCATAAGGATTATTGAAAGAGAACAGGCGCGGCTCGGGCTCTTCGTAGCGCAGATTGCAGTTCTTGCACTCGAAGCGCTGGGCAAACCGCAACTGCCGCGCCGGCTGATGGTTATGCGGTGGCAGATCGAAAATCACTTCGCCCGCCTCACGGTAGGCGGTCTCCACCGCATCCACGATTCGCGTGCGCGATTCCGCCGAAATTGTCAGCCGGTCCACCAGCACAAACACCGGCTGGCCGAAGCGAATCTCCAGCAGCGACTCTGGCGTGGAAAACTCGAACACCTGTCCAGCTTGATACAAGCGATTGAAGCCCGCTTTGCGCAGGTCGAACAGCCGAGTCTTAAGCTGGTCAGTGAGTCCGGCATCTGTCGCCCCAGCCTTCTTGCCTGATTTACGCGTGCGCGCAGCTTTCTTGCCTGTTTCCTGCAGCGCGGCAACCGCCGGCTGCAAGGGAAAAACCACTTGCACCCGCGTTTCCGGATCGAGCCCCAGGACTGCGTCCGCAATCTCGTCCACCGTGTCTTTCTTCACCTCACGGCCGCAGTTTACGCAGTAGGTGCGTCCCACCCGGGCAAACAGCAGACGCAGATAATCGTAAATCTCGGTCGCGGTCGCCACGGTCGATCGCGGATTTCGCGTTGTGTTCTTTTGCCGGATCGCCACTGCGGGAGCGATGCCATCGATCGAATCCGCGTCCGGCTTCTCGATGCGCTCCAGAAACTGCCGCGCATACGCCGAGAGCGACTCCACATACCGCCGCTGACCTTCCGCATAAATCGTGTCAAAAGCCAGAGAAGATTTGCCCGAGCCCGAGACCCCGGTCACCACGGTCAGCGTGTTGTGCGGAACCTCAAAATCGATGTTCTTGAGGTTATGAACGCGGGCGCCGCGAACTACTATGCTTTCCGTGGTCATTGGATACGACATTGGATGCGACTTCGGAGACATCGAGTAACCGATCCGTAAGCGACCATACGCCCGGATGCTCCCAACAGTCTCCGCGAGTACCGTCGAGCCCTTTATTATAAATCAGGGATTTACTCACCAAGCGCGAGGTCTGCCTGCTTAACACAACAGCCGGTTGATCGCAACAAAGAGAAAAGTGGTGGCGCCGAGTGGGCCACAAATGCGTACCGGGGCCTTCGCTTGATCAGCGCGCGCCGAGACCCGTCTGGGTCCCGCATTCACGTCGAAATCAGGTCCGCAAAAACAAACTGGTCCCGCGCCACAGTCTCGCCCACTGCAACCGGCAGAACCGCATCCAGCATGGGCCCTGCATATACAAAGGAATGGAATTCGCCCCGTTCGCCGCAGGGATCCACTTCCCGCGGAAAAGCCGAAAGCAGCGTTTCGTCGAATTCGCGTCCAGCAAAGGATCGATCAAGTTTCTCCGTATCGATGCAAGTCAACTTCGCCCGCGTGCCCGCCGCAATCATCTCCCGCGCCAAAGTCCGTGTCGGGAGCCCCCACACCGGAAAGATCGGCTCCAGCCCCGTGCCTTTCATCTGCTTTTCCCGATACGCCCGCACATCCTCGAGAAACAGATCGCCAAACGCAAGTCCCTCAATCCCTTCGGCAACCGCCTTCGCGCACGCTTGCGCCATCAGCGCCTCATACTGCTCATTCGAACAAGGCCAAGGCAACGGCACCGCCCACAGCGGCAATCCAGCAGCCGCGGCTTGCCGCTGAACCAGATCATGCCGAACTGCGTGCATGGCAACGCGGTCAGCCACTTCGTTAAAGGTAGTCAGCAGCCCGGCAACCTCGTATTCACCACGCTGGCGCAGCACGTGCAGACTCCACGCGCTGTCCTTCCCGCTGCTCCACGATAAGAGAATGCGCTTCATCCGGGTCGTGTTCCCAATCGAGTTGAAAGAGCGCGCCTTCGGCCTTCGAGGTTTTCCGTGCCAATCCGTGGCCAACTTCTTACTTATCGCTCCACTCCGGCACCCTTCCCGGAGTCCACGGCGCCCCTGCAGCCTCCATATCTTTCTCCAGCTTAATCAGATCAACCTCAACCAGCGCATGAAGTCTACCGAGCTGCTCCTCGAATTCGGCGGCGGCAATGTTGTAATCGTCAATGTGAGTTTGCGTCGGCTTGCTGAGCGAGAACCTTTCGCCCTCCAGGATGGCTTCCACCCGATCGTCAATCGACGAGGGCGTCGGTTCGTTCCGCTTTTGTAGTTCCTTATCCCCGCGCAGCGCCCGCAGGATTTCCCGATCGTTCTGCTCGATCGAATCCGCCTCCGCATCCAACTTCTCTTCCGCAGCCGGAGTCTCGCGCAGCGCTGCCCGGATCGCCTTCAGCCGCGTTTCCACGTCGTCGGCCGTATGCAGCGCTCCCGAGACCGCCCGGTAAAGCCGCACCACCTTGCGTTGAAATTCCTCCTGCGCGGCCCGGTCCGCCACACTCAGCGAAGACAAATTCTCGGTAACCACCTTGAAAGTTTCTGGCCCAGCCAGCTCCGTCACCTTCTCATCCACCTTCTGAAACATTCGCACCGAATAGGTGCCGGAACTCACCAGCGGCCCTTTTGCCGCCGCCGGCTGAAAGTCTTCCTCTTCCCCGGCATGCTCGCGCAGAGAGACTGCGGGATAGCGCAAGTCCCACGCAACCCGCTGGAAGCCGGAGTCAATGCCGCCCTCGACCTGCCGGATCGGCGCGCCCGATTCGTCGTAGACCATAAAATACAATTCGGGTTTCGCTTCTTCATCCTCCGCGCGCAATTCTTCGATCGTCGGATATGGCAGGGTCTGGTTCTTCTTCGCCGCCTCCTTTTCGGCGTCTTCGCGTTCTTCCTTCATCGTTTTCAGCTTGTCCTTCAAATAAACCGTGAACACAGCTCCGTACGGAGGATTGTCTGCCGTGTAAAACGCCGCTCCCTGAAAGCCCTTCCTGCGGCCGCCCAGCGGATGCCGCTCGATGTACAGCAGCGCATCCCTCACCGGAAATAGTTTCGCCGCCTGCTCCAACGATTCCGCCGTGATCTGCCGCAGCGCCGAAATATCGTCGAGCACGTAGAATCCGCGCCCAAACGTCGCAATCACCAGATCCCCCTCCCTCGCCTGGATCACCATGTCGCGCACCGCGATCGTCGGCAGCCCCCCCGTCAACTGCACCCAGTGCAGCCCGCCATCGACGGTGAAGAACGCGCCAAACTCGGTGCCCGCAAACAGCAAATCGGCTTTCACCGGATCTTCCGCAAAGGCCAGCACCGGACCATTCTCCGGCAGGTTCCCTGCAATCGAAGTCCACGTCTTGCCCGCATCCGTCGATCGCAACAAATAAGGTTTGAAGTCCTCATTCTTGTGATTGTCGAAGGCCGCATAAACCGTGTTCACATCGTGCACAGAAGCCGCCAGCCGGCTCACGTACGTCATCTCCGGAACCCCGGCAAACTTCTCGTACTTCGTCCAACTCTGCCCGCCGTCGCTGGTAACTTGAATCAGCCCATCGTCGGTGCCGACGTAGATCAATCCTTCCTTTTTCGGCGACTCCGACAGCGCCACAATATTTCCGTAGAACGACGTCGACTGATCCTTCGCGACCGCGTCCGGCTCCCATACCTTCCCCATCACCGGCAGCTTGTTGCGGTCAATCTGCCGCGTCAAGTCGCCGCTGATCGCCCTCCACGTGTCGCCCCGGTCATCGCTGCGAAAAAGCTTGTTGGCCGCAAAATACAGCCGCGTGTGCGAGTGCGGACTGATAATCACCGGCGAATCCCAATTCCAGCGCAGCGCTGGTTCACCCCTACCCTCCTGCGGTTGCAGCACCAGCTCCTGACCCGTCGGCTTGTCGTAGCGCACCAGCACGCCGTATTGCGATTCCGAATAAACCGTGTTCGGGTCTTCCGGATCCACCTGCGAATGGAATCCGTCGCCCCCGGTGGTTACATACCAGTCGGAATTCATAATGCCGTTGACGTTGCGCGTCCGCTCCGGCCCGCACCACGAAAAGTTATCCTGCGTTCCGCCGCACACGTGGTAGAAGGGAAGCGCGTTGTCCACCGCCACGTCATAGAACTGCACCGTCGGCAGGTTCGCCTTGAATTGCCAATTCTGCGCATCATCCCAGGTCTCATACATCCCGCCATCCGATCCCAGCAGCCAATGCTTCGTATTTTCCGGGTCGATCCAGATGGCGTGATTGTCCCCGTGATGGCTCGTCTCCTCCACCGTGTGCAGCGTCTTTCCCCCGTCCAGCGATTCCCGCAGGTTCACATTCATTACAAAGATGCGGTCCACATTTTTCGGGTCGCAAACCACCCGCGCGTAGTACATCGCCCCCACATCGAATTCATTCCGCCGCTCCCAGGTCGCACCCTTGTCGTTGGACCGAAAAATCCCGCCCTTGCCGTCGGCCGCTTCAATCGCGGCATACACCACGTCCGGATCAACCGGTGAAACCGCCAGCCCGATCCGTCCCATCTCCACCGTCGGCAGCCCGGACTTGAGCTTGTTCCAGGTCGCGCCGGCGTCGGTCGATTTATAGATCGCGCTCTCCGGCCCGCCATCGATCAAAGTAAAAACATGACGCCTCCTCTGATACGCCGCCGCATAGATAATGTCTGGATTCGTGGGGTCCAGCGCCACATCCACCACGCCCGTGTTCTCGCTGATGGCCAGCACTGCCTTCCATGTCTTTCCTCCGTCCGCCGACTTGTATAAGCCGCGATCCCCGCCCGGCCCCCACAGCGGTCCCTCCGCCGCCACGTACACCACTTTCGAATCCCGCGGATCGACCACCACCCGCCCGATATGCTCCGACTTCTTCAATCCCATGTTGTGCCAATTTTTACCGCCGTCATCCGAACGATAAATCCCGTCGCCGTAATCCACGCTGCGCTGCGAGTTGCTCTCGCCCGTGCCCACCCACACCACCTCCGGATCATTCGGATCCAGCGTGACCCATCCGATCGAAAACGATCCCTGCTTATCGAATACCGGAGTCCACGTTGTCCCATCGTTCACCGTCTTCCACACCCCGCCCGAAGCCACCCCAGCGTAATACTCGACTTTATTCTTCGGGTTCACCGCAATTGACATCACCCGCCCGGAGGCCACCGCCGGCCCAATCGAGCGGAACTTTAGCCCGGAGAAAGTCTCGGCCGTCATGCCGGTCTTCTGCTCTTCTTGTTTTTCCGCGGCAGGTGCGGCCTCGCTCTCGCCCTTCTTCGTAGCTTTCCTGTTCTTCGGCGAACTAGATGCCGCTTGTGGCTTAAGGTCCGCATCCTGCGCGGCAGAACCCCATTGAAATGCCAAGGCTACAGCAAAGAGAACTGCGGCGAGTCGAAGTCTCACTGGACGTCCCCCTTCAAAAGATTCCCAAGACGGATATGTATACAGCAATCTCGCGCGAGAAAAAAGCGGAGGTGTAAGATGCCGGACTACAGGCTCAAAGAAGGGACCCGAAATGAGGACTTCAGGCGAGATCGAATTTCCACCCCCGTCCTGCGGATTCGTGTACATCTTTTACTTTGAGAACGAAGGAGCGAGGATCCATTTTCTGAAACCAAGGGCATTCGCAGATTGTGTTAATCAGCAGCCCAGTTAAATCCGTTAAAATCCCCCCATGTCCTCCAAGGCTCAAGGCCACGAAACCCGCCACATGAAGATGCAGAAGAACAACTGCTTCGTCTGCGGTCCGGACAACCCCGGCGGTATGCGCCTCAAATTCGCCCTCGACGAGGCCCGCCAAACTATCGTCTGCCGCTTCCGCCTTAGCAAGCGCTATACCGGACCGCCCGGCCACTGCCACGGCGGCATCATCGCCAGCATCCTCGACGACGCCATGGGCAAGGTCAACAAGCTCCATCATGTCGTCGCGCTCACGCGAGAGATGACCATCGAATATCTCAAGCCCGTCCCTCTGCGCAAGCCCCTGCGCGTCGAGGGCCGCGAGATCAAGGTCGAAGGCCGGACCCACGTCAACGCCGCCGAAATTCTCAACGAAAAAGATGAGGTCCTGGCCCGCAGTCGCGGCATCTTCATCGCCATCGACCCTGAGCAAATGTTCAAGAAATACGTAAGCCGATAGAAAAAAATGCGGACGCCCCGTCCTTTTCTTCCTTGTCTTCTTCTTCGTGTGTTCTTTGCGAAGAAAGGGTGGGGCTTTGACCTGCCTGCCTGTTACCCACCCCTACCAAAGTAACCTTGACGCGAGCCCCTAAATATAGGATTCCTATATTCATCATGACGAAACGCATCCGATCCAAAATATCCCGCGGCAGCGCCGAGCTAGCCATCCTTGCCCTGCTGGCCGAGCACCCACTCTACGGATTCGAAATCTCCAGGCAAATCGAAGAAAAGACAAACGGCGCACTGCACTTCACCCTGGCCTCTCTCTACCCCATGCTCTACGACCTCGAAAAGCGCCGCTGGATCGCCGGCCGCTGGGAACCGAACCACGCCGGCCGCGACCGCCGCGTCTACAGCCTCACCCCCGCTGGCAAGAAAGAGCTGGCGCCCCTGCGCCGGGAATGGAATTTCTTTTTCCAGACCCTCGATCGCCTGGCAGGAGTGACCAATGCCTGACAAAATGACCAACCACTGGACGGCCTTAGTCCGTGAACGCTTAGGCACCCTCAATCTTCCCGCAAAGCATCGGCAGGAAGTAATCGCCGAACTGGCTGCGCACCTCGAAGATCTCTTCGAGGAACGGCTGCAGAATGGTCTAACCGAATCCGAAGCCCGTCATATCGTCATGAGTGAGGTTGAATGGCGCGCGCTGGCAAAAACAATTCAACACCTAAAATCACAGGAGGAAACCATGAACCCAAGAACCAAACACGTCTGGCTGCCAGGATTAGTAAGCCTGACCGCAGCCATGGTTTTGCTCACGCCCCTGATCGCAACTTCGATGCAGCCACGCTTTCTCGGGCTAAGCCCACTGCAAATGGTTTTTCTACCATGGATCGCCCTGCTGCCCTTGTGTGGCGCGGCCGGCGCCTATTTGTCTCGCCGTGGCGGCGGCAATCGTCGCGAGCGCCTCGTTGCCGGTTTATTTCCCACCATCGCGTTGTTTACCCTGGGATCGATCTTAGTTCCCACACGGCTGCTCACCTTTGCCCGTCCAGAATGGCGGTACGGCCTGGTTGCGCTCGTCATCGGAATCATCCTTCCCAGCGCCTCTCTGCTACTGGGCACAATGCCATTTCTCCGCGAGCCGAGCCAGTGTGGCTCAGACATTCCTGTCCAACGCGTTTGACCGGATCTTTCTTGCAGCCGGATGAACTCATGCGGGGACAGCCGCCCTCGGCTGTCCGCCCGCCCCCAGCCCGGAAGTTCCTGTTGAACGCTCCCGCGTATTGGTCGCAAGGACTTTCTTCCCACGTTTGATCCGCCCTGAGCGAAGCCGAAGGGACGTAAGTCCGGGTAGAGCGCTGAGAAGGGAACCGATAGCGCTCGAAAGGCGCTGCAGCCCACGCTCAACGTCTGTATTGTTGGGGTCTACAAGCGCCTCTGTCCTGATTATTGCTATACTTCGCGCTCAAGCCGCCTGACTAAAACTGGAGGACTCTGGTGCGCCCATCTTTTTGGCATTCCGCGGTGCCGCTTGTTTTCCTTATCTCCGCCGCCGCTCAAACCACACAACAACCCACTCCTCCACCAAATCCACTTTTCACCTTTCAGGAGGTCATGATTCCTGTTCGCGACGGCATTCGACTCCAGACGGTAATTCTCACGCCGGTCCACCAATCCGGCCCGTTGCCCATCCTGTTTCGGCGCACCCCCTATGGCGTTCCTGAGAAAGCGCCAACTCAAATGCCTCAGGCCTGGAAGGAGCTTGCCAAAGACGGCTACATTTTCGTCATCCAGAATCTTCGCGGCCGCTTCAAGTCCGAAGGCGTTTTCAAGCTTTCGTCCCAGGTCGACTTGAACGACCCCAAAGCCACTAACGAGACCACCGATGCCTATGATTCCATCGACTGGCTGGTCAAAAACGTTCCGAACAATAATGGAAAAGTGGGAATATTCGGCGTCTCCTACGACGGGCTCACCTCTGCGCTCACGCTTCTTCACCCCAACCCCGCCCTCAAAGCAATCAGCGAGCAGGCCTCACCCGTCGATCAATGGATGAACGACGACGATCATCGCTACGGTGCGCTGCGCGAAAGCTATGACTTCGAATACGCCGTCCTCGAACAGTCCGACAAGAACAAGAACACGCATTTCGATTTCGAAACCTACGACACCTTCGAGTGGTATCTCGATCTTGGCCCGCTCTCCAATATCAATGCGAAGTATCTTCACGGTTCCATTCCTTACTGGAACGCAACCATCGACCATCCTGATTACGACGAGTTCTGGAAGAAGGAAGCCTGGGTTAACCAGCTACATGCTTCAACGGTGCCCAACCTCAACGTTGCCGGATTTTGGGACCAGGAGGACCCCTGGGGCCCATGGCAGATTTTCCGCCACGCGGAAGAGCACGATCCCGACCACACCAATTTCATCGTCGCCGGCCCCTGGTATCACGGCGAGTGGCAGTCTCCGAAAGGCGACAGCATCGGCCTGATCCCATTCGCAGGCCACGAAACTGCCCGCGAGTTCCGCGAGCAAATCGAAGCCCCGTTTTTCCGCTACTACCTTCACGGCGAAGGCAACAAACCATCTTGGCAGGCCAGCACATTCCAGAGCGGTTCAAACACCTGGCACACCTACATCGCTTGGCCTCCGAAAGAGGCAAAGTCAACAAACCTCTACCTTCACAGCGACGGCACGTTGTCCTTCACCGCACCGAATGCCGCTGACTCAAAGGCCTACCGCCAGTACGTCTCCGATCCGGCCAATCCCGTGCCCTATCGCCAGCGTCCCATCTCCCCCACCTATCCCGCCGGCGACTGGCGCACCTGGGAGGTCGCCGACCAGCGCTTCGTCGACAATCGCCCCGATGTGCTTACGTTTACGACTGAACCGCTTGATCACGATCTCACCGTTACCGGCCCGTTGGCAGCCGATCTTTTTGCCTCGACCTCGGGCACCGACAGCGACTTCATCGTCAAGTTGATCGACGTTTATCCGCAAGACGCTCAGAAGAATGATTGGAAGGCCGATGAAGGCCCGAAGCCCGGCCAGTACGCGCAATCCCTGAACGGATACGAACTTCCCATCGCTATGGAAGTACGCCGCGGCCGCTACCTCAAGAGTTTCGAGCAACCGCATCCGCTCACACCCAACAAACCCACAGAGTGGCAAATACCTCTGCGCGATCACGATCACGTTTTTCTCAAAGGCCATCGCATTATGGTGCAGATCCAATCCACCTGGTTCCCGGTCATCGACCGCAACCCGCAGAAATTCGTCCCCAGTATCTACAAAGCAGCCGCCTCGGACTACCTCCCCGCCACGCAGCGCATCTACTGCTCCCGCGACCTGCCCTCGCATCTCATTCTGCCCGTGATGCCATAGCTTGTCTGGGACTTTCATCGCCGTAAGCGTGACTCTGCCCCTTCTTTTCCAGGGCTGCGCGCGAAAGGGCTGCGCGCGATATGCACCGAAGACCCGTCGCCGTTGTAAAATGAAGTGCTAGAAGGCGCTGCGCGCCCATCCTTCGCGATTGCGAAAAGGTACCCACGGTATCCACAACATGTCGAACCAGAACGGTAACTCCACCAGCCTCCGCCTGAAAACCGGCCTCGCCGAAATGCTCAAGGGCGGCACAATCATGGATGTGACGACTGCTGAGCAGGCTGCTATTGCCGAAAAAGCCGGAGCCGTCGCCGTTATGGCGCTCGAGCGTGTACCGGCGCAGATCCGCGCGGAGGGCGGGGTTGCGCGGATGGCATCGCCTAAGAAGATTCGCGAAATCATGGCCACCGTTGCCATTCCGGTTATGGCGAAGTGCCGCATCGGACATTTTGCGGAGGCGCAAATCCTGCAGGAACTGGGCGTCGACTACATTGACGAATCCGAAGTGCTCACTCCTGCCGACGAGGCTCATCATGTCGACAAGCATGCCTTCAAAGTTCCATTCGTTTGCGGGGCACGCAATCTTGGAGAAGCGCTGCGGCGCATTGCTGAAGGCGCGGCTATGATCCGCACCAAGGGTGAGGCCGGCACCGGCGACGTTGTCCACGCCGTCAAGCACATCCGGCAGATTGTGCAGGAAATGAAAATCCTCACCGTCCTCGGCGAAGAGGAGCTGTATGCCAAAGCCAAGGAACACGGCGCGCCCTACGAACTGATCAAGCTGGTCGCGAAAACAGGGAAGCTGCCGGTGCCGAATTTTTCCGCCGGAGGCATAGCCACGCCCGCCGACGCGAGCCTGGTCATGCAGCTCGGCGCCGAAGCCGTCTTCGTGGGCAGCGGCATCTTCATGAAAGACAGCACTACTTTCGCGGACCCTGCCGAAGCCGAAAAGCGAGCCCGCGCCATCGTGAAAGCCGCCACGCACTTCAACGACCCTAAAGTATTACTTGAAGTCAGCGAAGATCTGGCGGGGGCGATGAAGGGCCTGGCCGTCGCTGGACTGGATGAAGCGCAGATGCTGCAGACCAGGGGCTGGTAAGAGTTCCAAACAACCGAGGATCTGTGCGGTCTCTCGCGCGACTGTCAGTGGTTAACAGGTGTGCGATGCGATTTAGCCACTAGGAGGTCTCGCCTCGCCCCCCTAGGCAGCTAAGCTTTCTAGCCGGCTAACCCAATCATTGAAAAGCGGACATTCCTGCCTGATCTTGTGCAGTCCTATCTCTAGGACTGCCAGGGTTCCTAAAAGAGGTTTTTCATATCCCGCTACGAGTTGAATAACCCTATTCGAAGGGCACGTTTCCGGCGAATCGTTTATGTCCTCTGGAGTCCCGAATCCATCTCGGATATTCTGAAACACAGACGCCAGTTCCGCGCGCCCTATGGCTCGGGAGAAAGCCGAGCAATCACTAAATAGGATTCCTTCGAACTCGTGCATGATTACAAACGGAATAAATCGTTCGATATTGAAATTCGGCCCCATTTCTCCCGTTATATCCTCCAGCAAAGCTTCCTGAACATGTGATGCTTTTTGCATAGAACCGGGAAATCCTGCGGCGTCAGCGCGGCCAGGCCAAGCGCTTTCGCCCTGCCTGGGCAGTGCATAGAAATCGACCATCGTTGTTACCGTGCATCCGGGATCTTGACGGAGGTGGTTTACTATATCTCTTCTCGCAGAAGGCCAAGGACGAATCCCGCCGCGCCGTCGTCGCAAACGGGCGTTCCCTAAAATTCTCGCACTAACCGATTCGTAGCCAATGCCGGCCAGGTGGTTCCGGAGAACCTCGTTTACAAAGGTTTCCTCGGTCTGGCCTTCAACATGAACTAGGAGACGCGGCATGCTTATTTTGAGTTCGGTCTGCCAGCAAATTCGTTTTTTTCCCAAAGCTGACCAAGGCTGTAGTCTTCAAGCCAATCTTTTAGTCGGTGAGGTTCTAGACGCTCGATTATTGTCCCGCCGCCTTCACGATTTGCGACTAGTACGTCTCCGGGATCGAAATGATCGAGGAGAAGAGATGATTGGGTAGAGACGATAACCTGGGTGCTCTGTGCGGCCTGACGAATGAGCGCTGCGAGCATTTCGATGGCAAACGGATGTAGGCCTAGCTCGGGCTCGTCGACAAGAATCACAGAGGGAAACATTTCCTGAGGTTGAAGGAAAAGTGTTGCGAGGGCGATGAAACGAAGAGTCCCATCCGAAAACGAGCCGGAATCAAAATATTGATCCGACCCCTTATGTCTCCATTCAAGCTTAATGTCGTCGGGTTTCAACCGCGAAGGCTCTAGCCTGAAGTCGTCAAAAAATGGCGCCACTTGTTGGATGGTTCGACGAATTAGGCTGTAGGAGGTCTGGCGCTTCTCTTGCAGGTAGTAGAGAAAAGCGGCAAGATTGGAACCATCAGGCTTCAAAAATTGATTGTCGTCCACCTTTGCTGTTTTTCGCATTGGAGACGTTATGCTTGTGTCGTGCATGTGGTACAGGCGCCAGCCACCGAGGCGACCTCGCACCCAACTAGGCGTTTTCTTAACCTGCGGATAGCTAATCCCAGCCTCACGCCCCTGTTCGCGTGGCGCTAGCGGCTCATCCCAAGGCCTCTTGTATCGGCTTTTGTCCCAAAAAAAAGTTGTCTCTGAAGAGGGATAAAGGCCATCATCTTGTGTCGGAGAAAGCGTGATCTCATACTGGTTGACCTCGTCGCCGAAGGAGAGAAGGATGTTGATCTGCTGCGTGGTTTTGGAACCAAAGTGCAATATTCGTTCTGCACCACCAGCTTGAATTACATAGTCGCGAAGTCGTCCCTCACGGATCGCGTGAAGAAAAGAAAAGACACCTATGAAGTTAGATTTTCCAGAACCGTTAGAGCCGATTAGTACGTTGACAGACTTCAGCGGAAGTTTCTCAATCGATGCAATGCTCTTGAATCCACGAACTGTGATGTAATCCAGGGAGTTGGCGGACATGTGGTCGGAGTGTGACAAGAGGGGGACCTTTGCACAGTTGTCCCCTGTCAGACGCCAGAATAACCTATCCGGCGGATTATGGAAAACCGAATACACGGGTTCTCAGAATTTTGTTGGGTGACCACTCTTTACGCTGTTTGAAGATGAGTTGGGGCGAGCCCAATTTGATTTTTATTGCTTACGCTATCACGACTGAGGCTGCCCCACCTTCAGTTGTTTTCGGAAGGTGGGCGCGCCCAGGTCTCGACTTCTTGTTCATTCGCCTCCGCTACTTGGAATCCGGGGGGATGGGCGAGTTGGAGGGAATGACGGGCAGCGAGACGGCAGTATTTCGTAAGTTCGTCCAGAAAGCTCCCTGCAGCTCCCTTGGCGATCGCCAGGCTGCAGGGGGCCCCTTGGGCTTCGCTCAGGACAGGCCTTCGACTACGCGAGAGCTTGCGCTGTGCGCACAAGCTATTTCGCCGGCAGAAACTCGATCTTTACGTCGCGGCTGGCGGGCTTGAAGTCGAAATCGGCGGTCACAAAGACGCGGTCGCCGGACTCTGCCGCTAGTTGCACGCCAAAGGCATCCTCGTAAGGAATCGGGGGCTGGCCCGCCTTTGGATTTTTCATGGCATGCGCTATCACGACGTGCCCGGCTCGGAATGACAAGATTTTGGGGCGGAGGCGGGGCTGAAGCTGCGCGGTTTCAAATCATCAAAATCTTGTCAAGAGGCTGGAGGCTGGGTTTTTTGATTATGTTGTTGATTCGATGGGCGAAATAAATTGGGCTAACATGTCCCATTTACCCTATGCAATATGATATAATATACATAGAGTCGAAATCAGCGCAGGCCTTCCGGTCTGCGCTTTTCTTTTTTGGTGAAGGAGATAGGCGGCGGGTATTCAAGATGCCCAAGCCGTCCTTTTTTATGCCTCGAAAACCGAATCCGACGAGAAAGCAAGAACTGAATGATATGCAGGCGCTGGGTATGGCTGTGGCGAAGCGGCTGGGGGAGGCGGTGGAAGCTGCGTTTCTGGCGAAGGCGACGATGCTGGGCTTTGCCGTGCTGAAGCCGTGGGGGGATAGCCGTCCTTATGACTTTGCGGTGGAAAGTGGGCGGCGGCTGTGGCGGGTGCAGGTGAAATGCGCGACCAGCCACCGAGGCACGCGATGCGAGGCGAGGGCGGCCGGCAGCGGGAAACTTTATACGCTGGATGACATCGATTTTCTGGCGGCGTATGTGATCCGAAAGAATCTGTGGTATGTGGTTCCGGCGGATGCGTTTGTGCCGCGGGCGACGGTTCACTTTAACTACGGGCCGCGGAGTCAAGGGATGTTTGAAAGGTACCGGGAGGCATGGTGCCTGCTGAGTTGTCCGGCGAGAGCGCGAGGCCGAGGGGATATTCCCCGGCGATGCCGATGCGAGGAGATGCCGGTGCGCTGCGTGGTGTGTCCGGGAAGGTGAGGGAAGGGTCCCAAGTCTCGGAAAAGCGGCGAGACGGTTCGGCTTGGCTCAGGGCAGACTATGTTGTGGCGGTGCGGGCAGAAAGCAGGGATGGCCAGCCCCCGTTTCCCTCGCTTGAGGCCTCTACTTCGCCGGCAGAAACTCGATCTTCACGTCGCGGCTAACAGGCTTGAAGTCGAAGTCGGCGGTCACGAAGACGCGGTCGCCGGACTCTGCCGCTAGTTGCACGCCAAAGGCATCCACGAAAGGAATCTGGCATTTCACCTTGATCAACGCCGCCCGAACCGACCGCTCTGCATCCGCCGGAACCACCTCAAATGCAAACGCAGCGAGGCGCGAGAGCACCAACTCCATCGCATCGCGTCCATGGGTCTCGCAGGTGATGCCGGCAACCTCACCCCAATGAGGAGCCGCGATCATCGCCGCACACCTTCCCGCCAGATGAGACTTGATGATCTCGGCCACCCGGGAGGTGGGGAGGCAAGGGGGTCTGCGGTAGCGCAGACTTTGGGCGACGGGATGGTGAAACTTGACCCTACCCGCGCCCCTTTTGATCCTCTCCCGGATGTTGTCCAGCGTTCTGCGAAGTGAACAGAATGCAGAGAACCATGAACAGGGCTATGGCCAAAGAGGAAGTAATACGGCTGAGATTGAGCCCGCCGTTGGCAACCGGTTTGGTAAGAGTGTCGCCCAGGGTTGCGCCCAGGGGCCGGGTTAAGATGAAGGCCGTCCAGAACAACAGCGTGTGCGACAGTCTGGTGAAGAAATAGGCGGCGGCAACCAGGGAGAGCGCAGCGATAAAAACCAGGGCTCCGCGCTCGTATCCCACGCCCGGCGTATCCGCCAGCCAATCGCCCAGCGCGGTGCCCAGAGTGTTCGAAAACAAAATCGTGGTCCAGTAAAACATTTCGACTTTCGGTACGGTGATGTCGCGAAACGAAATCGACCCCGCCGACAGCCGCCACAACAGCAACACCAGCGCCAGAGCCGCCAACAGGATCAGCGACCCTCCCGCGTAACCAACCCTCAAAGACCGGTCGGCAAAATCCGCCATGGTCGTGCCCAATGTAGTGGTTGCGACAATGACCGTCCAATATAAGAAGCGGTGAAAAGATTTCGCCTTCATCTGCGCCGTTACGGCAACGATGAAGCATGCCAGAAAAATAATGCTGCTCAGCGCGTACCCCAGATTCATTGTCATGGAGAGCGCGTCTCCGCCGGTTTCGCCCAGTGTGGTGGCGGCGATTTTGATGATCCAGAAGGCGATTGCGACTTGCGGAACCTTGCTGGCTGTGGCCCAAAGGTGGCCTTCGCGGTCGCTCTCACCCTCGCACCGAAGGGACGAATTGTGAAGACTGAATGTGGCCGAGTCAGAGTGCATAGTCGTAACAGATTAAATCATCGTTTCGAACAATGCATCCGAGACCGCGATCCCGCACCCGCTCTCCGTTCAACCGTTCCGGTAGAATCAAATTCACATGACCATCGGAGTTCTGGCCCTGCAGGGCGATTTCGACGCCCACCGCCGCCGGCTCGAAGAGCTGGACGCCGAAATTGTGCTGGTAAAAAAGCCCGAGCAACTGGACCAGATCGACGGTCTGATAATTCCAGGAGGCGAGTCGGGCACGTTTCTGAAATTGCTGGGGGAAGAAGGGTTTGAAAAACTAAAGGAATTCGTCCGCGCCAGGCCCACCTTCGGAACCTGCGCCGGGGCAATCTTGTTAGCCACAGAAGTGGAAAACCCCAGGCAAGCCGGCCTGGGAGCAATCGATATCCGCGTTCGCCGCAACGCCCATGGGCGCCAGCTCGACAGCTCCATCCGCCAAGGCCAGCTTGTAGAAAGTTCTCTGAACCACAATCCCGGCTCACCCCTCGAAATGGTTTTCATCCGCGCCCCGAGGATCGAACACATGGGCGCCGGCGTTGAAGTAGTCGCGACCGAAGGCGCCGACGCCGTCGCGGTGCGGCAGGGAAGCGTTCTGGCCGCAACCTTCCATCCCGAACTCTCCGACGATACGCGGATGCATCGCGCCTTTCTTGAACTGGTTTCGAACGGAAGGAAGCTATAGGCCGAAGCCGGGAAACACCGCTCTGACCGCGTTGTCAAAATCTTATCAGGGCACGAGGGCTGCGCCAGCACGAGTGAGAAACCGCGAGGCGGGCGCGAAAAGCCGCTTGGTGGGCCACTTGTGCGTGCTTTCCGCCGGGTTTTTGCATCTAAGCATGGAAGGAGGACTCTTATGCGGAATTTGCGAAACGTTTTCGTGGCGGCTTTGCTAACTTTCCTCACTTCGTCGCTATTGTTCGTCGCCCCCGCATTGGCGGAAAATCATGTGTTGGGCGAGGTCGATCTGGTTGCTACCTCCAAGGGGGCGAAAGATTCCGGCGTCTGGATCGACGGGCAATATGTAGGTTACCTGCACGAACTGAAAGGATCGCGAAAGATTCTGCTGCTGCCCGGCGAACACCGCATCGCGGTGCGCGAAGACGGTTATCTGGACTTCGTGCAGCCGGTCTCGGTTCGCGCCGGCGGTAAACAGACCATCGATGTGACGCTGGCGAAAAACCCGCGCGCCGAACTGCCTGTCGTTACCTCGCAAATCAAGCTGGACGTCCAGCCCAGGCGTGCGGCCGTTTTCGTTGACGGCCTGTATGTGGGACACGCCGGCGAGTTCGCGGGGCTGGGCCGAGCCTTGCTGGTGGCTCCGGGAAAAGTGAAGGTGACGATCAGCCAACCCGGATACCAAGCCTTCGAAACCAATATCGACCTACTGGCCAATCAGAAGACTACGATTAAGACTCGACTGTTGCGCGGCGGCGCTGCGCAAGGCGTCTCCCTGGCCAACCTAAACTGAGCCGCGATTGTTCGGCGACGGACGGGAGCGTCCGTCGCCTTTGAGGTCGCAAGGAATGCGGTCCTCAGGATGACAAGGCGGTTATACTGTCGATATGTCCGCGGCCTCGCCCAAGACGTTCTACCTCGAAACCTTCGGCTGCCAGATGAATGTGCACGACTCCGAGAAGGTGGTTGGCACGCTGCTGCACGAGGGCTACCAGCAGGTGGAGACGGTCGAGCAGGCTGACTTGATTCTGTACAACACCTGCTCCATCCGGGACAAGGCGGAGCAGAAAGTCTTCCACCGTCTGGCCGACTACAAAAAGCTGGTGGCGCAGGGCAAGAAGTTCGGCGTACTGGGCTGCGTGGCGCAGCAGGAAGGGGAAAAGATTTTCGAGCGCGCCCCTCACGTTTCGCTGGTCTGCGGATCGGCGTCGTACAGAAATTTGCCGCGGATGCTCAAGCAGCTGGAGAGCACATACAGCACAGAGCCTACTCGTTTAGAGGAGGCGTCTTTAGAAGAGGCGTCACTGCGAAGTCCCGAGTTTTCAGCGGCGCAGCGAGGGATCTCTGCAGTAGCAACCGGGGGCAAGCTGGTCCGCATCACCGGGCTCGACGACCGCGAAACCAGCGAGTGCTTTGAGACCGAGTTTACCGCCCGCAGCAATCCCCATCGCGGATACATCACCATCATTGAAGGCTGCGACAAGTTCTGCGCGTACTGCGTGGTGCCGTTCACGCGCGGCAAAGAGCGCAGCCGGACTTCTGAGTCGGTGCTCGCCGAGGCCCGCCAGATGGCCGATCTCGGCTACACGGAAATCCAGCTTCTGGGCCAGAACGTAAACTCATACAAAGATCCGGCAGGGAAGCAGGGTGCGGGGAAAACATTCGCGGAACTGCTGGCGGCGGTGGGCGAGGTTCCGGGTATACGGCGTGTGCGCTTCACCACCTCGCACCCCCGCGACTTTGGACGCGACATCGTGGACGTCATCGACTGCGTCCCTACGCTGTGCGACCATGTACACCTTCCGGTGCAGAGTGGATCGGACCGCGTGCTGAGCGCGATGCAGCGACTTTACACACGCGAGCAGTATCTCGAACGCATCGCCTGGATGAAGTCGGCGAAACGCGAGATCAGCATCACCAGCGACATCATCGTCGGTTTTCCCGGAGAAAGTGAAGCCGACTTCGCGGAAACTTTGTCGTTGCTGGACGAAGTCGGTTACGACGGCGTGTTTACCTTTAAGTATTCTCCGCGTCCGAATACGCCGTCGCTGGCTCTCGATGATGCGATTCCAGATGAAGAGAAGGCGCGGCGGTTGGAAGCCTTGATGGCGAAACAGAAGGAGATTCAGATCACGGGCTACAAGAGATACATAGGGATGGTATTTGAGGTGATGGTTGAAGGGAGAAACGAATCGCGCGGGCAATGGATCGGCCGCACCTCGCAGAACAAAACGCTAAATTTCACCGCCCCGGGGTCAAGCGCTCCCGAGCTGGGAACCTACGTCGCAGTGCGCGCGACAAAAAGTTTTCCCAACAGTCTGGCGGGCGAATTGGTGGTATAAGAAGCGAAGAGCCGTGGCGCAGCCGGCGCCGTCGAAGGAGTCTCATCAGCAGTCTGGCGGGCAGTCTCGTGAGGAGTCCGATATGGAAGTGGAGATGACAATCCGTGGTCTTTTGCTCGATCCGGTGTCGAATATGCCGATCGTGATCCTGAAGGATGTGGCGGGGGAGAGCGTGCTGCCGATTTGGGTGGGGGTTTACGAGGCGAATGCGATTGCGCTGGAGATGGAAAAGGTGAGCACGCCGCGTCCGATGACCCATGACTTGATCAAGAATGTGCTGACCGGGTTGGAGACGCAGGTGCATAAAGTTGTGGTCACGGAGCTGCGCGAGGATACATTTTATGCGGTGATCTGGCTGGAGCGTGGGGGCGAGGTGGTGAGTATTGACTCGCGGCCGTCGGATGCGCTGGCGCTGGCGCTACGGGTGGACTGTCCAATATTCGTGGACGAGATTGTGCTGAAGAACTCGAAGCAGGCGGCTAACATGTCGGACCGGGTGACCCCGGAGGAGCTGCGCAAATATCTGGAGGGGCTGAACGACGAAGACCTGGGGAAATATAAGATGTAGGGGATTCCGCCCGGAAGTTGCCGTTGAGTGTTTCCATTCCAGCTTTCCATTCTGCGTTTCCATTCCACGCCCGAGCGGCGGATCTGATTCCGCGAAGATGTTTCGAAGATGCCGCCGGGGGTGCCGCTACCTGCGAATGTTCCCAAAGTAACCTGGGGATTGTAGCGTTGGCGGCGCCGCTCGGTACCGAGTCACCCTGGTAACCCATCAGATATGGACTCCGGTGACTTGTCATGAAGATTAGAGAATGCCAATCTGGACCTCCGTGACATGCAACGGAGGTGTGCATTGTGTAGCAGCCGGTTCGGGATTTTGAAGATTTCGAACCTTTGCATACCAGCGATCGAGTGTTTTGTCCTTTTGACGTCGCACGACGCGGCATGCAATTGAATGATCGAAAAACTCACGGTGACAGACAAATCCAGAGGAGGCAACACACAATGCGCAACAAATTGCTAACCGGAGCGGTAATTCTGTTTCTAACAACGACCATGTTCGCCGCGAGTCCGACGGGGGTGGCGCAGGTCAACGGCAGCTATGCGTTTAGCGTCCCGGGAATAACGACGGTATGGGGCTATTACGTGGGCTCTGCGTGGCACTATGTTGGCTCGGGCAGTTGCCCGGTTGACGAGAGCTGCCAGAATCAGGTCTTCACCACGCTGACGAAGGGCATAGTGAGCTTCGACGGGGCGGGCACCGCGACCTTTACCAGCGTCACGCGATACGATAACAGCGGCGAGTCGAACAGCGACTCCTCACCGGTGGTGGGCGACGTTTGGCCGTACACGGTTAGCGGTGAGGCAGGGGTGCTCGGGACCTCGAGCAACGAGGCATTTTTCCGGCTGGGATCGTTCAATGCGAATGGCATCGCAACCGTGCTGGTGATGTTCATCAACAACACGAACCCGCTGGGGGGCATCGCGGTGTTACAGTAACGTTTTCCGGCAGGCTCTGTGGTAGGGCCTTTCAAACGTCGCAACCTCCAACCCATTATTCTTCAGTCCTAGCAGAGACCGGGGTCCGTCATCCCCAGGTTTTCGCAAAAGTAGTGCCAGCCACGTCCTTTCGATGGAGATGATTTTCATTTCGCGAATACTGGGATGAAGAACCGCGGGGCGTGTGCGACGACGGTCTTGCGGGAGCAAGTCCGGTACCTCATTCGGTATCTTTTTTCACTTTAGGTTTGAAAAATTCCCGTACCCCGTGTTACACATCGGGGAATCGCTGGTGGGCCGCCAGATGTGGGAGGACTGGCCCTCTGGCCAATGTACTTGTGAGCTCTGGCGAGCCAGTTCGGTTTCCTCTAGAGTCGGTGTTGATTTCGATCGGTTGCGCGCCAACAAATTAGAAATCGTTCTGCAGTTTCTTCAAACACTGGCCAATTTAAAAGTATTAAGGGGTGTTTTGTGAAACGAAGAGCCTCCCTCTGGTGCACAATTATTGTTCTAAGCGTGTCGCAGTTCGTCTGGGCCCAGGCAACGGTGAATGAGAACCTGGAAACAGCCCTGATCTATGTGGACGCGAACAAGGGTTCGGATTCGAATCCGGGAACGCAGGCCGAGCCGTTGAAAACCATCGGCGCGGCGGCCGCCATAGCTGAGACCAACAATAAAAAAAGCATCGGTACGCGAGTGATCATCGATCCGGGCACGTACCGGGAAAGCATCACCATTTCCGGCGGCGAGCGCGACACGGCGTTGCCTATGACGTTTCAGGCCTCCGGTGCGGGAGTGATCGTCAGCGGGGCGGTGCAATACGCGGACTGGGAAACATACTCGGGCAATGCCGCGATCTACAGGACATCGTGGTCCAACGACTGGGGGGTATGCCCGGCCAGCGTGGGCGGCACGTTCGAGCAAGAGATTGTGCTCCGACGCGAAATGATCTTCGTGAACGGGACCCATCTCACACAGGTTCTGACCCTGGGACAGATGCGCGAGGGAACGTTTTTCGTGGACGAGAGCACGCACCTGGCGTACATCTGGCCCGCGACCGGGACGGACATGAGCACCGCAGATGTGGAAGTCGCGACGCTGCCGCAGTTATTCACTTTGATGAACAAGTCGAGTGTGGTGGTGCGGGGGATGACGTTCCAATATGCGAACAGCTGCCGCGACGACACGGCAGTTTACGTAGGAGGGGCGTCGAAGAATATTGTTTTCGACCAGGACCTGTTTCGATGGAACAACGCGGTGGGCTTGCACTTGTTTAATCCGACCACCAACTTCACGGTGCAGGCGTCCACGGCCAACCACAACGGGCAATCGGGCATGATGTCGGCCCAGACCAAGTTCGGGCTTTGGCAGTCCGTGGGGACTTCGTTCAACAATTGGCGCGGCGCCCAAGGCGCCTATTACTACTGGAACTCGGGAGGCATACACTTCTATGCCGATCATGATCACGTAGTTTCGGGCGTGAACACCGCCTATAATCAGACGCACGGCGTGCATTGGGACACCGACAACGCCAACATCACGGTCAGTAAGTTGCTAGCCACGCAGAACCTGGCGATCGGCGGCCTGGTCGAGAAAAGTGAAGGACCGGTCACCATCACGGACAGCCATTTCTGCAGCAACAACCTGGCCCTGACAGTCCAGACCCCATTCCAAGGGGGAGTGGTGCTGCGGAATTCCGAGTCGGTCACGTTAACGGGCACTACGGTCTATAACAACGGGGTCAGTCAAGTCGAGGTGATTGGGGTGAACGGCGGGATCGCCGTCACCAACTGGGAAACCGGCCAGCAGTACAATCTGCGAACCGAAAAGTTCACCCACACCGGCAACGCCATCGAAGCGGTGGGAAGCAGCCAGCAGGTTTTCCGGGACAGCTATCTGGGCAGTACGGATTGGACCGACTTCCAGACGACGCTGAACTCGAACAATAACGTCTGGTGGAACGGTTCGGAGGATTCGGCGTTCGACATTCCGGTGTCCCAGTTGCACCCCTTGTCTGGCTGGCGATCGGCGACCGGCCAGGACGGGCTCTCGAGCTGGAGCCAGCCGCCAAATCCGACCGCGGCTTGCGCAGTGACCAGCGGTGAGGACTACTGGCTAATAATAGGCAGCCCTTCGCAGACCATTTCCGCGGCCGGCAGCACAACGTTCACCCTGAGCCTGATGCCTTTCGGCGGACTGACTGGCGCCGTGGCACTTAGCTTCGATGGCACTTCGGAAGTGAAGGGATTGAGCGGGAGTCTGTCGGCTACGTCTGCGCCTTTGCCGGGAGCATTCTCGCTTGTGGTCAAGGCTGCCGCGGGCACGCCAGCCGGGACATATCCCATTACAGTACTTGCCAACCTAGCTGGCCGGACGCGCACGGTGACGACGTCGGTTGTGGTTCCGTGAGCGGGACAGGGGCCGGGATGAAGGCAGCGCGCTCGCGAAGTATTCTCCAGTTTACATAATACATGTTATCGGACATTGCAACTGATGGCCGGGGGGCCCGAGTAGTCGGGTTCCCCGCAGCCAACCGCACTTGGTCAACATGGCTTTCTCCGTTGCTCTTGACCTGCCCTGAGCTTGGCCAAGGGAGCGTCTGTTCCGCACGGGCAACCCCAACAGCCCACGGCACCCCTATTAAGCGACCGAAACCAACGTCAAGGGCGACGGACAGCGCGGGGCTCTCCCCACGTCGGGCTATCCCCACGCCGTGTATCCATAATGAGCAGATAGGAGTAGCTAATCGGAGGGGAAAACGATTTTGGGATGGAACAAAGTGCCGGCGACACGAGTGGCGATGGCGATCAGTTGACTTTGGCCGTGGAAGACTTTCACATGGCGAGCGCGGGATAGTTCGGGAAGGTTGACGGGGCGGCCGTTGCGGATGCGGGCTGCGGTGGGTTCGTCGGCGGTGACGGAGGGAAACTGGGGCAGGAGGCGGCGGGGATGGATAAATAGCGCGGCTATGCCGTTAGCTCCGGCTTCAAGAACAGCAGGTTCCCTTCGGCTTCGCTCCGGGCAGGCCGCGCCGGGCTTTCCGCCGGGTTCGGAATGACACGGACTTAGCTGTGCTTCCCTGGTTTGCCCTTCCTTGGTTTGCCCTTCCTTTATTTGCCCTTCAATTTCTTCGAGGGTGTGGACCTGGGCGATATCGAATTCGGCTACAGCGGTGCGGCGGAGGGACTCGAGATGGGCCCCGGAACCGAGACGCCGGCCCATTTCGTGAGCAATGGAGCGCATGTAGGTTCCCGAGGCGACGCGGGCGCGGAAGGTGGCGCGGTCGGCACTTACTGAGAGGATGGCGAATTCCTTAATCTCGACTTGAACCGGCTTGAGAACTACCTCTTGTTGTTTTCGCGCCAGCTTGTAGGCTGGGACACCGTGGATTTTTTTGGCGGAGAATGGCGGGGGGACTTGCTCGATGAGGCCCCAAAATCCGGCGGCGAGTTGCTGGAGCTGCTCCAGGCTGGGAGCGACCGGGCGAATTTCGCCGATGGGGTCGCCATCGGCGTCATAGGTATTGGTGGCGAAGCCGAAACGGATCACGCCTTCGTAGGTTTTCTCGGACGCGGTATAGAACTGCGCCAGGCGAGTGAGATTGCCGGTGACGAGCGGGAGTACGCCGGTGGCCAGGGGGTCGAGAGTGCCGAGATGGCCGACGGAGCGCTGCTGCAAAATGCGGCGCATGCGGCTGACCACGTCGTGCGAGGTCCAACCGGCGGGCTTATCGAGGATGATGACGCCATTCATGAGAGGATTTGGTAAGTTGATGATGAAGGATTTGGCGATTGAGTCATTGTATCGTCGAGCGATTCAAATGCTTTTGAGTTTTCAATCACTGAATGGCTCGATCGCTCAGTTGCTAAGTTACCAGATTCCCCATGCTTCCTATTAAGGACGACCAGCCTCGCTATAGCACGCCGTGGGTGAACAGTTTTTTGATCGGGCTGAATCTGGTAATTTTTTTCTTCGAGTTCGAATTGGATCCGCGTAGCTTGAACCTTCTGATCCGACAGTTTGGAGTGGTGCCGTCGCACCTGGCCGCGTTTCTCGCTGGCGGATCCAGCTATTCGCTGCTGGCGGTCGTGCTTCCCTTCTTTACGTCGATGTTTCTGCACGCGTCGTGGCTGCACGTAATCGGCAACATGTGGTTTCTCTACATCTTTGGCGACAACGTAGAGGACTACCTGGGACATTTCAAATATCTCGTCTTTTATCTGCTGACCGGGTTGATCGCCATGACGACGCAGGTGGCGGTAAGCCCGCACTCGAGCCTGCCGACGATAGGAGCGAGCGGGGCGATTGCGGGCGTGCTGGGAGCGTATTTTTTGCTATATCCGAGAGCGCGGGTGTTGACATGGTTTTTCGTGTTTGTTTTGTGGGTACCGGCGTGGATCATATTGGGATACTGGTTCGCGCTGCAATTTTTGAGCGGGACGGCGACGTTGCTGGCCTTTCAGGGCCAGAACATTGGCGGCGTGGCGTTCTGGGCGCACGTGGGCGGATTCATCTCGGGGGCGTTAATGATCAAGCTGTTTCCCGAACGGTCGCAGAGGTACCCTTATGCATACCAGTAGGGAAAGCCGGGAGGTTTGGCGCGGTAAGCTGCATAGGTGCTTGGGAGCGCAAAATCCGCGGCCTCAGGATCACAGGGCGTTTTTTGTGACGGTGTGATCGCTGTTCTGGCTAAGTCTCTTGTGGAAGTCCGCTACGTTTCCGATACGCGGTGACGCACAACACCGCGGTGCCTATCGGGTTCCGGTTGGGACGCCCGTCCGATCAGCGACAGAACTCCGGCGCATCCTGATGGAAATGCCCCACTTCTCGCAAAGGATGCGAAAAACGAGGCAACCCAGGAAGCCGTAAATCCGGAACGCGATCAAAGTCAAAAGCCAGGGACAGGAGTCCGCCCCACATGGTCGATTTCACACGGTCCGATTTGCTTATATCCCATTGGGACGCTGGCGGATCAGGGAGAGGAATTCTGAGCGGGTTTCGTTTTCGTTGCGGAAGCAGCCGAGCATGGAGGAGGTGACGGCGGCGGAATGCTGCTTTTCGACGCCGCGCATCATCATGCACAGGTGGCGGGCTTCGATCACCACGCCAACGCCTTGCGGTTCGATGACGTTCTGGATGGTTTCGGCGATCTGGGTGGTAAGGCGCTCCTGAATCTGCAGACGGCGGGAGAAAAGTTCGATGAGGCGCGGAACCTTGCTGAGGCCAATCACTTTGCCGTTGGGGATGTAGGCCACGTGCACTTTGCCGAAGAAGGGCAGCAGGTGGTGCTCGCAGAGGCTGAACATTTCGATGTCTTTGACGATCACCATCTCGTCGTAGGAGACGGTGAAGAGTGCGCCTTTGAGCAGGGCCTCGGGGTCTTCGCTGTAGCCCCGGGTGAGGAACTGGAGGGATTTGCGAACGCGCTCGGGAGTGAGTTGGAGGCCTTCGCGTTGGGGGTCTTCGCCGAGGCGGACGAGCATCTCCTGGACCAGGTCCTCGAAGCTGGCGCTGGTGAGAGTGGAGGCTGGTTCGATTGAGGGTTTCATGGTCATCGGGTGATGGTGTGATCGGGTGATTTTGCGATTGAAATCAAACTCTATCGCCTGCGTATTCGAACGAATTCATCATGGTCTCTTCTAAGCGCACTCTATCCAGATGCGCTTGAGGGAAGCCACGGTGCAGTATTTCGTAGATCTGGATGCAGAGATTTTCCGTCGTGGGCACCTCCCCGGCAAACTCCGGCAGCGTATTCAAATTCTCGTGGCCGTAGCGGGCGAGCACTTCCCTTTCGATGAAGCGGTCGAGATCGGTCAGGCTGCAGACCATGCCAGTCTTTTGGTCAACCGGGCCGCTGACGGTTACCTCGACGATGTAGTTGTGGCCATGGCCGAAGGGATTGTTGCATTTGCCGTAGATCGATTGGTTCTCTTCCTCCGACATGGCTTCGCTGTGCAGGCGATGCGAGGCGGAGAAAAGATAGCGGCGTGAGAGATGGGCTTTCATAATCTGAACCCACGTTCTTCGTGCTCGACGATTACACAATAAAACTTTTGACACGGAGGACACCGGGGAACACAGGGTAGGGATTCGTTCCCCGCCATTATGCTTCTCCGTAAAAATCTACAAAGAGATCCAGCGTTTCGTAAACCCGCACGCGGTGAAGCTGGGCGCGGTCGAGCTTGGTCGCGAGGCGCTGCCAGATCGCGATGGCGATATTTTCTGTGGTCGGAATCTGGTGCAGGAATTCGGGAACCTCTTTGTTGAGGAAGCGGTGGTCCATGGCGTCGAGCACCTCGCGGTGCATGACTTCTTTGAGCCGTTTGAGGTCGACGACGAAGCCGGAGCGGGGATCGACTTCGCCCTTTACCGTGACTTCGACAGTGTAGTTGTGGCCATGGCCGTTCGGATTATTGCATTTACCGAAAATGCGGCGGTTTTCCTCGGGAGTGAACTCGGGGTTGTGGTAGTAGTGCGATGCGGAGAATTCAGCTTTGCGCGTGAGATAGACCATAAAGGAGTTGCCAGTTGTCAGTTATCAGTGGCTGGTTGCCAGCAAACGTGGTTCATCAGAATAGGTGCGGCCTTTCCAGGGAACCCTGCCGGTCGCATGCACGATTTTCGAGCGCAGTAATAGATAAGAGAATAGGGGCAGGCCGAACAGGGCGACGAGGTTAGCGTCCCAATAAAAATGAGCCCGGCGGATTCGCGCGAGAAACAATCCGTACAAGATCACAGCAAATATTCCAGCTGCGATCGCGGGGCCCCAGCGTCCGCGCAAGCCGCCGGCGATGCCCATGGCTAAGGCGGCGACGATCAAGACAAACTCGATGGCGCGCAGCGCGGCCAGGCGAGCGGGTGATGGAAACAGCAGCGCCAGGTTTTTGGTCCAGCCTTCGCGGAGTTGGGCGAAGCTGCGATACATGCGAGCGCGTACGGCGTAGCCGCCGTAGCGGAAGAATATTTTTCTTCCCGAGCGCTTCACCGCGCGAGCCAGTGCTACATCTTCGAGGAGATCACCGGCGACGGCAGCGTGTCCGCCGACGGCATCGTAAGCTTCGCGCGCGATCAGGATGTATTGCCCGTTGGCGGCCGCAGCCGGAGATTTCGGGTCGCTTACCTGGGACGGGCGGAAGCTGGCGGCGAGCTCGGCAAAGATCACAGGCATGACGACTTTTTCCCAAAACGTCCCGACAATCTGCTCTGGAGAATAGGAGAGCAAGGCCGCGTCGTGGCGTCGCGCTTGGTCGAGGCTGCGGGCGAGAGACCCCGGCAGGTGAATGGTATCGGCGTCGGTGAACAGCAACCACGGGCCGCGAGCCGTTCTGGCTCCGGCGGCGACCGCGTTGTTCTTGCCGGTCCAACCTTCGGGAAGCCGGCCGGCTTCAACCAGCCGCACCCGATCGCTCGAGAATGAGGAAGCTATTTCGCGGGTGCGGTCCGTGGAGTGATCATCGACGACGATGATTTCGAAGGCCACCCCGTTCTGCACTGTAAGGGATTGAAGACATGCGCCGAGGCAGGCTTCTTCGTTGCGAGCCGGCACGATCACCGACACCGCGGGTTGACCGGGAACTTTCTCTGTCGCAGCCATACGTGGAATCCATTATTATAGCTGGGTGCGGCGCATCCTTCGTTTTTCCGGCGTAATGGCTGTTGCTTTCATTCTGTTTGGGCTGCCGGGGTGCTACCGTGGATCGCGCCCGGCGCGGATCGGCACGGCTGCTCCGAACTTCACGGTGCGGGACTCCGACCGCACGGTTACGTTGAGCCAGCTCAAGGGCCAGGTGGTGGTGTTGAATTTCTGGGCGACATGGTGTCCGCCTTGCATCGAAGAGATGCCGTCGCTGGTGGAGATGCAACAGCGCCTGAAGTCGAAAGGTGTGACCGTGCTGGCGGTCAGTGTCGATGTGGATGGCAGCGCATACGAGCGCTTCCTCAAAGATCACAACGTGAGCCTGCTCACGGTGCGCGATGAAAGCGGGAAAAGCAACGAACTCTATGGCACGTTCAAGTTTCCCGAGACTTACATTATCGACCGCCAAGGAATATTGCGCCGCAAGTTCATTGGGCCGGTGGATTGGACGGAACCGGACGTTATCGATTATTTAGGAAAGCTGTAAGCGTCCCGCAGCGGCCCACTCGACTTCGCTCAGCAGGCTGAAGCGCCGTTCTTGCACGACACCGTAAGCGTTCGTGAAGTCTTCGGCTCGCACCTGACTGCAAGGAAAATCAACGTCAAAGGAATCGGAGCCGCCCTGAGCTTGCCGAAGGAAGTCACAGCTTTGCATGGCGCAGGCGCAGGGCGTTGGCGATTACCGAGACGGAACTGAAGCTCATTGCGGCCGCGGCAAAAATGGGACTGAGCAGTAGGCCAAAAAAGGGATAGAGAACTCCGGCTGCGATGGGGACACCGATGGCGTTGTAGACGAAGGCAAAGAATAGATTCTGGCGGATGTTGCGCATGGTTGCCTGGCTTAGTTTGCGGGCGCGCAGGATGCCGGTGAGGTCGCCTTTTACCAGCGTGATGCCGCCGCTCTCCATGGCGATGTCGGTGCCGGTGCCCATGGCAATCCCGACATTGGCCTGGGCGAGCGCGGGAGCGTCGTTGATGCCATCCCCCGCCATGGCGACGACTCTTCCCTGCTCTTGCAGGCCGCGGACGATCTCCAGTTTCTTCTCTGGCAGGACTTCAGCTTCGAACTCGTCAATGCCGAGTCGCTTGGCAATCGACGCGGCCACGATGCGATTGTCTCCAGTGAGCATGACGATGCGAAGGCCTTGGGCCTTAAGATCTCGGAGCGCCTCCGGAGTCGAGGCTTTTACGCTATCGGCGACGCCGATATTTCCGACGTACTTGCCGTCCACAGATATGCAGAGAGTTGTGCCGCCGGGCTGGGCCAGCGCTGCGATGGCAGCTTTTTCAAGAGCTCCCGCTTCCACCATGAGGGAGGCATTGCCGACCGCAATTTTCTTCCCATCGACAACGCCGACAATGCCTTTGCCGGTGACGGAGGTGATTTCGCCAGGTTGAGAAAGCTTGAGTCCCTTCTGCATGGCGGCGTCGACGACCGCAGGTGCTAAGGGATGTTCGCTGGCGCGTTCGAGGCTGGCGACGAGACGCAGCAATTCAGGGTCGTCCACCAGCGACTTTGAATAACTAAACACTCGCGGTTTGCCTTCGGTTAGGGTGCCGGTTTTGTCGATGACCACGGTGTCGACTTTTTCCAGAATCTCGAGCGCTTCGGCATTCTTGACGAGCACACCGGCGCGAGCGCCGCGGCCCACGCCGACCATGATGGCCATTGGCGTAGCGAGCCCCAGAGCGCAAGGGCAGGCGATGATGAGGACTGCGACTGCATTGATCAGCCCGTGCGCAAGGTGAGGCGGGGGACCAAGGAAAAACCACGCGACGAAGGTAATGACCGCGACCGCTACAACGATGGGAACGAACCACTCGGCCACGCGGTCGGCGAGGCGTTGAATGGGTGCACGGCTGCGCTGCGCCTGGCCGACGAGTTGTACGATTCGCGCGAGCAAGGTTTCGCCGCCCACGCACTCGGCTCGCATCACGAACGAGCCGGTGCCGTTGATGGTTGCACCGATGACTTTGGCGTTCGGCGATTTCTCGACCGGCATGGACTCGCCGGTGATCATGGACTCGTCGACGGTGCTGCGGCCTTCGAGCAGGACACCATCGACCGGGACCTTTTCTCCCGGGCGGACGCGCAGAAGGTCCCCGGGCTTGACTTGTTCGAGCGGGATATCTTTTTCGCTTCCGTCCATGTTGAGCAGGCGCGCAGTCCTGGGGCTGAGGTTGAGCAGCGCGCGAATGGCGGCGCTGGTGCGGCTGCGAGCGCGCAACTCCATAACTTGTCCCAGTAGGACGAGAACGGTGATCGCGGCTGCCGCTTCAAAGTAGACGTCGGGATAGCCCGACGTATTGCCGGCGCCAGCGGGCAGCGATGCGGGAAAGAGCTGCGGCGCAAAGGTGGCGACGACGCTGTAGCCGTAGGCCACGCCGGTGCCCATGCCAATCAGCGTGAACATGTTCGGACTGCGATTGACAAGCGAAGTCCAGAAGCGCCGGAAGAATGGCCATCCGCCCCACAGCACGACCGGCGAGGCGAGGGCAAACTCGAGCCAGGGCAACGACGCTCCTGGCAGAAGGTGGCGGAGGGGCATTTCCCAAAACATTGTGCCCATGCTGATGGCTAGCAGCGGGGCGGTGAGGATGAGGCTGATCCAGAAGCGGCGGGTCATGTCACGGAGCTCCGGATTCTCTTCCGCCGATGCGGTAACGGTGCGGGGCTCCAGCGCCATGCCGCAAATCGGACATGAACCGGGCGCGGGCCGCACGATCTCCGGGTGCATGGGGCAGGTGTACTCGGTGCGCGTGGCAGTGAATGGGACTTCCGGTTCGAGCGCCATGCCGCAAGAGGGGCAGGCGCCGGGCTTGCTTTCGCGAACCGGCTGGCACATAGGGCAAACGTAAGCCGTTGCCGCGGTCGGTGTGTGCGAGAGAGCCTGCGGGGTGATCTCTGCGGGCTCATCCGGTGCCGTGGCCGGCTTGGTTGCGCCCAGCATCACCAAGCCGGGCGGAGGCGCGGCTACGGACGTGCTCAGGTACTTCGCCGGGTCTGCTTTGAACTTTTCCGCGCACCCGGCGCAACAGAAATAATAGTCCTTGCCGCCGTGCTCGTGGATTTGTTTGGCGGTTCCGCGATTCACGTTCATTCCGCAAACCGGGTCGCGCTCCAGCGCGGGCGGCGAGTTTGAGGGTTTCGTGGACATGAAGTCGGAATCGGTCAGGTGACGCAAGGTCCTGCGCCAGCGTCGATACTATATGCTTCGATGGACGATGCTTTATATTGGATTCAGCTTGGCAGATAACCCACAAGCTGCGATTCCCGGTGCCAAAGGACATATTTCATGACTTACTTGGACGTTGCTTTTCGCTACGGCGCCGCGCCCGGCGAGAATGAATTGCGCGCCATCGATGGCATGCGCGAGGTTTACGGGGTTCGAAAGGTGCGGTTTGACGAGGGGGAGCGCACGGTGCGCGTGGAGTTTGACGCCTCGCGTCTGAAAGCTGATGCGGTGGCGCGACTTTTGCGGCAGGCGGGAGTGGATGTGCGGGAGCGCCTGGCGCTGGCGTAGGCCACGGATGACGAGGCGGTTGGGGGAGGGCCTGCGTCACCTGAAACTCGGCTAAATGCAAGGGGCGCCCAAGAAAACCTCTGGCCGAAGTCGTTCTTGAGGCGCCCCGTTGCGCGCCACTTCGTCTAGTCTTTATGTAAGCACCTGGCGTGCCGTCTGTAAGCCGCTCAAAATACAGACCCATTTCCCGCGAGCTTTGTAGGAATTGCTCTGAGTGGGAAAGATTTACTTCGACCGCGGGATGCGCCGTCGAAGGGTTTGCCGAGGTTCTGGAAAAAGCGCGGCAGCCAAGGACTTCCGCTATAATCCTTTAGCGAGGCCTCCTGCCGAAACACGCGCCCTTAGCTCAGCTGGATAGAGCGTCTGGCTACGAACCAGAAGGTCGGGAGTTCGAATCTCTCAGGGCGCACCATTGTTTCGGCCATCCGCACTCTTCGCTCTTTAACGAACGTTCGCACCACTGCGAGCTCTTGTATAGAATTGAATTGAGAAGCACATAGGGAGCGAGCGCGATGGAAACAGCAAGCGAAGGTAAGCGCGACCCAGATTCCCCCCGGTCAGCGGAGGCGCATATTAGAAGCGCGAACCAGATTCTGAAGGCTTTACAGGAGAAGATCGGAGCACATCCGGAACTCGGCGCCGCCATCACGAAACTGGAGATGGCACTGAATATTCTGGCGGTCAAGACCGGCGGAGTGTTATAGGGGGCCCGCGCACTCCCGACAGGGAGTGATGGCGCCCTACGGTTCGATTGTCCCGCGGCTTCGAAACGAGCAAATCCTAACCGGCCAATCCAATTTCTTCCGGCATCAACCAAATCCTCAGATATTGGAGCCTGGTCCTTAGTCTTTGCCCATCTGCCCGTTGGAAGACGTAGTTTGACCTGCGTGTGGGCTCTGAGAATTTCGCTGCGCCCTGTGCTTGCCGTAAAGCTACCCGCGGAGTGAGGGAGTCACCTCAAGGTGGCGCGTAAGGCATGAGAGATTATGTGGGTTGCGTTTTCTGCTAGACTTGCGCTGAGCCGTTGTCTTTGTCATAACGTCATTGACCGGGGCTCTTTCCGGAGATCGGGTCGCGTGAGCCATGTCGAAAATTACCGAGCAGGAAATGTCTGTTCTGTCGTTGTCGAAAAACGGATTGGCTTACCTCACGGCGAATGACTGGGCCCTGATCGCTGATAAATCCAGCCGCGTCCTTTTCAAAAACGGCGAGGTGCTGATTCAAAGGGGCAAGCCGGCGGACGGTGTTTATCTCTTCCTCAAAGGAACCGCCCGCGTGCAAATCCCTTCCCAATCGACTGCTCGAGTGATTGGACCGGGGGAGATCTGTGGAGAAATGTCATTCCTGGAGGACGCACCAGCCAGCGTCACGGTGGTGGCCGACGGCGAGGTGGACGCCTATCATCTCGACCGGCCGACCTTACAAAGCATGTTTGAGTTATTTCCCCACCTCGCTTCCCGCTTTTACCGGTCGCTGGCCACGAACCTCTCGCGCCGCCTTAGAGGCCTGATTGGAGCAAGCTCCGAAGCTTCCGGCACTGTGCAAAAACTTTCATCTTGACAAGGTTCCATCTGCCGCGCAGAATTGCCAGCGCTTCGGTGGAACCCCTTTCAGTATTTTCCATCGGGCTTTTCCCCCTTTCGCACAACGCTGCCACAGAACGGTTGTGTGCAAGCCGTTTCTCGAATGTAAAGAGCGGCGATTTCGCGGAACTAACGACGAATCAGTGTGGGGGAACAATCCTTCATTTTGAAAACCGCCGGAAAAATATCAGGAGGAACTATGGAACGCAGGGTTCTACGCTCGTTTCGGTATTTCTGTTTGCCATGCCTTGTTCTTTGGCTGGCGCTCGCGGCGCAAGCCAGTGGCGTGCACACTTTTACCGGAGTTTACAAGATTCTGAAGGCCACTGCGCAGACCGACGATAACGTGGAGGTACAGGTGTCGCTGCTTGTAATCAACGACAGCGGAGCCAACGTGACCGACGCCACCATCTCGCTGGTGAGCTCCCTTGCGACTCTTCCGCAGGGCCCGGCGTTTGAATGGGAGAAGGAACAAGTTCCGTTCACCAATGTAACGCTGCTCTTTAACGCGCACGTTAAGAAGATCGTGCCGCCTCTGGTGGGCACCTTCACCATTCCGGCCGCCGAGTACGCGCTATGGCAGAAGGGCGCGGGGCCGAGATTTGTGATCGCGTACCAGAATGCAGCGGGAGACAAGCAGAGCCGGAGAATTAACATGGTGCCCGCTCATTAGAAGGGCGCTGCGGGTTTTGGGAAAGTGGATTCGGGAAAGATCAATTTCAGCCGGTGCTTTGCGCCGATAAAGAGATAAAAAAAGCGGAAGAGGATACCCATATGCGTTACTTCAAGCTGATTGTTTGCACCGGAATTTTGTTGCTCCTAGCCGGAGCGGCCAACGCGCAGGAAGACTATATCAACGTTTTCGCCGGCGGCGGACCAAATGGCGTTGCCGCCACGGTTGCGGCGGTTTACCAGCCGACCAATATCGCTGTCGACAGCTCCGGGAACATCTATTTCAGTTCGGCATATTCCTCCTATCAACACCGGGTCTGGAAGATAACCAAGTCGACGGGCATCTTGACCATCGTCGCGGGAAGCTATTCCGATGGTTACGGCGGTGACGGCAAATTAGCGGTTAACGCCTTGTTGAATACCCCGCTGGGCATGGCGGTCGATCACGCGGGGAACGTATTCATTGCGGACCAGCATAACTGCATCGTTCGCGAAGTGACGGCCAGTACCGGAGACATCACCACGGTTGCCGGAACTCCCGTAACCTGTGAAAGTGGAACGGGGACTACCATCGGCAATGGAGGCCCGGCAACCAAGGCCTACCTGTATTACCCAACAGGAGTTGCCATTGACAAGAATGGAAACCTTTTCATCGCCGACCAGTACAACCATCAGATTCGAATCGTGGCCTGCGCCACGGTGACCAGCACGGGCGGCACATGCGCTGTCAATTCGGGTGAGACGAAGGGCGATATTTACACCGTAGCCGGAGATGGAACGGCCGGTTACAACGGCGACTCCCAGGCGGCAATTGCAGCCGAGCTCTACTACCCTTATGGCGTGACCACGGATACCGCTGGAAACCTGTATATCGCGGACGAGTATAACCAACGAGTGCGCCGCGTGGCCTGCGGAACCGGGATTAGTTCGTGTACAGCTCCGTCGGGCGAGACCAAGGGCGACATCTACACCCTGGCAGGGGACGGAACGGCCGGTTACAACGGCGATGGCATTACCGCCAGCACGGCCGAAGTGTACTATCCCACTACGGTCTCCGTGGATAACGCCGGCAATCTGTTCCTTGCCGACTATTACAACCAGCGCATACGCGAGGTCTCTTGCGCGACCAAGACGAGCAGCGGGACTGCGTGCACCGCTTCAACGAATCAGACTGCGGGGGAAATTTTCACGGTGGTGGGTACGGGATCGCCAGGCTACAACGACGATGGCCAGTCGGCCACCGGAGCCGAGATATATTACGCCACTGGAGTGGCGGTGGACAGTGCGGGCGATTTGTTTGTCGCCGACCAGGACAACTATCGCATCCGCGAGGTGCCCTGCGACGTAAGCACGCTGACGTGCACGGTTCCAACCGGCGATACGAAGCAGTTTATCTACACGGTCGGCGGAACGGGAGGCACCACGTTCTACGGTAACGACATTCCGGCAACTGGCGCGGAACTGTATTACCCGACCGGAGCCGCTTCGGATTCTTCGGGGAATATTTACATTGCCGACTACGACGATTGCGTGGTCCAGAAAGTGAGCGCCACGGGAGAAATCTCGGTGTTTGCGGGCACTCTCGGAGCTTGCAGCTACAGCGGCGACGGCGGGGCAGCTACCAGCGCTAATTTGAACCATCCCAATCGAGTCGTGGTGGATAGCAAGGACAACGTTTTCATCTCAGATTATTACAACTGCCTGATTCGCAAGGTTACCGGCGGAACCATCACCAGCGTCGTGGGTAAGAGCCCCTCACTGGCCTGCGGTTATTCCGGAGATGGTGGGGCCGCTACGGCGGCTGAACTCGATGAACCGATCGGAATCAATCTTGACGCTTCGGGGAATCTCTACATCGCAGACTATGGAAACCAAGTGATCCGGGTTGTGTCCTGCTTGACGGTGACCAGCACCGGCGCCACCTGTACTCCCAAAACGGGCGAGACCAGGGGCGACATTTATACGTTCGCCGGCGACCACACTCTGGGAGCCGGGTATTCGGGCGACGGCGGCCCGGCTACGAGCGCTCAGTTGTATTACCCATACGATGTGGCAGCGGATGCCGCCGGAAATGTATATGTCGCGGACACGTACAACATGCGGATCCGCATCGTCGATCCGGCAGGAATCATCAGCACGTTTGCCGGAAATGGTGCGACCGGATACCAAGGCGATGGCGGCCTTGCCGGCGATACCTCGCTGTACTATCCGACCGGGGTTGGAATTGACGGGGCCGGCGATGTTCTCATTGCCGACCAGGACAACGAGCGTGTGCGCCTGGTGGATGGAGAAGGGCTCATTCACACGATCGCGGGAGACGGAACGGCCGGATTCAGTGGCAATGACGTTCTGGCAACGACCGCCGAACTCTATTATCCGGAAGGCGTAAACGTCGATCCCTCGGGCAACGTCTACGTAGCAGACTACAACAACTGGCTCATCCGCGAGATCACGGCGCCGATCACGCTCAATTCCTCGCTTCCGAGCATAACCTTCGGCACGCAAACGATTAGTACAACAAGCGATGCTGTGGCTTTGACGCTCAGGGCCAACGGGGCGGCCGATATCGCCAGCATCAAACCGAGCACGGGATTCCTTGAGGCGGATGATTGCCCAAGCGCGCTGAGCAGCGGCTCGACGTGCCTCGTGAATGTGCGCTTCTCGCCGACTGTGGTGGGAGAAATCAGCGGGACGCTCACCATCACCTACAACGGGTTCTTCACTCCGTCGCTGGTCGTGGACCTGCAAGGCGAAGCGTCGGCCCTCACTCTTACCCCTGCGGCGCTGAGCTATGCTACACAACTCATCTCGACTAGCGTGACCAAGACGGTAACGATTAAGGGAGCGACGACTTACTCGGCCACGTCGGCCACGCTGGAAGGGAGCGCGAACTTCACTATCGCGAGCAACACCTGCACCGGCGCGATCACTACCAGCTGCGTCATCGGAGTGACCTTCGACCCGACAACAATAGGGGCGAAGAAGGCCACGCTAATCATCCACGACAACGACCCCACGAACCCGCAACTGGTAGCTCTCACGGGAACGGGCACCGAGGTGTCTCTGTCCCCGACCACGCTGGCCTTTGGCACGGTAGCTTCGGGAAGCAAGACGCTATCCGTGACAGTGGAGAACGTGGGCACTACGACCCTGAGCTTCAGCCAGGCTCCAACCGTAACCGGCACGGGGAGCGCCAACTTCGTGGTGCAGCCCTATAGCGCCACCGGGCCTGTAAGCACCTGCCTGAACGGCACGGTGACACTGGCTCAAAACCAAAGTTGCACATATACCGTAAAGTTCACCAATGCGGGTGGCAGCACGGCATTCTCGACCGACCTCAACATATACGACAACGGTGGAGGCAGCCCGCAAAAGGTGGTGATGACGGCAACCGACTAACCTGGCTAAAGTCAGTCGGCCTGTAGGCGGGGAGCGTACCAGGCTCCCCGCCTTTTTCTCATTATTCCTGGGTCACCTTTTTCAGCGTGCCGGGAACGCGTGCGCAACAGTTAGGCTCACATCCGTCACTAGATACCATCCGGAGCTATTCGGTTGAGAGTCGCAACTCCCCGCAAGCGGACGCAAAAGGACCGCATTAGTGTGCATCATTTTGCAGCTCTCAATGTAAGCGCTCCCTGGAGGCGCGAGATAACTAGTTGTGGGGTCAGTAGATTATGATATTTCCCAGTTTGGCATTCGCCGTGCGTGCACGGCACTGCAGGTCCAAAGCATGGTCCAGCCAGAGGAAGGCCTGAGGCCCCCGATTCAAGTTGGTTTCCCACCGCAGGTTCAGGAGGATGTAAATCATGAAGCGCGCAGTTTTTGTGGTTTTGCTGAGTTTGGCTCTGCCCATGGCCGCGCTTGCCAGTACTGTTGACTTCAGCAACAGCGGCGGCACTCTAACGGGAAGTTCTGCCGGGCTGACCCTGAGCGGCTCCGAGATCATTCAGGCCACGGGCCTCGGATCAGGGGCCGTGGGCGACGACGGCACCCTGAGTTTTTCGACGGGTTCGTTTCTATCGACCGCGGGCAGCGGGTTGAATTCCGTTACTTCGTTCAACAGTGGCGGAAGTTTTGTGATCACGGGCAACGGCACCAATGGTGTTCCCAGCGGCACGATCTTTAACGGCACCTTCACCAGTACGGTTAAGTTGACTTTGGTTTCCACGGGCCCTGACGGTTCTGACACATACACCCTGGTTGGTAGTGTATCCGGCATGTGGTTCAACGGGAAAACCTACGTTGGCGTCACTAATCAAACGTGGTCCGGGACATTCACCACTGGAGCGGACGGGTTTATGGGATCGGCGACGTTGGGCAGCGGTGAAACCATTGTCAGCCCCACCGCCGTGCCCGAGCCAGCCACTCTGGGATTGCTAGGGACTGGGCTGGTAGGCTTGGCCGGAGTGTTTCGTAAGAAACTGAAGCTGAAGAGCTAAACTGCAATCCATCCGATCGAGAAAGCCCCGCTCCCTGCGGGGCTTTTGTTTTGCTTGTGGGTTCCTACATTGTCGACGCGCACATTCCCGAGCTTGCGTGCGATTACCGCAGTAACCCTCAAGCTGGGATTACCGTTGACCCACAGCAGTGTGTCTCCTTACATTCTCCACAGGGGGTCGTATGAAGGATATTCATGAAGTGTTGCGGCAGAAGCAGACCAAGTACGCCCAACTGGGGAAGCAGATCGAGATGCTCCAGCAGGCGGCCGAGAAACTGCGCGAAGTGGCTCCCTTGCTGGCCGAGAATGATGACGAGGATAACGCGGTCTTGATGGAGGTCGATGAGGCTGACACCATGGCGGCAAAGGCGGGTGCGACCACTTCGGGCGCGGCCGGCAAGGCGGCGCGGCCGGCGGCGCCTCGTTGGCCATAATCTCGCCGGGTTTGGGCGAGGAATCTAGTTATGACCCTTCTGGCATTACTGGTTTCCACTGACGACTCCGCAGCCGAGATCCTAGGCCGGGTTCTACCGGCCCTGGGGATCGCGGTGGAGCGCTTTAGCGATCTTGCCACCGCAATCGATCGTCTTCAGCAACAAAGGTTCGACGCGCTCGTGGTTGATTTCGCAAACCCGGAGGCGGCTACCCAGGTTCTCGAAGAGGCTTGCAGACTGAATTCGGGAGACGCACCGGTCACCGTGGCTTTGGTGACAGAACGCGCAAAGGCGCGCGACATTCTCAGTGGTGGCGCACATTTCGTGCTATACAAGCCTCTCTCGGATGATAAAGCCAAAGCCGGCCTGCGCGCGGTGGCGGCATTATTGAATCGCGAACGCCGCCGCGCCTACCGCGTTCCGGTACAAGCTCCGGTGGAAATCACCCTCCCCGATACGCGGGCCGCCGAGGGAATTCTTCTTGACCTGAGCGAAACTGGAATGGACGTTCTCACGGCCGAGCCCCAGGTTCCAGGAGCTCTGCTGAATTTCCGCTTTCAATTGTCCGACGGCAGCCTTGAAGTGGACGCTCACGGGCAGGTGGCATGGGCGAACCCAAACGGTCAAACGGGAGTCAACTTTTTAGATTTGGACGAGTTCACCAAGATTCAGCTCAAGGACTGGCTGCATGCCGCTGCGGTGGCCCAGGGTGGGGGAACGGACGAGACCGTTCCGCACTGCAAGCTCACCGACCTGAGCCTTGGTGGTTGCTACGTGGAAAGCGAGTCGCCGTTTCCGGAACGGGCGCTGGTTGACCTCTGCCTGAAAACCGGAGATGTGGCGGTCCACACGGAGGGCATGGTACGGGTCACGCATCCGGGGCACGGCATGGGAGTGGAGTTCCCTTCCCGTACGCCAGAACAGCGTGCTCAGGTGGAAAACCTGATTAACTTTCTGCGCAGCTGTCCTGAATCGATGCCGGAACTTATTATTTCGCCGCGCGCTCTGACTGCGGACCTGAGCCAATTCGAGCACGCTCCAGAAAGCGCGGAAGACTCGACCGCGGAGCCGCTGGAAGATCCCTTGCTCGAACTGCTGCGCCAAGGGTCTTCGCTGCAACAGGATGAGTTCCTCAACGAACTTCGCCGGCAACGATCGGGCGAGAGCGTCACGACGTAAGGTCACCGTTCCGCGTTCTCACTCACCTTCCCTTTCTACAAGTCCTTCCTACAAGTCCTGCATCGCGCCTTCTTTTCTCCTTTAACGTTTACTTGAAATAAGGACCTTTCGTGGCAGGTGAATGAAGGGTTTGTGGGACTGGCACAACGGCATGGAAAAAAGCGGGCAGCGAGACTAGCCGCAGTTGCGAGAGGCCTGCGGTGGTGCTTGCCGGATGATGAAGAACCCGCGCCCCGTCTCTGACGCGGGTCCTTCACCTTCCGTGGTCTGTTCCACCCCAATGTGAGTACGGTAGCTGATCGCTGTTGCGTCGCGGTTTCAGAAATATTAAATCTTGGTTAAAACGCCCTTCTCTCGATAGGAAAAAGCCGGGCTCAGAGGAACTAGCCTAGGACTTCGTAGTGCCTCACCAAGGGCGTACGCTCGGAATCCGGGAAATAGCGATCATCCTCCGGGTAGTAGACCGCGCGCTCCGGTTCCGGCCCAGCGAATCGCCGCACTGCATCCATGTCGTCCCAGAGCGTGACCAGCAGGTATTCCGTTTCGTCGCCAACCTCGCGCCGCAACACGAGCACATCTTTGAAGCCCTCGGTTTCCCTATATTCCTTCAGCCCCGTCTGTTCCAGATAGGCATGATAGGCTTTGCCCATCCCTGGCCGAGTACGGCCTTGCCACACTCGCGCGATCATGAGTTTTGCTCCTAAGTTAGCTCCGTCCGACACCGACGCTGCAGGTGGACGAACCGACTCTAATTCCGAATACCAAAGGAGATTTGGGCACGAATCTTCTCGATGGTCTTAAAAACAGCATCGATCATACGCCCATCCCGCCAGTTCTCGACAGCGTGCGACAAGTGGCCTATGCACAGGCGGTCGGATAACAACGTCCTCCAGAGCTTCCTGGCTGAAACGCGATCGGCGACTTTCCGTGCACCATTTTTGGCCTTGTGCGAACATGTACCCCGACACGAGACAGTGACTCTGCGGGGAATCCGTTGGGAGCGAAGCTTTGGGAGCGAAGCTGAAGGCAAACATAAAATCCGGAGACGAGTTCGGCTCTAACAATGTCGCGAATACGGTCCTGCGCCAGCCACGACGCAGTACCCTAGCGTGGGTTCCGGCTATTTGGATCGCGGTTGCGGCCTTCGCGGTTGAAATTCCCTTCTTTTTCCTCGGCACACCCTCCGGGCACGATATCGAATTCCATTTGTACTCATGGCTGGAAGTTCTCTCGCAATGGAAGCTGGGTATCGTTTATCCGCGCTGGGCAGCCCTCGCGAACTTCGGGTACGGTGCGCCACGTTTCATCTTCTATCCCCCGGCGTCATGGAGTTTGGGAGCGGCATTGAGTGCGATCTTTCCCTGGACGCTGGCCTCCAGCATCTTCATTTGGCTTGTGCTGGTAGCGGCCGGCGTGTCGATGTTTTTGCTGGCGCGGCAGTGGCTTGACCGGCGCGACGCCACCTTCGCAGCCGTGTTGTACGCTGTCAATCCTTATCACTTGGTGATCGTCTATTGGCGAAGCGCATTCGCCGAACTGCTGGCCAGTTGCTTGTTGCCATTGTTGCTGATGCTCTTGTTGCGGGCGGACGAAAAGGGACGGCGCGTCACCAATACCATCTTTCTGGCTCTGCTGCTGGCTTCTGCCTGGTTGATCAACGCACCGGCGGCGGTGATGATTCATTATTCTGTGGCCTTGCTGGTTATCGTGATTGCCTGGCAGAGGTACTCGCCCCGTGTTTTGCTGACAGGGACCGCCGCGGTGCTTTTGGGGGCGGCGCTGGCCGCATTCTATCTATTGCCAGCCGCCTACGAACAGAAGTGGGTGAATATTGCCGAGGTCGTCTCCGCCGGCTCGCGTCCACAGGATAACTTTCTCTTCATTCACACCACTGACGCGGATCACGATGCCTTTAACCGCGTTGTCTCATGGATCGCGATCACTGAAATCCTGCTGACCGCCGCGGCCGGCTGGACCGCGCGCAGTTGGCGTATCCGCAATCCCGAGTTTTGGTATCCGCCAGTGATCTGGGCGGCGGCGGGCGCGCTGTTCATGCTGCCGATCACTGGCCCTCTGTGGAGCCTCCTGCCCAAGCTACGCTTTATGCAGTTCCCCTGGCGATGGTTGCTGTGCCTGGGGATTCCATTTACTCTGCTGATCGCCCTGGGTGTGCGACGATGGACGACGCGTGTGGCGCTCTACGCGGCAACTCTGTGCGTGCTCGTCTTCGTATGGCAGCACTACCAGACGCCGTGGTGGGACAACGCCGGCGACCTGCGCGAGATGCAGGACAACATGGAGAGCGGCGCGGGATACGAAGGCGTCGACGAATATACTCCAGTGAGAGCCGATGCTTCCGCCATCGACAAAGACGCCGGGCTCATTAGCGTGGATGAACGGGCTCATGCTGCCATTCAGGTTTCGCAGTGGAACCCGGAACTGAAGATCTTCACGGCAGAGATGTCTGCGCCGGATACGCTTGCGCTGCATCTGTTCAACTATCCGGCGTGGCGCGTGGAAGTGAATGGACGGCCGGTACATGCCGGGACGCGCGAAAGCACGGGACAGATGCTGGTTCCGGTGGATGCGGGCGTGAATCGGGTACAGATCACCTTCGTTCGCACCTGGGACCGCACCGCGGGCGATTGGATTTCGATTGTCGCGTTCTTGTTGCTCATAGCATTGTTGGGGAAATCTTGGTGGCTAACACGACTCAAGTGAGGAGTGGCGGCGAACCACGATGCAAAGAATCCTTATCGCCACCTCGAATGCGGGCAAGCTGCGGGACTTTGCCGGCGCCGCTCTGCGCCACGGAGTTGAAGTCGCCGGCATTCCCGGCTTCTCTTCCCTGCCAAGCGTCGTCGAAGATGGTCTTACTTTCGAGGCCAATGCCCGCAAGAAAGCCGAAGCGTACAGCCGATACGTTCGCGGAGAGATGGTTGTGGCTGACGATTCAGGCCTGGAAGTTGACGCACTGAAAGGATCTCCGGGCGTGCACTCCGCGCGCTACGCAGCCGACCACCCCGACAAAACCGACGCAAACTCCGATGACCATGCCAACAACGCACGCGTTCTGCGCGAACTGAAGAACGTTCCACCCGCACAGCGAACCGGGAGATTTGTCTGCGTGCTGGCTGCGGCGCGTGATGGCAAAACGCTGGCTACATTTCGCGGCACGGCCGAAGGAATCATCCTCGAGGCTCCGCGTGGTGAGAATGGTTTCGGCTACGATCCGCTGTTTTACTTTCCAGGGATCGAAAAAACATTCGCCGAGCTGACCGCCGAGGAAAAATCCAAATACAGTCACCGGGGCGCGGCGTTCTGTGAATTTCTCGATTGGCGCTCGCGTCTCGGCGATTGATTGCGGCAACTGGAAACCGCTTTCTTGACTTCGTTTCTCCCACCGCCGGATAATGACAGGTTCTTTCGTCATTGTTGAACCACCAAGCGAAACCGATAAGCGGATCGAATACGAACTGATGAGGAGCGATTCGTGGCGTCAGCAGCCGGTTCTACTGCTCCAGGTGTGGTGAAAAGTGCGGCACAGGGCGTGGCCCCGTTGCGGGCCGGGCGGGGTGTGTCGTTTTTTCTACGCCGGTTGCATTCGCTTTCGGGCATCGTCCCCGTGGGCGCGTTCCTTTTCGAACATATTCTGATCTCCAACGCCACCGCGATTAACGGTCCCGACGCTTATGCACGGCAGGTAAGTTTTCTGGCCAACCTTCCGCTCGTATTCTTTCTTGAACTATTTGGCATCTGGCTGCCCATTGCATTCCATGCGCTCTACGGTTTCTATATCTGGTATCGGGGCGATGGGAACATTATTGAATATCCCTGGAGCGGCAACTGGATGTATACGGCGCAGCGCTGGACTGGAGGCATCGCGTTTGCATACATCGTTTGGCACACCTGGACGATGCGCTTCACCGGGATTGATCTGCACGCCTATCCCAACGCTGCGTTCGGCAAAGTGCAGGCGGAAGTATTTCAGACGCCGCTTTTCCTGTTTTATGTTGTGGGCCTAATCGCCGCGTCATGGCATTTCGCCTATGGCATTTGGCTATTCTCAGCGAAGTGGGGCATCGTCTCCGGGGAAAAGGCGCGGAAGCGGTTTCTGGTTGTGTGTCTGGCATTCTTCTTTGTGCTTACAGGCGCGGGGTTGGCAAGCCTTGCCTCGTTCCGGTCGCGCCCGCAGCAGCTGACCGAACCTGGTACGACAGCTGTGCAAGCGAGCCAGGCTCCAGCGATTAGGGAAGGCCTATAAGGGCAACGATGCCAATGGCTCCGAAAATTATTGTCGTAGGCGGCGGCCTGGCGGGTCTCTCGGCCGTCATCAAGATTGCCGAGATGGGCGCGAAGGTCGATCTCTTTTCGATCGTTCCGGTGAAGCGTTCGCACTCGGTGTGCGCTCAGGGTGGCATCAATGCGGCGAAAAACCTGAAGGGCGAGGGCGATTCGACTTGGCGGCACTTCGACGATACGGTTTACGGCGGCGATTTTCTGGCCAACCAGCCTCCAGTCAAGGATATGTGTGAGGCCGCGCCCGGCATCATCGATCTGCTCGACCGCATGGGCGTTCCCTTCAACCGCACACCGGAGGGGCTGCTCGACTTCCGCCGCTTCGGCGGAACGCTCTACAACCGCACCGCCTTCGCCGGTGCTACGACTGGCCAGCAACTTCTCTACGCCCTCGATGAGCAGGTTCGCCGCCACGAATCCGAAGGCAAGGTGAAGAAGTACGAGCACTGGGAATTTCTTTCGGCGGTGCTCGATGGAAACCGCGTCTGCCGCGGCATCTGCGCCATGGATTTGCGCAGCATGGAAGTCCGCACGTTCCCCGCCGACGCCATCATAATCGCCACCGGTGGCAACGGCGCGATCTTTGGCAAATCTACAAATTCCGTGGTCTGCACCGGATCGGCGCAGTCCGCGCTCTATCAGCAGGGTTGTTACTACGCCAACGGCGAATTTATTCAGGTGCATCCGACCTGCATTCCGGGTAACGACAAGCTGCGCCTGATGTCGGAATCGGCACGCGGCGAGGGCGGACGCGTGTGGGTTCCGAAGAGTGCGGGCGATAAGCGCGATCCGAAATTGATTCCGCAGAGCGAGCGCTGGTACTTTCTCGAAGAGTGGTATCCCAAGTACGGCAATTTGGTGCCGCGCGACATCGCGACGCGGGCCATCTTTAAGGTTGTGTTCGAGCACAACCTCGGCATCGATGGCAAGCCGATGGTTTATCTCGACCTCACCCACATCGACCGCAAGATTCTGGATCGCAAGCTGGAAGGGATTCTCGAAATCTACGAGAAGTTTGTGGGCGACGATCCGCGTGACACGCCAATGAAGATTTTCCCCGGCATGCATTACACCATGGGCGGGCTGTGGGTGGACTTCAGGCAGGCCACGAATATCCCAGGCATCTTCGCGGCGGGCGAGTGCGAATATCAATACCACGGCGCGAATCGGCTGGGAGCGAATTCGCTGCTATCGTGCATCTATGGTGGCGGCATTGCCGGACCGAATGCGGTGAAGTATGCGCGTGGCTTGCAGGCCCTGCCCGACGGCAGCGGAGTTTTCGAGGCAGAGAAGAAGAAGCAGGAGGCAAGCAACGCCTTGCTCATGAACAACCAGGGAACGGAGAATCCTTTCCGGCTGTGGCGCGAATTGGGCGAGCTGATGACCAAGGACTGCACCGTCATCCGCTACAACAAGAATTTGCAGCAGACAGATGCGAAGCTGGTCGAGATGCTCGAGCGCTTCCGCAAGGTAAACCTGAGCGACCGCACGCAGTGGGCCAACACCAGCGTGGCCTTTACCCGCCAGCTTTACAACATGCTGCAATTGTCGCGTGTGATCGCCCAGGGAGCTCGCTTACGCGACGAATCGCGCGGTGCGCACTATAAGCCGGACTTCCCCGACCGCGACGACAAGAATTTTCTGAAAACGACGAAGGCATATTTCGCGCCGGATGCGGATGAACCGAAGTTTGAGTTCGAGCCGGTGGATACTTCGCTGATTCCGCCGCGGGCGAGGAAGTATGACGCTGTGAAATGAATTCGAAATTGGTTGTCATCCTGAGCGAAGCGAAGGACCCATGCAAGTCGCTGCTGCCAAAAGCAGAGCATAGTTCTTCGCTTTGCTCAGAATGACAAGGCTAAGCTGAAGGCTCAAAGTTAATGGCTGACAAATCCGTCATCATCAAAATCAAGCGCCAGAACACTCCCACCTCCAAGCCCTACTGGGAGGAGTTTGAACTTGCCTGGCATCCCGGCATGAACGTGATTTCCTCTCTGATGGAAATCGCCGCCAACCCCATGACCCGCAAGGGGACGGCAAGTTCGCCCATCACCTACGACTCGAATTGCCTCGAAGAAGTCTGCGGCTCCTGCGCAATGCTGATCAACGGACGCGCCCGCATGGCCTGCTCTGCACTGATTGACAACCTCGAGCAACCAGTCAAGCTTGAACCTTTCTCGAAATTCCCCGTCGTCCGTGATCTTGCCGTCGATCGCAACCTGATCTTCGAAAACCTCAAGACCGTTAAAGCATGGGTACCGATCGACGGCACTTACGACCTGGGCCCCGGCCCGCGCATGACGGCGGAAGAGCAGGAAGCCGCTTATCCCATCTCCCGCTGCATCTCCTGCTGTTGCTGCATGGAGGCATGTCCTCAGTTCAACGAAGACACGGATTTTGTGGGCGCGGCCACCATCGCACAGGTACGCCTGTTCAATACCCATCCCACGGGCAAAGCGCTCAAACGTGAACGGCTGGCGGCCTTGATGGGCGACGGCGGCATCCAGGAGTGCGGTTACGCGCAGAATTGCGTCGAAGTATGCCCTAAAGATATTCCGCTCACCAAGGCAATTTCCGAAGTCGGAGGCTCGGCCATGAAGCAGGCGATTGGTGACCTTTTCCGGCGCTGATTTTTGTCACTTCTGCCCCAAAAGAGACTGCCTGTGTCTGACCCGAAGGGGGCTAAGTGGTTGCTCCAGGAGCACATGGCGCGAGCCTAATGCCCGCTTCAGGTTGGCGTTCTGCGTGCTGCTAATCATCCCGAAGCGCATTGCCGGACCGTGGGTAACCAGTGGTAACCGAAGCTGGATTACCGCGCAAGCACACTCGTAACGGCTAACCCGCCATGAACGGTTGGACCGCTTGACAGCATCGCTTACAATGTCCGGACAGTTGCGGGTTAGACCCTACGGAAGAATACGGAATTCATTTTTGAAATTGAAATTACAGCGCCAACTGATTCTTCTTCCTTTGCTGGTATGTCTGTGCAGCCCGCTTTTTGCGGCGAGCGCCACCAGCCTGCATCGGGTGATTCGTCACGGCACCCGGCATCACCGGCTGCACTGGACGCTGTGGAACCCCATGTTCCGGCCCTCGCACGAATCTTTGTTGCTGCAAAATGCGGAAATTGACCGGCTGGAATTGCCGCGCATCGAAGATGACAACGAATTGGAAGCGCTGAAGGCCAGTGGAGCACTGCAGCCGATCATCGCAGGTGAGACATTGCGCTTCGACCCGCGACTCGAGCCTTCACGCCGTTATTGCCGCCCGTGGACCCGCGATTTCGTCCAGGATATTGCGCAAGCCTACTACCACCGCTTTCACCAGCAGATTCAAGTAAATTCCGCAGTGCGCACGGTGAAGCTGCAGAAAAAACTTCGACGCCACAATCGCAACGCAGCGCCGGCCGAAGGCGATACGGCGTCATCCCATCTCGCAGGCCTCACCGTCGACCTGCAACGCCGCGGCATGACGCCGGAAGAGATTCACTGGATGGAACACTACCTCTTCTACATGAAGGCTCTCGGGCTGGTCGAACCGGAAGAAGAGCGGCACCAATGGGTCTTCCACATTATGGTTTCCGCGCGCTACGCGGATTGGCGCGAAACCCAGGATATCGTTCCCGTGGAGCGTCCAGAGCCGGCAGCCGTCGCCGCCGACGGACACTCCGAATAGCCACCCTCGTATAATCTGATTCCGATCATGATTGTTCTAATGGCCGGCCTCCCCGGCACTGGCAAAACCACGCTCGCCCGCGAACTGGCGGCCCGCACTTCCGGACGCGTGATCAGCAAAGACGAGATCCGGCGGGCACTCTTTGCGGCTGACGAAATTGAATACTCTTCCCGGCAGGATGATTTCTGCATGCGCGTCATGCTTGAAACCGCCGGTCATCTACTGCAGCGGGATTCAAAGCGAATTTTGTTTTTCGATGGCCGCCCGTTCTCGCGCCGCTATCAGATCGAAAACGCCGTGAACGCAGCCCTTTGCCTGCACCAAAGCTGGCGCATCCTCGAATGCGTGTGCTCGGAAGAAATCGTCAAGAAGCGTCTTGAAGAGCAGGCCAGGTTAGGAACGCATCCCGCAGCCAATCGTGATTCCCAACTCTATCTCGAAGTGAAATCCCGGTTCGAAGCGATCAGGCTGCCCAAGACGGTGATCGATACCGGGGAGGCGCTGGAAATCTGCATCCGGCAAGCGGTCACGGCCCTCGGCTGATCGTCGTTAGTTGATCCTTGTTGCCTGCTGCTGGATACTTGATTCCCGGTTGGATGAATCGTCGCCAAAGTCGATTGACCTTTCTTCCTCGCACTGCCCGCCTATACAATCTTTAATTTGCTTGCGCCGCTGGTCTCGCCAATAAACCTATGACTCAGTTCAAAATGCTCTTGCTCTCATGCCTGGTAGGTGCCGCTGCTACGGCTGCCGCCCAATCTTCAAACCTCGCAGGTGCGCCTGTCAGTGCTCGGGCGCGCGCCATCCACGACTCCGCCATCGTAGTCGATACTCACGCCGATACGCCGCAGCGCTTTCTCGATGAAGGTTTCGACATTGGCTCGACTGATCCAAATGACGTTGGCCACATCAGCCTCGACAAAGCCCGCCGCGGCAATCTGGGTGCGGAGTTTTTCTCCATCTGGGTTGATCCGGAACCTAATCAGGGCCACTTCGCCAGGCGCACTCTCGATCTCATCGATTCCGTCTACGGGCAGGCGGCTCGCCATCCTGACCGCATGATGATGGCTTTCTCGGTCGCCGATATCGAACGCGCCCACCGTGAACACAAGCTGGCCGCGCTCATGGGCATCGAAGGAGGCCACTCCATCGAGGACGACATGCACCTGCTGCGCGATTACTACCGCCTCGGCGTACGCTACATGACGCTCACCTGGTCGAATACCAACGAATGGGCGGACTCCTCCGGCGACATCGACGATCCCAAAGTGCAGCATCACGACGGGCTCACCGATTTCGGCAAGCAGGTCGTGCTCGAGATGAACCGCCTCGGCATGATAGTCGACATCTCTCACGTCTCCGACAAAACCTTCTGGGATGCGATCGCGACCACCAAGGCTCCTCTGATTGCCTCGCACTCTTCGGCGCGCGCGCTTGTCGACGCGCCGCGCAATATGACGGACGAGATGCTGCGCGCCGTCGCCAAGAATGACGGCGTGGTGGACGTCAACTTTTACTCGGCCTTCGTGAGCGAGGACTTTCGCAAAGCTATGGAAGCCCAGGCTAAAGAGCAGGCGGCCGCAATTCAGAAGTATGTCGATTCCGTGAAGGCGCAGGGCAAACCGGGCGACTCCGTTGAAGTCGATCGTATCGAGCGGGAGTGGATGGCGAAAATCCCGCGTCCGCCTTTCAAGTCCCTGATCGACCATATCGACCACGTCGCCAAGGTCGCGGGCGTGGATCACGTTGGCTTGGGCTCGGATTTCGACGGCGTCAGTGGCGCCACTCCCCAGGGCATGGACTCCGCCGCTGACCTGCCCAAGATTACGCAGGCCCTGCTCGATCGCGGATACAGCGCTGCCGACATCAAGAAGATTCTCGGCGGCAATGTGTTGCGTGTTTTCCGCCGGGTCGAGGCCGTCAGCCGCGAGATGCAGGCGCAGTCCCGTTGATATCGGAACTGTCGTAAAATTGCAGCGCTGCCGGCAAATCACCGGGACAATGTTCGTGCGTTGCGTTGTGAATCGATGAGGAGCAATTATGCGTGATCTCTTCCTGGTTTCCGCTCTACTTTTTCTGGCTGCGATTGCGGTTTGGGCGCAATCGGGCGCCACCGATGCCCCTGCGGCCAAACCGCACGTCCACCACACGGCAGCGGGTGCACCTACGGCGATCATCCATACTACCGTGGGAACGATGCGGTGTAGGCTGTTCCCCGACAAGGCTCCTATCGGGGTCGCGAACTTCATCGGTCTTGCCACCGGGACCAAGGATTGGAAGAACCCCGCCAGCGGAGCCACCGAGCACGGTGTGCCACTCTACAATGGCACCATCTTTCATCGCGTGATCCCAAACTTTATGATCCAGGGTGGCGATCCCGCGGGCAACGGTACGGGCGATCCCGGATACAAATTCAAAAACGAAGTGTCTTCCGATCTCTTGTTCGACAGGCCCGGACGCCTGGCCTATGCCAATGCTGGCCCAGACACGAACGGATCGCAGTTCTTCATCACAGAAGTAGCTACGCCCTACCTCAACGGGAGCTACACCATCTTCGGCCAGTGCGACGAGGCCACCGTCACGCTCGTTAAAGAGATTGCGCGCATGGCCACCGATCCCACAAACAACCGGCCGTTCCGTCCGGTGAAGATCATTCGCATCACGATTGTTCGCGGCGGCCCGGCCACGCCTCTTAGGCGTGCAATCCCCGCGAAAAAACCGGCCGGCGCCACGACCACTTCGAGCCCTCACTAATTTCACCGAGTCATCCGTTGAAACGCTGCCGAGTCAAGAATTACAATCGTCTGTACCATGACGAAATATGCCTTTGCCTTGATAGTTGTGATGCTCGCCCCAGTCCTTGGAGCGCGAACTCCCCAGAGTAAGCCTTCCCAAGCGGCCGCTCCGTCGGCGAGTTCGTATGAGAATCCACCGATTTCGGTGCAGCAGGATGTTCCCTACGGCACAGTGGGCGGCCAGTCGCTGCTGCTGGATATTTACGAGCCGGGTGACCACTCCTCCGGGTTGCGCTCGGCGGTGATCTTGATCCATGGCGGCGGCTGGACGAATTTCGACAAGGGAACCATGCGGGGCATGGGGATGTTTCTTGCCCGTTGCGGCTTTGTCGCGTTTTCGGTCGATTACCGGTTAATGCACGGAACTCAAAATCTGTGGCCGGCGCAGTTGGATGATGTCCAGCGGGCGGTTCGTTGGGTTCGCGCCAACGCGGCGAAATACCAGATCGACCCCAATCATATCGGTGCATTCGGGCACTCCGCGGGCGCACAATTGGCGGCCCTGCTGGGAATGGAAGATACTCGCGACAATTCCGATCCGGCCCTGGCCAAGTACTCGAGCAAGGTCGAGGCTGTGGTTGACGTCAGCGGACCCAGCGATTTTGTTGCCGATCGCAACTCCGATGGCGACACCTTCTTAACCCACTTCTTTGGCGGGGACTACGCCCAGCGTCCGGAAATCTGGCAGAACGCGTCGCCCGTATTTCACGTCTCCAAGCATGATTCGCCCTTTCTCATTATTCACGGCGACGACGATAAACAGGTACCCATTGCGCAATCCCAGGAACTCGCCGACAAACTCAAACAGGCAGGAGTTCCGGTAAAGTTTGTAAAACTCGAAGATGGCCACGTCTTCCGGACACCGGAAGCGCGCAAACGCCTTGCTCTGGAAACCCAGGCCTTTTTCACGGAAGACCTCGGCCTCGGCAATCTTCAATAGGCTTGAGCAAGAGCCGGCGCGCTCGCTCTCTCCACGCGACAGGTTTTTTTCGCTTGCTGTTAGAATCAGAGTCATCCACAAGGAGAAAAATAATCCATGAGCCGTTCAGCGGGAACCTACGCCATTTTTGAAACATCCGAAGGCAAGATCGTCTGCCGTTTATTCGAGAAAGAAGCTCCTAAAACCGTAGCCAACTTTGTGGAACTCGCCGAAGGCAAGCGCGAATGGACTCATCCCTCGACGCGCAAAAAGTCCACAGACCGCCTGTACGACGGAACGATTTTTCATCGTGTGATTCCCGACTTCATGATTCAGGGTGGCGACCCGCAAGGTACCGGCATGGGAGGCCCTGGTTACCAGTTCGAAGACGAAACCAAAGGCTCGCCCCACAAGCTCGACAAGGCCGGAAAACTCGCCATGGCCAACGCCGGCCCCAACACCAATGGATCGCAGTTCTTCATCACTGTCGCACCGACGACGTGGCTCACCGGCAAGCACACAATCTTCGGCGAGGTGGTCGAAGGTCAGGATGTGGTCGTGAAGATATCAGAACTCCCGCGCAACCGGCAGGATAAACCGAACAAGGACGTGGTGGTGAAGAAGGTGGAGATCGAGCGGGTGTAACGTGGATACTAGGCCTTCAACAACTCACTGGCAGTATCTCCATGCGGAGTGGGGCCTTCTTCTAGTGGTGGAGGTCGCCATGGGCAACGCTTCGCTAGAAAGGGGGGAGTAACTATGCCTCACATCACGCGCCCACCGCGTTGCCCGCGACTTGCCTACAGCATGCTGTTGGCTGTTCTTTGTGCCATGCTGTCCACGACCGCAGCTAAAATGGTGGCTGCTCAGATCGCTGCGCAAGGCCTCCCGATGCCGGCGCATGTGATCGTGGTGTTAGAGGAAAACGAACCTTACTCGCAGATCATCGGGTCGTCCCAAGCCCCCTACATCAACAGTCTCGCCTCAGGGGGAGCTTCGTTTACGAATTCGCACGCCATCACCCACCCCAGCGAGCCCAACTATCTGGCATTGTTTTCTGGTTCCACGCAAGGGGTCACCAATGATTCTTGCCCGAAAACCTTTTCCGTGGCGAACCTGGGAAGTGAGCTTATCGCGGCAGGCAAGACGTTCACCGGTTTCTCCGAAGGCTTGCCTTCCGCCGGATCGGAAGTCTGCAGAGTGGGCAAATACGCGCGTAAACACGTTCCCTGGCCGAATTTCTCCAATGTCCCGTCGAGCGACAATCAACCATTCACCAGCTTCCCTACGAACTTTGACGATCTGCCGACCATCTCCTGGGTAATTCCCGACCTGATGGATGACATGCACGACGGAACGGTTCGGGAGGCGGATGACTGGCTCAAAACCAATCTGGCCAATTACGTGGCGTGGGCACGCGGCCATAGCAGCCTGCTCATCATCACCTGGGACGAAGACAATGGCACCGCGGTGAACCAAATTCCTACGATCTTCGTCGGCCCCATGGTCAAGCCAGGAAAGTATAGTGAAAAGATCGATCACTACAGCGTGTTGCGAACTCTGGAAGCAATGTATGGCCTCCCATACGCGGGTCATTCCGGTTCGGCCAAGACGATCACGGACGTCTGGCGCTAATTTGACCATTGGAAAGGCGCCTCTAAACTCCAATCACGCCCACCAACTCTTTAACCGCTGCGGCGCTCTTTTCGAGGCCGGTTTTCTCTTCCGCCGTAAGCTTGATCTCGATGATCTGCTCGATCCCCCTGGCACCTAGCTTAACCGGAACGCCCACGTAGAGGCCGTTGATCCCGTACTCGCCCTGCAAGTACGCGGCACACGGCAGAATCTTCTTCTTGTCCTTCAGAATCGCTTCGACCATCTCGGTGGCCGCCGCCGAGGGCGCGTAGTAAGCCGAGCCAGTCTTCAGGTACTTGACGATCTCCGCCCCGCCGTCGCGAGTGCGTTGCACCAACGCCTCCAGCCTGGATTTCTCGATCAACTCCGTGATCGGAATTCCCGCGACCGTGGAATAGCGCGGCAATGGCACCATGGTGTCACCGTGACCGCCGAGCACGAATGCCGTGACGTTCTCCACGCTGACCTTCAGTTCGTCGGCGATGAAGGCGCGGAATCGCGCGGAATCCAGCACGCCCGCCATGCCAACCACCCGTTCGCGCGGAAATCCGCTCAGTTTGTAAGCCGCCTGCGCCATGGCATCCAGCGGGTTCGACACAATTATCAAAATGCTATTCGGCGAATGCTTCACCACTTCGCCTACCACCGCCTTCATGATGCCGTAATTCGTGTTCAGCAGGTCGTCGCGGCTCATGCCCGGCTTGCGCGGAATGCCCGCAGTGATGACAACGATGTCGGAATTCGCCGTGTCTCTGTAGTCGTTGGTGCCGGTGATGTAAGAGTCGCGCTTTTCGATGGGCATGGCTTCGAGCAGATCAAGCCCCTTGCCCTGGGGTACGCCTTCAATGATGTCGATGAGGACAACGTCGGCCAGTTCCTTGGAAGCGATCCAATGAGCCGCCGTTGCGCCTACATTTCCTGAACCCACGATGGTTACTTTCTTACGCATGAATGATTCCTTTCAGACACAATTAAGCCATTGGGTGGTTTCGCCATTTAGCGATTGAATATCAAAGACCGCAGCGCAATCCGAGCGCACTGACAAGCGCTCAATGGCCAGATCACCCGGGCGCACAATGTCTACGCCAGCACCGCCGCGCCGATGTTCTCGATAATGCAGTCCGCGAACTGGCTGGTCTTCACCTTGGTTGCCCCTTCCATCAGCCGCTCGAAATCATAGGTAACCTTCTTCTGGAGAATGGTGCGCTCAATCCCCTGCTCGATCAGATCGGCGGCTTCATTCCAGCCCAGGAAGCGAAACATCATTACTCCCGAGAGCAACACCGATCCGGGATTGATCACATCTTTGTCAGCATACTTCGGCGCCGTGCCGTGCGTGGCCTCGAAGATGGCGTAGCCATCGCCAACGTTCGCGCCCGGAGCGATGCCCAGTCCGCCCACCTGCGCCGCGCAAGCGTCCGAAATATAGTCCCCATTCAGGTTCGGACATGCCAGAACGGAGTATTCATCGGCCCGCGTCACCACCTGCTGAAAGATGGAATCGGCAATCCGGTCGTTGATCATGATTTTCTTTTTCCATTGGCCGCTCCCGTGCGTGGCGTAGATGCGGTCGAGCACGTCTTTCACTTCCCGTTCGACCGCCTGGCGAAACGCGGGCGGAGCAAACTCCATTCCCGGCTCCACTAACTCCGCGTTCTGCGCAATCGTCAGATTCGGATTCTTATCTTTGTTGTCGATAATCCAGCTCTCGCGTTCGGTGACCACTTTATCGCGAAACTCCTCGGTGGCCAGCTCGTATCCCCACTTGCGGAACGCACCCTCGGTAAACTTCTGGATGTTGCCCTTGTGCACCAGCGTCACGCTCTTGCGGCCAGCCTCCAGTGCGTGGCGAATCGCCATGCGCACCAGCCGTTTCGTTCCAGTCACAGAGATCGGCTTGATGCCGACGCCGGAATCCAGCCGGATCTGTTTCTTGCCACTCTTCAGCATGTCCTTGTTCAAAAACTCGATCAGCTTCGCGCACTCTGCAGTTCCCTGTTCCCACTCGATGCCGGCATACACGTCCTCCGTGTTCTCGCGGTAGATCACGACGTCCATGCGCTCGGGATGCGTCACCGGCGACGGCACGCCCTTGTAATACTTCACCGGACGAACGCAGCAATAGAGATCGAGAATCTGCCGCAGAGCCACGTTGAGAGAACGAATGCCGCCGCCGACGGGGGTGGTCAGCGGACCTTTGATGGCTACCCGGAACTCGCGAATCGCGTCCACGGTTTCGTCAGGCAACCAGTTGTCGAATTTTGCCTTGGCTTTTTCTCCAGCGAACACTTCGTACCACACCACCCGGCGCTTTCCCTTGTACGCTTTTTCCACGGCCGCGTCGAACACGCGCAGCGACGCCTTCCAGATATCCCTTCCAGTTCCGTCGCCTTCGATGAACGGAACGATCGGAGCGTCCGGCACCTCATACTTTCCGCCCGCATAGCCAATCTTGCCGCCATCGGACGGAACCGGCACACCGTTATAAGAGCCCGCCATCGCCAGCCTCCCTATGAAGTTCTATGCAGACTTGCAAAACGCTTCATTATTATAAAGAATCCGCCACGTGTGGCATAATCCGGTTTCAGGCTGGATTCGAGCGGAGGTATCCTCATGGCGCAAGATGGCTGCCGCTATCCGCGGTTCGGCGCATGCGTGTTGGTTTGCCTTATTCTATCGACCGCCGTGTTCGCTGCCGCCAAAGCCGACCGCACTCAGTTCGGCAACAATATCAACATTGGCCCGAACGAAGAAGTGGCCGACGTCACCTGCGTGGGTTGCAGCATTCGCGTTCGCGGCCAGGTCTCTGGCGATGCTACCGCCGTTGCAGGCAGCGTCCTCCTCGCAGATCAAGCGCAGGTCGCCGGTGACGTCACCGCCGTCGCAGGCGACATTGAGCTCGACAACCAGGTAAAAGTCGGCGGCGACGTTACGGTCGTAGGCGGCAAGCTTCGCCGTGGCCCGCAGGCCAGCGTTTCGGGCGATGTAACCACCGTGGGCGGCCGCGGCTGGATCGTTCCGATCCTCCTGACTCCGTTCGTGTTCCTCGGACTGCTGATTGCCTTCGTGATCTGGCTCATTCAGCGTCTACGCGGTTCCTCTGCCCCAGCCATGCCTGCGTAGAGGAGAATTGCCTCGGATCACCATCGTCGCGTCCCAAACGATTTGCGCACGCCCACCGTCATGTACCGCCCCCACGGTCCGTTGTTGCCCAGATCGGCCACGCCCAGATAGGTATCGCGCGCCCCCAGACGGTCGAACAGGAAGTGCTGTGTGACGCGAAACTCAAATCCCTTCGCGATATAGATTCCCGCTCCCCACGAGTGTTCGATGCCAATTGCATCCGGCGACCAGGTGTAGAGCGTCTGCGGGATGGTTTTTCCAAACAGAAATGAGGGCGCGCCAAAAACCATGAAGCGCCGCAACTGTCCCCGCCCAAACGGACGTACCTCCAACATCCCAGACAGCATATAGCGCGCAAACATGCTGCAGGGTGCATTCGCGCCGCCATATTGCCCGGCGTTGCCGGCACAGAGGTTCGGATCGATCTCGTTATGCGGAGGCGCCAGGTCGAATTGCGCCCACCCCCAAAGCATGTCACGAGGAAAGAACATTCGTGGCTGGCCTTCAGTTTCCTGCGGACTGCTCGCAGGTGGTGTGCTCTGCGCTCTGGCCAAAACCGAAATCAACAAGGGAAATACTAGAACCCACGCCAACGTTTTCATCCCGCCTCCAAAGAGTTGTCCTGTCTGAGAAAAAATCTAAGGCTGTGTCGCGCCCCCGACCTGCCGTCATCCCTAAATTTCACGTGATGCGTGATCGGAGAACGGTGCCGGACGCGGAACATTGTAACTTGCTGACGGGTGAGAGTGGCCCGTGGTCACGTACTGCATTGAAACGCTCGAACCCAACGCGGTCCCCACAGATACATTAAGAGATATCTGCGGATGGCGACCTTCCAGAATCCATATCCAAAATTCGGATTTATTCCATTCGTAGGATTACGACCAAGACTTCACAGCCGAAAGGACTTACAGTGCAACCATCTACGGTTTGGCTGATAGATTGCTTAGTCCAGCTAGGAAATCCGGAAAAACCCATGCCCCAGGAAGTGTCCGTCTCGTACCAGGCAGTCAAGAGCAAGGTCTATCGTTTGATCGATGCTCTCGTTGTCAACGAAAAAACTGAGGTCGAGGTCCAGGAATCCATCCGCCGCTGGTGGGACCTGATTCACCCCGCCGACCGTCCAATCGCCCAAAAGTACCTTCTCCTCGTTCTGGAACGTTCTTGCTTGGCGCTCGACGCCATCGAAGAGGAGCTGATAGAAGCAACAGACCCCGGCGTGACCAGCCCGTCCGAGTCGGCCAAGGCTCTCAAACTTGTGGGCAGAGTCGTCAAGCAGACCACGCTGGGCACCACCGATGCCCACGGTTCGTTGATTCATTCCTGATCGTCCTCGCACCACTCGCCCGAAATCGTTGCATCTGCCGCGCTGGGCTTCCGGGAGACTATAATTGCGCGCACGCGCATGAAGCTAACCTCTGGCACAAAACTAGGCCCTTACGAAATCCAGTCTTTGCTGGGCGCTGGCGGCATGGGAGAAGTCTACCGCGCCCGCGATACCCGCCTCGACCGCACCGTAGCACTGAAGGTTCTCGCTTCACATCTTTCTTCTTCTCCGGAACTGAAGCAACGCATGGAGCGTGAAGGGCGTGCCATCTCTTCACTGAACCATCCCAACATCTGCCAGCTTTATGACATCGGTTCGCAGAACGACACCGATTATCTGGTAATGGAGTTTCTGGAGGGCGAAACCCTTGCCGACCGGCTGCGCAAAGGCGCGATGCCGCTGGCTGAGGCCTTGAAAATCGGGATCGCCGTCGCCGAAGCCTTGGCGGTCGCGCACCGCAGCGGCATTGTGCACCGCGATCTGAAGCCGGGCAACGTCATGCTGACTCAGGGCGGCGCAAAGCTGATGGACTTCGGCTTGGCAAAACCTTTGGGCGCGCAGGTTGCGGCTCCAGGATCAGGCACGGTGCCGCCTTCATTCACCGCGGCGCCCACGTTGAGCGGACCGAGTCCGTTGACCCCGCTCACCACAGCGGGCAGCATCGTGGGCACCATTCAGTACATGTCGCCGGAGCAGATCGAAGGAAAAGAAGCGGACGCGCGCAGCGACATCTTTGCCTTCGGCGCGGTAGTTTATGAGATGGTGGCGGGCAAGCGGCCGTTTTCGGGGAAGAGTCAAATCTCTCTGGCCTCTTCCATTCTGGAAACAGATCCCGAGCCGCTCAGCGCGCTCAAGCCCAACACTCCGCCCGCCTTGGAACACGTGGTCACCACCTGCCTGCAAAAGAATCCTGAAGATCGTTTTCAGATTGCGCATGACGTCAAGTTGGAGCTGCAGTGGATTGCAGCCGATCGCTCTGCGCCAGCGCCAGTTGCGTCGCCATCTTCCTCGCGACGGCGCGACGTTGCTTGGGCGGGGGGTGTGGTGGCGGCGATTCTGCTAAGTGCGGCTGCCACCATGTTCTTCTATCATCCAGCTCAGTCTGCGCACTCTATCCGCACCGTCATCGATCCGCCGGAGAAAACCACACTGAATCTGACCGGCGATTCTGCCGGACCGCCGGTACTCTCGCCGGACGGCAGCACGATCGCCTTCAGCGCCACCGGCACGGACGGCAAAACCGCGCTCTGGGTTCGCCCGATGAATTTGCTGGAGGCGCGTATGCTCCCCAGCACCGAGGGTGCGATTTTTCCCTTCTGGTCTCCGGATGGCAGCTCGCTGGGTTTTTTCGCCGATAGCAAACTGAAGACAATCGACCTGAACGGCGGTTCCGCGCAGGTGGTCTGTGACGCATCGCTCGGGCGCGGGGGCGCCTGGGGAGCGGATGGAGTGATTCTGTTTTCTCCCAGCCCTACCGCTCCCCTGATGCGCGTGAGCGTCAACGGAGGAACTCCGGTCCCGGCTACGAAAATCGATGCGGCTCTCCACACTTCGCATCGCTGGCCGTTTTTTCTTCCCGACGGCAAGCACTTTCTCTATCTGGCGCTGCACCACGATCCCTCGAAGTCCGCCAACAACGCAGTGTATTACGCATCGTTGGATGGCCGCGAAAATCGGCCGCTCTTCCGTTCCCAATCCAATGCTGTTTACGCCGATGGCTTTCTTTTGTTCGCGCGTGGCGACCAATTGATGGCACAGCCTTTCAACCCTTCCACTGGCGTACTGAGCGGCGAGCCCCAGAATGTGGCCAAGGGTGTGATGAACGACACCAGCACCTGGCACATGGATGCCTCAGGTTCCAACGACGGACTGCTGGTTTTCGGCAGCGGAGCCTCGGGCGACTTGCAGCTGGTGTGGGTGAATCGCAGCGGCAAAGACATCGGGACCATAGCGGACAAGCTGACAGACCTGCAAGGTGCAGTTGTGTCTCCCCAAGGGGATCGCATCGCTCTTCAGATTGACACGGGAGAGAACGACATCTGGGTGCTCGACCTGGCGCGCGGTGTTCGGACCAGACTTACCTTTGGACCGGTGGCGAACACCTCCCCGGTGTGGTCGCCCGATGGCAAGTGGATCGCCTATGCCTCGGTGCGCAATGCTCGCTTCAGCATCTACCGCAAACCCTCCGATGGCGGCGGCGCGGAGGAACTTCTGTTCACCGACGACCAAGACATTGAACCCAGCGACTGGTCGCGCGACGGCAAGTACCTGCTGTATTCCCGAGGCGGTCCCACAGGCCAGATATGGGCCCTTCCGCTCGAGGGAGAGCGCAAACCATCGCTGGTGCTGCCGCGGGGCGCTTTTGGAAAGCTCTCTCCGGATGGCCGTTGGCTGGCCTACGTTTCTGGCGAATCGGGCGCCTTCGAAGTGTACGTGGTGGCCTTCGGCGGCGGACAGGGCAAGTGGCAGGTCTCGGCCAACGCAGGACAGTTACCGCTGTGGAGCAGGGACGGTAAGGAGCTTTACTATCTGGATGCGTCTTTCGACATCTTCGCCGTGCCGGTAAAGGAAGCCGGAGGGGCTCTGCAATTCGGCGTGCCTCAGGCATTGGTCACCAGTTGGTCCGCTCCGCAGGCTTTCTACGATGTCTCGCCCGATGGAAAGAGAATTCTGCTCAATCAGGTTGCGCAGCAGGTCAGCCAATCCGTCACGGTGGTTACGAGCTTTACGGCGGGATTGAAGAAGTAAGTGACACGGGAAGCCATGCTGACACTGTTTCCGACGGATAGCTGGCTGACCGATTGACGGTCCAAAGAGAAATCTTGGGTTAAACCCGCCGTTAGTGCTGCTGGTGCGCGTGAACATCCAGCCGCCCTGCTACAATTTGGTCCACAAGACGGCCAAAGCCGAATGCCGTCTCGTTTTCAGATTGCACCTCGGTTTGACTGGCCACCGACCGCTGGCGACAGCCCAATGGACTTCGACCAACTGCAAACGTTTCTCGAGGTGGCGCGCCATGCCTCGTTTTCACGGGCGGCGGAAAAGCGTTTCCGCACCCAGCCCGCCATCTCTTCCCAGATTCGCGCTCTGGAGGATGAAGTCGGCGCCAAGCTTTTTGACCGCTCCGGCGGCAAGGTTTCTCTTACCGCGGCCGGCAGGGTTTTTCAGAAATACGTGCAGGAAACGCTGGACGCCCGCAAGGCCATGCTTACTTCTCTCGCCGAGATGGAGCACATTCCGCGCGGCGCCATCACGGTAGGCGCGAACGAAGGCACCTGCCTGCATATTCTTCCCGAGGTTTTTGCCGGTTTCAAGAAGCAGTATCCCGACGTGTCGGTGAACATCAAGCGCGCCGACTACGCCAGGATTCTCGAATCTGTAACCGACAACTCCGTCGACTTTGGCGTAGTTTCCCTGCCCGTCAAAGACAACCGGCTCACCGTAGTTCTCATCCATCAGGATGAATTGGTAATTATTGCGCCGCCGCACCACCCGCTGGGGAAGATGAAGTCGGCTCCCGTGGGGGACTTGGCAAAGTATCCGCTGGTCCTTCCCAAAGCCGGCCACACCCGAGACGCGCTCGATGATCTGTTTCGCGAACGCCGGCTAAAGCCGAACTACAGTATGGAACTCGATTCCAGCGAGCTCCTGAAACGCTTCGTAGCGGCGGGAGTAGGAGTGGGCTTCATCGCGCGCTCGAGCGTGCAGGAGGACGTTCGTGCCGGCGTATTGGCCGCGATTCCCATGGCCGACGCTCAACTGCGGCGCGACCTGGCCCTCGTCTTCCGTAAAGACAAAGCTCTCAGCCGAGCCGCCCTCGCCTTCATCGAGATTGCCAAGAAGCACAAATCCAGCAATCCAGCTACGTCCAGATCGAAGTAGATGAAAACACTTTTCCCACCGTTTCTCTCGCCTTGCCTGCTGTCTTTTCTTCTGCTCATCCCGCTCTGCCTCGCTGCCGCTGGTCCGCCGCAATCCTCCTCCGGCACACAAACCCTGCCCTTGCCGCCCGCCGCCTACCAGCTCATCTCGGTTAAAGTGACCGGCAGTAAACATTTCACGCCGAACGAAGTCGCGGCCGCCAGCGGGTTGCCCGTTGGCACCGTTGCCCACGAAGAGGATTTTAAGAAGGCCGCGCGTCAGCTCGGCGAGAGTGGCGCTTTCAGCGCCATCGCCTACACCTACACTTACTCCGCGGCCGGCACCAAGCTTGAATTCCAGGTCACCGATGCCGACAAGTTTGTACCTGCCCGCTTTTCAGATTTCGTCTGGTTCACCGATGGTGCCTTGCTCCGGAAGCTGCACGCGCGCATTCCCCTTTTCAACGGAGAGCTGCCCACCACCGGAAGCTTGCCCGACCAGGTCTCGGATGCTCTTCAGGCCTTGCTGGTAGAAAACGATATCCCCGGCTACGTTGGGTATGCGCGCACCACTGCCAAGAACGGGCAAGTCGAGTCGATTGACTACAACGTGACCGGCGTCAGCATTCGCATCCGCCACGTCGAGTTCAGCGGCGCCGGCGCCAGTGAGTTGCCCACGCTCCAGACCGCGGCAGAAAGGCTGCCTGGTCTCGAATACGCGCGCGCGTTCATGAGTAATTTTATCGCGCACGCGCTGCTGCCGATCTACCACCGACACGGCTACCTCAAAGCCTCGTGTGCTCTGCCACAACTCAAGGTCGTCAAAGCCGCACCGCCATCAATCGACAACGGACCCCCGCCGACCTTCATAGATCTCACGTTCCCCATCACTCCCGGCATCCAGTACAAACTCACCCGTTGGGACTGGTCCGGCAATAAGGAGATTTCCACCGACGCGCTCCAGTCGCTCCTCCACACCAAGGCCGGGCAAACGGCAGACACAATTCAACTTGAAGACGACCTGCGTGCCGTCCAGGAGCTGTATGGTTCACGCGGCTACGTCGCCGCCAGCATCAAGGCGAGTGCTGAGTTCGACGACTCAGGCGGCACTGTGGCCTATCACTTTGTGGTCAGCGAAGGTCCCGTCTACCATATGGGCCAGCTCGAATTTCGTGGCATCGGCAATAATCTAACCGCCAGACTTCAGGATGCCTGGAAGCTCCGCCCCGGCGACGTCTACGATGCCACCTACCTCAAGCAGTTCCTTCCCCAGGCCAGAAAACTACTCCCCGCTAATCTCGGCTGGGACGTTGCCACTCACGTCACCCCGATCAGCCAAGACAGAACTGTTGACGTCGATGTGCAATACACGGCCAAGCCGTTGCAGTAAAGCAGTCCGCAGCGGCCTGCCTGGCGGGAACTAAACGGCGCATTCTGGGGCCCCTCCAATCGGGTCCCTTGCGATTTCGTTCCTCCATTTTGCAAGGAATATTAAGAAAAGGTTCGTCACATTTGCCGCCTGTGACCGTCTGTCGGGATAGACTAGAGCCTTGTCACCAATCTCGGTATGGCACGTGCCTCGGCCGTGCCGAACCTGTCAAGGGAGAGCACGGAATGAATCGTGGTTCGCGGTGGTTCCAAACCATGGCAACGGTTGTCTTCTTGGCGGCTATATGTGCGGGTCCCTATGCGCTGGCTGCCCATCAGCAGACTTTTACCGGCGAGGTTGGCGACTCCATGTGCGGCAGAAAACACATGGATGGCGAGACTGCGGCGGAGTGTACCCGCGCCTGCGTGGCCCAAGGTTCTAATTACGCACTGATCGTGGGCGACAAGATTTACACCTTGAATACCACCGACGCGAAAACCTTGGCCACTCTCGACAAGCAGGCGGGCAAGATCGTCACCGTGACTGGTATTTTGGACGTGGACACCATTGCCGTCCAGTCCGTCGTCGCCAAGTGACGAAAATCCCGGCGTCCGCGAAAACGAAAAGCGCCAGTCTTTTTGTTGACCGCGCCCAGGATTGTGGTAGAGTTAGTCGGTTTTGCCCGGGGCCCTCCCCCAACACGGACCGGGCATGGTGGCGGGAGC